>JBOHFK010000037.1:0-44302 GCA_050699635.1 Pseudonocardiaceae bacterium | reverse complement strand
ATCCTCCCGCACGGAGGACGGCATGTCTGCCATGGTCAACGTCACTGGTCTTGGAGTCCTGTCCTCGCCCTACGCGCTACACAGATTCACATGATCGCCATGTCCCACGAGAGTTTGACAGAGAGGGTCTCCCCAGTCTTGGCCGTCGCTGCCAGCGCCTCGCGAGCGGCCATCCCGCCCGCCTCACGGTCCAGAACGTTCAGGCGAGCCACTGTCTGCTCGAAAGCCGTGACATCACCTGCGCTGATCCGCTCAGGCGGCGCAAGCACCACGTCCCGGAGAGTCAATGGACGGGGGTCGCCAAAGACCGCTGCGCCGAACACGATCGCACCAGCGATAGCCAGCAAGTTCCGTCGCTCCACGTCTTCATCTACCTCCTCTGCGGCAGGTTCGGTGGCGACCCCATCGTAGGCCAGGCCCATGGCGCCGCGCGGCACACCTAACCCGTTCGCGATACGCACGAGCACGTCATAAGCCATGACCTGGCGACCCTTGATGATCTGGCAGACCTCGCTCTGGGACTGCCCGGTCAGCTCCGCGATGGTGCGCTGCGGCACACCGTTGTCGACCAGGAGGCGGTAAACCTTGCTGACATCACGCAGGGCGAGCGCCTGCCGCATACCCGGCAGGGCGAGCATGTCAAGGTCCGACAGATCGGGCACGGCTGGCATCGTAGCTCGACAGTAGATCGAGTGAGCAAGTGATTGCGATGTGTAGTTGCCTCACCGAGCGATGATCGCTTCGCAGCTGCGGATTGCCGCTCGGTAGGTCTGGGTCGTGGGTTGGTCCAGCCGCGATTGTCTCTGAAGCCTCGTTGGTGCGGTGTGCCCGAGACCGGAGACTTGACACCGCGCTCGCCCTGACGTTCGCGACCTGGGGCGGGGCTATCGTGGCGCTGTGACCGCCGAACCAGTAGCGAACGGACCGCAGGGTCCAGGGCCTGAGGTCGCTCCGCCGGCCGCAACGCCGGGTGCGATCCGGCAGGCCTTGCTGCCCGAGGAGGTCGGCCAGTTCGACAGCGAGTGGCGCACCGCGATGTCCCGGTCAGCAGAGAGCCTCGACCTGACTGAGGTCTACACCGTCCTGCGCCGGTGGCGTGGGATCGCCGCGCTGACCCAGGCCGATCCCGACGCGCACCGCCGGATGCTGCGCCGCGCCGACCAGCTTCTAGCCGGACAGGGACGCGGCAGCGTCACTGCGGACCAGATGCTCGAGATGGTCGCGCGGCGCCTCGGTTAAACCCGATGTATGAGCTCGTCACCGACGACGAGGTGGCCCAGCAGGTCGCCGTACTGCCCGACGCGCTTCTCCCGTACTACTTGTAACTACTTGTAGGTGCTGGACATTCTCGAGCTCGCTCCCTGGCACGGGGAGCCCTACAACAACGCGAAACCCGACGGCGTCATGCGCAAACTGCTATTTGCCTCTTCCGTCTCAGGAGTTACACCGTTGAGATTACAGTCCCGATACGCACGAGCACGTCACAAGCCATGACCTGGCGACCCTTGAAGATCTGGCAGACCTCGCTCTGGGACTGCCGGTCAGCTCGGGACCGATGCGACCAGTGCGCGGTGTGGGCTCCGCAAGTGGGGGACAGAGCGCTGCTAGGGTCCGCCACGCGCCTTCGGGCGTCGGTAGATGTCGTTGCTGCGAGCGGCGGCGTTCGGACTCAGCGTGCTGGTCGTAGAGGGGTTTTGAGGATGACGGTGGCAGGTCAGGATCCGCGTGATGTGGTGTACGACCTGGTGGCGGGTGTGGCGCCGCTCGATGGGCATGAGGCGCAGGACAAGGCCACTACATTGCAGTGGGTCCGGTCGGGCGCGCCGTTGTTCCGGATCGCTCGCCCGTCCACGCCCGACAAGCATCTGTGTGTGTACTTCGCCTTGTTCGACGAGGCACGACGTTCGGTCCTGCTGGTCGACCATGTGAAAGCAGGTCTGTGGCTGTTCCCCGGCGGCCATGTCGACGACGGGGAGGACCCGCGCACCACGGTACTGCGGGAGGCGGCCGAGGAACTTCAGTTCGACGGCGAGTTCCACCCGCGGTTTGGGAACGCGCCACTGTTCCTGACGGTGACCAAGACGCGCGGTGACCACAGTCACACAGACGTGTCGTTCTGGTTCGTGCTGGCCGCGGATCAGGGCATGCGGATCGAGGCCGACCCGCGGGAGGCGAATCGGGTCCGCTGGTTCGCCTTGAACGACCCGGCGGAGTGGGCGCATGACCGGTTCGATCCGCATATGGCGCGCTTCCGCGACAAGCTCCTGACCCGCCTGGGTACCCCGGCATTGGTGGGTTAGCAGGTCGCCAGCGAATGGCCGTCGCTCACCCAGGGCGAGGGTTGTTTGTCGCCGCGCGGTCGGCTCGCAGCCCGATGGTGGTGAGCAGAGCGGCGTGATCGCTGAGGTCGTCGCTTCGGGTGGTGTGGTCGTATGCGCATACCCGGATCTCCCCTGCGCCGACGCTGACCAGGCTGTGGTCCAGACGTTGGCTGCCAAAGCGGGGATTGATCCAGCTGTGGTCGCCACCGGTGGGGTTGAGTTGGCGGTAGGCGTCGCGGAGGCCGAGCGCGAGCAGGCCGGTGTAGAAGGCGTAGTCGTGGTCTTCGAATGCTGGCAGGTGGGGTCGGTGGTCGGGTTCGACGACGTTGAGATCACCCGCGATGCACAGTCCTGGGCGGTTGATCTGGGCGAGGTAGTCCAGGAGGCGGTGCTGGAACTCGCGGCGGCGGTGGTTGCTGTCTGCGGTCATGCCGTTGGTGGGACCGTAGATGCCCACGAGGCGCACCGTGCTGAGGTCGGTGGTGAGGTCGGCGGCGGCGATGCGGGGATCGAATCCCGTCGGCTGGACCGGGGTGGCCTGGATGCCTCGGGTGGCGATGGCGGTGAGGTAGCGGGTGTCTTTCCAGCCGGGTGTGCAGGTGGTGGTGAATCCTTCCGCTTGGAGGCAGGCCAGGATGTGGCGGCCGCCTTCGGAGGGTTGCATCTCGGTGAGCACCAGGGCGTTGGTCTTGGTGGCCAGCAGCCAGTTGACGATGCGTTGCGCGCGACGGGGGTTGGGGCTGTTGACGTTGAGCGCGCAGACGCGCAACTCGTCGACTGGGCTGTCCTCGGCGGTCTCGTCCCCGGCGGAGATGGCGCCGAACAGCATTCCCTGGAGTTCGTCGTCGTGCACGGTTGTCTCTACCTTCCGTCAAGGGATGCGGATCGGCTCGCCGGATCGAGGTCGGCGATGAGGCGTTGGATGCGGGCGATGGTGTGGTCGAGTTGGTCGGGGGTCAAGCGCTTGCCGGCGCGCTGTTCGGGTGATTCCTGGGCTGCGCCGTAGCCCCAGAAGAAGCCGCCGGTGGCGGCGTCGAGGATCAGGAACCGCTGTTTGGCCGACGGGCCGCGGACGAGCAGGGAGACGGTGTCTGCCTCGGCTTGGACGGTGTGCACGCTGGTGTGGTGCAGGGCGTAGGTCGAGCCGGGTTGTTCGAGGCGTTCGTGGATGGGGAGCAGGTTGTTCGGGTCGGTGTGCTCGTCGAATTGGTCGTCGCGGCCGAAGATGCGGTGGACGTAGCCGCCGCGCAGGATGTGGCTGGCGAAGCTCCACCGGTGGTTGTGCGGCCGATCGAAGAATCCGGCCTGGTAGACGTGCAGCCGTAGCCGCACAGTAAGTTCCGCGACGTCGTAGAGGACGAGCTTGTGCATGAAGTCGTACCCCTCACACATGGCGGCCAGGTGAGGGTCGTCGGCGACGCCTGCGACGAGCCCGGCCAACAGAGCGGGATCGTGGGCAAGGGCGTCGAACAGCGGTGTGCAGCCCCGCAGGATCGACGTGGTGTCGTCCCAGTCGATCTGGCTGAGCACAGTGAAGCTGGGGTGCGGTGGGCTGGTCATGGCTGAATCACCGTCCCCTGGGGGTGGTCATCGTGGGCGTAGGGCGAGGCGTCCAGGAGCCGCTTGAGGTGGGGATGCAGGCGGTAGAACTGGGTCCCTGTGACGGGTTGCGGGGTCAGGTCGGGCAGGGCGCCGGTGGCGGCGACGTGCGTGGCCCCGGCCAGCAGGAGCCGGAGCTGAGTGGTCTTCACCCTGGCCGCCAACGTGCGCACGGCAGGGACCGGCACGGGTTGAGCTGCGACGATTTCCCCGGCGTCGACGGCAGGACGGGCCAGGTGCAGGCTGCACACGATCGGCTGATTGTGCAGCAGTGCCCAGCCGACCACGTCCATCCCGCGGTGGCTGGGCAGGGCGCCGTTGTGGGCGTTGAGGACGCCCAATCTCGCGGCGTCGAGCACGCGGGCCGGGACCACCGGCATGCCGACCAGGAGAACGAGGTCAGCCTCAGCAGCCCGGACCGCTGCCGTCACCTCCTCCCACGACGCGGCGGTGGTAACCGGGACGCTGTCCGGCACGCCGGGCGCTGCTGTGAGGTCGGGTGCGGCCGGCGGGTACCACGCGCTGGTGTAGTTCGACGACACCGCGGGCCGGGTGGGCGACGGCGTGTAGCAGCACACGGCCTCGATGGGCAGCCCGGCGGCGGTTGCTGCGGTCACCAGACGTCCGGCGCTACGTGACCCAGAGCCGGCCAGCACAACGATCCGCGCCCGACCCTGCCTGGTGAACCGGACCGGGCGAAGTGCCCCGTCGCCGGACACGGCCGGCTCGACGAGGAGGATGCGGTTTGCCAGGCGTCGCCGGAGCTGCTCGGTGGCCTCGCCCAGCAGGCGCCCGAGGGCAGCAAGCTGACCGGTCAAACCCGGCTCCCGCCACGCGCCACCGGCCCGGATGCCGCTGCCCATGTGGTAGTGGTGCAACCAGACGGAGCCGGTGAGTTTGCAGGCCGTGTTGAGGAAGCGCAGGTCGCCGCTGGATCGAGAGAGGTCGATCCAGCGGGCCGCCAGCGCCAGCCAAGCAGCGCCGAGCTCGGGTGTCAGAGCGGCGACCTGCTCGCGGACCGGAGGCCGGAACAGCCCGCTGGTTTCGATCCGGTGCAGGAGGGCCGCGTCATCCTCGGTCGGCGTGTCGGGCGCGGTGATCGCGCGGGGCTGCGAGGCAGGAATCAGTTCGGCGGTGTTGGCGGCGTTAAGTCGCCACAGCGTGGCCAGGGTCGCTTGGGCGGCGTTGATCCTTCGGGCGCGGCCGACACCGGGCAGGGCGAGGAGGTCATCGAGAGCGAAGTCGCCGTCGGTGTCCACCTGCACGGGGTGCCGCGTCACGGTTCGCTCGAGTGCACTGACCCGCTCGGTGATGGGCCCGGTGGTCATCGGGCGACCGCCGCGGAGACCTTGGCGAGGACGTCGAGATAGCCGGCCACCAGCGGCTCGTCTCCCTGGTATCCCCACAATGGAATCTTGATGAAGCTGCCGGCGAACGCGGCGACGCCGGGAAGCTCGGTGGCCGGTGGTGTGCTGGGGATCCATGGCGCGAACGGGTCACGGCGGGCGAACAGTGGCTCGGTGCTGATGTCGCGCGTCGAGCCGGGTGCGTCGACGTCGGTGGCGCCTTCGGCGTGGCACAACGTCACGAACTTGTCTCGGGAAACCAAGGCGTTGTCGGGGTGGAATCGCAGCCCGAGCACGTAGAGGCCGTGCTGGCCGTCCGCCTCGGGCACGATCGCGGGGGTGATCACGGGGTTGTCGGCCAGGCCGGTGGTGTACCGGGTGAGGATCGCCCGGCGACGGGTCTCGACGTCGGGGGCGTGGTCGAGCTGGTGGACACCGATCGCGGCACCCAGGGTGGTGATGCGGTGCTTGAGGCCCATGCCGGTGAAGGCGTAGGGGTAGTACTCGGCGCCCGGGTGGATCTCGGTCTGGCAGCGCTTGTTGTAGTGCCCGAACAACAACGCCAGCTCGCGGTAGCGGTCGTTGCCGGTGACCAGGACTCCGCCCTCGCCGGTGGTGATCGCCTTCTGGTTGGTGGAGAACACCGCCATGTCCCCGAACGTGCCGACCCGCTGGCCTCGCCAAGACGCGAAGTGCGCGTGAGAGCAGTCCTCCAGCAAAAGCAGGTTGTGGGTGCGGCAGAACTGGACGATCTCGCCCATCGGGCACGGGTTGCCCCACATGTGCGTGACGATCACCGCCCGGACCGCCGGGGTGAGTTTCTCGGCCAGCGTCGCGGCGGTCACGTTGCCGTAGCGGTCGGCGTCGGCGAAGGCGACCTCGATGCCGTCGTAGGCGAACGGGGTAGCCGTGGCGAAGAACGTGTAGGCCGGCGCGATGACCGTGTCGCCGGGTCGTAGGCCAGTGATGCGGCTCATCGCGTGGATCGCGGAGGTGCCCGAGGCGAACGACACCGCGTGCGGTGCCCCGACGAACCGGGCGAACGCGGTTTCGAACTCGCCGATCACCCCGGAGGCGTCACGGTCGGACAGGGACCGGTGCAGTTGCGCGCGGACCGCGTCCTCCAACTCGGTGGTGAGGGCGGGCCACTGGTAGTGCGGCTGGGGGAGGTCCAGGGCCTTCGTGCCGCCATGCGCGGCGAGCATGGTGGGCGCGGTCATCGTCAGACCCCTCCGGTCCTCGTCGCTTCTGCCACCGGTGCGGGTCCGGGCGTTGTCCGTAGCTCGGCGATGATCGGCGCGAGCCGATCCGCGGTGACCGGGATGGGTTCGTCGGGGTTGAGGTGCGCCGTTCGCCAGACGTGGCGGACGGCGAGCATCGCAAGGTTGCTCGCGGTTCGGGTCTGATAATCGACGAAGGAGGCGCGGCCCAGATCGTCGAGTGCGCCGTAACCGGCGTGCATCCCCAACTCGGCGGGCCGGAAATCACGGCGGCGGTCGTACACCGCGCCCACGTCAGCCTCCAGAAGCAGCACCCCGTCCGGCACCCGCACCCGATCGAAGATGACGGCAAGGTCGGGCTCAGTGAAGCCTTGAAGCAGCAACTTGGCGAAGAACTTGTAGAGCCAGCCATCGACGAGGACATCGAACCCGGCATCGAGCAGCGGTCCCAGAACGGTCTCGGTGTGTGCGGTGAACCAGGCCGCCTGAAGCGACACCCAGAACGCATCGGAGAGGTCTGGGGCGTCGCCGCTGTGCCACAGCATCGTGGACAGGTGCTCCATCAACGTGGCCGCGTAGGTCGAGGTCGTCGAGATCTGCCGACGCGGGACGAACACCAAGGCGCCAGCACCCTCGCCCGCCAAGCCGGGCACCGTGGGCTGCGCGAGCCGGGCGACGGCGGTCTCGTAGCTGATGTCGGCGAGTCGGCACGCCAGGGAGGTCTTGCCGACTCCGTCCGTCCCCTCCAACGCAATGAATCGGCCAGGCACGCCAGCGGCTCCTCCCAGTAGCGACCGCGACCCAGGGGGCACGACCACCGATTGTGGTGAAAGCGGATAGGCAGGGCAACACACCGGCCCCGCCACCACCCTCAGCAGCGGCCGGGCGATGGCAACGGTCATGTCTCGCATGGGTCGTTCACGTTGATGAGCTGCCACCCTTCGGAGAAACACCATCGGGCAAATTCACGATCAAGCAGACGCCAGCCGGACGCCGGCAGGGTCGGCAGGGTCGGCAGTACCTGCTCGATCGCGAGCGACAGCGTCGTGGCCAACTCGCCGACCGTGGTGTCCAGCAGCGCGAGCACTGCGGTGTCGAGGCCGGAATCAGGTGTGTCAAGGCCATGTGTTCCGAGGAGGTCGAGCATCCCGGCGAGCACCCGAAACGAGCCGTCTTTGAGCACCACCCGCGCGTTGCGCACGCGACGGCGGGGGACGCCGTCCAGGATTTTCTCCAGGCTCTTGAGGGTGTAGTCGAGCGCGAAGTGACGGTCGATCCACATCTGCGCGCGGCGGGAGCAGACACCAATCCGCCAATCCGCGAACCGTGCCTCGACCCGTCCCATCGTGGGGTCCACCGGACCGGCGAGGCCGCGGGCGGCTACCGCACGGGTGTACGGGGCGCCGATCAGACACTCCATCGAGACCAGCAGGTAGGAGATCTCGGTGTAGAACGGTCGTCCCGTCGCGTGGTCGGCGACGAAGTCCGGGTCGGTGACGCCGTCCACGATCTGCTCGACCGAGAGCTCGGGCAGCGGACGCAGAAACAGATCGGTGCGGGCCTGGAAGGCGTGGGTTGCGGCCAGTTCGTCGGCGGTCATCAGGTGGTCGAAGGTGATGTAGGTGAACCGCGTCGGCACCCCAAGTGCTGACAGGGTGCGGATAGCCAGCGCGTTTTGCTCAGCCGTAGTGTCCTTGGCGAACCGCTGGAGGATGGAGGTCACCCCGGATTCCACACCGAACAGCATCCTGCGCAGACCGGCGCCGACCAGGCCGCGCCACATCGAGGCCCGCTCCACGTGCCAGGCGCGATCGCGGTCCGGGCGGACGACCTGGTCGATCCGGCAGGACGACTCCCATTCAAACCCCGCATCGCGGATCGTGCTCGCGACACCGAGTGCCCGGTTGACGGCGTCCTCCCCGCGGCCGACGAACTCCTCGTCGACCACGTACAGGGTGCGCGAGATCGCTGGATGCCGATCGGCGACCTTCCCGATCTCGGCGAGCATCCACGACAGCCGGTCGGTGTTACCACTGGACCAGGAGCCCTTGTGCCCGCGCGGGCAGAACGAGCAGTGGCTGGTGCATCCGCGGGAGATCTCCAACTGCGCCACACCGTTGCGCGCGAAGGTGGCGTCCAACAGATCGAGCTCGGGCAGGAAATCGCGCTGGACGCGGTTCGGCGCCACCGCCGTACGCCGTGCTCGACGGCCGAGCGCCACGACCCCCAGACCAGGCGCACCCCGGTACCCGATGCCGCGGATGTTCGCGAGCTCGCGGTCGCCGTGGAAGTACCCCATCGCGTCGGCGATCGTCGCCTCACCAGCTCCGCGGGCGATGAGCAGCCGCGGGTACCGGTCCAGCAGCGTGGCCTCGTTGCGTACCGTCAAACTGCCGCCCGTGAGCACCAGCGGCGGAACCGGCATCTGGTCCAGCCAATCGAGCAGGTCGCAGATCAGGTCGTGCTGGCCGAAGGTCGCCGAGATCCCCACCATGTCCGGTAGCTGATCGTGGACCCAGCGGGTGATCTCATCCAGCGAGGCGCCCAGTTGCATGTCGATCAAGTGCACCTGACCCATCAGTGTCAGCCGAGCCGCTCGCGCGAGGTCGGAGATCGCCAACGGGAAGCGCGGCAGGGGGAACCACTCCGGGTGATACAACGACGTCAGCAGGACCCTGGGGCGTGCCAACCGGTCGGCCGCGTCCTCGGTCAGTTCGGCGACAGACAACCAATGACCTGGCTCGACGACGCTCACCCGACCGGACACCCATCCCGGCCACGCGCGGGTCTCGTGTGGCTGCCCGGACAGATCGGCCACCACCCAGCCGCCCACGGTCGCCGGCCGTTCGGCGAACAGCAGTCGGCGATCCAGACCTCCCGTGAGGCTGAATCGGCCCGGAACGGCGTCCGCCACGAGCTTGGCCAACATGATCAGGTCCGTCTCGGCCACGCCCGCCAACGCGGTCACCGTGCTGTCCGCGACGACACCCCCCAGCGAGGTGGCGCGAATCGCCTCAACAAGACGGCCATGGAACGGCGAGGTCGTCTCCCAGCCTGCAGTCGATTCGATGCCGGCGTCGCGCAGCGCGTGCATGCCGATCTCCCACCAGGATGTGGCATAGACACCAAGCACACCGGGCCAGCACAGTGGCCGACAAGCACCCCGGACACACCCGGACTGTCCCACCGACGGCACGCCCGCGAGCTGCGCCGACACCCAACCGGCCCCGCCGGGGAAGGCAGGGTCTCGGACAGTATGGGACACCCGCCGGTCCGCCACCGAGATCGATGACACCACCAACAGACGACATAGACCCGCTCGACGCGACCACCGTCGCCGAGTTCGCCGAATGCCTGCGCGCGGTCCGCCTCCGCGCGGGCAACCCGTCCTACCGGACCCTGCAACAGTGGGGCGAGCGCAACAAGATGCCGCTCCCGCGCAGCACCGTCCAGGACGCCCTCGCTGGCCGTCGCCTGCCCCGCAAGACCCTCATCCTCGGGCTCGTCCGCGCCTGCGGCATGCCCGTGAGCGATCGCCGCTGGGAGATCGCCTGGACCCGGCTGGCAGATCAAACGAGTAAACCCGCTCCGCCTCGGACTCGACTCCAACAGAGCCTGGGCCGCGACTTCGAGGCCGCTGGTCTTCTGCGGATCGGCGCGAACTACCTCGGTGAGCTGGAGTGGAAGCAACTCTTCGCCGAAGTCAGCGAACTCGACATCGTGGTGGCCTACGGCCAAACGTGGCGCAACCTGCACGCACGGGAACTTGCTCAGCTGGCCGCCAGGCCCGACCGTCGCGTTCGCGTCTTCCTGGCCGACCCGCACGACGAACTCACCGTCGCCGTCCTCGCGGACCGCTTCAACATCACCCACGACGAGCTGCGTGCCCGGATCACTGCCACCCGCAGCGCCTACGAGGCACTGCACCGCCCTGACGGCGCCCAGATCGAGGTGTACTACCGGCCGGGCGATCGCGTCTTCAGCTTCTACCGGTTCGATGACATCGCCGTCGTGGGCCTCTACAGTCACTCCCGCGCCCGCGGCGGCGCCGTACCGGCCTTCGTGTGTGCGCGACCCGGCGAACTCTACGAGTTCATCCACGACGAACTCGCCGTCATCCTCAACCAGAGCAGGCCGGCATGATCTCACCCCACGCAGCTGACCCCGCAACGCGTCCGTTGATCCCGACCCGCCAACTCGGCGCGACCGGCATCACCGTGCCCGCCATCGGCATCGGCTGCTGGGCCATTGGCGGCCCCGATTACAACCTCGGTATGCCCATGGGCTGGTCCACCGGCGCCGACGAAACACGCTCCCTCACCGGCCTGGAAACCGCCTGGCAACACGGCGCCCGCCTCTACGACACCGCTGACGTCTACGGCCACGGTCGATCCGAACGCCTCCTCGGCCGGCTTGTCGCGCAGGTGCCGCGCCACGAGATCGTGCTCGCGTCCAAGGTCGGCTACTTCACCGGAACCGCCGAACACGGCTTCGAACCCCGCCACATGCGACGCCAACTCCACCAGTCACTCGACAACCTCCGAACCGACCACCTCGACATCTTTGCCTTCCACCACCCCAACTTCGGCCCCGACGACCGCTGGCTGGGCCCCGCGCTCGACGCCATGCGCACCTTCCGCGACGAGGGCCTCATCCGCGTCATCGGGATGCGCGGACCGCACCGCTTCGCCCTGGACCGCCTCACCACCTCACCCGATCAGCGTGGCGACAAAATCGCCCGGTTCCGCGCCCTCTTCGACACAATGCAGCCCGACATCTTAGCGATCAGAGACAACCTTCTGACACCATCGCACCGATCCGAGGGTGTGTTCTCCTTCGCCGCCGAACACAACGTCGGCATCCTTATCACCAAACCGCTCGGGCAAGGGCTACTCACCGGGACCTACCGCACGGATATCCAACGCGAGTTCGGCGATGGAGACCACCGACTCCGCAAACCCTGGTTCCAACCCCACGCGATCGAGATCATCAACGTCGGACTCGACCGCATACGCGCCATCGTCGGCCCACACACCCAAGACCTGATCCGCGTCGCGCTCTGGGGATGCCTGGACCGATCACCCCACGCGGTCGCACTCGTCGGGTTCACCACCCCAGATCAAGTCGCGATGAACCTCGGCTCCCTCAGCCCGCGACCGGATGCTGCCGAGATCGCAACAGCCCGAGAGATCATGGCCGACATCCAGGCACGCCTCGACGTTGCCGCAGACACCATCCCGGTTACCCGACACCGGCTCCCACCTGCCTGATCGGACCCGGACACGTGTGCGCTGGACCGCATGATCAATGAATTTCTGACTGCTGGAGGAGTACCTGAGTTCCGGAGACGTGACCGAGGTGGCGGACCTCCTCGAGGTCTGGCGGCTCGCTGCGACCTCGCGAACTGATGATCTGGGTTCCGTCGGTCTCGACCGCGCGCTAGCCAGGTTCGTGTTCGAGCAGGTGCGCGGCCACTTACCCACCGCAGACTTCACCGATCCCGCCAGCCGGGCCATCGCCCGCGATGTCGTCGCTGACTGCCGACGAGCTCGCCAAGACCTGGTTCACCACGCATCCACGGTCGTTGATGTTCGCTTGCCCACACAACATGTCCCGGTTCGGGTCGTGCGCTCAGAGTTCGAAGAGCTGGCACGTGAACCGATCCGCGCAGGGTTATCCGCGATTGTCCATCTCATGGATAAGGCACGCGAGAATGGCATCGAGGCGGACGCCATCGTGCTCACCGGCGAGATTGCCCGGACCCACTGATCGCCGAGCTGATTTCAGCACAATGGCCTACTCGTTTGGTCATTCCGCCGTCTCCGGAATGGGCGACGGCCAGCGGGGCCGCGCACCTCGCTGCGGGCCGGGCACGGCCCTGCCTGGAAGCACCGCTGAGTCCGCCACACCCGCAGGTTTCGAATCGGCCGCAACCGCCGAAAACCACGGCCGGTCGGCCACCAGCGTCGCGGAGCAACCTCAAAGCTTCAGCCACTCCGAGGCAGGCCGTGCCTTCTGTCCGGCCGTCCGGGAGTGGGCGGAAGTGGCTACTCAGGTGGGGGGCGCTCCACGGGTAAGAGCGCCGGGCAACTTGAGTGCCGCGCTGCTCACCCAACGGATGACGGGCGCGGTCAACGGCCACGATGACTTCAGGGCGGGCACTATATTGCTGCCTCTGAGTGAGGAGGTCTCGGTGCCGTGCCCCTGAACAGGCGCGCGTTTCTGCATGCCACCGGCGCGACCGCGACCGCGGCCGCGCTGACCAACTGCGGAGGCACGCACCCTGCGTCACTGGCCGGTCCACCTGACCCGCCGATCGACCTTCCCGCGCTGGCCAGGACGCTGTCCGGCCCATTGATCACCCCGAACCAGGCCGGCTATGACCTGGCCCGCCGGTCGTTCAACCCGCTGTTCGACAACCGGAGGCCAGCCGCGATCGCGCAGTGCCGGCGCATTGAGGACGTGCAGGGCTGCGTGTCGGCCGCCGCTGTGGCAGGGGCGCCGATCGCGGCTCGTAGCGGTGGGCACAGCTACGCCGGTTACTCGACCCCGGACGGTGCACTGATAGCCGACCTGTCCGGCATGTCCAGCGTGCAGGTCGACGCCGATGGCACAGCCGTGATCGGTGCCGGCGCCCGGCTGATCGACGTCTACACCGCGCTCGCGGGTGCCGGGCGCTGCCTGCCCGCCGGCACGTGCCCGTCGGTCGGCATTGCTGGTCTCACGCTCGGCGGCGGGATCGGCATGCTGTCCCGCAAGTACGGGCTGACCTGCGACCGGCTGGTGGCTGCGACCGTGGTCACCGCGGATGGCACCTCCCGCATGGCGTCCGCGTCGGCGGAGCCGGACCTGTTCTGGGCAGTGCGGGGCGGTGGCGGCGGGAACTTCGGCATCGTCACGTCGTTCACCTTCGACACGGTGCCGGCGCCGCACCTGACCGTGTTCTCCCTCGATTTCCCCGCGGGCTCGGTGCCCGACGTGCTCGGCGGATGGCAGCAGTGGATCATCAGCATGCCCGACGAGCTGTCATCGAGCTGCCACATCAGCGGCGGCAGCCCGCCGACCTGCACTGTGATCGGCTGCCATGTCGGACCGGCACAAGCGCTGAATCCGCTGCTCGCTGACCTGACTCACCGGATCGGCAAGGTGCCGACATTGCGGACCGTTGCCGAGCTCGACTATCTCGACGCGATGCGCTACTTCGCCGGTTGTTCGGACAAATCGGTCATCGAGTGCCACGACCAGGCTAGCGGCAAGAAGTGGAATCGTGAGGCGTTCGTGGCCTCGTCGCGGGTGCTGTCCGCGGCGGTGGCCGACCCGGCCCAGATCGGCTCCGTATTCGACGGGCGGACCGTTTTCGTGATCGTCGACGGCCTTGGCGGCGCGATCAGCCGAATCACCCCGGCCGGCACGGCGTTTCCGCACCGGGACGCACTGGCCACCATGCAGATCTATCTGCGGACTTCGCCGGCCGATCAGCTGGCCGCCGCCTCATCGGTGGCCCAGATGCGGGATCAGCTGACCGGCGTCGTCGGCGGTGGCGCCTACGTCAATTACATCGAGGCGGCCCTGCCGGACTGGGCGCACGCCTACTACGGCGACAACCTGACCCGGTTACGCCAGATCGCCCTGCGCTATGACCCCGATCAGCTGTTTTCCTTCCCCCAGGCCATCACCAGCGCGTGATCACGTGCGGTTCCGCTGGCGCGATAGGCTCCGCCGCCATGCGGATTCCCCAGCTTGTCGTCCGCGTCGCCCTCGTGGGCCTCGCCCTCACGACGGCGGTTCTCTGCCCGGGGTGCGCCAGCTCCACGGGGTCCGCGAAGGACCCAACGGCTGGTGGTGCCGCGACCGGAATTGACCCCATGCTGGGGCGGGGCGCCGTCGAGAAGGTCAGCGGTGGGTTCACGTTCACTGAGGGTCCGGTGTGGATCGCCCCGAAAGGCGTGCTGCTGTTCTCCGACATACCGGCCAACACCATCAACGAGCTTCAACTCCCCGCCACCGTCACCGTCTTCCGGAAACCAAGCGGCGCAGCCAACGGGCTCGGGGTCGACCCCCAGGGCCGGCTCATCGCGAGCGAGGGCGACAACCGGCGGGTCTCGCGCACCCTGGCCGACGGCGCTGTCGTGACGGTGGCAGACCGCTGGCAGGGCAAGCGGCTCAACTCGCCCAACGACAACGTCACCCGGAGCGACGGCACTGTCTACTTCACCGATCCCCCCTACGGCCTCCCGGCCGGCCAGGCACGTGAGCTCGACTTCCAGGGCGTGTTCCGGGTCGATCCGGCGGGCATGCTGCATCTCGAGTCGAGCGACATGAACCGTCCCAACGGTGCGGCCCTCGCGCCGGACGGGAAGACGCTTTACGTCGATGACACCGCCGCCGGGCTGGTGCGCAAGTTCCCCGTCAGGCCTGATGGTTCACTGGGACCGCCCACGACGTTCGCCCCCGCTGCGGAAGGTGACGGGATGGCGATGGACGACGCGGGCAACCTGTACGTGGCGACCAGCGGCGGCGTGCAGGTGTTCAAGCCGGACGGCACGCCCTGGGGCACCATCTCTGTCCCCGAGAGACCCTCCAACTGCACCTTCGGTGGCCGCGACCGTAAGACGCTCTACATCACTGCCCAAACGTCGCTCTACCGTGTGCCGTTGCAGGTCCCCGGCCTGCCGTAACCGGACAGGCTCGTCAGATCCGGCGGATTCGAGCGAGCCAGGCCGGGAGGTCCACCTTGTCGCCGATCGGCCGGTCGAGTACCGCGGCGTGGTCGCTGTTGACGATGACACCGCGATACAGGCTCGATTGCAGGTCCTCCAGCACCCACCCGTCGCCGAAGGCATCCCGGATCACCGTGTCGCTGATCTGCGGCCCGAAGCCCGGCCCGGTGTCGGACAGCGCGAGGACGTGCACCAGCGCATCCGGGCGGCACGCGCGATACAGACTGCGTACATAAAGGCGGTGGTCTGTGGCGTCGAAGATGTGGAACAGTGCGCTGTCGATGACCGTGTCGTAGATCGGGTCATCACCCAGCTGCAGCGCGTCGGCAACCTCAAAACGGGCTGCGACGTTGCGCCCGGCGGCGTTGGCGCGGGTCTGTTCGATCGCATGCGCCGAGGAGTCGACACCGCGGACGTCGTAGCCAAGCGCGGTGAGGTGGATGGTGTGCTCGCCCGTGCCGCAACCGGGGTCGAGCACGCTGCCGCGGATCCAGCCGGCACGTTCCAGGGCGACGATGGCCGGCTGCGGTTCGCCGATCACCCACGGTGCGGTGCGGGATGTGTAGGCCTCGTCGAAGACGGAGCGCGACGGAGTAAGGGTCATCGTCCGACCATAGAAGCTCAAGCGCAGTTCAGGTCAACACAGCTGACTCAGCGCGTATACCATCGCCACACTGTGTGGGATGAACACTGTATGTCATGGGCGACACAACGGCACAGGACACGGCTCCAGGTGGCGAGGTTCGCACCGAGCTCAAGCGGGTGATCGGGCCGAAGCTGCTGTTCTTCTTCGTGATCGGCGACATCCTCGGTACCGGGATCTACGCGTTGACCGGCAGCGTGGCGGGACAGATCGGTGGTGCCTTGTGGGTGCCCTTCGTCGGGGCCTTCCTGGTTGCCTTCCTGACCGCGTTCAGCTACTTGGAGCTGGTCGGCAAGTACCCGCGGGCGGCCGGCGCGGCGTTGTACACCAACCGGGCGTTCGGGATCCCGTTCCTGACCTTCATCGTGGCTTTCACCGTGATGAGTTCGGGCATCACCAGCGCATCCTCGGCGGCGGTGGCGTTCGGTAAGACGTACCTCAAGGCGTTCATCACGCTGCCCACGTGGGCGGTCGCGATCACCTTCATCGTGCTGCTAGCGCTGATCAACTTCCGGGGTGTCGGTGAGTCGCTCAAGGCCAACGTGGTGCTCACCTGCATCGAGCTGTCGGGTCTGCTCCTGGTCATCGCGATTGGCGTTTACGCGATCGGCTCGGGCCAGGGCGAGCCGAGCCGGCTCATCCAGATCGACACCGCAGACTCCGGGGTGCTGCTGGCGATCACCTCGGCCACCGCGTTGGCCTTTTTTGCGATGGTCGGTTTCGAGGACTCGGTGAACATGGCCGAGGAGTGCCAGGAACCGACTCGGATCTTCCCGCCGGCGATGCTGTTCGGGATGGGGGCGGCCGGACTGATCTATGTGCTGGTGGCCATCACCTGTTCGCTGCTGGTACCCGCCGACCGGCTGGCTGCACTGGAAAGTGACGCGCTGCTCGAGGTCGTCAAGGTGGGCGCACCGGGCTTCCCGTTGGGCCTTTTCGCCATCATCGGGCTCTTCTCTGTGATCAATTCAGCGCTGATCAACATGTTGATGGCCAGCAGGCTGGTGTACGGCATGGCAGGCGAGCAGATCGTCCCGCGAGTCCTTGGCTCGGTGCACCCGACCCGACGCACACCCTGGGTATCGATCTTGTTCACCAGTGCGATCGCCGTAGTGCTGGTCAGCTTTGTTCCGCTGGCCGGTTTGGCGGGCACCACATCCCTGTTGTTGCTCGCGGTCTTCACTCTGGTCAACATTGCCTGCCTGGTGCTGCGCAGGGACAACGTCGACCACGAGCACTTCCGGGCCCCGACCTGGAGCCCATGGCTAGGGGCGCTGCTGTGCGCCTTTTTGGCAACCCCGCTGTCCGGCCGGAATCCCGACAACTACCTGCTCGCAGGGGTGCTGCTGGCGGTTGGTGTCCTGCTCTGGCTGGTCAATCGGCTATTCGTGGGTAAACGCGAATTCGACCCGGCAGCATTGTCCCAGGACTGATTCACCGGTTGCGCTGGCGTTTGCCTAACTCGACTATAGAGAACACAGAAATGTCTGCCCGCTCCTGCGTTCTCCGGGTATGGACCCGCCAAATGGAACCTTTTGCGGCTCACCGTGTCTCGCGGCGGGTCAAATGGAACCTTTCGTAGCCCGATGACTGTGCGCTGCTGGCCGCGGGTACGTGCGCACCGGCAGCTCGTCATGCCTACTGGTGTGGGCGTGGGGAGAGCTCGCCCATCCGGCCCCAGCCGTCCTGCCCAACCTCGACGTTGACGATCTCCGGCGTCTCCGCGATCACGTCGGGCATCCACGTCAGGGCGGTCTTGAAGTGATCCGAGTTGACGTGGGCTTCGCCCGCTTGGGGTGAGGCGAACGCTTCAACCAGGACGAACTGGTGCGGGTTGCCGACACTGCGGGACCACTCGAAGAAGATGTTGCCCGCTTCGTTCCGGGTGGCCTGGGTGAACTCGTCGGCGAGCGCGAGCCACTCGTGGCTCCGGTCGGCACGGATCGTGAACTTGACCACGATGAAGATCATCAAAACCTCCTTCGGCTTCGCCCGCGTGCCAGGTGCGAGCGCGAACGGGTGGTCACAGACTGTCATACGTTCGCGCCCGGCGGCTTCGCCCGGGCGGTGGATCCAGGCTCAGGTGGAAGCTCGGCAATGAGTAGGGGATTCGACAGGCGACGGTGTCAGCTGCTGATTGGTGAGTACGGCCTAACTAACCGATGACATGTAAGGACGTCCTAACTGAAGAGAAATGTCGGAATTGTTGTTTCAGACCTTAGCGACGGGTATGTCAGATCACTGTGCGTGTGCACACAATCACCGTCTGATGCCATAGGGAGTCACGGTTTCGCTGCTTTCTGGTAATCCCAGGGCAGTGTTCTTGACAGATCTTATTCATTGCCGGAAAGCTGGCAGCTCACGAGGGGTAGGGGGTCAAATGCTGTCCGACGACAAGTGCAGGTTGATTGCCCGTGGATGAGGTTCAGACGCTGACCCTTGGATTCATCGCCGGGGTCACGATCTTGCTTGGACTACCGTTGGGCCGGCTTCGTGCCCCGCGCCACAGCCGTACCACGCCAGGTCTGCGAGTGTTCCTCAACGCCCTGGCGATCGGCATCCTGATCTTCATCATGTGGGATCTGCTGACCCACGCCTGGGAGACCATCGACGCCACGCTGGGCAAACTGCACGACGGCGAGGGCAGTATCGCACCAGTGATCGGCTTCGGTGCGTTGCTGTTCGCCGGGCTGGGCGTGGGGCTGTTGACCCTGGCCGGTTACGAGCGCTGGCTCGCTGGTGAGGGCCAGGTTCCGCTCCTGGGCCCGGGCGCGATGGCCGCCGATGAGCTCACCCTCCGCAAGACCAGCCCGATGACCGCGACGCGCCGTCTGGCATTGCTGATCGCGGTGGGGATCGGCGTGCACAATTTCGGTGAGGGCCTCGCCATCGGCGGTAGCGCAGCGCAGGGCAAGATCGCCCTGGCCACGGTGCTGGTGACCGGCTTCGCCCTGCACAACGCGACCGAAGGATTCGGGATCGTGGCGCCGCTGGCCACCGACACCGAGCAGCCCGGGTGGGGGTTTCTGCTGCTCTTGGGCCTCATCGGTGGTGGACCCACCATGCTGGGAACACTGCTGGGCCACCAGTTCAGCAGCGAGCCGGTAAGCTTGGTCTTCCTGACCCTGGCCGCCGGTTCCATCCTCTACGTGATCATCCAACTTCTCGCCATCGCGCTGCGGGGCGGGCACCGGCCCCTGCTCTATTGGGGCGTATGGGCCGGGTTGGTGGCCGGGTTCGCCACCGACATGCTGCTCACCGCCGGCGGCGCCTGAAGCGCGTCACGCGTCTAGCACCCGGGCTGCACCATCCACAAGCATCCATATCGCTGTCCAAGAGGGCCTCCCGACGACGATGAGCATCCATGTCGCTCGCCAGTAATGTGGGCACTGATCACCCAGGGGTATAACTCGGAGCTGTGACGAGGATCGCGCCGCGCACTGTGTCGACCGGCGTGGATCGCGGTCTTGGCGCCGACTTGGTCGCTGCCGGAAGCGCCGCGCTGCTGGTCGCCGTGGCGGTTGTGGTCGGAGCCTGGTTACTCGGCCAAGGGGTACCGCTGCACGTCGACGCCCCGCCGCTGGGGGCGCAGTGGCTGCCGCACACCGGCCCGGGCACGGTTCCTGCACTGCTCATCGCGCTGCTCGTCGTCATGCGCGGACCCGAGTTGGCGGCCCGGCTGCCCTGGCGGTCGCTGCTCGGGGTCGCCGTGGTCACCGCGCTGGCTTGGACCATCGGCCTGGCGCTGATCGACGGATGGCAGCGCGGGGTGGCTGGCCGGCTGACCACCGACACCGAGTACCTGCATGACGTACCCAGAGTCGGTGACCTCGGCACCCTGCTGCAGCGCTTCGCTGAACGCATCCAAGGCCTGCGGCCAGAGTCCTGGACCGCCCACGTCGCCGGGCATCCACCCGGAGCGCTGCTGGTCTTCGTCGGCCTGGACCGGATCGGACTGCCCGGCGGCGGACCAGCGGCGCTGCTGTGCGTGCTCATCGGGTCATCCGCGGGAGTGGCGGTGGCGGTGGCGTTGCGGGCGCTGGGCGCAGAAGGCGCTGCGCGCGCCGCGCTGCCGTTCGGGGTGTTGCTGCCCGGCGCCATCTGGATCGGGGTGTCCGCGGACGGCCTGTTCGCCGGGGTGCTGGCGTGGGGGGTGGCGTTGCTGGCCGTCGGCGCGGCCCGGGAACGGCTCGACCTCCCCGCGGTCGCCGTCTCCGCCGCCGGCGGAGTGCTCCTCGGCGCGACCCTGTTTCTGTCCTACGGACTGGTGCTGGCCGGCCTGCTCCCGGTGGCTGTTGCCCTCGTCGCCCGCCGGGTGGCTCCGCTGCTGGTGGCCGGCGCCGGTGTGGCCGCCGTGGTCGCCGCGTTTGCGGCGATGGGGTTCTGGTGGGTCGAGGGGTACCGGCAGGTCACGATCCGGTACTACCAGCCGGGTGAGTTCGGGATGGTGCGCCCGTACAGCTACTGGGTGTGGGCCGACCTGGCCTGCCTTGCGGTCGTGCTCGGCCCGGCCGGGGTGGCCGGGCTGCGGCGGGTGTTCACTCCAGGACAGCGCCAGCCGCGCGCGCTGGTGCTGCTGTGCGCCGCGGCCGGGATCGCGGTACTGATCGCAGATCTCTCCGGCCTGAGCAAGGCCGAGGTGGAGCGGATCTGGCTGCCGTTCGCGGTCTGGCTGGTCGCCGCTGCCGGATTGCTGCCGGTGCGGCAGGCGAGGTGGTGGCTGGCTGGTCAGGCGGCGGTGGCGCTGGTGGTCAACCACCTGCTGCTGACGACGTGGTGACCGGTTCGCGCAGCGGGTCAGAGCGCGAAGCACTGCGCGGGGGTGACGCCGAGCTCGCGGCGGAAAGCCGCGACGAAGGCGCTGGCGGTGCGGTACCCGACTCGGTAGGCGACCACGGCCACCGGGGTTCCGGAGGCGAGCAGCTCCAGCGCATGACGGACCCGCAGCCGGGTGCGCCACCGGCCGAGACCGGCACCGGTCTCGGCCACGAACAGCCGGGACAGCGTGCGTTCGCTGGTGCCGACCCGGCGCGCCCAGGCGGCGGCGTCACGGTCGTCGGCGGGGTCGGTGGCCAGTGCATCAGCCACCTGGCGGGCCCGGTCGTCGCAGGGCCAGGCCACCTCGACGGAGGCGACCGGAGCCGGCATGAGGACGTCGAACAGCACCGCCTCCGCGCGGCGCCGCGTCTCGGGTGCCAGCTGGGCCTGCCCGAGATAGCCGACGAGCGCGGTGAACACCGGACCGGCCGCCAGCACTGTTGGCCACGCCCAGCCCACCGGGCAGCGTTGCGGGCGAAGGTACAGGCTGTGCAACTCGGTGGACGTCGCCGCGGCGGTGGTATGCGGCAGTTCGGCGGGGATGAACAGCGCGCGGCTGGGCGGCAGCACCCATACCGCGTCGTCCACGGCCACGGTGAGGATCCCGGCAGCGTACGTGATTCCGGTCAGGTAGGCACTCCCCCTAGCGTGCGGGCATGCCGATGAACGCGATCCATCGCCGCCTGTGTCGCTCGGACTACTGGGCTCACCGCCATTGAGGTCGACCCGACGCTGGCCGCTGACCTGCGCGCCGAGCTCGCCGGCCGGGTCGACGTCCAGCATGGTGACGGTGCCGCGCTGCCGTTTGCCGACGCGTCGTTCGACGCGGTGGTGTGTTTCACCATGCTGCACCACATGCCCTCAGCGCGGCAGCAGGATCGGCTGTTCGCCCAGGTCACCCGGGTGCTGCGACCGGGTGGCACGTTCGCCGGCTCGGACAGCCGGCTCAGCCTGTTGTTCCGGATCCTGCACATCGGAGACACCATGGTCGTCGTTGACCCGGGCACACTGCCCGATCGACTGCGCCGCGCAGGCCTCACCGACCCGCAGATCGAGCTCAGCGACCGCTCACTGCGGTTCCAGGCACTCCGTCGCTGAGCTGGTCGGATGCCAACTGCGTGGAGGGCTGACCGCCGTCGCGTACCGGCGCGGTCCGCCGGAAGGGCGAATGAGAAGTCTCATCACGCGGTGACTGGTTCGCGCAGCGGGTCGGTGGCGAAGCGGGTGACGCCCTCGGCGAAACTCACTCGCGCCCGGTAGCCGAGCAGCTCGGCGGCCCGGGCGGGGTCGGCCATCACGTGCCGCACATCACCCGGCCGGGCCCCACCGATGATCACCGGGGCCGGCCCGTTCATCGCCCGAGCCAGCTCGGTGGCCAGCTCGCCGATGGTGTGCGGCCGCCCGGAACAGACGTTGACCGGCTCGCACCGCCCGGCCCGCGGCGTTGTGGCCAGGGCCAGAGCGTTGGCCTGCGCGACGTCGGAGACGTGCACGAAGTCCCGGCGCTGCCGCCCGTCCTCCATCACCTGTGGCGGCGCACCGCGGGCCAGCGCCGACCGGAAGATCGAGGCCACCCCGGCGTAGGGGGTATCCCGGGGCATCCGGGAGCCGTAGACGTTGTGGTACCGCAGCGCCCACACACCCCCGCCGGTCTGCCGGGCCCAGGCCGCGGCGAGCTGTTCCTGCGCCAGTTTCGTCGCCGCATAGGTGCTGCGTGGATCCAGCGGAGCGTCCTCTCGCACCAGCATGGGCGTCAGGTCGGCGCCGCAGTGCAGGCAGGGCACTTCGAAGCGGCCGGCCGCGATGTCCTCGGCTTGTCGCGCCACCGCGGGGACGACGCCGTGGGTGGGGCAGGCGTAGCGGCCCTCGCCGTAGACCACCATGGAGCTGGCCAGCACCAGCCGGCCCAGACCCGCCCGGTGCATCGCGGCCAGCAGCACGGCGGTGCCGAGATCGTTGTTGGCGGCGTAGTCCGGGGCGTCGGAGGGATCCAGCCCGTGGCCCACCATCGCGGCCTGGTGGCACACCGCATCCACCTCGGGCAGCAGCCGGCCGAGCAACTCGCCGTCCCGGACGTCGCCCCGGATCAGCTCGTGCCCGGCCACCCAGGACGGCGGCGCTCCCGAGCCGTGCGCCTGCGGCAGGAACGCATCCAGCAGCAGCACCGAGTGCCCCTCGGCGGCGAGCAGATCGGCGATGTGCGAGCCGATGAAGCCCGCGCCGCCGGTGATCAGGATTCGCATCCCGCGCAGGCTACGTCACGGTTCGATGATCTCCAGCACCCCGTCGGCGGTACCGGTCACGAACAACCGTCCGGTGCTGGCGTCCACTGCGACGGTGTTCGGTTGGCGGACCGTGGGAAGGGGAGTGGCGAGGACGGGGGTGTCGGCGTTGAGGTTGAGCCCGATCACCTCGTTGAACGCGGTCAGGGTCACCCAGAGCCGGTCGCGGACCGGGTCGTAGGCCACTCCGTAGGGCGTGCCGGGCAGCTCCACCCTCCCGATCTGCCGGATGGTGGGCTGAACCTGGTAGAGCAGCACGGCGTTACCCCGGGTGTCGATGACCGCCAGGTGGCCGCGCTTGTCGGCGACGACGTGGGTGGGCCCGGCTCCCGCGGGCACCTCAGCCACCCGTTGCAGCTGTTGGGCGTCGTAGATGGTGAGGGTGTTCTCCCTGACGTCGAGCAGCCCGACGAGGTTTCCGACGGCCGCCAGCCCGGCCGGTTGGGTGACGTCGGTGAAGGTGTGCACGATCTGATCGCCGCGCACCGCGACCACGCTGTGCCCGAGTTCGTTGGCGACGAACACGGTGCCGTTCGCGGCTTGCGTGGCATCGTGCGGGACCACCCCGGTCATCACCTGGGAGGTGATCTCGCCGCTGGGCAGCGCCACGCGCAGCAGCCGGTTGGCGGTCTCGTCGGGGACAAGTACCGGGCCGCCCGGCGCGGCGAGCTGCAGGTGGCGCAGGACGCCGGGCAGCGCGACCTTGCGCAGCACCGCGCCGGTGTTGGCGTCCAGCAGGGTCAGCGCGGCCGGATCCCGGACGCCGACCGCCACGATGTGGGTCTGCGAGTCGGCCACGACACCCTCCGGAGTGGCGCCCACCGGCACCGTCCGTCCGGCGGGTGGCGCGCCGGGCACCGGAGCGGGGGCCGGTTCAGCCGCTGGTGGCAGCTCCGTTTTCGGGGGTGGCCCAGCTTGGGGTGGGGCCCCGCATCCTGCGATCAGGGCGGCAGCAAGGACGGTTCCGGTGATCCAGCGACGGCGCACGCCTGGTGATTCTTCATCGCCCCGTCCCGAGCTGCTCTGGCGCCCCATACTCACGGGTGCCGGTCCGGTCTAGTTCGGGGGCGGGGACGAGGGCGCTCAGCGGGCAAGGCGCTCGCGCCAGTCGAGAATCACCTCTCGGATGCGAGCCGCATGCTCCGGCCCAACGCCCGCGGCTTCCCATCTGGGCGGAACTATCCGCAGCACTGCGACGAAGCGATTCTCGTGTGGTGGCCGCGCTGCCGGCTCGATACGAAAGTTCGCAGCGAGCAACGCCGCGCGGAGCGCAGTTGCGATGCGCACGGCCTCTTGGGCGTCGCGATCAGTGAAGAGATCAACGTCCTTCGTGACACGATTCACGATGCCGTGGGCGAGCATAGCTCCACCGCCGGCCAGAGCAACGGTGCGGGATTCGGGCAACGCTGCCGCAATCTGCAGTACCTTCGCGTGCAGTGGATCGAGAGGCATCTAGGCAACCGTCCGGGCTGCGTTGATGAGCGGGTCCCAGGCCTCACGCAGCCACGGCGGCAGATACAGTTGGTCCCAATCCCGGACCAGCTCCCGCCCATCGACGAGTTCTCTCACATCGTCAAGGTTGCCTTCACGTAGGACGACCTCGTAGAGCCAGTGCCGCCCCTCCCGGCTCCCGATGTCCCACTCCACGCGCTCGGGATCGGGGCCGGACCAGTACAGCCGCAACGGCAGCCTCACGACGCCGCTGGTCGGCCCCCGCAGCTCGTCAAGCGAGCGCGGCAGCTCGACATCCCGTACCCAGCCGGGACGGGACTCGCGCGGTTCACCGTTCACAAGGTCAGGATAGATCCCGATGTGGAATGGCGGCCGCAGTCTCCCCGCACCGGCCAATGCCTGACATCACAGGTCAACCAGTGAAGTGATACGTCCGTGCACTCAACTTCTAGTGCAGCACCGCAGAAATTCTTCGGGGTTCGTTTCGCGATGTGGTCGGGTTATTGCGGTAGCGCTCGTGGGCTTGTTGGGGAGTGCCGGTCGGGGTTGCGCTGGGCGGGTGGGTGTGTGGGTAGTCGTCGACGCTGCCCCACCGGGTGGGTCCCCACTGATCAGGGTGGTCGGGTGGTGGAGCCGGCCTGGATCTGGTCCGGCCATTTCTTGATACGGCGATCATGATCCGGCTGGTGCCGCCGGTGGGACGGCCACGAAGCCGCGGCGGGTGTGATCAACGAGGGTGCGTTGCGCCGCGTCGTCAGGTGGTCCGGAGCTGTGAGCGCTGAGCACCCGCTGACTGGGCCAGAGGGTGTCCTCGTAGTCGCCCGGGGCGCGGGCCACCATCGCAGCGGCCCCGCGCTGTCACGCCTGGACCAACCCCCGACGAACTTCTCCGGCGCTGCTCTAGTCGCCTGTCGCGGAACGCTTGGCCAGGTCGCGGTATTCGCCCGCGAGTCTGGCCAGTACTGCGCGGGCTGGGTCGCCGACGACGGCGAGCTGGGAGTAAAAGGTGTGCCGCTGGTTGTAGTCGGCGATGTCGTCCGGGTCGGTGATGATCGCGGTGGCGGTCTCGGTGCCGACGATCACCGCCCGGTCGTCGAAGATCGTGAAACAGTGCAGCGCCGGTGAGTGAACGGGTGTGGTCCAGGGGATCACGCCCAGGCGCAGATTGGGCCGGTGGCTGGCCTCGATCAGGTATTCCAGCTGGGTGGCCATGATCTGCGGGGAGCCCATGGCGCGCACGTAGTCCGGGGTCTGCAGCAGTGCACCGTGGTCGCGATCCGCGACCGGAAGCGGCGAGGTTGGGTGCTGGAAACGGCTCGGGTACCTACGATCCGGATAAGGTGAAAGATCCCACCAAAGACACCGGCAGGCATGACGAGGACAAGAGTGGCTGATGCGGCTGCGCTCGTCGCAGAACTCGATAAGCGGGCCGTGCTGAACTCGCACTGGCGGGCAGCTTTCGGTGCAGTTCCTCGTCACGTCTTCCTGCCGCGTAAGGCATGGTTCCCGGATGAGAATGGCAAGCTGGTGCCGATTGATCGAGATCACGATGTCCGGCGCTGGATGGAGCTCGCGTACTCCGACATCTATTTCGTCACCCAGGTCGATGACGGGGCCACGGTGTGGCCGGATACCGGGAAGGCGTCCAGCAGCTCGTCGATGCCCAGCGTCATGCTGGACATGCTCGAGGCGGTGGACGTCGGTCACGGGATGCGGGTGTTGGAGATCGGCACCGGCTCCGGCTACAACGCCGCGATACTGAGCCAGCGCGTCGGATCGGACCACGTGACCACGGTCGAGGTTGACCCCGGTGTGGCTGCCACCGCCGCGGACAATCTGGAGATCGCGGGTTGCCCGGTCACCGTGGTGTGCGGGGACGGGATCCTGGGGTATCCGGCTGGCGCCCCGTACGACCGGGTGCTGGCCACCTGCGCGGTGATCAGCGAGGTACCGTATTCCTGGGTCGAGCAGACCCGGCCGGGCGGGTTGGTCGTCGCTCCGTGGGGAACTCCTTACCGGGGCAGCGCCCTGATGCGGTTGCAGGTCGCCGACGACGCTACGGCCTGCGGGCGATTCGTCGAAGGTGTGTATCTGTCGTTCATGCCACTGCGGGCGCAACGGACTCCGTACCTGCCCGATGACCCCGATATCGAGCCGGCTGTGGTCACCACAACCACGCTGCGCCCGGCCGAGTTGCGCCATACCGCGCTGGTGTTCGACGGATCCTTCGCGATTGGATTACGGGTACCGAAATGTCGAACCTGGTATGAGACTGACAAAGAGCACGGTTACTGGTACACCATCGGTTTCGACGATGCCGAATCGGGATCGTGCGCGATCGTCAACGCCCACCCGAACGAACCGGACATCGTGATCAAGCAGTGGGGCCCACGCCGGTTATGGGACGAGGTCGAGCGCGCCTACCAGTGGTGGGTGGGCAGCGGTCGCCCCACCCACCACCGATTCGGCATAACAGTCGACCCCACCGGCCAGTCCGTGTGGCTGGACGAGCCGAGCCGACCAGTGCTCAAGCAGTGAAGGTCCATGACCGGAGGCTGTTGCCCCGGTGGGCTACCGCAGCCACCGCAGTGCGGCGTCGGCGCTGTCCTCGGGGCTGCTGTTGAAGGCGATGGCCGTGCCGGGCGCATGCTGCCGGACCAGGTTGACCACCTTCTCGAAGAACTCGAGCAACGGCTCGTGCTTGCGGATGCCGCCTCCGATCACCACGCAGGCGTAGTCCTTACGGGTCAGCGCCTCCGCGATCGCTCCTTCGGCGTTCTCGTCGAGTGCCACCAAGCACAGGTCGGCTTCGATGCCATGATCGCCGAAACGGGCCTGACCGCGTGTTATCGCCGCCTCGACCGGCTCAGCGTCCCAGCCCGGGATCATGGCGGGATCGAGACCGACCACCAGTACTCGTCCCAGTGCCATGCATCCTCCCTGACGGCGGGCACGCGACGATCGTAGCGGCCATGCACCAGTTCACGGACGAACAGGTTCAGCCGATCACTGGGTTGTGGTCGCTGGCCACGATCTCGCCGGGCTGGGCGCCGGGGATGAACTTCTGCCAGTCGCCGCTGATCATGGTGGGGGCCGGGACCACCCGCACGCCGTCGCGGAAATACGTCGTCGCCAGCACCATCCGGGCAGCGGTGGTGCGGTTCCCGCCAGCGGTGTGGAAGCAGTTCGCGGAGTGGAAGCTGATCTCACCGGCGGCGAACGGGCCGTCCTCGACGACGACGCCGCGGTCCCGGAAGATCTCCGACACCCGCCGGTCGTAGGACGTGCCGTGCTTATCGAACTCGACGTCGGCCACGAGCTGCCAGGTGCCGGCGCCCCGGGCGAAGGCCAGCGGGCCCATCTCCCGGGGGGTGGGCTGCAGCGGGATCCACGCGGTGAGCACGTCGGGGGAGTCCAGCGGGAAGTGGTGCGCGTCGTAGTGCCAGGGGGTCCGCCCGGCGCCGGGCTCCTTGGACAGCGCGTTGTCGTGGTAGAGCCGGACCCGCTCGGCGCCCAGCAGGGCCGCGGCGATGCCGCCGATGCGTGGCGAGAGCACCGCGCAGCGCAGCAGCGGATCGGTCAGCCACATCATCTCCAGGCTCTGGAATCCCACAGACGTGTCGACCTCGGCGTCGAGCAGCTCCCGCAGCCGGGCCCGCAGCCGCGCCATTGTGCCCGGGGTGAGCACCGCGGGCAGCTTGACGAACGACTCGTCGGCGAAGTGCCGCACCTGGGCCGGAGTCAGTGGGTAGGGCTCGGCGAGTTCGGCGGCCACCGCATCGTCGCTGGGCAGTGGACCCGGGTCGAAGGGGGGCAGGGGCACCAGCGGACCACTGGGCGCCGGCCCGTCGGCCAGCGACATGTACCAGTCCCACCACTGATCGTTCCCGCGGTCCCAGGCCAGGTCGACATCCGATGCCGCGCCGGCCGCAGTGGCGGCCGACAGATGCGGGTTCTTCACGCGTTCTCCCAGGTCATCAGGTGTGCCTCGTGCTCGAAGGTGTAGCTGCCGTCGGGTGCCCGGCACCCCGCCAGGTACCTGCCGAGCGGTCCGCGAGATTCCATGTCGACCAGCGACACCGTGTCGTCGAACGCGCAGCGCTGCAGGAAACCCTCGATCACCGCGCGGTCCGCTGAGCCGGTGCGGTAGTGCACCTGCTGGACCACCGGGTCGACGCCGGCCGCAGTCAATGCCGCCGCCACCGCCTCGGCGTCGGTGTAGGGCTGGACGTCGGGGGCGTAGGTGGCCCGGTAGGCGTCGTAGAAGGCGAGGTAGTGGCTGGTGGCGCACGCCTGGGCGACGGCGCCGAACCCGCCCGGGCGAAGCGCGGCGACCATCCGGGTGATCCCGTCGGCGAGTTCGGCCAGGGGCAGCGCATACAGCGCATGGATCGCCCACCCGATGTCGTAGCGGGCTCGCCCGTTGAAGTCCTGCAGCGTCATCTCATGCTCCGCGGCGGCCTCGAACGGCGCTGCCAGCACCGCGCGGGCCTCGGCGATGCTGAACGCGGAGGGATCGAGCAGATCGACTGCCACGGTGAGATCCGCCGCCGCGGCGGGCAGTCCGGCGGCCAGCAGCGCGGCCGGGAACTTGCCGCTTCCGCAGGCCACATCGAGCAGCCGTACCTGGCCACCGGTGGCCCTGCTCCGCAGGTCGGTGGCCCAGTCGCGGGCGGCGGCCAAACGCCGGTAGTCCTCGGTGGCGAGTGCGTAGAAAGCCTGCATCTCCGCCCGTCCCGCCTCGCTCCAGTGCTCGAGACTGCGCTGGGCAGTATCGGGGTGGGCAGTGTCCGGCCTAGGGACGATGTCAGGAGGGGCCACGCCTGTACCCAACCACAGGTCCTTAATGTCGCTGTAACAAATGTGTAGCACCGGATAGGTTCGGCCCGGTGCCTACTCTGAGTCCGTCCACGTCGAGTCCGTCCCTCTCATTGCACCGGTTGCGGCAGGCGGTGGCCGGCTCGCCGGCGCTGCCCGAGCTGTCCGGGGCCCACTACGCCCGCACCCACGCGGCCTACGAGGCCGCCAGCGACCAGCGGGCCGGTTTGCAGGCGTGGCTACCCCGGGAGCTGCCTCCGCTGCTCGGAGCCGGGCCGCTGCAGGTACTCGGTGTAGGTGTGGGGGATGGCAGCGTCGACGCCCCGCTGGCCGCTGCATTGGCCGTGGACGGGCGCGAGGTGGACTACACCGGGGTCGAGCCGCACGCCGCGTCGGCCGCGGGGTTCGCCGCCCGGCTCGGCGCGCTGGATGCCGATTCCCTGGCCGTCACCACGGTCGCCGGCGCGTTCGCTGATCATGACGCCGCTGGACCCGCCGATCTTGTGCATTTTGTGCACTCGCTGTATTACATGGCTGATCTCGGGGCCACCCTGGATCAGGCGCTGGCGATGCTGCGCCCCGGTGGTCTGCTACTGGCGGCCACGGCTCCCCGGGAGCCACTGTGTGTGCTCACCGAGCTGCTCAGTCCCGGCACCGGGCATCGCTTGTGGTGCGCCGAGGACGTCACCGCGGAGCTGGAGTCACGGGGACTGGAGATCCAGTCGGAGACGATGGTGGCCGGGCTGGACCTGGGCCAGCTGCACATCGATCCACATGGTGCGGGGGAGCCGGTGCTCGACTTCCTGGTCGGCGCGCGCACTGCTGCGATGACGGCGGAGGTCCGCGACCAGGTGATGGCCTACCTGGCTGAGGTGGAGTTACCCGACAGTCCCGGTGTGGTGGCGCACCCGATCGACATCACCATTGCACGGGCTCCCTGACGTGGCCAGCCCCACACTCGGTGTTGACCTGACCGCTACGTTGGGTGTTAGGTTAGCCAATCTTGTCTTGGAGGGAACGACGAAGAGGAGCGGTTGTGCCGCAGGTCGCGGCTCCTGTCGGGGGGGCTAGGGAGCCGGGCCCGTTGGGGCTGGGTCAGTCAGGGATGGGCCAGTCGCACTCTGAGCATCCACTGGCTACGTCAGTGGCGAGCGTGGACGGCGTGGTGACGTTGCTGTCGTTCCGGACGCTGGGTGCCTCAGAATCCCCGTCACCCAGTGCCCTGTTGCCGAATGCCTCGTGGCTGGGTTGTGAGCAGGCTCTCACCGATCCGACCTTCTTCCCGTGGTGGCGGGCGACGGTCGCGCACCAGCTCGCCAAGCGGTACGGCCCCGTGCCTGGCCGCGCCGTTGTGTCAGACAAGGCTGTCCCCGACAAGACCACTGGCGGTTACGTGTTGCAGTGGTATCTGGCGATCCCGAGCTACTTGGGTGCGGTGCTGTTTCACGCCGCGCGGCGGGTGCCCTCGCTGGCGCCCCGGCAGCTCAGCTTCCGGCTCGACCTCGCAGAGCTGCGGGACGTGGCGCTGCGCCCGGGCCGGTTCTGGTGCCTGCCCGGTGATCCTGACGCCGGGCATCCCGATGCCGTTGCTGTACCCGACGAGGCGTCGCTGGGTGCGGTACTGCGCCGCGAGGTGGTCGCGCATGCCACCCGCTTCCTCTCGGCGTACGGCCCGCAGCTGCCCTTCGGGCGCCATGCGCAGTGGGCCGCGGTGACCGACCGGCTGGATAAGGCCTTGTTGCTGGCGGGCAAAGCGTTCGGGTCCCCGCAGGCCGGTGCCGCTGACGCGCGGCTGGTGCTGGCCGACGGTGCGAAACCGCTGACTTCGGCGTCGAAGATCTGCGAGGTGACCGACGACCTCGGACGCACCCACTGGACCCGCCGGCGTGGCTCGTGCTGCTTTCTTTCCGAGCTGCCCGGGGTAGAGCATCCGTGCGCCAGCTGCCCGCGGATCAGCGAGACCGAACGGGCCCGGATCTTGGCCACGCTGCATCCGGCCTGAGCGCCCAGCGCACGAGCGGCGGTGGCGCCGGGACCCGAACCCGTTGTCCTCCGCCGCGTTACGGTCCCAGTGTGTTCTGTAACGATCCCGACGTGTCGTTCAAAGAATGCGAGGTGTCCTGCAACGAGGTGCCGGTCGCTCCCGCCGAATCTCGGATCGATCGCAATGAGTCAGTGATGTCGGTCACCTGGCCCGGGATCGGCTTCAAAGCGGTGTCGATGTCGTTCAGCGCGGAATTGATCCCGCGGATATAGTCGGGCAGGGCCTTGACATTCCCTGTGGCGCCCGTCACCGAATTAGACGCCGTGGACAGGCCGTCATCAATCGATTCGAGTGCGCGGACAATGCCGATCAGGAAGCCGATGACGACGACCACGACGATGAGCCCGAGGGTAGTGAAGATCCACAGGAATCGGGCAAAAGAGGTCGAGGTGGTGGATTCGGTCCCGGGCGAGGTGGAGCTACGGCGAGCGCCGGTGCGTCCCGATCCACCTGTCATCGCTGCTGAAGGAGAGCTGCCTGATCGGCGGCGTGTCACTTGCCCGGTTGTCATGGTCCGTCCTCATGGCGCCGCGGTGAGGAGATTTACGCGGACCTTAGCATTGATGCAGTAAGGCGTCAGTTTAGCGGCAAGAATGTCACTGCGGGCCGTTTGTGGGTCACACTGCGTTGCTGGAGGCTGATCTGCGAGGGTGCGGCCCGCGCGGGCGCGGCGCATAATAGGGCTATGAACGTGGTTGCTGTCGTCCTCGGTGTCCTCGCCGTTCTTATCGTGCTGCTGACGGGAATAATACCGGTTATTGGCGCAATTTTTGCTTGGATCGCGCTCATCATCGGCGTCATCGGACTCGTTTTCGGGCTTCTCAGTAAACATGCTAACGGGCGCAACATCGCCATCCTGGCCTGCGTCCTGGCCGTCCTGCGCCTCGTACTCGGCGGCGTCATTATCTGAGCAGCGCCCAACACATGGAGACTTGTCGCCGCTCACGGGCCCGATCAGCGACGACAAGTCTCCGCATCGCGTTGGGGGTGCGTTCGGGTGGGCGGGGACTCTACGGTTGTGCGGTGACCAGCCAGGCAGACAAGGTGCAGAGCTTCCGCGCGCTTCACGTACCGGGACGGCCGCTGCTCATGCCGAACCCGTGGGACGCCGGAACGGCCAAGCTGCTCGCCTCGCTGGGTTTTCAGGCGTTGGCGACGACCAGCGGCGGCCACGCGGCGACCTTGGGTCGGCTGGACGGTGCCGTGGAGCGCGGCGAGGCCCTCGCCCACGCCGCATCCCTCGTCGCCGCGGTGGAGGTCCCGGTCTCCGCCGATCTGGAGAGCGGTTTCGCCGATGATCCCGACGGGGTGTTCAGCACCGTCACCGACGCGATCGGGGTGGGGCTGGCAGGCTGCTCGATCGAGGATTTCGGCGGTCGTTCGATCTGCGACGGCAAGCTCGCCGCCGAGCGGGTCGCCGCCGCCGTCACCGCGGCGCGGACCGGCGCTGGGCTGGTACTCACGGCCCGGGCGGAGAACTTCATCCGCGGAAACCCCGACCTGGCCGACACCATTGCGCGGCTGCAGGCATACCAGGAAGCCGACGCAGACGTCCTGTATGCCCCCGGTCTGACCAGCCTCGATGACATCCGCAGCGTGATCACGTCGGTCGATCGGCCGGTCAACGTGCTCGCGTTCCCCGGGGTTGCCCCGGTGGCCGAGCTCGCGGAGCTCGGGGTGGCCCGGATCTCGGTCGGCGGGGCCTTCAGCCAGGTGGCGCTGGCGGCGCTGGCAAGGGCCGGTCGTGAGCTGCTCGACCACGGCACCTACGGGTACCTGGGCCTCGCCGCCGAGGGTCGCCAATACGCAGCCGCCGCCTTCACACCCCGCTGAGCGGGCCATGGGTACGGCGCGTTTCGCCGGTCGGACGTGGCTGCTGGCCTCGGGTGTTGTCGTGCTGCTCAGCTACGGCCTGATCGGTTACCTGTCCTTCGGCTTCAGCCTGGTGGACGCCGTCTACCTCACGCTCTCGGCGCTGACCACCGAGGGTTTCGCCACACCGGTCACACTGTCCGACGGTGCGAAGATCTTCACAGTGAGTTTGTCGCTGTGCGGCGTGACGGTGTTCGTGGCCGTTCTCGGTGTGGTGGCCAGCGCGCTGGTCGATGGGCAGCTCATGCACAGGTCGAGGAGGTGGTCCATGCAACGACGGATCACGGAGCTACGTGACCACCACATCGTCTGCGCCTACGGGCGGGTCGGCCGCGCGGCGGCTCGGGAGTTCGAAGCCGACGGCGTGCCCTTCGTGGTGATCGAGGTGAAGCCCGAGCTCGAGGAGGAGCTCAAGCGCGACGGCGTGCTGTACCTGATGGGCAACTCGTCCTCGGAAGCCGTGCTGCGGGCGGCCGGGATCCACCGCGCCCGGGGTCTGGTGTGTGCGGTGGACTCCGACGCCGAGAACGTCTACATCACCCTGGTGGCCCGCTCGCTCAGCCCGCACATCAGCATCGTCGCCAGGGCCTCGGAGGACGCCGCCGCCGACCGGCTCTACCGGGCGGGTGCGGATCGGGTGGTGTCGCCGTATGCCACCAGCGGCCGGCGGATGGCGCTGATCGCGCTGCGGCCCGAGGTGGTCGACTTCCTCGACATCGCGCGCAGCGGCGCCGCCGCGCTGCGGATCGCGGAGTTGCTGGTCGCGCCGGACTCGAAGCTGGTCGGTCAGACCGTGGATCAGGTGTGCGGCTCGGCCACCGCGCTGTTGATCCGCCGGGCCGGCGGGGAGCTGCTGCCGAACCCGAGTCGCGACACCGTCGTGAACGCCGGCGACCTGGTGGTGACCTTCGGCGAGCCGGACATGCCGCGAGCAGTCAGATAGAGAGGCGAGCCCGCGGATCACCGAGCCGGGGGCTCGCCTTGATCGGGAGGTACCCGACCGGGTGACCGTGCTGGACCTGTTGGGCCTGCTGTGTATCAGCGCGGGGGCACATGGGTTTCTTACAGAGGTGCCAGAGCGGGCAACTTCACGAACGGAATTGCCCGCTGTGGCACCTCTGCGCGTTGCCACCCCTCGCCCCTCGGCGATACGGACGGTGACGAATGCTTGTTGTCAACCCTCGGGCGCGGCGATCTTTGGATAACACCGAAGGAGGACATCCCGGTGGGCGCCTCACCGGTAGGCATCTCGCCGGTGTTGTACCAGCAACACGGTGACCGTCTTCGCGGTGTCGTCGACCTCGTAGACGATTCGGTATTCTCCAATGCGTATGCGCCAGCCATTGCGGCTCCCGACCAGTTTCTTGACACCACTCGGTCGCGGGTTATGCGAGAGGTCGATGATTGCGCTGAGCGCTGCTGAGAACACGTGGCGAGGCAGTTGCTGGAGCTGCTTGCAGACATCGGGATGGAACTCGACGTTCACCCGGCCTGCTTGGCAAAATCCTCGATGGACACGCCGAGCGTGGTGAGCATATCGTCCAGCGACATTGTGACGACGTTGGTAGCGCGGAGGTCCCGCAGGCGCAGGGCGTCGGCGACGTCGGCGTGCTCGTGAAGGCGTTCGTAGTCGTCCAGGCTGATGATGACCGCGACCTCGCGGCCGTTGTCGGTGATGATCGCCTCATGGCCGGTGTAGGCGACCTCGCGCACCACCGCGCCGAGGTTGCTGCGCAGGTCACGAAGGCTGTGTGTACTCACGGTACCCAAGGTACACCTTTTGGCGATCCTTGACTCTATTTGTCAAGCGTGCGACCCCGAGTCGACGATGTCTGGCATCACGCCGCGAACCGTCAGGGGTCGAGCTGGCGCAGGCGCTTGGTGAGGAAGTCGCGTTCGGTGGTGTTCTCGGTGAGCAGCAGCGCTTCCTCGTAGGAGATCCGGGCTTGCGTGGTGCGGCCGAGGCGGCGCAGGAAATCGGCGCGTGCCGCGGCCAGGTAGCTGTAGCCGGCCAGTTGCGGCTCGGTGCCCAGCACGTCCAGTGCGTCGAGTCCGGCGGCGGGGCCGTCGGCGAGCCCGATGGCGACGGCACGGTTGAGGGCGACAACCGGGGAGGGCCAGATCTGCACGAGCAGGTTGTAGAGCCCGACGATCTCCCGCCAGTCGGTGTCGGCGTAGCTGGGTGCCTCGTCGTGCACGGCGGCGATCGCGGCCATCAGCGCGAACCGGCCGGGTGGCCGGCGGCGCAGCGCCTCGCGCACCAGGGCGATCCCTTCCGCGATGGCCGACCGATCCCACTGACTACGGTCCTGCTCTGAGAGCAGCAATTGTTGACCGTCGGCATCGACCCGTGTGGCGCTGCGGGCGTCGGTGAGCAGGATCAAGGCCAGCAGCCCGACGACGTCGGCGTCGTCCGGCAGTAAGACCCGCAGCATCCGCGCGAGGTCCAGCGAGCGCTCCACCAGATCCCGCCGGACGAGGTTCTCACCGCTAGGTGCGGTGTGGCCGATCGTGTAGAGCAGGTGCACCACCTCCAGGACCGCGCCGATCCGGTCGGGTAGGTCCTCGGCCGGCGGCACCCGGTACGGGATGCGCGCAGCGGTGATCTTCTTCTTGGCCCGGGTGATCCGCGCGGCCATCGTGGGCTCGGTGACCAGGAATGCGCTGGCGACCTCGGCGGTGGACAGCCCGCACAGCAGCCGCAGCGTCAGCGCCACCTGCGCCTGCTGGGCCAGCGAGGGGTGGCAGCAGGTGAAGATCAGCCGCAGTCGATCATCGGGGATCTGGTCATCGAGCAGCTCCTCCGGTCCGGCTTCGGCCTGTTCATCGACCAGGAGCAGCGGCAGGGTGCGTTTCGCGATGACGTCCCGGCGGGCCAGGTTCAGCGCGCGGTGCCGCGCGACCGTGGTCAGCCACGCTGCCGGGTTCGCCGGGATCCCGCGCGCCGCCCACGTGGTCAACGCCTGGGCGTAGGCGTCCTGCACGCACTCCTGTGCCAGGTCGATGTCCCGGGTCACGCGCACCGTCGCGGCGAGCACGAAGGCCCACTCACGACGGTGTGCGTCGGCGACCGCGGCCGCCACAGCCGGCATCATGATCAGTCGAATACCCGCACCGGGCGGACCTCGACGCCGCCGAAGGGCACCGGGACCTGCTTGGCGATCGCCAGCGCCGCATCCAGGTCGGCGGCCTCGATGAGGTAGTAGCCGGTGAGCGCCTCCTTGGTCTCCGCGAACGGCCCGTCGGTGACGGTGAACCCGCCTGAGGAGTCCTTGCGGATGCTGGTCGCCGTGCCGGTCGGGTGCAACGCGTTGCCTCCGGCTATCGCCGCGCCGTTGCGCTCGCCGAACGCGCCGTGGTCTTGCAGGATCTGCGCAACCACCTGCGGGTCCGCGACTGCCCACGACGCCTCGTCCTCGTAGATCAGAACCAGATACTGCGCCATCAGATGCTCCCTTCGCCAGACGGCCCGCCCACCGGGCCTGTCACTACTACCGACAACCGGGGGCCACCCAGATCGACACCGACCACCTGGCGAGAGTCCGCGGTCCCGGGATCCGTGCCACGGATCAGGGTGCTTTCGTGGTCGGGGTGGTGGGCGGGGCAGTGGTCGGGGTGGTGGGAGGGCTGGTAGGGGGGGTTGACGGGGGGGTGGTGGGATCGACGCTGGTAGGGCCCGGGGCCGGCGTCGTGGGGCCGGGAGGGTGGTTGGGCAGGCTGGTGGTCCGCGGCAGGGGTGGGGGCGCGGACACGGCGGGGTCCGCCGGCTTGACGGTGCCGCCGGGCGGCTTGTTCGGTGCAGCAGGGGGGATCGGATGGGCAACTCCCGCGGGGTCTCCGATAGGCGGGTTGTCGTTGCCGCTCCCGGCGTTGGGCGCCGGGGCCGGTGACGCGGGTGTCACGGCTGCTGGGGTCCCGGCGGCCGGGGCCACGGGGCTGTTGCGGGAAGCCAACAACACCGCCGCCCCGGCGACGGTGACGATGAGCAGGCCCCCCGCCGCGAACTGCTTGAGCCGCCGCGATCCGGGGAGCCCTCCGACATCGGCAGGATCGTCGCGCGGGATGGGAGCCCGGGATGGGCGGCTCGGGGCCTCGGAGTGAGCCAGCTCGGGGCCGCCAGACCCGGCAGCGGCGATGGCCACGACCGCTGGCAGATCCGGGGAGACGTCCGCGTCGGTGATGTCGCTATCGGCGGGATGCGGGAGGTCTGCTGGAGCCCGGACAGGGCGGCGCCGAGCGCGATCGCCACGTTGGGATCGGCGTCCACGGCGACGGGTCGACCGAGCTGCGCCGAGACGAGCTGGGCGACCAGCGGCACCCGTGAGGAACCACCGACCAGCAGGACCGCATCGAGGTCCTCCGGGCTGACCCCGGCCGAACTCAGCGCGCGGTGCAGCACCTCTACCGTCTCCATGATCTGCGGACGGATCAGATCCTCGAACTCGGCCCGAACCAGCCGCACCTGAGACTGCACCTCGGGAAGCAGCACCGAGATCGTCACCTCGGTATCGGCCGAGAGTGCCTCTTTGGCCGCGGTGCACTCCCGCCGCAGCTGGGTGATCGCCGCAAGCGTCGCGGGCGCCTCCGGGTCGAGCTCACCCACGGCCGCCACGTGGGATACGACGTGGTCAAAGACCGCCTCGTCGAAGTCCACCCCACCCAGCCGTTCAATGCCCTGCGGGACGCCCAGCACCGCGAACGTGCTGGTGCCGGTCTTGCGCACGACCGCAGCGTCGAAGGTGCCGCCGCCCAGGTCGTACACCGCAATGGTGCTTCCGGTGGCGATCCGCTCCTGAATCGAGTAGCTCGCCGCCGCCGCCTCGGGCTCGGTGCAGAACGTGATCTCTGGCAGGCCGGCAGCGTGCAGCGCATCCGCCATCAGCCGGGTCCGGTACACGCCCCAACTGGCCGGATGCGTGATCGTGATGCCCTGCGCAGCGGAGCCCTCCCGCTCGGGACCCGGTCGACCACCCAGCGGACTACCAACGCGGCAATCTCGGGGGCGGAATGCGAGACCCCACCGATCACCATCGGGACCTCGTCACCGATGCGTCGCTTGAACTCGCGGACCACTCGGTCGACGTCGGTGGCGGCCCGCCGCTCAGCGGCCTCCCCGACCACCACCTGACCATCGGGCGCCAGATACACCACCGAACTCACCGCAGCCGCCGAGCGGCTGCCCAGCGGTACTACCTCGGGAACCGGGTGCCGCCCAGCCTCCTCCCGGCAGATCGCCGCAGCGGTGAACGTGGTGCCCACGTCGATCCCGAGCCAGTAGCTCATCCTGGCGTGCTCCTACTCTCGTCTTCCGATGCCGGCGCCCCAAATGCCCGCGCCCCAACTGCCGACGCCGCAGAGCAGCATGCGAGCAGATCTGGCGCAGTCAGGGCTTTCGTCCGACGCCGCCGAAGGTATTGACCTCGGTCGGGGTGCCGATCTGGTTGGGGTCGGGCCGCCATAGTGGCACCGGGACCACGCCCGGCTCCACCAGGTCCACGCGGTCGAAGAAGCGGGCGATCTCCTGGCTGTGTTGCGGGGATGACACGGCGACTGTAGTCAACCCGGGTGCTGACAGGCGGGTGACTCTCTCGAGCGTTCGCCGCCGTGACGAGCAGAGGGTAGTCTCACCTAAAATTACCTGAACCGAAGATGGGATTGCTCCGAACGAACAGGTGCGGATAGCGGTGAACTGGAAGGTGCTGTCGGGGTGCCGCCGCACTGACGTTGAGGGGAAAGCCTTGGCCCCTGGGGGAGGTCTTGGGAGCTCACACAGATCGTGATCTGTCCCGCTGTGATATTCCGGCGCAGTGGCACGGGAAGCCCACCGCGCTGCGTATCGCATTGGGCAGCAAACTTCGCCGACTTCGGGAGGCCGGCGAAATCACTCGCGAAGCGGCCGGATACGAGATCCGCGCGTCCAGCGCCAAGATCGGCCGTCTCGAACTCGGCAGAGTGGCCTCCAAAGAACGCGATGTGGCCGATCTGCTCACCCTCTATGGTGTCACCGACGCGGAGGAACGCGAGGCGTTTCTCACCCTCGCCCGGCAGGCCAACGCTCCCGGTTGGTGGCGCGAATACGGCGACGTACTGCCGAACTGGTTCGAGACCTATCTCGGTCTGGAGCAGGCCGCCGCGGTCATCCGCGCCTACGAAACCCAACTCGTGCCCGGCCTCTTGCAGACCGAGGACTATGCCCGCGCCATCACTGAGATACGCTATGTGCGCGTGTCTGCCCAGGAGATCGAGCGTCGCGTCGAACTGCGGATGGCCCGTCAAGAGTTCATTACCCAGCCTGGGGCGCCCGACCTGTGGGTGGCGCTGGATGAAGCCGCGCTCCGCCGCCCGCTGGGTGATCGGAGCACCCAGCGGGCGCAACTGTCGCACCTGATCGAGATGGCGCAGCGAGCGAATGTCACGCTGCAGGTCGTGCCCTTCGAAGCCGGCGGTCATGCCGCGGCAGGCGGTCCGTTCACCATTCTCCGGTTCTCCGAACCGGACCTGCCGGACGTCGTCTACCTCGAACACCTCACCAATGCGCTCTATCTGGACAAGAAGCGCGACACAGTGGATTACCTGGCGGTCATGGACAACCTGTGCCTGCAAGCGGAGTCCCCCACCGGCACCATGGATTTCCTGCGCCGGATCATCAACGAGATCTGACGCTCATCGTGTAATCCTGACGGCCTGGCTCTCGGTGACGGTACTGGCCGCGCCAGCGGAGTTGACGGCTTGGATCCCATAGATCGCGACGCCGTCGCCGGGGTTGCTGTCCACGTAGCTCAGGGTGGCAGGGTCTGCTCTTCCGATCTGCTTCCAGCCCGTCGCAGCGGCTGGCCGACGAAGGCATCGGTAGTAGGCGATGTCTTCACGCGTAGTCGGCCAGGATAGCTGTATGTGAGTTCCGTCCGCCGCGGCAACAAGTTTCGCTGGAGCGAGTGGGGCGATTCGTGCCGCTTCTTCTGGCGTGATGCCTTGCGAGCTGGTGGACGTAGTCGCTTGTGGACTCGGCGCGGGCGAAACGCTGACGCGCATCGTCTGCACAGCTGGTTTCGAGGAGTTGGCCCCGGCGCATCCGGCTGCAACCGCCAACACGACGGTCGCCGGGAGCAGCGCACGAAGCATGTTGTCCTGCCTTCAGTCCCACTGTGGTAGGGCCCGAAATGCCCCGCATGAGGTATTTCAGCATTGAGTGTACTGGGTCGTAGGTGAGCCGAGCCGCTCATCACCGGGTCGAGATCCCCGGTGATGAGCGGCTCAGTTGGTGAGGGTCAGATGAGCCGTCTCACGGTCAGTGATACTGGTGGTGAGGTTGAGGGGCCAAAGGCCACCGGGTTGGTGGGCGTGAACACCGCGGTCAGGGTGTGCGTGCCCAGGGTCAGTGCCGACGTGTTGAAGAAGGCGAGACCGGCGGTCACCGGCACGGGGGCGCCCAGTGGGGTAGCGCCGTCCTTGAACTGGATTGTTCCGGCCGCGGCGAAGGGGGCCATCTGGGCGATGAATATCGCTGGGGTGCCCACGATTACGGGATTGGGAGTCACAGTCAGCCTAGTGGTCGTGCCCTTGGCGTAGACCAGGTAGGGCACCGGGTCCGACGTCGAGGGGGTGAAGGCCCCCGAGTCGGTCGGGGTGAACACGGCAGTCAGCGAGTGGGTCCCCACCGGCAACTTCGTGGTGATCGACGCGGTGCCGTTGGTGACGGGCACCGAGTTACCCACCGGCGTAGCGCCGTCCTTGAACTGCACATTGCCCACTGCCGTCGCCGGGTTCACTGTCGCGGTCAGGGTCTCCGTGGTGCCCGCGACGACCGGGGACTGCGGGCTCACGCCCACCGTGGTGCTCGTGGTGGTCGTGACCGCTGGGCTCTTACTCGCTTCCTGCACCGTCAACGTCTCGTCGTCGGTGACGGTCGGCAGGACCGGCGTGATTCCGGCCAGTCCGATTGCGCCTCCCTTCAGCTTCAGATTGGCCCAGTCGTTGTAGCCGCTGAGAGTCGTCTTCGCGGTGTCATTGTTGACGTCGAAGGACACCCCGGTCTGGGTGGCGTTGCCGTTGCAGTTCCAGTCAACGGCACCTCCGGCGTCGGCGACTACGACGTAGGTACCTGACGCCGGGCACCAGTGCCGGGTACCGAAGCCGGGTGCGCCGATACCTGCGGGCTCACTCAGGGAGTTCTCGTTAAGGGATGCCAAGGCCGACCGGGAGTAGTCGAACGTTCCGGCGACGCCGCCCTTGATGACGCCCTGGAGCTGGAAGCCATAGCCCATGATGCTCAGGTAGTTCGGCTTGTAGTTGATGTCGTCGCCACCACCGTGGCGCAACCCGAGGTTGTGACCCAGTTCGTGCATCAGGGTCCCGGCCTGCTCGTTGACGCTACCGACCCCGCTGGTGAACGAACCGAGACTGACGATCAGATCGCTCGCGCCGATACCCCGCGAGATCCCCGACGAGGTGGTGGAGTCGTAGTTATGCGCGGCCACGACATAGTGGAAGATCGGCGTCCGGCCACTCGGTGTGAAGTTCGCATCCTTGAGGGTTTGGAAGGCGCTCCAGTTGTAGTTCCCGGAACCCAGGTTGCTGACATAGGCCAGTTGATGGGACCGGCTGAGTGCTCCCCATGTCGCGTTGGTCGTGTAGTTCAGGATGCTGGAAGAGCCTTGGTCGACGTGCAGGTTGATGCCGGTCGATCCGGTCGGGCTGGTGTATGGCGACGCCGCGAAAGCGTCCACCACCTTCTTGATCGCAGCGGCGCTCAACGACTGGTTGTGAGTGGCGTCGACCATCGGGTCGATCTGCAGGAAGATGTCCGGCTTGTTCTTGTCGGCGCCCATCGCCGGGAGATCGATGAACTGCGGCTGGATCGGCCCGGGTCCGTCCGGATCGATGGTGATGCCGTTGGTCTCCCACTCGTCGAGCAGGCCATCTCCGTCGCTGTCCACTCCCCCGCCCGTCGCGCACGAACCGGGGGGGATCTCGAACGCGACCGCTCGTCGCGGCTCGTAGGCCTCCATCGACCACATCACAGTCTTAGGCGAGAACGTGACGCTGTCACACTCGAGGTCCTCGTCACGTACACCATTCGCTCCGGTGCCGAAATCGAACGCCGGCGTAAGGCTGCCGCGCTGTACCACCCAGACATGGTTACACCCGTCGGAGCCTTCGAACAGAAGTTGCCCACCGATGGCCAGGCCACTGTTGTAGCAGCCCTGGCCATGCCACGGAAAACTGCCCAGACTTCCGCCAGTGGTGGTGTAGTGGTAAACGGTGGTGGAAGTATCCGGACTGATAAACAGACTGTCATCCTGCGCGTCGTAAGCCAACCCGTCGTCGATATCATCGAAGGCTGCGGCTGACGCGTTGAACACCACGGTTCCGGTGCCCGTCGCCGGGTCGATCAAGCGCACATCGCCGCTTGTACCGGCTCCGCCCCACCCGGCCCAGAGCTTCTTGCGGTTTCCATCCCAGGCGAGCGCGCCCAGACCACCTGCGACCGAGTATGAAGCGATCACCTGCCCGGTCAGCGGGTTGGCCTTATACAGGTCGGTGCTGCTGCTGAAGCAGCTGTACCAGAGGTTGGTGCCGTCGAAGGCGATGCCCACGCCGAGACCACTGCTGCACGCCTGGCTGAAATCCGTTTCCTTGACCAGGTCTCCGTTGGCGGCCAACGCCGGAGCCGGCGCGACGAGCCCGATGACGAGTGTCACCGCTATCATCAATGGAGCCCAGACCCAGCGGATACCGATTCGTCGGTACATCCCATCACTCCTTCACGTCCGTGTTGGAGAAGATCGGTATCCCTCGCGGGGCAAACACCGCTCCCTGACCACGCCGTAACTCACGGATGGTGAGGATGCGGCCGTGCCTGGGTTAACCTCACGCCGACTTCACGGCGGACTGTGCGCCCAGGCAGTGAACGGGTCGGGTCGAGCAGCCGAACAAGGGACGGCGAAGTCCACCACAAGGGACAAATTAAGGAAATGCGACAAAGACCCGAAAAGTCGGAGCTAGCCGGCGCAACGACGGGGAACTCGTTGGGGCGGCCGCGCGACATCGCCTACTTGAACGGCGGCCCGGTTCTGCGGGAATTGAGCTCGGGAAGTGGCGGACGTTGCTAGTCATGAGCAGCAGGTCGAGCGTGTTGGCGGTCGCCGCGATCAGCAGGTCAGCGGCGTCCATGCCGCAATGGCTGGGCAGCCACCGACGTCCGAGCCGGCCCGCTTCCTCCGCGATGGCCTCGTCCACCGGGTGCCACTCGAACGCGTCGAGCAACTCTCGCGTGCGCTCGATCCCGTGCGGTCTCATCCCCGCCAGCACCTCGGCCCGGACGACCACGCTGGTGCAGCACGCCGTTGCGCCGGCACTTCTGTCGCACAAGCCCGGCACCATCATGGCCCCGCAAGGTGTCGACCAGCACGGTGGTATCTACCAGGACTGGCATCATGACCCGGCGAGTCGTCGCCCGGAGCGGATGCGCTCCACGTACTCCTCGCCGGTCTCGTCGTGGTCCGCCCACGCGCCGTGCCCGGCGCGCAACCGGCGCAGGTCCTGGTCGAGGTCTCGGCCGCGCCCATAGCAGCGGTCGACGGCCCGCCGCATCAGTTCCGAAAGCGACAGACCGGTCTCGGCTGACAGGTCATGCCCCGCGGCTAGCGTTGTGTGGTTGCCGGCGAGGTGCACACGGAGCGCAGCGCTACGGCCGGCGCGGCGCGGCGCGGTGCAGGCGCTTCGCAGCACGCGACGACCGGCGCGGCCAGCCCGGACCTGTTCCCGGTCCGGCGATGCTGACTTTCGCTCGCAGCTCCGATATTCATGGCGATCATGGTCGGTCACAGGCCGATGATCGACGCGGGCGGTGGATTGTCTTCGCAGGGCACCTGGCTGCCGTCGCCAGCGAGCAGATCGTCGCGCACCCAGCCCTGGTCTCCGGTGGAGACGTTCCGCAAAAACGTCCAGGTACCCCCGTCACCGGGGGTATAGCACAAGTACTGGGCGAGCTGGTCGGGCATCCCCTGCCCAGTCTGGATGCAGGAATTGCTCGGCCCGCTGCGCAAGGTCACGGTCATGGCCGGAAAGCGGTGAAAGCCACTGTGATCCCGGGCCGGGTAGCTCAGGCCACACGCGACGGTGCTCGATGCGCCCACTCCCGGATCCTTTGGCGGCGGTGAGAGGG
>JBOHFK010000036.1:0-44933 GCA_050699635.1 Pseudonocardiaceae bacterium | reverse complement strand
CAGGGACAGTACGTGCGGGGAGCAGCTCCACGTGCTGGCCGTCGATCTCCGCGAAGCTCAATGCGTCAAACATTCCAAACCTCCTCATTGTGGGCCCCCTGCGGGCCGGTACAGAGCCACCTCACCGGCCACTCGTGCCGATTCGGCTCAATTCACACCATGCTCAGAAAAAGACCCTATGGCAACCCGCGTTCAATACCTAATCTTAGTTTTCATTTGCCTAGTTGGGCTACCTGGTACTCAGCCGATGGTGGACTGCCTGAATCAGATGAACCCGGGTCCAGGTCGTGTTCGGGTGTGCATCAGGTGGATCTGCGGTTCCGCCGGAGAATGTGCGCCATTGGACCGGCATGTTCGGTGGTTCACTACTTAGTTCCGGCGATGTGACTACCGATATTTAGTTGGCGATGGAGCACGCCTTCATTTCCCGGCAATGTCGGTTGATAATGAATGGAGGGGTGACCGTATTGCGGCCACCCCTCCATGGCCAGCGTCAGGTGCCGTTCCCTAGCCAACGGCACCCCACGTGTTCACAGCTGGCACTCACCTCTGTGGAACCCAACTGCGGTGGGCTCAGGCGGCTCCGCCTGCTCCACCGGCACCGCCGGCCGCGTCGCCAGCGGAGGCCGAGCCGGTGCCCAGGACGCCGATGCCGCTCAGCACGTTAACGCCCAAGCCACCCTGGGCGGAGCCACCGTTGCCGCCGTCGCCGCCGTTGTGGCTGCCGGTGGCGAACAGGGACAGGACAGTACGTGCGGGGAGCAGCTCCACGTGCTGGCCGTCGATCTCACCAAAGCTCATTGCGTCAAACATTCAACAAACCTCCTCATTGTGGGCCCCCTGCGGGCCGGTACAGACGCACCTCACCGGCCACTGGTGCCGATTCGGCTTAATTAACACTCTGGCCAGAAAATGGTCCTATGGCAACCCGCATTCAATACCTAACCTTCGCGTCTTATTACCTAGTTGTGGTACCTGACTCTCGGCCGCCTGACCGATGGCGAACCTACCTAACACTGAGGGGGCTCGGCACCTAACCAGCCCCTCCGGCTGGCTGCCGGCTGTCACCCTTTTGATCTATATTTCCGCTGTTCAGAGCATCCCCGGCGGGTGTTACTAGGTAGCGGAACCAGCTCGAGTTCTGGTGCTGCCGGTGCGCGGCCCGAGTTCCTGCCGGAAAAATTACGCTATCCAGCCGCACGGACGGTGCTTCGTCACCTAGTTCCACACGTATGACTACTTAATCCATCGGTTACGGACACGGTCCACTGTCAGCGGCGGCGATGTCCGTGGACAATAAATGGAGGGGTAGCCGCATTCCGGCTACCCCTCCATTGCCAGCGTCAGCGTCGCGATCTGATGATCGCTGGCGGTACTGGCTCGACTTGGTTTACAGTCGGCTGCCCCCAGTGCCGCCTCAGGCGCCGGCCACGCTGGTGCCGTTCCCTAGCCAACGGCACCCCACGTGTTCACAGCTGGAACAACTCACCGCTGTGGAACCCAACTGCGGTGCGCTCAGGCGGGGCCGCCGTTGCCGCCGCCGCCGCCGGCCGCGTCGCCACCGGAGGCCGTGCCGGTGCCCAGGACGCCGAGGCCGCTCAGCACGTTGACGCCCACGCCACCCTGCGCGGAGCCACCGTTGCCGCCGTTGCCGCCGTTACGGCTACCGCCACCGGTCGCGAACAGGGACAGGACAGTACGTGCGGGGAGCAGCTCCACGTGCTGGCCGTCGATCTCACCAAAGCTCATTGCGTCAAACATCCACAAACCTCCTCATTGTGGGCCCCCTGCGGGCCGGTACAGACCCACCTCACCGGCTACTGGTGCCGATTCGGCTTAACTCACACTCTGGCCAGAAAAGGGCCCAGTGGCAACATGTATTCGCTGCGTAAACTTTTCTCATATTACGTAGCTTCGAGGGCTGATTTATGGACTACCTAGGCGGACACTGATCCAGTACTTAGATTCCTCGATCGACACCCGGTGCCGGATCATCGCCGGGAGCTTCCACGCTGCTCCCCAGTTTGTTTCGCCGCTGGTCAACGGTCCTGGCTGGATCGATTCTCCGGTTGGGAGGCCAACGCGGATCCCCGCGGGGTGGGGTGCGGATCCCCTCGTTTCCCCCCTACCGCGGAGCCTCTCCGAGCAGTCATCTACGTAGTCCCGCCCAGACGTACTACTGAGATTCGCTCGGCATCAGCTACGTAGCGATCATCATCGATAACAAGTAGTGAGCCTATTTTGTGGCCGGATTTGCTATTGAAGGCACATTCGGCGATTACTTAGCCGCTGGCTGCCGCCGTGCTCCGTAATCGCATGGGCTTCAGTCGCTAAATCCGGCTGACCCCGCCCATAGTCACCCCCGACATGGAGCCATATCGGGGTCAGGGACCGTGGATCTGGTATTCGGTGGGGTCGAACTTGCGGGTGGCGCGGCGGAAGCGCCAGGTGAAGGTCGGCCACAGGGTGGTGTTTCGGCCGTGGGCGTTGAGATACCAGCTTGTGCAGCCGCCCGAGGTCCACACCGTGCGGGCCATCCGGCGCTGGACGGCCTGGTTGTAGGCCACTTGCGCCTCCGGCCGCACCTCCACCGCTGCCGCCCCGCAGCGCCTCAGGTAGCGCAGCGCGTCGAGGGTGTACGCCACCTGGGACTCGATCATGTAGATCAGCGAGGTGTGCCCGAGCCCGGTGTTGGGGCCAACCAGCATGAACAGGTTGGGGAATCCGGCGATCGTCGTGCCGCGATGCGCTTGCGCCCCACCGGACCAGGTCTGCGCGAGAGTCCGGCCGTCCCGGCCGCGGATCCGGGTGGCGATCGGCGCGTCGGTGACCTGGAATCCCGTCGCGAAGACGATGGCGTCCGCGCTGGATCGGGTGCCATCCGCGGCCTGCACCCAGTCCGCGCCGACCTCGGCGAGCGGCGACGTGACGACCTTTACGTTGGGCCTGGTCAAGGCGGGGAGGAAGTCGTTGGAAATCAGGATGCGTTTGCATCCGATGGCGTAGCCGGGGGTCAGCTTGGCCCGCAGCGCGGGATCGGGGACCTGCCGGCGCAGATGTGCGCGGGCGATCAGCTCAGCGGGCTTGAGCAGCCGCGGGCTCACCGCGAACCCAGGCACCAGCGATTCCCGGCCGCAGTAGATACCCGCCCGCACCAGCCGTTGGAGCGCTGGCAGGGTCCGGTACACCCGTCGCTCGAGCCCACCTATGTCCCGCTCGCCGCGCGGCATGATCCAGGCTGGAGTGCGCTGGAAGAGCGTGAGCGAGGCGACCTCGGGCTGGATCTGCGGGACGAACTGGATGGCCGAGGCGCCGGTGCCGACCACCGCTACCCGCCGATTCCGGAAGTTGTAGTCGAGCGCCCAGCGCGCGGAATGAAACACCGCGCCCCGGAACGTGGCCAATCCGGGAATGTCCGGAATATTAGGTTCTGACAGCGCGCCGGTCGCCGTGATCAGTACGTCACAGGTCAACTCGCCGCAGTTGGTCCGAACCCGCCAGCGACTCCGCGGGTGATCCCACGCGGCGTCGAGTACATCGTGGTGAAAGCGGATATGGGGGCGCACGCCGTAGCGGTCAGCGCAGCGCCGCAGATAGTCCCAGATCTCCTCCTGGCCGGAGAAGCTGCGGCTCCAGGACGGGTTGAGTTCGAAGGAGAACGAGTACAACTGGGAGGGCACGTCGCAGGCACAGCCCGGATAGCGGTTGTCCCGCCAGGTGCCGCCCACATCCCCGGCCCGTTCCAGCAGGACGAAATCGGTCATTCCGTGCTGCTGGAGTCCAATACCCATTCCCAGCCCGGCGAAGCCGGTGCCGATGATGACGACGTGGTGGTGGGTTTTCTCGCTCACGCTCGTCCCGTCTTGCGGCGTTACCGAAACGTAATCCTACCGTTAAGTAGGTTATGAGTGTCGAACTGACCGGAGGAGACGCCGGTGCCGTCTGGCGGACCGGTCTGCCGCTGGTCGATGCGGGCGTGCTAGGGACGGCCGAACTCCGCCGACCAGTCAGCGCGGGAGAACCGCCGCCGAACGCCGCAGCGGCCGCGCCTCCGTCATCGGACGGCACGCTCCTGGTAGGCCTTAATCACGCGTGAATAGACGTGATCCGCGACAACGATGGGAGAGGCGTCCCCGTGACAGCCGAATCGCTGGTCGAGGCTCGTGGCATCGTGCTCGGATCCCGGATCTGGGCTGATGACCCCATCGAGGTTCTGTCCCCACCTGATCACCTGGCTTCCGCCGCGGCCGGCGCGCTCGGCTGGGAGGGGGTGGTGCTGCCACCGATGATGCTGCTCGGACGGCGCGTGGTGGCTGTCGCCACGCTCATCCCGGAGGTGCATGAGCGCCGGATCAGCTCTGGGTGGGGCCCGGTGACCGACCGGCTGTCGGTGTCCACCTGGGATTGGCCGCAGATGCGTCATCTCGTGCCGGCGCCCGCCGTGGAATTGAGCGGCATCATTGCCCCGGCACGGCACTGGCGGACCGGGCTCACCGGTGCCGCGCCGTTCGCCGGGTTGTGCCCGACTGCTCTGCTGCTGCCCGCGCATATCGCCCGCAACGTCGAGTGCCTGACCCACGCCGAGCATTACGGCCCCACCGTGCTGGCTGCCGCCGGACCGCTCGACGTCGACCCCGATGCGGTCGATGTTGTGCACGCCGGTCGCAACCGGGCGGTCGCGACTGCGGCACCGACCACTACCGGCCGCTGGATCTACGAGATGGTTTACGACCGGCTGCTGAAGTTGCGCTAGCGCGCGTCGCGCCGTGAATCTGTGCCCAAAAGAATCTGTGGCCCGAAGAAATCTGTGCCCGAAGAAATCTGTGCGCCAGGAAAACTTGTGGGCGAGGGGGGAGTTGAACCCCCACGTCCTTACGGACACACGGACCTGAACCGTGCGCGTCTGCCATTCCGCCACTCGCCCAAGTGACCGCGGCAGCCTAGCATGCGCCGTCCGGCGGTCTGCGGCGGCAGACTCCACGTTGGCCTTCCCGGATACCATCGGGGACAGCCCCGCTGCGAGAGGAGGCTGCCGTGGGTAAGGCGCAGAGGTTCGAGCGTCGTTTACAGGGTATGGTCGGCGACGCCTTTGCCAGGGTCTTCGGCGGTAGCGTGGTGCCGCAGGAGGTGGCGCAGGCACTGCTCCGCGAGGCTGACGACAACGCTCGTCCCCTTGCCGGGGGGCGGGTGCTCGCACCGAACCGCTACACCGTCAGGCTCGGTGCAGCTGACCACGACCGGCTGGCCGGGGACGAACAGCGGGTGATCCGGATGCTCAGGGGTTGCATCCAGGCTCATATCGCGGAGCAGGGCTGGGATGTCTACGGAGATGTGGTGGTGGCTCTGAAGGTGTCTGGCACGCTGCACACTGGGCAGTTCCGCACCAGTTCGTCCGTCGATCCCGACACACCGCAACCTCGTAGCGCAGGAGACCGATCCATGAGTCAGCAACCGGGTGGGTACGCCGTCCCGGACTACGGTCAGCCATCTGGTGCCCAGCCATCTGGTTATGGCACCCCGGACCAGCGGTACGACCAGGGCCCGAGCTCGTCCCGGAGTTTCGGCGATTACGCCTACGACCAGGGCGGTGACCGGCAGCTCTGCGCCTCGCTCACCTTGGACGACGGATCCAATCGCCACTACGAGCTGACCGAGGGCTCCACGGTGGTCGGCCGTGGCCAAGAAGCCCAATTCCGGCTGCCGGATACCGGAGTGTCCCGGCGGCACCTGGAGATCACCTGGGACGGCCGGGTCGCGCTGCTCGCCGACCTCGGGTCCACCAACGGAACGACGGTCAACGGCACGCCGGTGCAGACCTGGCAGCTCGTCGACGGCGACGTGGTGCGGGTCGGGCAGTCCCGGCTGGTCTTCCGGACCAACTAGCCCAACCAACTAGCCCAACCAACTAGCCCAACCAACTAGCAGAGACGAACCGAGTGTGCCGGAGCTGGTGCTGCAACTGACCAGAGCGGGTTTCCTGCTCCTGCTCTGGTTGTTTGTCGTCGTCGCGCTGCGCATCGTCCGTTCCGATCTGTTCGCGGCCTCCGGGTTGCGCGCCAGCGTTCCGATGTCCCGGCGGCGTTCCCGGGCCGAGCGCGACCGCCAACCCCGCCAGTTGGTCGTCACCGCGGGCGGGCTGGCGGGGACCCGTATCTCGCTGGACGGCAGACCCATCCTGATCGGCCGAGCCGACGACTCCACCCTGGTACTCGACGACGATTACGCCTCCACCCGGCACGCTCGTCTGGGCTTCCAGGGCGGGGACTGGTTCCTGGAGGATCTAGGCTCCACCAACGGCACTTATCTGGACCGGGCTAAAGTCACCGGACCTACCCGGGTTCCTCTTGGAGTGCCCATCCGAATCGGCAAGACGGTGATCGAGCTACGCACATGACTCTGGTCCTGCGCTACGCGGCCAAGAGCGACCGCGGCCTGGTGCGGCAGAACAACGAGGACTCGGTGTACGCGGGTCCTCGGTTGTTGGCGCTCGCCGACGGGATGGGCGGGCATGCGGCGGGCGAGGTGGCGTCGAAAGCGGTGATCGCCGCGTTCGTGCCGCTGGATGACGACGAGCCCGGAAACGACCTGTTGGATCAGCTGCACGAGGCCACCATGGCCGGCAACGCGGCGATCAGTGAACTGGTCCGGGAGGATCCCGAGCGTGAGGGCATGGGCACCACGCTCACCGCGGTCCTCTTCGGTGGTAACAAGATCGGCTTGGCTCACGTCGGTGACTCCCGGGCCTACCTGCTGCGCGAGGGCGCGTTCAGCCAGATCACTCACGACGACACGTTCGTCCAGTCGCTGATCGACGAGGGCCGGATCTCGGCGGATGAGGCCAGCCACCATCCGCAGCGCTCGTTGCTGCTCAAGGCGCTCACCGGGCACGAGGTGGAGCCGTCGCTGACCGTCCGGGAGGCCCGCGCCGGGGACCGCTACCTGCTGTGCTCGGATGGGCTGTCCGACGTGGTCAGTGCGGAGAACCTCGCTGAGGGGCTCACCATGCGCGACCCGCAGTCGTGCGCGGACCGCCTTATCGAACTGGCGCTCAAGGGCGGCGGGCCGGACAACATCACCTGCATCGTGGCTGACGTGGTCGATGTCGAGTACGGCGAGGACGCGCCCATCATCGCCGGGGCGGCCGGTGACGGCGTCGAGCAACCCCAGCCCGACTCGGCGGCGTCCCGCGCGGCGACGACCACGCTGCCGCGCCCGGTAGAGCCCCAGCGGATCGAGGCCGCGCCCCCGGACCCGCAACTGCGCCAACGCCAGCGCAAGCGCGTCCTGATTGGCCTCGCGGTGCTCGCTGTGCTGGTCGGTGGAGTCACCGCGATCGGTTCGATCCTGGTGCTGGGCCAGTACTACGTGGGGGCCGCCAAGGACGGTGAGGTGGCCGTCTTCAAGGGCGTCCGGGGCGAGTTCCTTGGCCTCCCGCTGCACTCCTGGGCAGAAGGTAGCTGCCGGGATGCGGCCCGCGGCTGCGAGACGGTGTTCCTGCGCGACCTGCAACCGTACGCCCGGACCAACGTCAGCCGTGGCATGATCAGCAACGGCGGGCTGGACGGTGCGCGCAAGATCATCGGCCGGCTGCGCACCAACGATCTGCTGCCGCTGTGTCCACAGAACACCGGGGGTCCACAGAACACCGGAGGTTCACAGAACACCGGGGGCCCGCAGAGCGCCGGGGGTCCCCAGAACACGGTGGGTCTCCAGAATGGTACCGATCAGGCCGGCCGGAGCACCTCTGCTGTTGAGACGCCGGCTTCATCAGCTCCGTCCGCCCCGGAATCTCCTGCCGCCTCAGATCCGAGTGTTTCCGCCACGCCGACGACCACCGGTACGGCACTTCCGGAGAAGCCCTCGGAACCTGGAGTGGACTGCCGGACGGTGAATTGATGGTCGTCTCGGTATCCACCCAGGACGCTGGTGCGCAGCCCGCGGCCCTGCCGCCCACCAAACGCGGCCTGGAGCTGGTCATGCTGGCGTTCGCCACCATCGTGGTGACCGCGGCGCTGGTGCTGGTCGAGCTCAACCAGCCGCAGGGACTCACCCGGTCGGTGCTCTACGACGGGGCCGCCTACCTCGCCCTGTTCAGCGCCGCGCACATCGCGGTGCGGTGGCTGGCCCCTTACGCCGACCCGCTGATCCTGCCCTGTGTGGCGTTGCTCAACGGGTTGGGACTGGTGGTCATCCACCGCCTCGACCTGGCCGATGCGGCATCGGCCACCTCTATTGGCGCTGCGGCGCCGGCGGGCAACGTGCCGCACCAGATCGCGTGGACCGCTCTGGGGCTGGGGTTGTTCGTGGCGGTGCTGGCGCTGGTCCGGGACCACCGGATGCTGGCCCGCTACGGCTATACCTGCGGGCTGGTCGGGTTGGCGGCGCTGGCGCTGCCCGGCCTGCTGCCCGCTGCGCTGTCCGAGGTCAACGGCTCGAAGATCTGGCTGCGCTTCGGTGGCTTCACCATCCAGCCCGGTGAGTTCGCCAAGATCCTGCTCATGGTCTTTTTCGCGGCCTTCCTGGTGACCAAACGGGATCTGTTCACCACGGCGGGGCGCAAGGTACTGGGCATGGAGCTGCCCCGGGCCCGGGATCTCGCGCCGTTGCTGATGGCGTGGGGCCTTTCCTTGGGTGTGCTGGTCCTGGAGAAGGATCTGGGCACGTCGTTGCTGTTCTTCGGCATCGTGCTGGTGTTGATCTACGTCGCCACCGAACGGGTCGCCTGGCTGGTGATCGGGCTGATTTTCTTTATGGGTGGCGCGTTCGTCTCCGACCTGCTGTTCGCCCACGTGCAGCGCCGGGTGACCGCCTGGATCAACCCGTTCTCCGATTACGACGGCGCCGGCTACCAAATGGCGCAGTCGCTGTTCGGGCTGGGCACCGGTGGCGTGTTCGGTACCGGCCTGGGTGCCGGGCGTCCGGACCTGGTGCCCGAAGCGCACACCGACTTCATCACCGCCGCGATCGGCGAAGAGCTGGGTTTCGTCGGGCTGGCGGCGGTGCTGTTCATTTACCTGCTGGTGACGATGCGGGGAATGCGCGCCGGGCTCACCGTCCGGGACACCTTCGGCAAGCTGCTCGCCGCCGGGTTGTCCTTCGCGATCGGCCTGGAGGTGTTCATCGTGGTGGGCGGGGTGACGAAGCTGATCCCGCTGACCGGGCTCACCGCGCCGTTTCTGGCCTACGGCGGATCCTCGCTACTGGCCAACTACATCCTGGTCGCGCTGCTGCTGCGGATCTCCCACGCGGCGCGGGTGCCAGCAGGCGCTGCCCCACGTAAACCGGTGACCCCGCTGGCCGAGGCGCATACCGAGATGGTGCAGCGCCCGTGAACACACCGCTTCGCCGGGTCGCGATGGCCGTCATCGCCATGATCGTTCTGCTGCTGGCCAACGCCACCTACATCCAGGTGGTCAGCGCCGAGGACTACCGCACCGATCCGCGCAACCGGCGGGTGCTGCTCGACGAGTACAGTCGCCAGCGCGGCCAGATCATCGCGGGCGGGTTACCGGTGGCCAACTCGGTGGAGACCGGCGGGCAGCTGCGTTACCTGCGGACCTATCTCAACGGCCCGCTCTACGCCCCGGTCACCGGTTACTACTCACTGCGCTACGGCTCGGGCGGCATGGAGAACTCGATGGACGCCGTGCTCAACGGCTCCGACGGCCGGCTGTTCGTGCGGCGGATCTCTGATCTGGTCACCGGCCGGGCGCCCAGTGGGGGCAGCGTCGAGCTCACCATCAACCCGGCCGTCCAACGGGTCGCCTACGACGCACTGACCCGCCGCGGGTACACCGGCGCGGTGGTGGCGATCAAGCCCAGTACCGGTGAGATCCTGGCGATGGCCTCCACCCCGTCCTACGACCCCAACCGGCTGTCCGCGCACGACGGCGCGACGCAGGAGGCCGCCTGGAACGAGGCCACCTCGCCCCAGCGGGGAACCCCGCTGACCAACCGCGCGGTCGCGGCCATCTACCCGCCCGGGTCGACCTTCAAACTGGTGGTCACCGCCGCCGCGCTGGAGTCCGGCAGGGCCACCCCGGATACCCCACTCACCGGGGCGGCTGGGCTGCAGCTGCAAGGCACGACGACTCTGCTGCACAACTTCGCTGACCAACCATGTGCGGGTGGCGGCACCACCACCTTGACCCAGGCGCTGGTCCACTCCTGCAACACCGCCTTCGCCCAGCTGGCTTCCATGGTCGGTGAGAACGCCCTGCGCAAACAGGCCCAGTTGTTCGGCATCGGGCAGCAGGACCTCAGCATCCCGATCCCGGTGGCGCCCTCGACGGTGGGCGCCATTCCCGACGTCGCCGCTCTGGAACAGTCCGGTATCGGTCAGCGCGATGTGGCGCTCACCCCCTTGCAGAACGCGATGATCGTCGCCACCATCGCCAACGGTGGGGTGCGGATGAAGCCCCAGCTGCTGCGCAACATCCTGGCCCCGGACCTGTCCGTGCTGGAGAAATTCGCGCCGGAGCAGGTTGAGACGGCGATGTCGCGCACCACCGCCACCCAGATCCGCACCATGATGGTTGCCGCCGAGAACAGTTACCGCAACGAAGGTAAGATCAACGGGGTCAGTATCGCCGCGAAGACCGGCACCGCCGAGCACGGCGACGATCCCAAGCACACCCCGCCGCACGGCTGGTATGTGGCCTTCGCGCCCGCTGACAACCCACAGGTGGCGATCGCAGTGGTGGTGGAGGACGGCGGGGACCGCAACCTGGAAGCCACCGGAGGCTCCCTCGCCGGCCCCATCGGCCGAGCCGTCATCGGCGCCGCCCTCCAAGGACCCCGCTGATGCCCAGCGTCGACGGGAGAATGAGCGCGGGGCAGCTGCTGGCGCGGCGTTACCGGCTGGCCCAGTGCATCGCCATCGGCGGGATGGGTGAGGTGTGGCAGGCTGACGACACCCGGCTGGGCCGCCAGGTGGCTGTCAAGGTGCTCAAGCCCGAGCTGTCGAGTGACCCCGAGTTCCGCCGCCGGTTTCAGGCCGAGGCCCGGATGACCGCGTCGCTGAACCATCCTGGCATTGCCGCGGTCCACGACTACGGCGAAGCGGGCGAAGTTCCCGGACACCGCGATCCGGATGTCGCCTACCTGGTGATGGAGCTAGTGGCCGGCGAGCCGCTGGCCACGATCCTCATGCGGTCTCCGCGGCTGAGCGTCGACCGGACGTTGGACATTCTGGAACAGGCCGGCACCGCGCTGCAGGCAGCCCATGAGCGCGGCTTGGTGCACCGCGACATCAAGCCCGCCAACATCCTGATCACCCCCGCCGGGAAGGTGAAGCTCACCGACTTCGGCATCGCCAGGGCCGTCGACGCAGCTCCGATGACCTGCAACGGGATGGTCATGGGCACGGCGCACTACATCGCCCCGGAGCAGGCCGCCGGGCACGAAGCCGGTCCGGCCAGTGACGTCTACTCACTGGCGGTGGTGGGTTACGAGTGCCTGGCCGGCCAACGACCATTCTCCGCTGACAACGCTGTCGGCGTCGCGATGATGCATATCCGTGATCAGCCGCCGCCACTGCCTCCGGATGTGCCCCGGGGAGCTCGAACGCTGATCGAGGCGTCCTTGGCCAAAGACCCGCTCCAGCGCTATCGCACCGGCGGTGAGTTCGCCGCTGCCGTCGCCGCGGTCCGAGGTGGGCGAGAGTTACCGCCGATGACAAAAAGCTACCATCCGTCACCAACCGCGGTCCTGCCAAGCCTCCACAACCAGGCGTCCCAAAACACGGTGTCCCCGAACAGGATGTCCCCCAACACGGTGTCCCCCAACACCGCGTCACTGCGCCGTCGCCAACGGCTCGGTCCGGGGCGGATCGCCGGCATTGTGCTGGGCGCGCTTACCCTGATTGTCGGCGGTTACCTGGTCCGCGATGCGCTGGGTTCCCCAGGGACGTCGTCCCCAGTGACCTCCGGCGCAGCGGCGTCCCGGACGCCGGACACCGGCGTTGCCGGCGAACCGGGGCCGCCCGCACCACCATCGCCATTCCAGCTGGACCCGACCAAGGCGCAACCTGCCCCGGAGCTGAGCAACCGGGACGACACGCCCGCGGAGGTACTCATCATTCCGACCGACTACTGGGGCCACCGAGGCAGCGACGCCGTCGTCACCGCGAAGGTCCGTGGCCTGATACCGCGCGTGGTCGACGACGACGGTGAGCAGGTGGACCCTGACCTGCGCTCCCAGTGCCGGATTATCGGAGTCGACCCGCTGACCGGTTGGGTGCCCCGCGGATCGACGCTGGAACTTACCTGCCGGAGGGGAAAGTGAGCGGCAGGCACCTATCGGGTGACAGTCGAAAGGGGGGCATGATGGGGCCCGGAGCGGGCCCGGACAGGGACACAACCATGGACCCGGACAGGGACACAGCCATGGGCACAGACATGACCACGGACATGGCGCGGCTCGCGAACGAGGAGCGGGCGAACGAGAAGCGGGACGGCGCAGGAATGACCATTCCCCGGCTACTGTCGGATCGCTATGAGCTGGGCGAGACGCTCGGCTATGGCGGGATGTCCGAGGTGCACCGCGGCCGCGACGTCCGCCTCGGCCGCGACGTCGCCGTCAAGGTGCTGCGCGCCGACCTCGCCCGCGACCCCCAGTTCCAGCACCGCTTTCGCCGCGAGGCACAAAACGCCGCCGCGCTGAACCATCCGGCCATCGTCGCGGTGTACGACACCGGCGAGACAGTGTCGGACTACGGGACGCTGCCCTACATCGTGATGGAGTACGTCGAGGGCCGGACGCTGCGCGACATCGTCAAAACCGAAGGCCCGATGGACGAGCTGCGCGCCATGGAGACGATGGCGGACATCTGCGCGGCCCTGGACTTCAGCCACCGCAACGGCATCATCCACCGGGACGTCAAACCCGCCAACGTGATGATCAACAACGCTGGCGCGGTCAAGGTGATGGACTTCGGCATCGCCCGGTCGCTGGCCGACGGACAGGGCGTCACCCAGACCGCCGCGGTGGTCGGCACCGCCCAGTACCTGTCCCCCGAGCAGGCTCGCGGAGAGATGGTGGATGCCCGGTCGGACGTCTATGCCTCCGGGTGCGTGCTCTACGAGCTGATCACCGGGGAGCCCCCGTTCACCGGCGACTCCCCGGTCGCGGTGGCCTACCAGCACGTCCGCGAGGACCCCACGCCACCGTCACACCTGATGCCTGACCTGTCACCGGCGCTGGACGCGGTGGTGCTCAAGGCGATGAGCAAGAACCCGGCGAACCGTTACCAGTCCGCCGCCGAGATGCGGACGGACCTGGTCCGGGTCCTCAACGGGCAGCGGCAGCTGGCGCCGGTGGTGATGACCGACGCGGACCGCGATCTCATGCTCGACTCGGGTCCCACCGTGGCCATGCGACCCACCCGGGCCGTCCGGCGGCGCGCCGAGCCCATCGCTGCGCCGGTCGAGGCGCGCCGAGCCAGCCGTGGCCTCGGGATCCTCACCACTGTGGTGGTGCTCGCCATCATCGGGCTGGTCCTGCTGTTGTTCACCGACCTGTTCGGTGGCGCGCCCAAGCCGGTCCCGCTGCTCAACGTGGTCGGCCAGCCGAAGGTGCTCGCTGAGCAGGCGCTCAACGCGGCAGGCTTCCCGACCGAGAGCAGCCCGGTCGAGTCAGGCCCGGCGGAGCTTGACCGGGTGGTGCGGATGACCCCGCCTGCTGGAACGGCGCTGCCCCACACGACGATCCGGTTGGACATCGGCGCCGGACCCGCCGAGGTGGAGGTGCCCAACCTGCTCAGTTTGGACGCCGGGCAGGCCCAGGCTTCCCTGCAGCAGGTAGGGCTGGTGCTCTCCCCGGACCAACGTAAGCAAGTCGTCCAGGACGACAAGGACGTCGGCCGGGTGCAGGTCCAGGATCCGCCTGCCGGGCGGCGGCTGACCAAGGGCAAATCGGTGGTGATCACCGTCGGGGTGGCACAGGAGATGGTGGGTGTGCCTGATGTGACCAACACCAACATCGAGCAGGCCCAGCGCAACATCGCGGTGGCACGCCTGAACGCGCAGGTCGAGAATGTTGACTCCCCGGTGCAGAAGGGTCAGGTTCTCAAGCAGAATCCGGCCGGGGGTACCAGCGTCAAGGTGGGCAGCTCGGTGACTCTCACGGTGTCCCGGGGCAATCAGCTGCAGATGCCCAACCTGCGGAACCTCACCCCGACACAAGCGCTCGCGACGCTGCAACGACTGGGTTGGACCGGCAGCTTCAAAGAGAACCTCATTCCGGTGGATGACGCCAATCAAGTCGGCCTGATCGTCAAGCAGGACGTGGTACCGGGCACCGGTTTCGCCGTCGATCAGACCATCACCATCACCGTCGGCCGGGAGAACACCACGACCAGCACGACGACCACCAGCCCGATCTTCGAATCACCCGGGTTCGCCACCCCAGGAGGCTGAGTAACCAGGAGGCTGAGTAGCTGGCGTTACCGGGCTGGAGGAACTGCTGCGGGCGGCTGGTCAGCTACCAGCCTGAAGCCCACCGCGTTGGCGCCGCCGGTGTCTTACGGTTCCCAGCGCGGTGAGCAAGCACTCTAGTTCGCGTACCGCGACATGGTCACCTCGGTGATATCCGACGCCGCTGAGGTTGAGGACGATCTCATCGACGCCAGCTGTCCGGTAGGCATCGAGTCCCTCGATCAGTTCTGTCATGGTGCCGGTCAGGAACACGCCGGATTCGACGAGAGTTCGTGCTCCTGAGTCCGGGTCTGCCGCGTCTACAGCTATCCCTGCCCGGCGCAACATATCGACGTAGTGTGGAGCTTGCAGGTGCTGGCGGCAGACGCTGAGCGCGAGTCGCACCGGATCCTGCCCCGGCTTGCGTGGCGCCACGTGGACCACAGAGACCACCCTGGGCACGGGCCGGGTCTGCTTCGTGGCGCCTTCCCGGATCGCGGGGATGAGGACATCCCGTAGATAGTCCGGCGGGCAGAGCCAGGTGATGGCTGCATCGGCGATCTCACCCGCGAGCCGGGCCATCCCTTCGCGGAGCACGCCAAGACCCACGTCGACCGGTGGATGGGACAACGGCAGTAGTGCACCGTTGAGCTGGAAATACTCACCAGCGAGCTCGACCTGGTTGCCGTTCAACAGACCACGCACCGCAGTGAGATACTCATGTGCGGCGGTGAGTGGGCTGCGGTAGGTAGTTCCCCGTAGGGCTCTTTGGAAGTCGGCGGAGCCGGGGCCGTAACCGGCTACGACCGGGTGGCCGGTGATCTGTGCCAGGGACCGAGCCTGCACCGCTGCCTCGAAAGGGTGCCGCAGCGGCATCAGCGTGACACTGGTCCCGACCGGCACACGAAATCCCAACCCAGCGCAGTAGGCCAATAACTGATGCGGCTCGATTGTCAGCATCTGGCCAATCCACAACCGGCAGTTGTCGGCTCGCCGAACCAGATCTCCAACAAGCGCAATCTGCTCTGCGCGTACCGGCGCGAACGGAACGTGCACTGAAAAGTCGGCCACTATCCATCTCCCCCGGATGTGAACGCCAGATCATGTCGCAGGATGTTCAATGCTGGATTGCCCGGGTCGATATTGGCCATCACAAAGGACTTCGTGACCGCCAACTCGCGGGGCTCGCCTGTGGTCACACTGTCGAGCAGAGCACTGGCAAGCACCTTAGCGCGATGCTGCCCGAAGCTGAGGCCGGACATGCCGGGGCGTGTATCGGTCGGTTCCCAGGCCTTGGCGACACCGGGCGCGAGGCGCTCAGCGAAGACCGAGGTGTCCTCGGCTATTCCCGGCATGCCCATGACCGCATCGACGATCAGCTGATCAGCATGGGCGCAGGCTAGCGGCAGGTACACGACAAGAGCGTCGCGCCGCGGATACTCCTGGGTCCGGGACAAAACTTTCGCCTGATACGCGACGCATGCTCCTTCCAAGCATTCGAGCACCGCCTGCCAGATACCTATTGCGTGGTAGGCGTCAGTCACGTGGACATAGACCCGCAATAGAGGACCAGCGACGTCCACAGGCCGTGATCCTGTGACGAACTGGAAACCGGGTGACAAGACGGGCCGAACCGGCGGAAGCTGAAGCCGGATGGGGCCTCCTATCGAAGGAAGCGCGACGTCCTGAGTGGTCGATCGGGGCAGCCATACCAACACCCCCTCCAGCTCGACGAGTAGTTGCTGGGCTTCTTCCCTCAGCCCCCGAAAGACAGCAGTCACGTGAGTCGTACTGTGTGGAACGACGCAGGCGAAGGCTTTCTCCAACCGGTGGTCCCGCTTCGGGTAATTTTTCTCGGGACCTGCCTTTTGGCCGGCGTGAAAAACTGCGTACAGCCCATCGGCGAGCTGCTGTTCCAGCGCCGCGAACGTATCAGCCTGAAACTTGCGCTCACCCACAACGGCTGTGCATGCGGTGTCATTGATGACCCCAGGGCCATTGATGACCACCTCAGGCAGAATTCGAATCAACCTCGGCGCCAGCACGCATCTATCAATAATCATGATTGATCACCTAGGCCGAGTACCGGAATAAACTTCTCCGGAGACAGCAGAATGGTTCGAGCCACGGAGAACAATGCGCACCCGCCGCCATCCAGTCGAGGCCTGATCTGCGCATCAATGAGCAGCCGTTCGAGCAGATGACAGCTAGCGAACACTATCGCTCGCTGAGCCAGCTTCGGCCCCGCCGGTTGAACCTTCTGGTAAGCAAGCCAGAACGCCTGCACAACCGGTCGCACTTGACTATACGGTCGCCAATTCTCGGTCAGGGCAATGTTCGGTACCGGAACCTTGCGTCTCGCACTGCTCCGTGCCCTGGCGGCCAGGAACTGGACCACCGCATGGTAAAGCCATTCGCCGACGAAGCTACCGACATCCTGAGCTGGGTCCGCCAACTGAAATGCTTCCCAGTCGGTGAGATAAAGCCGATTATTAGCGATGAGGAACTGATCCAGACGAAGGTCGCCGTGTACCGGAACCTTCACCCCGCCGGCCATTGTGCGATCGAGCAGTGCCAGTAAATCGACAATGATAGAATCTTGCTGCATCACGTTCCAGGCCTGAAGTTGCGCATAACTCGACTCGTAGAACACCTCCATGGTAAGACCACGAAACAGATCCTCGTGCGGCGGTGCTGGAAGCGTACGCTCTACCGCAATCACGTTAGTCGGGTCGATCCCATGCAGTGCACCGATGGCCTCACCTGCCTTAGCCCCCAAGATGGCGTCGAAATCCTGGCTGAGAGCTACCTGCGCACCGTTGCGCGCTCCGTCGAAACCTTCGAAGACCTGAACAGCACCTTCTTCGTCCTGGCCGAGTAATTCCGCCGTGTGCAACAAATTCCGTTTCGTGAAATCGCTATACGTTCGGTAAAAAGCTGCTGTGCGCCTGATTCCGCAGGTCACCTCGGCCTCGGAGCCAACGATTCTCTTAATGAAGATACGCCGACCGGTCGTGGTGCGGCCTAACCAGTTTTCGTTTCTTCCCGAGATGGCGGTGGAGGCTGTTTGCCAGTCGAACTGGCCAACACCGAGACGGTCCACCGCCATATCGATTCGACGGGTGTCGCGCTGATTCACAGAAATCCACTCTCAGATGCAATGTTCGCACTTAACTGGGGTCTTCTTTCAGCATGACCTCCCGGGATGCTCCTTGCCTGTCATTCGAGTCCTCCGGTATATTTGCGCGAGAACGAAGATATTCACCAAGATGACAATGCTGGCGATAACAAGAATCGCCAGGCGAAACCACGACGGTCCGGGTATCGCATTGGCCACGGCGACCAGTGCGATCCCTATCACCAATACCCCCAGTGCCGAGCCGATTTTGCTCTCACTGCGTCCCGTCATGCGGTCCTCCTCATCAGATGTGGTCACTACGCAGGCACGACGCCCCCGGGTGTCGGCTCTCGGTCGATCTGCTACCCCGGGGGCGCCTGATCGCCTACTACGTTATTGCTATCCCGGCGAGAACGAGCCCGCTGAAGGCAAGACCGGCTGACACGCTGGCGACAAAGTCACCGGCACCAGGCGCGGCAATGTGCTCGAGCTCGCTGATCGACAGGTCGATCTGCTTCAGCTCATTGACCGAGAGATCGAGGCTACCCTGAGCCTGCCAAGCATCCTTCATGTGAACCACCTACTCTCGATGATCGTTCGATGTGTCTCGTGGGTACAATCAGGTGACGGTGATAGCGATAACGGAGAAGGCGAGACTTAAGCCGATAGCGCCGCCAAGGGAAGCGTCGCAGGCTGCCTGGCCGGAGACGGCGGCGCAGTCAGGTCCAACCAGCACCTCGAGTTCCTCGAACGAAAGGTCTAGCTCCTGCACGGTTTCCGTCATCTAATTCACCTCCTTTCCGTGCTCGATTTTCTGTACGGCGGTCAAGCGCCGTTCAGCTTCGTGAATCCGCGGCATTTCGATAACTGCCGTCATGGGCCTGGCCAGCTCTCCGGTCCGAAGATCTGCTGCCACGCGGGCCGCAGGTAGTTGTCGGCCAGCCACTGCCCGGCAGGCATCGGCTTCCCTTCGAGATAGGCGCTGCCGGCGGTGTCGACCGCTCCGATGGGTGCGCCGTCGAGCGGGACGGCGATCGCGTCGATCGGGACGTCAGAACGAATCGGCACCAGGGCACCAAGGGGTACCGTCGTGTGGACACTTTCCCCGGTACCGACCTTGCTGTTGCCCAGGTCGGTCCGGAACAGCAGGCCACTGCGTTGGAAGACCACCCGCTCTCCCGGTCGCGGCGCGGCCAGGTCTGATCCAGCCGGCTGGACAAAATAGATATCCGCGCGGTCTTTGATGTAGCCACCTCGGATGTCGTTGCGAATGTTCAGGAACGTCAGAGGTGCGGCAAGTGTCAGGCAGACCAGCACTCCTGCGGCCACCTGCCTGGTCAAGCTGACGCCCGCGCGGTACGCCTTGCGTAGCAGACCGACGGTCGTGCGGATGAGCCAGTACAGCAGGTACCCGATCAGCAGCAAGATCAGTACAGCGCCGGCAACGCCCACGCTGAGCAGCAAATGGCACCACATTGCGACGGCGAGCATCAGCATCAACACCGGGAACCCGATGCACAAGGTGCCGTAGGGAATCGCCCAACTCAGCTGAGGAAGCTCTCTGGTGAACCGCACTCCGAACAACCGGTTCGCCAGCCAGCCACGCGCGTCGGCCATTGCTTTGTCCCGCAGGTGCGGGATGTCCAGGTATGCCATCAACGCCAGGTAGCCGTCGAGCTTGACCCAGGGAATCAGGTTGATCACGCCATTGATGTAGCAGACGACCGCGAAACCGATCAGTGCCGACCGGCCATCGCCGTCGGGCAGCGCCAGTGCGAGCACCGCGGCAGCACCGGCGATACTGGTCTGCGCGGCCACCCCGGCCATGGCGACGGCAACCCGCTGAGCTGGCTTACCGAGACGCCAGCCGTCGGTCACCTCGCAGAAACATGCGGGCATCAGATAGAAGAACATGACGCCGAACCAGCCGGGGCGGCCCCTAAAATAGGTCAATGTCGCCCCGTGACTGAGTTCGTGGAAGATCGTGGTGACCAGCGCTCCCGTCGAGATCAGCGCCACTGAGGACATCGACAACGGCGCGCCCAGCACCGCGTCGAGCATGGCCCACTGGCAGGCCAGGGCGGCCAGGCCGGCTAGCGACAGCGCCAGTACTGTGACCAGGACAGCTGAGCCGGAGAGCCGGGTCAGCGCCGGGCGGAGTGGCTCCAGGATCGAACCGGCCCGGGCCAACCGGAACCGGAGAATTGCGGGCGGGATGAACACGAGCCGTCGCTCGGGGCGCGGCGAAGAATTCTGGCCTTCGATCAGTCCGAGTTCACTGAGCTTGCCGACGGCGCCATCGACGAGAGCAGGTGTCCATCGCCGGCCCAACGCTCCTGCCAGCATGGCTGTATTACGTTCGCCGTCCATGGTGGACAGCAGTTCTCCGATGTCAGCGCTGACGCGTAGTGGATTTGCACCTGGCCGCTCCACGATCCACGGTGCACCGTCCGTCATGGGCTCATGCACGACGATCCACGTCGCGCGTCGGGGGCACCTCAGGCCGGCTGAATCCATCATCAACTCTTCGGGTCAGATCAACGGGTGGGGAAAGGGGCGGGTGGGTTTGGTCCGCGCGGCCTCGATACGTTCGTGCTGCCAGCCGAACTGATGCCGCTCGTCCATCCGCAGCGGTTGATAACCGGGAATCACCACTTTCACCGCGCGCCAGCCCATCGCCCGATGGGTCTCGGGCAAGCGGGTCGTGAGATCGACCATCGCGGGCCGCCCGCCATCAGCCAGGATGGCCGCTACCAGCTCAGCCGGCGTCCGCGGTGGTGAACTCGGTGGTCCCGGTGATGCCGCTGGGAGATCATGGAGACGCCGTTCGAGTTCGGCGACTGCGGCCTCGGTCAGCCACAGACGAGCCCGGTCCACATCGTCGCGGACGGCATCCGGGGCCGCGGTTGGTCCCCACTGGCCACGTAACGCGGTGAGCACGTCCCGGACCTGCACTGCCTCCTGGAGCGCAATCAGCAGAGCACGGCCGAGATCCTCATGCGCTTTGGCGCCGACCGCAGCCAGGTCGGGCCCGTCGATCACCGCCGCCAGCACACAGTGCAAGCCTGGAAGTACCGGAACGCGAACCAGCGTCGGACGCAGGTCCTGTTCGCGCGCCCACCGGTACAGCCTGGCCAGGTCTCGCCAGTTCGGATGGGAGCGCGCCAACGCGATCTCGGCCTCGACGTCGATTTCCTGGAGCGGGGACTCGGCAGCCCAGGCGACCCCGACGGCATCGCGCTCGATCAGCTCCAGCAACGCTCCGCGCACGGCGAACCGCAGGTCGGGGCCTGAGGCGGCGCCCGATGGCGTCGGATCAAACCAGGGGTCGGCGAGCGGGTAGTCGACCAGCCCGGACGGCACCCACACCGGCTGCTGGCAATCCAGGCGGCTGCCCTGGTACCAGCGCAATGGCCGGTCGAGAGCGTGGGGATCGCCGAGGCCTGATCCCGCGAAGTCCAGCCCGGCGGAATCGAGTTCCACTGCGGTGGCGGTGATCGCCCGCGGTCCCGCCTCATCGCCAGGGAACAGGGCGAACCGCTCAACAGCCTCGCCGGCAGCTCTGGTGATCGTGTCCGTCCGGCTGACTCCGCAGGCGCCCACGGCGTGCATCGGGTAGTCATCAATGCTCAGTCCCCGCACCGCGAGGCCGCCGATATCAACGACCATGGTCCACATCGGATGATCCGGTCCCTGCGGCGGGCGCATCAGCCAACCGTGGGTCAAGCCGTTGGCGGGGTCCAATGTCTGAATCATGCCGAACATGTCCGGGCACCCCGCAACGCATCCGTGTAGAGGTCCTCGATCTCGGCCGTGGTCAGGCCAGAAAGCATCGGTAACCGGCCACCCCAGGACAGCACTGCTCGGTGCGCCGCCGTCCTGATCGCCGCTGCGGGTGCCGCAACCTCATGATCGAGATCCCATCGACGGAGCAGTGCGCGCAGCCCGGTCACCGGTTCCGAGTCGTCGATCCAGCTCCACGCCATGGCCAGTTGCGCCTTGTCGCCGTAGCGCACATCACCCGACGCGATGCGGGTCCAGACAGCGGGCAGCAGCGCCGCGGTGACGACCATCTTGCGCAGGCCGAGAACCGTGGACAGTTCGTTGGCCAGATACCAGTGCTTCGCGGCGAACGTTTCCCGGCCGACGAGTGCCCAGCCAGTGTGCGTGGCTGCGCTCAACATGGCGGCCGCGAGCCGGGCATCTGCTCCGGTGTCCCCTGCTGCGAAACGATTCCCGCCGGCGACCAGCTGGCTGACCAGCATGGCGGCTTCGGCGTCGGGCAGCCCGCCGACCGGTGCACTTCCCGCAACGGGTCCGATGATCCGCAACAGCGCCTCCAGAACCCCTTCACGGAGCAGTTGCGGTGGCAGGGTGGCGGTGCAGGCCGGGTCGAGCACCGCGAGCTCCGGCTGCAGCCTGCTGCCGATGACGATCCGTTTGTGACGGCCCGATTCCACACAGGCGACCGGGCTCACCTCCACGCCGGTGCCGATGGTCGTCGCTACCAGGATCCGGCGGAACTGCGGTGTTCGACCATCAGGTGTTCGACCATCCGGCAGCGGGATCACCCCCGCACGGCGTCCCCAGACCTCCAGCACATCGGACAGGCCAGGGTCGCAGGTCACCAGACAAGCGAGCTTCACCACGTCCAAGACGCTGCCGCCACCAACCCCCACAACGGTGTCGGGTGCGTGCGCCGCCAACCGGGCTACCAGCGCACGAACGGTCTGCAGGTCCGTATCCCGGGCGTCGAGCCGAATCACCGCTGCGGCCGGCTCGTCGAAGGCGACGTTGGCGTCGACAACGAAGAGCGCTCGCTTGCCGATCTCCGAGCGGGCCACCCGCCAAGCTCGTGCACCGGCATACACCTTCGTGGGGCAAGCGCGCCGCGGCATCATGCCGCCTTCTCCGCCACCTGGTCCAGTGCGGTCACCAGGTGCGTCGCCAGCTCGGCGAACTCGCTGTCACCATAGATCAGAGCGGGCACCAACTGGACACAATCCAGACCGGGCTGGACCACCACACCGGCTCGCCGGGCTGCTGCGATGACCAGCGGCGAAACCCCAGGCACCGAGAGCTGCAGGGCCCGGAAGCAGCCGGCACCACGGTAGCCGGAAACCAGCGGATGGACCGACAGCCGCTCGAGCAGATCGTCCAGCCGGATGCTGTTCTGCACGGCCCGCGCGCACGCGTCCAGCCGCTCCATTTCCTGAATAGTGGCGAGGATCGCAGCGCAACTGCTCGGCGTACCAGCCTGAGTCTCACCATGGACCAGCACGGCGTCCTTGCGCTCGAAAATCGTGCACACCTCGTGCGAGACCACGACGGCCGACGCCGCACATGTGCCGTTGGTCAGACCCTTTGAGGTAATCAGCACATCGGGGCGGACGGGCCAGCCCTGGGAGGCGAAGAACCTGCCGGTACGCCCGAAACCCGTTGCCACCTCATCCGCCACGAGCAGGAACCCGTGTTCCCGGCGGAGTTCATGCAGCGAGCCGAGCAGACGATCGGACACCGGGTACGCCCCAGAACCGAGCACCGGTTCCAGCACGACGGCCGCGACGCGATGTCCCTCCCTGGCCAGTAGGGCGGCGAGTTCGGTCTCGTCGCGATGGTCGACGTGCCGGACGGCCCGCTGGTCGACGCCGTAGAACTCCTGCCCAAGGCGCTCACCGGTCAGGGCGAAAGAGCCATACGTCAAGCCGTGATAACTGCCTTTGAGGCCGACAACGATGCGGCGGCGTTGCTCACCACGTAAAGTCTGATAGTGCCGGACCAACTTCGTCATCACGTCGTTCGCCGCTCCACCGGAGGTGGAGAAGAGCACCCGGCCGAAGTGTTCCCGCCCGCACACGGCGAGCAGCGCGTTCGCTGCTAGCACGGCAAGGCGGTGACCGCCCCGGAACAAGGTCAGGTACGAGGCGGTGGCCAGTGTGCTGGCGATCGCGTCCGCGATCGCCCGGTTGCCGTAGCCGAGATTGACGTTCCACAGGCCACTCGTCGCGCACAACGCCCAGCCGCCGTTGGCGAACTGGACACGGGTGCCCTCCGCCGCGACCGCGCAACGATCCGGCCGTCCGTACTGACTGGGTGGGATCAGCGACTCCCATAGCGGGTACCGGCTAACCATTGGTGCCTCCCGCCAGCCGGCAGATCAGCTGGACCTGCACCTGCTCACCGTCCGGACCGCGGCGGCACCCGATGATCTCGAAGCCCGCCGCGCTGAGTTCACCGGCCAGCTCGGTAGAACTGACGATGTTGATCTCGCTCGTGTACATGGTGCGGCTGGTGGTGATCCCGTCATCGACGGATTCGTGGAGCAGGCTGGTCATCCGCACCCGGCGACGTCCATCGAAGTGCTGGAACAGGGTGATCACCGATCTGCCGTCGACCGCCACCCTGGTACGTTCGACTGGCCGCACGCCTCCCACCAGGGTGTCCGCCAAGTCCAGGACGCTGAGGTAGAAGACACCATCGGGCGCGAGGTGTTCCCGGGCCCGGTTGAAGGTGCTGGCGCGCTGCGTCGCATCGAGCAAGCACACCGAGGACGCCCCCAGCAGGATGAACGCGAAGGACTCATCGAGTTCGAAGGAGGCCATGTCAGCTTCGACCAGACGCGTACCACTGTGATCGTCCAACAGGCGGGCGGACAGCAGGCGGACGGACAGCAGACCCAGCAGTGCCGAGGAGTTGTCGAGCGCCACGATGTCGTGACCACGAGCAGCCAGCGGCAGCGTCAACCGGCCGGATCCACAGGCGAGTTCCAGCACCGGGCCCACAATCCCCTGCGCCAGGCGCAGCACATCACCGATCTCAGCTGGGTCGCGCTGCGATATCACGTCATAGACCGGCGCCCCTGCCGGACCGTAGAGCGGCTCCGCCTGCAGGCCGTACAGTGCAGCCAACCGGCCCGCCGTACCGGGAATCGTGCTCACGCCGACGCCCTATCCACCGATCGTTCAAGGTCTACCAGCCGGACATCGGTGCCCGCGAAGTTCTTGGTGATCACTCCGATCGCGCCGCGGGTGGTGTCCTGATCAATATGCAGGAGCTGGGCAGACAGCTCACAGGTGCGCTCGACGGATCCCGTGACCAGCAGCAGTTCGACGATCCTGGCCGCGTCCACACCGAGGCGGAACACCCGTCTGGTCCGGGTGTCGCAGATCAGGTGCTCGTCGTTGTTCCACAGCAACAGTGCGGCCTCTTCTGGCTCGACCCGCTCGCCGGGCAGTCCCTCGGTCAATCGGCGGCCGAATCCGGATACCTGATAACCCGACCGCCCGTCTGACCGCAACCCGCGCAGCACCTCGATCGCCCGCAGATAACGGGACAGCCAAGGGCGTTGCCTCCGAGCGTCGTCCAGGGCCTGAGCGGGAACCATAACGTTCAGGCATACGTCGCCTGCTCCGCTCAACCGCTGCGCAGCGGCGATCAGATCGTCCACGCCGGATGCGATGGTGCCCAGCACCTCGCCACCTGGCGCCGTGCGCACCTCACCGGATGCCGACACATAGAGGTGCCGCAACGACGGGTAGCCGCAAGGGTGCGTCGTCCCCAGCGCGCACTGATCTGCGAGGAAGACCGCTGGGTTCAGGAGTTGCTCGACGAAAACCCCTTTGGTCCGAGCCAGATCGGCATCTTCAAGGAAGGCCTCGTAGTCCGCTACGCTGCTGATCCGGACGATCGTCGGACCGGCGACCGCGAGAAATGGCGTCGCCAAGTAGTCCTGGGTGTAGACGAATAGTTCGTCAGCCACCAACAGTTCGTCTCCTGGCTCCTTTATCCCGCCCTCGTATGTGAGCACGGCTGCTGTCGCGTCACCAGGTTCTGGGCTGAACGGTTCTGGGCTGAACACCAGATCGTCCGGGTACTCGCATAGGCATCGCGCATAGTCGAGATGCGTGCGGGACTCCACAAAGACAACGCGACCGGCGGAACCGGTGATCGGCCTGTTGCCAGCGGTCAGCCGCACCAATCCGTCAAGGGCTGTCCGGGTAGGCCGCCCAGCGGCATCCACGGCAAGTGCCGCCGAGTGGTGTTCATTCGAGTTCACTTGACCAATACCCCCCGACGATCAATGCGTTCTCGGCCCCCAGCACCGCACGCGATATCCCTGGCAGCGCACACGCAGTCCACGCAAAATTTCTGCTGAGCGTGACAAGCCTTGAACGCTCAGTAACGAGGACGGCCACCTCCAGTTCATACCGTCAACGACGTTCGCAAGTACAAAAATCGTGTGACCCGCGACTATGTTCTCGCTATGTTTTCGCCATGTCTCCAGGATTCGCATGGTTTTCAGATTCACTATGTTCCGTCTGGGGGATTCATGCGGTTTGACATCCTAGGCCCGATTCAAGTCCGACTCGGTGACCGCCGGCTGTGGTTGGGCGGCCGCAAGCAGCGGAGCGCACTCGCGGTGCTTCTTGTCCAGGCGAACCACGTCGTGTCGGTTGAGCGATTGATTGACGAGCTGTGGGGTGAGGCACCACCGTCGACGGCGAAGGCCCAGATACACCGGTACATCAGTGTGCTACGGCAGGCGCTTGGCAGCGCCCCGCCCCATGGGACGCGGCAGGTGATCCTGACCAGGCCACCCGGCTACATACTGCGCATCGAATCCGGCCAGCTGGATTTGTGCCAATTCGATCAGTTGGTCCGCCATGCCCGCGAATCGGGCGAAGCGGGTGATCTGCTAGTCGCTGCCAATGCCTGGACGGCCGCTCTGGCGTTGTGGCGGGGACCGGCGCTCGGCGGAGCGACCGGGAATCTCGTCGAGGCCGAGGCCGCTCGACTTGGCGAGTTGCGCATGGCCGCTGTGGAGGAACGCATCGACGTGGAGCTCGCTCTGGGGCGCCATACGGAACTGGTGGGCGAAGTAACGGCGTTGGTGCTGGAGCAGCCGCTGCGCGACCGGTTGAGGGGTCAGCTGATGTTGGCGCTGTATCGGTCCGGGCGTCGGGCGGACGCGTTGGCGGTCTACCGCGACGGGCTGCGGGTGTTGGTCGAGGAACTCGGTCTGGACCCCGGGCCGGAGTTGCGAAGGCTAGAGCGCGAAATCCTGTGCGCCGATCCAGCCCTCCAGCTGACCGGAAAGATTGAGCCACGCCGCAGCACGATGTCCACCTCAAGCAAAGCCCCTACCCCTGGCTCACTGCCCCTGATCCGGGTCAAGCTGGCCTCTCCGGCCCCGCGTAGACTAGTCTTGCGCGCGGCGCTGGTTAAGCGCCTGACCAATGGTCCACGCCGAAAACTTACGCTCGTCTGCGCGCCGGCCGGCTCGGGAAAGTCGGCCATGCTGGCAGACTGGTACACCCACGAAAACCGGCCATTCGCGTGGCTTTACCTTGACCACGCTGACAACGACTCGACTCTTTTTTGGACTTATCTCATCGAAGCACTGCGAACCGTCGCTCCACAATTAGGCAACACCGGGCTGGAACTGCTGCGGACTCCAGGTATTGACCTTATCGAGGTGATACTCCCTGGGCTTATCAACGAACTCATGATGTTCCCAGACTGTGTGGTGCTCGTGCTGGACAACTACCACCTGATCGAAAATAACAAGATCCAGGAGCAACTCGCGTTTCTCCTGATCCACCTCCCGACGAACCTGGAGATCGTCATCGCCACCCGCTGCGAGCCACTGCTGCCCCTGGCGCAGCTCCGCGCTTATAGCGAGTTGCTCGAGATCAACGCGGCAGAACTCCGCTTCTCCGTACAGGAAGCACATGAGCTAATCAACGAAGTTGTCGGGCGTGAACTTCAGAAGGTTGAGATTGACCGCCTCTGGCAGCAGACTGAGGGCTGGGCCGCTGGCCTGTATCTGACCGCTCTGACGCTGCAGGCGCAGACAGACCCTCTTAGGATCGCCGAGGGGTTCGACGGCGACCGTCACATCCTCGACTACCTCGCCGCGGAAGTCCTGGACAAACAGCCTGGCACCCTACGGGATTTCCTGCTGCAAACGTCGATCCTCGGGCGACTGTGCGGCTCCCTGTGCGACGCGGTGACCGGCACGTCGGGCTCAGCGCAGATGCTCTATATCATCGAGCGGTCAAACCTTTTTCTTGTGCCGCTCGACCACCAGGGGTGGTACCGCTACCACCGTTTGTTCAGCAAGCTGTTGCATCTCCAGCTGCGATCTCGCCAGCCCGAGCGCGTACCCACACTGCATCGGCGTGCCGCAGCCTGGTACCTACGAGCTGGCTGGGTCGCGGAGGCGATCGGACATACGATCGCTGGCGGCGACCTCATCGAAGCAAAGAAGCAAACAGGATAGCGCGCCCTTCAGCGCACCAGCGCAGCCGAAGCGAGCTTGCGCATCGAGGCCTCGAGTTCCTGCACTCGCGACTCCTCCACCTCGGCGCCGGCGAGACGGAGCCAGTTCGCCAGCAATCGGTGCCCTCCCTCGGTGAGCACCGACTCCGGGTGGAACTGCACCCCGTACACCGGGAGCTCCCGGTGCCGCAACGCCATCACAATGCCCGAATCGGTACGAGCGGTGACCTCGAGCTCGTCGGGAATGGTCTCGCAGAGGACGGTGAGCGAGTGATATCGGGTGGCGATGAACGGCTGCGGTAACCCGGCGAGCACGGTGTCGCCGTGGTGGTGCACCTCAGATGTCTTGCCGTGCAGCAGCTCCGGCGCGCGCGCCACTGTGGCTCCCCAGACCGCCCCGATCGCCTGGTGACCGAGGCAGACCCCGAGCAACGGGCGGCCCTGCTCGGCGCACTCGCGCACCACACTCATGCTGGCCCCCGCCCGCTCCGGAGTGCCCGGCCCGGGACTGATCAGCACCCCGTCGGCGGCGGCGACATCACTGGGCTGCAGGGCGTCGTTGCGCCGCACGACGCACTCGGCCCCCAACTGCGCCAGGTACTGCACGAGGTTGTAGACAAAACTGTCATAGTTGTCGACCACGAGGATGCGCACGCCAGCAAGGGTAACCGGCCCGCGGCGGCCTCTCAGCCCGCTGTCACGGAGTTGAACGGCAGCTGGGGTTCGGCCCACGGAAACACGACGAACATCAGCACTGCTATCACCGCTGTGACGAGCAGCAGCGCCTGCAACAGCTTGACTGCGCGCGAGCCGGGCAGGTGTCGCCAGATCCAGCTGTACATTGCGGCTCCTCAGGCGCCTGCGGTCAGCTCGACGGGACGTTGACCGTCGGTCTTCTTATACGAAGCGACCATGACGCCGTGGATGATCAGTCGCTGACTGGCGGAGAATTGCGGGTGACAGGTGGTGAGAGTGATCAGCCGATTGACGGGAGTCCGACCTGGCTGGCCGGGCACCGGCGCGATCACCTCGATCTGGCTGGGCAGCACGATCGTCTTGCCCACCACGTCGGCGTACCGGCCAGCCAGCGGTTCGACGCCCTTGCATTGCGGCTGGGCTCCCTTGCCGGCCGTCCAGCGATCGGATTCACCTTGCAGCGGCAGGACCCGGTAGACGTACCAGTGATCGATCGTCTCGATCACGATGGCATCGCACGAGGACAGCAGATCGAGTGAGTTGAAGGGTGAGCCCTTGCCCACCCGATGCCCGGCCACCGCGAAATTGCCCGGCTGCCCGGGCGACGCGGTGCCCTGGTAATGGCCCGGGCCCGATGCCAGCGTGCCCGGGTCGGTGCCCTCGAGCACGGTGAAGACGAAGTCGGGCCCGAAGGCTGGCACGTACATCTTGGCGATTCCGGCACCCTTGATCGCCCGATCCACCAGGCCGCGGCCGTTTTGCCAGGTGTCATTCAGCTTGGCGGTGGCGTCGTGTTGCTTCTGCGCCGACGACCAGTTGGTGACGTACGCCTCGTAGAACACGAACAGCAGTACCACCAGTCCTGCTGTCAGAAGCAATTCCCCCACCCCGAGGATCGCCGTTCGCACCGGATCTCGGCGTCGGCGTGGTGGTGGGTTGTCCCGCGCTGGGGACAACGTATGGCTCACGAAACCTCCTCAACACGCGCCAAGCGCACGGCGTTGGCACGCCAGACCGTAGCGGGTGCCGCCATCTCCTGGTGCCCGGAGGCCCCGCACAGACCCCGCATACAATAAGTCCCGGGCCGGGATCCGGATGGCCGCCATCGGCGACGTGCGGGTCTGCCAGCTGTACTACGTTAACGTGTGCTGAGATATCCTCTGGCGAGCGCCTAGACTGCCCGTCGAACGAACCTGCAGGTCAGACGAGGAACCACCATGCCGAAGTCGAAGGTCCGCAAGAAGTCGGTCTACACCCCGCCGGCCGAGGCGCTCGGTCCGGTGAAGGTCCGCGTCGCGGGCCCCTCTCATCCGTTCTATGTCGCCGTCATGCTGGGGATGCTGCTGCTCAGCGTGTTGTGGCTAGTGGTCAACTACCTGGCCGTCGACAAGATTCCCCTGCTCAGCGGCCTCGGGAACTGGAATTTCCTGATCGGTCTCGTGTTCTTGGTCATCGGGCTGTGGATGGCCACGCGCTGGCGCTGAACAACACCGTTGCTATTCATCCCCACTGTGGACAACTCCTGTGGACAGGCCGGGGACGACTCTTGTGGACAGGCGGGCCAGGTGAGGTCGACACACCGGGCACGATAACGCGACACACCGGACCTGGGGACGCGACACGCCGACGCCGGGTCAGTGGCGGCGGGTGGGGGCGTAGAGCAGTGCGGCGGTGACTGCCGTACCGAACGCCAGGCCGCCGAAGTGGCCGTATCGTGAGATGCCCGGTATCGCGAAGGTGATGACCACGTTCAGCAGGATGATCGTCAGCGCTGGGCGTGGGCTGAGCTTCATCTTCATCAGCACCACGACGAAGCCCCCCATCAGGCCGAACACCGCACCGGACGCACCCGCTGTCTGCCTCGGGTCGAAGAGTAAGACCGCGAGCGAGCCACCGAGCAACGAAACCAGGTACACCACCAGGAAGCGGAAACTGCCCAGAATCTGCTCGAGATCCCGGCCGATCACCCACAGAGCGATCATGTTGATGGCGAGGTGGACCGGCCCGATATGCAGGAAGCCCGCCGTGAGCGGCTGCCACCACGCGCCGTCAGCCACCGCGCTGCGCCGCAACGCCCACTGTTGGAACAGCGGCGAGGCGGCGTTTCGTACCACAGGGTTGTTCACCACGCTGGCGGCCTCTGCGACGGTGATCGCGAAGATCGCTACATTGATCGCGATCAGCCCCGGGACCACCAGCAGGCGCTGCGTTGGGCCCGACCACTGGGCCGCACCCGACCACGGGACGGTCCTGGCGCGGGGCTGCGAGCGGGCTGCGGTGGCGACACAGTCCACGCACTGGTACCCGACCGAGGCCTCGCGCAGGCAGTCGGGGCACGCGGGGCGATCACAGCGGGTGCATCGGACCCCGGTCTCGCGGCCGGGGTGCCGGATGCACACAGGACCGGTCATTGCCGTCATACCCCGGCCGGCTCGACCGTCACTCGCTCGATCACGATGTTCTTCACGGGGCGATCCCCTCGGGTCGCGGTTCCGGCGATGGTGTCGACCACGGTACGGGAGGCCTGATCAGCCACTTCGCCGAAGATGGTGTGCTTGCGGTTCAGGTGTGTGGTGGGGGTGACGGTGATGAAGAACTGCGAGCCGTTGGTGTTCGGGCCGGCATTGGCCATGGCCAGCAGGTAGGGCCGGCTGAATTGCAGTTCGGGATGAGTCTCGTCCTTGAAGCGGTAACCCGGTCCGCCCGTGCCGGTACCGGTGGGGTCACCACCCTGGATCATGAAGCCGTCGATCACGCGATGAAAGACTGAGCCGTCGTAGAACGGCCCGGCCAGCTCACCCCTGGCGTTGCGCTGGGTGTAGTCCTTGCTGCCATCGGCCAGGCCGACGAAGTTGGCCACGGTTGTCGGGGCGTGGGTCGGGAAGAGCGTCAGGCGGATGTCGCCCTCGCTGGTGTGCAGGATGACCTGCGTCTGGTTGGTCGGTTCACTCACCAGACCCATCCTGCCACCACTTGGGATCGGCGGTGGCAGGCGCTGCGCCCAGCGGGAGCCTTACAAACCCAGCGTGGTGATCACCTGTGCGGCGATCTGCCGGGCGCTGATGGTCTGCCGCTGATTGGTCGTGATCACGACCGCGGTGCCCTGCCGGGCCACCGCGAATACCGCTCCCCCGGCGGTCGGTTGCGAGCCGCCCGACCACCCGCCGGGAAGTTCGGCCAGGTCAGAGGTATTCACCGGCGCTGCGGCGTCGACGGTGGCCCGGGCCGCGCGGGGCGTGGCTACCACGATCCAGGTCCGCAGTTGTACGGCGCCGTTGCCGGTGAGGAAGAAGCAGGCCGGGTAGGGGTGGTCGGCGGCCGTCCCGGAGATTCGTACGGCGGCGACTCGCTCGCCGTTGGCGGTTTGGACCGATGTTGCCGACAGGTACCGGCAAGGTCCGTCGGCGACCGGCTGCGGTGCCGGCGGCACCAGCGGCGGCTCCCCCGTTGTCGCGGTTGGAGGAGGGGTCGCGGCTGGGGATTCCGAGTTCATCTGCGGGACCGGATGGCTGCAACCACCGGCGGCGCCGACCAGAGATGCGACAACCAGCGAGCCGGCTGCGCTGGTCACAGTGCACAGCTTCCGCCGGAACTTGATGATGATCGGCCTGCCGCGGCGCGCTGGTGGCATGTCGTCGGGTAGTCAACCACGATCGTGACAGGGCGCTCGGCTGGGGTTTGAGTCGGCTGGCGGTTGACTCGGCTGGGGATGAGATCCAGGCGTCCTGGTGGCCGTTTCGTCCGGTCCGAGATCGGCGTCGGCAACTCAGTGTAACTGTTGGTTACCCTTCGATACCCTGTAAGTGTGGTTCGCCGCATTGCCAATGCGGTTCTATCGACGATTTGTTACCTACGGATGGTGTCGGTAGGGGCACTGGTCACCGTTCGGGGAATAGTCGGGCTACTGGTCGTATCTGCGCCGACTCCCACCTCGTTGAGCCGGTACCTGGATGCCTGGAGATCACTCATCCCCCGGGTGAATTCAGGGCACTTATTACCAGGTACGAGGGATCCACGGCACCCGAGGGGGAAGGCCGTACCGCCCTCTCGCGGAGAGATCTCGAACGAGGAGGAACACCGGAACATGACGTCACGCACACCCAGGAGGCATCGCCGCCTGGCTCTCATGGCCGCCGGGACGGCAGCCGCGATGGTATTGCTGCCGGGTGCTGCCTCGGCTCAGGTGGTCCACTCAACGCAGCAGATCGCGAGCACCACCGGTTCGGTTGCAGCTGAAGATCCGGTGGTGCCCCCCAACCCAAGTGCTCCTGCCGTGCCTAATGCGCCAACGCCAGGGAACCCAGGAGGCGACAGCCCGACCAAGACCGTCACTGATCTCGTCGGTGGGTTAACCGGCGGTGGCGGTAGCGGTGGTAACGGCGTCGGAGCTCCTGGACTGACCGGTGCCCATGACCGCGAGGGACACCACGAGGGCCACAACGGTGAGGAGGGGCATCGTGATGATTCTCCCGATAGTCACCAGATCGACGATCCGCACCCACCGGATCACGCATCGGGTGCCGTCGCCGATATCGACCTGATCAGGTCGCATCTGCTCGACATCACCAAGTACGACGCCACTGTCGAGGACAATGGCGAGGCGCACTCCGATTCGACCGTGCTGGGTCTGGGCGGTAGCCGGATCATCGGCTCCAGCGCGGATTCCCGCGACCACAATCGGGAAGGCGACAACGGCGACGCGCTCAAGTTGTGCAACGCCAGTGGTGGCCTGCTCTGCCTGAGCCTGCTCTACCACAACACGGTGGCCACCGAGGATCACGACAACACGCTCGCCGCAGCTCGCGGTGGGGTCGCGGCCCTGTGCCTGGGAAGTCGCGACAAGGACCGCCATGACAGGGACACCACCGCCTCCTATGAGTGCGACGGGATCCTGTCCTTGGGTGTCGCCGAGGGTCTCGGCGTTGCCGAGCGAGACAAGGAACACGGCCACACCAAGGCCGATTCCGCCAACGAGCTGCTGAACCTCTGCATCGGGAAGCGCGACAAGCTCACCACTCCGTGCGAGGGACTCGGCCTTGAGGCGGTGCACTCCGACACCAAGGCTACGTCGGACAAGCCGGACACCGAGCGGCACTCGTTCCTGCTCGGCATCGACAGCAACGGTCACTCTTCCTACCTGCTGGATGCGCCGTTCGCGCTGGCTCTGCCGGATCACTGTGGTGACTCCGCCATCCTGTGCCTGCTGCTCAACCAGGGCCGGTCGGTCATCTTCCACAACCCCAAGGGCGCAGGCAGCGCACAGGAGGCTCTCCGCCTCGACGTGCTGAACCGCGTGCTGCTGGTGGTCCTCGGCCAGTCCGAGAGCCTGGCCCACGAGACTGAGGGCCGTGACCACCACAAGAAGGAAGAGCACGAAGGCAACAAGGGTGAAGAGCATGGCAAGGGCGAGAACAACGGCGGCGAGAAGGGTCCTGAGCTGGCTCAGACCGGTGCCGATGTCGCTGGCCTGCTGGCCGGTGGATTCCTGCTCACCGGGTTGGGCGCGCTGACCGTGGCGGCCAGCCGTCGTCGGGTCGGTCGCCACACCCAGTAGAAGTGCATGGCAGTACCTGAACACAGCAGTACCTGAGTAGATCGTCAGTGGGGGTCGGTGAGGTAATCGCCGGCCCCCACTGGCATGTTCGCTCCCTGTCCTCGCTACGATCGGCGCCCTCATGACTACTTTGATCTCTAGGTTGCCCGGGATCGCCAGGCTGCGCAGCCGACCGATCCCCTCCCTCATCGGTGTCATCGCTGTGGTGCTCGCCGCCACCTGCGGGGTGATCGCGTGGGCGCTGAGCGGCAGCGTCAGCAGCGCGATCAACCCCCAAGAGGTGGTCAACGCTGCTGGCAAGTACCGCGTCGAGGCCCCCACCGGCTGGTCGACCACCCAGGAGGGCCGCACCACCACGCTGACCAGCCCAGATCAGGCCACCGTGGTCACCCTCGGGGTCGGTCGCATCGGGCCGTTGCCGGTGGCCGGCACCCTGTTTTTCCAGCAGGTCGCCGGCAACTACAAAAACGTCCAGGTGCTCCCGCCGGAGGCCAAGGACGTGGGGTCTCGATCGGCGCTGATCTACGGTGGAGTCGGGACCAACGCCAAGAACGTGAGCATCCGTTTCCTGGCGATCACCGTCGAGAACAAGCCAACCAACTATGCCATCGCGGTGTTCACGGCAGCGGGCTCGGACCCCAAGGTCGTGCTTCCGCAGGTGAACCACCTGGTCGACACCTTCCAGCCGGTGCCGTAGCTGGGTCGCTTACCTGATCTCGAGGGGAATGGCCACACCCGTCTCATCGATCTCGGAGCTGCGCACGACGATCCTCAGTTGCCAGGCTCCGGGGTAGGGGAAGGCAACCCCGCCGGCCTCATATCGACCCGGCCCATTGTGTTGCAGCGGGATCGTGAAGGGGCCGAGTTGGCGCGCCGAAAGCGTCAGCTCGGCCCGTAGCTCGGCCACGTCATGCCGGGTCCCGGACGGGTTCTCGACGGTGACCCGAATCTCGTTCGGGCCGGTGGCGGCCGGATCGATGTCCGCGATGAGTTGTCCCTGGCCGTTCGGGCCACCCGTGTCATAGCTGACCACATGATGGGCCGGACCCGGTGGTGCGGCCGTCGCGGTTCGCCCCGGTTCGGCGTTGACCAGCAGCGCCGTGACCCCGAGCACGACCGCACCGAGTGCGGCTTCCCCGGCGACGCTGCGCCGCAGCGTGCTGCGGCTGAGCACACCGTGGTTCAGCGCACGTGAATTGACTGCGGGCATGGCTGCTCCCACGCCGATCAGCGTCCGCCGGTGCCGGGTAACGCAGCGGTGGGACAACGAGGCGACACCAAGCAGGAGCGCGAAGGCTCCGAGCTTGACCAGCAGCAGCCGGCCATAGTCGGTGGAACCGAACGCCCCCCAACTGCCAAGCTGGCGCCATGACTGGTAACTGCCGGTCCCGATGAGGATCACGATCGATCCGGTTGCGATGGCAGAGAACCGGTCTATCGCGGGATAGGGAACCCCGGACGATTGGGCGTTGTCAGCCCCGCGCAGCAGGATCGCCAGGGTGGTCAAGCCACCGAGCCACACGCCCATCGTCAGCAGATGCACGATGTCGACCCCCAGTGCCAACTCTGGTTGGACACCGACTGCGGCGTGGTCCGCACCAGCCCAGGTGCCGGCCAGGCCCACCGCCAACGCCACGCCGACAACGCCGAACCACCTCCGGCCCCGCCGCCCGAGGTGGGCCAACCAGGCGCACAACAACACGAGGTAGCCGCCGGCCAGAGCCAGCACAAGAAGCCGGGCGGTCAGCGCGGTGCCCAACCGGCTGGCGAGGGTCTCCGAGACGATCGTCGAGTCGAGCAGCCGATCGAGTCCACGCCCATTGCCATAGGGCCCTTGCAACAGCAGAGTCCCCACCGTGGTCGCCAGCAGGCCGGCCCAGCCGAATAGCATGACGCGGCGCACGCCCCGATTGCCGATGGCGCCGGGCCAGCACAGCAGCACGAAGCCAATCGACCCCACCAGCAACGCGTACGACGCGAACGCCGCGGCGCGGGTGATGGCGTAGCTCACGCCGACGGCCACGCTGCCACCGGGTTGCGCGTCCGCAGGTGCCCGAGTCATCGAGGGGTGGCCCACCGAGAAGGTGAAGGCACCGGCTACCGGGTGTGAATCGGCAGAGATCACCCGCCACGAGACGGTGTAGGTGCCCTGCTGTGCCCGCGCGGCGGGCACCCCGACACCCACGGCCGAGGAACGGCCGAGGTGCGCAGCACGGCCGTTGTCGACCGGGGCGCCATCTGGCCCGAAGACCCGGACCCCATCGGCGGCCACCACGACTGGTTCGCTGAAGGTCAGCGAGACGGTGGCCGGGATGGCGGCAAGCACGGCGCCCTGCCCGGGATCGGTCGAGATCAGCGTCGCGTGGGCGTCGGCAGGACCGGCGCCGAGGAGCAGCCCGAGAACCGCGCAGACCACGACCCACAGCGCCCGCCGGTAGTTCACTGGGCAGCTCAGCCAGCGGCGGTGTTGCGCCGGTTCAGGTTCAGAATGATCCCGACCAGTCCCAGCACGATCCCCGCGATGCCGAGCACCACACCCCAGATGCCCGTCCCGGACTGTGCCCCGGTGGTGGTCACGGTTGCCGCCTGGCTCGGATCGGCCGGCGTCAGCTTGAGTACGGGCGCCGGATGTTCCGGCTCCGGTGCACCCTCGGGGGCGGTGTCGATCCAGCGCACCACCTCGCCGTTGTCGTAGGTTTGCAGGGCCTTGAAGACCAGCTCATCGGTGTCTGTCGGGAGTGGGCCCAGGGAGACGTCGAAGTCCTCGAACGCCCCGGGTGCCACCTTGCCGCCAGCCCAGGTGATCTTCGAAACGACCTCGCTGACTTCCCCGTCGTCGGTCTTGATCGGCTTGTCCAGCTTGGTTTTCTGCACCGTCGACGTCCAGCCCGGCACGGCGCGGGTCGAGACGAAGGCGATCGGGTGGTCGGTGGGGAAGCTGATCTCCAGCTGGGTGGTCGAGGCGGTGTCCCGTTCGTTGGGGACCCGGAAAGAGACCTTCGCGAAGCCGCCCTGTGTGGCGGTATCGGCGTTGGCGGTGACATGGGCCGAGGCGGTGCCGGCCAGGGTGAGTAGCGCCACCGCGCAGACGGTGCCGACTGCGGCAAGCCGATTCATCAGCCTGCGGCTGATCTTCGCCATGAATAGACTCCATATGTTTGCACGGCCCTCACAGCATCGTCATGAGCATGTAGCTCATCCCGATACCCATGACGACCTCGGAGGAACCGAGAAGATGCGGCGAGACGACCATGCCGCCCGCGGGCACGTTCAGGGGCAGGGTGTTCACCGGCAGCGCCAGCCGGGTGCCTAACCGCACCACGAACACCAGGAAGTAGGCGACCAGCGCCCAGGTCAGCGCCGGCAGGGTCAATCCGGTGGAGCCCATCGGCGTCATATCCATGCCGTGCATCATCTGCTGCCCGGCTGGCATCACTGCGAACATGTACACCATGGCCAGACCTCCGACCACGAGGTGCAGTTCATGGTTCGCCCCCAGCTCACGCACCGATGCCGGAGCGGCCCGCGCTCGGCGCCGGATTGCCCGTAGGGCGATGTGCCCGGCCGCGAGGCCGAAAACCAGCTGCCAACCCAGCCGAGGCAGCGGATCCCACGAGGGCACCAGCATGGCGACCATGCCCAGACTCATCACACCGCGAGAGACATCCACGGTCCGGTCATCGCCACCACCGCTGGCCGAGGCGTCCGGACGGCCCGCTAGCAGCCGGATCACAGAGAAGACGGTCAGCGCCGCGAACATCCCCGCGAAGACCCAGCGCACCCACTCCGCGCCACCCACCGCACCACCTCCTCCGGCCCTGATCGCCCGAATGATCCCTTCCTAGTTCATAGTCGTACCGCACTCCCGCTTAGTTCCCGTCGGTGCCCGGCAGGTGGGACGCTGTGGATCGTGAAGGTGATTCACGCCGGTCGGCTGGTGTTGCGACCGATCTACCGGCCGGTGGCGCGCATGCTCCTCGATGGTGGGATACCACGAGGGTTGCGCTTCGCCCCTGGGTACCCGTCGCTGTTCACCCGTGACGTGATGGAGATGGTGGTCGAGGCGCTGGAGCCAGTCCGGTTCGGACCGTACTTCATGGTCCGCAGGGCTGACGATGCGATCGTCGGCGAAATTGGATGCAGTGTCGAGGGCACCTCGGCTACCGGCAAGGTCGGCTATAGCGTGGTTGAGCCGTGCTGGGGTCAGGGGTATGCCACCGAGGCGTTGCGGGCGCTGCTGGGTCAGGTGCTCGCCGAGCCGGACATTCGCCGGGTGGTGGCCGAAGCGATGGTGGGGAACACCGCCAGTCGCCGGGTGATGGAGAAGGCCGGCATGACCTGGTGCGGGCAGCGCCTCGACGCCGATGGCGGTGAGCCGCTGGATCTGGTCGTCTACGAGGTTCCGGCTGGCACCGGCGCCGCTACCAGGTAACGGGTAGCTGGCTGACCGCGCCGGCCACGGCTTCCCGGACCGGCTGGATCTCCTCCAGGGGTACGGCGAGGCGGAGGGTGGGCAAGCGCTGGAACAACCGGACGAACAGGTACTGGAGTGTCACCCGGGCGAGGTGGGCGCCCAGACAGAAATGCGCGCCGTGGCTCAGGGACAGGTGCGGGATGCGCTCGCGGGCGATGTCGAAGCGTTTCGGGTCGGGGAAGACGGTTTCGTCTTCGTTGGCCTCCTGCACGGCGAACATCACGGTGTCCCCCGCGCGGATGGTGACGCTGCCGACCTCGACATTGACCGATGCGTACCGGGTGAGGCCGCCCCGCCGGGCGGCTCGCGCCCGCTCGATCGGGCTGGCAAAGCGGAAGATCTCTTCCACCGCGGTGGCGGCAAGGGTCGGGTCACGCTGCAGCGCTTCCCGTTGCTCGGAGTGGGTGAGCAGCAGCAGTATGCCCCGGTCGATGATGGCGACGACGGGTGCGTGCCCGGCGAACAGCAGGCCCGCCGCCAGGTGGGCGATCCCGTCATCGGTCAGGGCTGGGTCGTGCTCGGCGGCGCCTAGGAGGTCCGTGATGACGTCCTCGCCCGGGGCCCAGCGCTTGCGCTCGATCAGCGTGCCCAGGTAACGCCACAATGATTGCAGACCCCCCCGGGCGACGGGGGGCTTGTTGACCTGCTTGGCCTCGATCTGCCAGCGGCAGAAGTCCGCGCGGTCCTCAGTGGGCACTCCGAGTAACTCGCAGACCACCAGTGCCGGCAGCGGGAAGGCGACGAGGGTGTGAAAATCAGCCGGCGGCCCGCTGCGCTCGAGCTCGTCGAGCAACACGTCGACGATCGCCTGGACCCGGGGGCGGAGGTCTTCCATGCGGCGGGCGGACAGCGGTGGCGTCAAGAGCTTACGCATCCGGTGCAGGTCAGCCAGTTCCCCTTCCGGGTCGGGGATCGGCCCCCCGAACAGTCCCGGCTGGGTGAGGCGAACCGGGTGCCCCGGGTTGGGATGCGACCGCGACAACCGGGGATCGGCCAGCAGCTCGCGCACTGGCTCGTGTCCCGATACCAGCCAGGCCGGCCGTCCCTGCGCGTCGCTCACTTGCTGTAGCCCCATGCACGCAGCTTAGGTCGTACGTAGTGCCCTGTTGTCGCCGAGTTCGACACCATGGCTGTTGCTTCGCGGCAGCACGACCGTGGTGTCGAACTCGGCGACAGGACGGTCGTCCGGCCGGGTCGAGGCGGCGTGGGGGCGGCTGGGGGCGTCAGACCAGTTCGTTGCTGGACAACCGGATGAACTGCTCGTCGGCTGGCACAGCTCGCGCAGCCGCGCCGGAACTGGGTCGTGGGCGTGGGCGGCGCGGCACCCGGGAACCGGATCCGCCGCCGCGGCCTGGATACACCAGCACGCCGCTCACCGGATCGGGTGCTGCGTCCAGCGCCGCGCACACTGCGGGCAGCTCCCGGAAGCGGTCGCGCTCGTTCTCGTCGATGAACTCCAGCTCGATGACGACTCCCCAACGGTGCTTGTGCCACTGCCAGCGCAGTGCCCCGTTGGTGATCGCGGCCTCGGTGAGGTTGTCCCCGTGCGCCCGCCGCCAGCGGCTCGCCGGGAACTCCCCATCGAAGATCTCGATGGACAACCAGTGGTCCATATCCATCGAGCGTACCCCAGAAACGGACATATCGCACATGACGGTCCTGCTGGCCAGCACCCGCGCTGAGGATCATTGAGCCAGTCACTGCTTGGCTTCCCGAACTCAACGGGAGCACTGCTCCCGACTCGCAACCTGCACTCTGGCTCCCGAACTCAACAGGAGTGCTGTTTGATCAAGCGCTCGGCAGCGCTGCTGTCGAGTTCGGGAGGATGAGTGCTGTGGGTTGGTGACGGTCAGCTAGCGGCTGCTTGCCGGTGAGGGGCTTCGGGTGGGTGGATGCGGAGCTAGGTTTTCGGCCAAGTTTGTTACGATCTGTAGATAACTGATTCTCATAGGGTGGCAGTTGTTACGCTGAAAGGGTGAAAACAGTGGCGTTCTTCGTCGCCTAGCGTAACTCTTGGCGAAAGCAGAAGGGAAGGCTGCACCGTAGAGACGAGAGCAGCCCGTCATTCAGCGTGACGGGCGGGACCGCGGAGGTCGATGCCCGGTGACCGGTGATGAACAGTCAACCAGCGAATATCGCACCCCAGTGACGCCGGGGCTCAGCTCGACGGCACAGAAAGTTGTCACAACACCCTCCTAATGCAACGTTCACCATGACGCCTCCGGCGCTGAACGAGGACTAACGGCAGCCTTGCCGTGCATGTGGTGAGGGGATATCAGCGCGACTACGCCTACCATTCGGCGCCTTTGCGGCGACCGGGAAACGGAGTTCGCGTGTCCGCAATAAACCACCGATCATCTTTCCGACGTATGCTCACCATCGTGGCCGCAGCCTGCTTCCCCGTGGCCGGCGGCGGTCTGTTCACGGGCACCGCAGCGGCTGATCCCGGAATGGACTGGGATGCAGTCGCGCGATGCGAGTCCGGCGGAAACTGGGCCGTCAGCAGCGGCAACGGATATTATGGTGGACTACAATTCACGCTGTCGACCTGGCGGGCAAACGGCGGAGTGGGTAACCCTGCCCATGCCGGCCGGGAACAGCAGATAGCGATCGCCGAGCGGGTCCTGAAGTCGCAGGGTATCGGCGCATGGCCAACCTGCGGGAAACGTGCCGGCAGTCACGCCAGTACGTCCCGGGCAATGCCGGCAAATCCGAAGCCCCTTCCGCAACGCAGTTCTCCGTCGATCCCGGCTGGCCCGATATCTGCATATGCAGTGCTGTCCGGGGACACCCTGTGGTCAATCGCTGCTGACCACCACGTACGCGGCGGTTGGTTGCGGATCTATGAGGCCAACCGCGACGTCGTGGCCGATCCAGACCTGATCAAGATAGGGCAATCCCTGCGGATCCCGCAGTGATCAGCACGCGCATCGCAGCGAGCGGCGAACCTCGGCGGCGATCACGGTGCCGGTCGAGGGACGTGTCAGCGAGATCTCAGCTGATTGTCAGGGGTGGCGTGCATCCTTCCCGGCATACAGCTCGGCGGCCGCGACCCGGCCATTGCCGGTCACGGCGCCGTCGCTGTTCACGGCACCGGCCGGCCAGACCGTCACAGTGCCGAGCAGCTCGATGCGCACCCAGCCAGTCTGCCGGTTCTGGGTGTTTGGTCGACCAGCACCGCCGGGCCGCTGCTGTCAGCTACTTGGCGCGGTCCGCAGCCCGGTGGTGGTCAGTGCGCGCAGGCCGTTGGTGAAGGCTTCGGCGGTGACGGCGTCGTCGAGCAGCGCGCGTTGGGACAGGAAGGCGGGGCCCAGGGCGGTGAGGACTTGGGCGAGGTCCCCCGGAGCCAAATCGGGATCGAGAGTGCCGGCGCGTTGGCAATGCTGCACCAGGAGGGTGAAGCGGGTTTGCAGGTCGCGGTAGTGCGCGGCTAGCCGGTTCCTGAGTGCGGGGTTGCCAGCGGCTTCGGCCCACACCTGCACGGCGAGACGGGCGAGCTCGCCGCCGTGTTCGGGCCGGTCGAGCACCGCGAACAGGTGCGCGACGGCCTTGTGCAGCACCGGCGGATCGTGGTGTTCCAGCGTCTCAAGGCCGGTCGTGATCTCGGCCAGTACCTCGTCGACGATGGCCGCGATGAGGTGGTCCTTGCTGGGGAAGTAGCCGTAGATGGCGCCCGCGGACAGCCCAGCCTGAGTGCAGATCTCCTGCATCGAGCTGGCCTCGAAGCCCTTGCGGGCGAAGCACCGGCGGGCGGCGTCGACGACCTGGCGGCGACGGGCGTCGCGGTAGCGCTGGGACACCGGGGGCACGTCAACCAGCATACCGAACGAATCTTCTGTTTGACAGTACTCTCGGTAACTGATACACCTCCCTACAAACAGAACGTTGCTTCGTTTTGGAGGTGGATTGTGAGTGTCGAGTTCGGAATTGGCGAGCAGCTCGGTGGCGTCGGGGCCACCTCGTTGGGGGTGGCGCGGCTGCGCGCCGAGGAGAGCCTCCGCCCGGATCGCCTGGTCGAGGATCCCTACGCCTGCTACATCATGGAGGCCGCCGCCGGGTCGGGCTGGGCGACGATGACACCGCAGGCCGGGCCGGAACTTGTTCGCCTTGCTGGGTGATCAGGTCGCGGTCCGGACCCGGTTTTTCGACCAGGCCTTGCTGGAGGCCGCAGCTGGCCGATGCGCACAGGTGGTCCTGCTGGCGTGCGGGATGGACACCCGAGCATTCCGGCTGGCGTGGCCGACGGGTACCCACGTCTTCGAGCTCGACTTCGGCGAGGTGCTCGCCTTCCGGGACGCGGCACTGACCGCTCACGCCGTCACCCCCCGATGCCAGCGCACGGGCGTGGCGGCTGATCTGCGCCACGACTGGCCCGCGGTGTTGATCGGGGCCGGCTTCGACCCCGCTCGCCCGACCGCGTGGCTCCTCGAAGGCCTGCTCTACGCCCTACCCGCCGAGGGCGCCGACGGGGTGCTCACGACGGTCAGCGGGGTATCGGCACCGGGCAGTGTGCTCGCCCTGGACCACATCGAGGACTCGCCGCTGCTGCGCGAGGCCCTCCGCGCCGTCTCGCCCGAGCTCGTCGCGCTGTGGCAGGGCGGCCCGAGCACGGACCTCCTCACCTGGCTGAGCCGCTTCGGCTGGTCTCTCACCGTGCACGACCTGCGCGACATCGCCGCCGCCTACCACCGCACCGTGGCCGACGAATTGACCGCGGGAGACGGGCACGCCGGCCGCGCCTGGTTGGCCATCGCTGTGCTGGAAGAAGTCGATCGATGAGCACCCGCTCGGGTTCGACCGCGCAGGGCCGGCAGTCGCTGCTGACTCCGATGAGGCGCCGGTAGCCATCGTCGGCGCCAGCCCGGTGGGCCTGTCGATGGCGCTGGGACTGGCTCGGGCCGGCATTCGCAACGTGATTGTCGAGCGCAAGACCGAGCTCGACCCACACTCGCGGGCGACCCTCATCCTGCCCAGAACGCTGGAGATCGCGAGCCAGTGGAACATCCTCGAGCGGTTGTTGACCAAGGAGGACCGCGTCCCGCACGTGCGGCTGCGGGAGCCGCGCAACGGCCCACCAGATCCTGCACATCGACTTCACCAAGCTCGCCGACCAGACCGATGTCATGTTCGCCCTGGCCATCCCGCAGGATCGCGTCGAGCGGATCCTGCTCGACGCGACCGCGTAGAACGGGCTGGTGGACGTCCGCTTCGGCACCGACGTCGTCGGCTTCACCCCGACGACCGACGGCGTCACCGTGCAGGTTCAGTCGCAGGCGGGGGAATCCGTACTGTCCGCTGACTATCTGGTCGGGGCCGATGGCGCCGCCGGATGTCGGCGCTGGTCACGACCTCGACGCCCGGCCGGGAAACACCGTGTCGACGAAGAACTCGTGCACGCCCTCGACCGGGTCGGCGCCGACATCTTTGACGACGCGGAGGCTGAAGTCGCGGTCCAAGGCGTCGTATACCGTCGTCGCCGCCATGGCGCTCGTGGCGACGCCGGCGACAACCAGGGTGTCGACTCCGTTGCTGCTTAAGACGATGTTGAGATCGGTGCCGTGGAAGGCGCTGGCACGACGCTTCGTGATGAGGACGTCGCTGTCCTGGAAGTCGAGGCCGGGATCGCGGGGAACAAGTTCCTCGGCAAACGAGTAGTTGCGAGTGATGCCGACCTGCAGATCTCCAATGATGATCGCGGTACGAGTCATAGTAAGATTCTGTCTTCTGTCGGCTCAGCTACGTGATCAGGCCTACTCGGACGATTGATACGGTGAGCCTGTGACAGAAACGATCAAGTTATGAGCGGTCTGCCGGGTGAACTGCGAGACTTGATCACCTCCGGTCCCATGGCTCACCTGAGCACCATCAACGCCGACGGGAGCCCCCAGGTGACCGTCATCTGGATCGGGCTGGACGGCGATGATCTCGTCAGCGGTCATATGTCGTGGCAAGCGAAGCTGCGCAACATCGAGCGGGACCCGCGGGTCGTGCTGTCCTTCGACGCGCCGCGGGTACCCGGCGTCTTCTTGAACGACTACGCCATGTTGCGGGCGCGAGCCGCCGTCGCACCGAGCGACGACGTATGGAATTTGCTCAACCGCTTGACGAAGGTCTACATGTCTCCTGACGCCGAATTCCCGGCGCCGAAGGGTCCCGGCGATGTCGTGCGCTACTCCGTCGAGCGCATCGGCGGCGTTGGTCCCTGGGCGTCGACCTCGCCCTGAGTTGCGGGCATTGAAGCGCGATGGGCTTGTTCGGTGGGTTTACGCCGTCGAATCCATACACACGGCGGCGACCGATGACGGGTCGGTGTCGCGACGGTCGTCGGTGTCATGGTCATGAAGCTGGCCTCCTCGAAATGGGTGTCACGGTCGGGCAGGGCGTGGCGGGTTGCAC
>JBOHFK010000035.1:0-44986 GCA_050699635.1 Pseudonocardiaceae bacterium | reverse complement strand
GGCGGGCCACCGTCGCGGCCGCAGCCCGCTGGCGGGCGGCCCGTTCCGCCTGGGCGCTGCGTCGCAAGCTCTCGGCCCGGCCGGTCACCGCGTGGGCGCGCTCCTCGGCGGTACGCAGCGCGAGCCGGGCCTCGACCTCCTCGCCGCGCGCGGTGGCCAACGCCGCGACGGCCTCGTCACGTTCGGAGGTGTCCAGCTCGGAGTCGGTGGGCTCGTCCTGGGCCAGCCGCAACCGCTCTTCCAGTTCTTCGAGACTGGTGAGCGCACCCGCGCGACGGTCCTCCATCTCGTCGCGCTGCTGGCGCAGCCGTTCGGCCTCACCGGACGCCGAACGGGCCGCCTGACCGAGCCGGGCAAGCTGCTCAGCGACCGCGGCGAGCTGCGCGTCTGACTCATGCAGTGCGGCCAGGGTGTTGTCGACGTCTTCGGTGCGGTCGGTTTCCTCGGCGCTGGCCCCATCCAGTTCGGCGGCCAGTTGCTCGATCCGCGTTTCCAGCTCCGCCAACCGGGCCTGACCGTCGTCGATGGCACCCTGCACCTCGATGACGCTCTGGCTGCGACCTGATCCACCGTGCGCCCAATCTGCACCGAACACATCGCCATCAACGGTGACCGCGCGCACGGTCGGCAGCGCGGCCACCAGCGCTCGGGCCGCGGCCAGGTCATCAACCACCGCCGTGCGTTCCAACAGCCGGTGCAGGGCAGCAGACAGCGGCGCCGGCGGGTGGATCAGATCCATCGCCCACCGCGCACCGGCCGGCAGCTCCGGCCAGGTCGAGCGCTCCACCGTGGCCGGCGCCCCTCCGACGAGCAGGCCGGCGCGGCCCGCGTCCTGCTCGCGCAACAGGGACAATGCCACAGCTGCAACGTCCAGATCCGACACCGCCAGTGCATCTGCCGCGGCACCGAGAGCGGCCGCGACGGCGGCCTCCGCTCCGGGATCCACGGCGAGTAGCGCAGCGACCGATCCCGTCACCCCGGGCAACTCGGCGGCAAAGAGCACCTGCGTGCCGTCCTTGCGGGCCAGCCCGAGGGAGAGTGCCTCCACCCTGGCCCGCCAGGAGGCCCGCTGCTGCTCGGCCTCCCGATGCGCCGCCGTGAGCTCGGCGCCGCGCTGTGCAGCGGTGGCGTGCACGCTCACCACCGCCTCGTGCCGCTCGTTGAGACCCACCTCGCCAGCATGCAGAGCCTCAAGCTGGTGTTGCAGTTCGGCGAATTCCCGCTGCGCGAGCTCCGCGCGCTCCCAGGCCGCGGCCAGTGCGCCGGACAGCCGCTCGATCTCCTCCGCGGTGGTGCCCGAGGTGGACCGCAGCGCCTCGACCTGCCCGGTGAGCCGGGCCAGTCCCTCGCGGCGGTCAGCGACGGCGCGGGCCGCGGCCAGGTGCGCCCGCTCGGCGTCGGCGACCGCCTGCTCCAGCTCGATGCGCCGGTCCTGGGCGGCCGACAGCACCACCCTGGCCTCCCCCACCACCGCGTGCAGTTCGGCCTCGTTGGCCTGCGCGGCCGCGGCCTCGCGTTCCAATTCCTCGGGATCCCGGCCGGGGCGGTGCTGTTCGGTGGGTGCGGACAGATGCCGCGCTCGCTGCGCTGCCAGCTGCACCGTGCCGCGCAGCCGCTCGGCCAGCGCGGAGAGCTGATACCAGGTGTCCTGCGTTGCCGACAGGCGTGGCGCCGAGGCAGCCAGTTGTTGTTCCAGGCCGGCCTGCTCGCCCCGGGCCACGTCCAGCGCGCCGTCCACCTCGGCTCGGCGGGCCCTGGCAGCGGTCTCGTCGGCCTCGTCCTTGGCGACCGCCGCACGCAGTGTCACCAGGTCATCGGCGTGCAGCCGGAGCCGGGCATCGCGCAGGTCGGCCTGCACGGCCTGCGCCCGCCGGGCGATCTCGGCCTGCTTGCCCAACGGCTTGAGCTGGCGGCGCAACTCGGCGGTGAGATCGGACAGCCGGGTCAGGTTGGCCTGCATCGCCTCCAGCTTGCGCAGCGCCTTCTCCTTGCGCTTGCGGTGCTTGAGGACGCCCGCGGCTTCCTCGATGAACGCGCGGCGCTCCTCGGGCTTGGACTGCAGGATCGAGTCGAGCTTGCCCTGCCCGACGATGACGTGCATCTCCCGGCCGATCCCGGAGTCGGACAGCAGTTCCTGGACGTCGAGCAACCGGCAGCTGCTGCCGTTGATCTCGTACTCGCTGGCCCCGTCCCGGAACATCCGCCGGGTGACCGACACCTCGGTGTAGTCGATGGGCAGCGCGCCGTCGGTGTTGTCGATGGTCAGGGTGACTTCGGCGCGGCCCAGCGGGGGGCGTCCGGCGGTGCCGGCGAAGATGACGTCTTCCATTTTGCCGCCGCGCAACGCCTTGGCGCCCTGCTCCCCCATCACCCAGGACAGCGCGTCCACCACGTTGGACTTGCCCGATCCATTGGGCCCCACCACGCAGGTGATGCCGGGTTCGAAGCGCAGCGTCGTAGCCGAGGCGAAGGACTTGAAACCCTTCAGCGTCAGGCTCTTCAGGTGCACGGTGCGCCGGACCCTCTCTGTTGCTCCCCTGATACCGGTCCGAGCAGGGTACCCATGCCGTTGCGTCCGGCAGGCTGAACGGGCAAATACGAGTGATGCACCTCAGGAAACCTGGTGTTGAGCACGCTGGTGATCGCGCTCGCCTTGATCATGGTCTCCTCGAACTCGGCGTCAGCATCGGACAGGGCCGTGATGGCCCCGCCGACGCCGAAGCTCACGCTGCCCGAGCTGACCACCAGCGTCCGGATGACGATGGCGAGGTCAGCCGCTCCGGTCAGCGAGAAATAGCCCAGAGCGCCGGAGTAGATTCCGCGCGCACCCCTTTCCAGATGATCGATTATCTGCATGGTGCGGAGTTTCGGGGCCCCGGTCATCGAGCCACCAGGAAACGCCGCGCGGACGCACTCGACCGCAGAAACCCCTGGTCGCAGCCGCGCTCGGACGGTGCTCACCAGCTGATGCACCTGCGCGTAACTCTCCACGTCGAAGATTTTCGGGACCTGAACCGAACCGGGCACTGCACACGATCCGAGGTCGTTTCGCACGAGATCGACGATCATCAGATTCTCCGCACGATCCTTCTCGCTGGCGGCCAGCGCCTCCCGAAAGGCCTGGTCTTGTTCGGCCGAGCGACCGCGTGGCCGCGTTCCCTTGATGGGCCTGGACTCGACGATCCTGTCCCCGGATACCCGGATGAAACGCTCAGGGGATGCGCTCAGCACGAACAAGTCGCCCAAACGCAGCCAGGCCCCGAACGGGACCGGGCTTTCCACCCGCAGAATCCGATAGGCCTGCCACGGATCAACCGGTCCCGTCCCGGCCACCATGTTGGTCAGGCACACCTCGTAGCTCTCACCGGCCTTGATCGCCTCATGGCACAACCCGATCAACTCCAGGTACCGTGACCGTTCATGCCGCAGGCGCAGGTCGCCGACCTCACATGAGTTCACCGCAGGTAGTCGCGCCGATCCAACCAGCGCAGCCAGGTGGTCGGCAGTGCTCCGAAGCCAGATCCGGGCACTGGTCTCGTTGTCGGGATCGGTGAGCGCAAGCAGATAAGTCGTCCCGGTCAAGTGATCAACGACCAGCCCGCGGTCAGCAAAGATCATTGCCGCGTCGGGATTCTCCGAGCGGTGCACGAGCCTGCCGCCGCACTCGGCTTTCAGCTCGTAACCGAGGTAACCCACCCAGCCCAGAGCGAACTCGAATGGCAGTTCTGGCGCTTCGACCTGCAGCGAGTGCAGATCATTGTCCAGCCAGTCGAAGAACCCGGTGTGGTGGGTGTCGACACTTCCTTGGGTGTGCACGGTCACCGTTCCCCGCCAGACGTCTGCGTAAACGATTCTGGCCAGCGGGCCACTGGCGTCACCGAGGAACGAGAACCTGCCCAGGTCGCTGTCCGGCCGGCTGCTGTCCAGCCAGAACGCGTACGGGGCAGAGCTGTATAAGGTGTGGAACACCAGTTCTGTGGGCGCTGGGGTGGCCTGCTGCGTGACCAGTACCCGCATCGCGGGAGCATCCTCGCGCCGGGGAAGGGTGCGCAGCGCTGGAAGCGATGTGCGTCGGGTACTGGACCGAGCCGGGCGGTTTTCGCTCCATTCCCGTGTGAGCCGGGCAAAATTGCGCAGCAGATCCATGCCGTGTTCGGTGCGGATCGACTCGGGATGGAACTGCACACCCCAGGCCGGGCGGTACCTGTGCCGGACGCCCATGATCATGCCATTATCGGTCCACGCAACGACCTGGAGATCATCCGGAACCCGGGTCACGGTCAGCGAGTGGTAACGCACCACACGCAACGGTGACGGCAGGCCCGCAAACAGGTCGAGACCATCGTGCACGATGTCCGACTCCCGCCCATGGAACAATTCTGGTGCGGTGCCGACGGTTCCGCCGCTGAGTTCGCAGAGCCCTTGATGTCCCAGGCAGACACCGAGCAGCGGGATCGACGCGCCGAGCACGACGTCACGGCTGAAACCGAAATCCGATGCTCGGCCAGGTCGCCCCGGGCCGGGCGAGATGATGACATTGTCGAACTCAGCAAGATCCGCCACCTGCCACCCGGGGGCATCGTTGCGTACTACCAGCGGATCGGTGCCGTTGATCTCGGCCAGGTACTGAAAAAGATTGTAGGTGAACGAGTCGTAGTTATCGATGATCAGCGTGCGCATGGGTTCCACTTCAGGTGACGGTGGCCGGCAGGGCAGTGGACCGGTCGCCACGCCTTATCCCGAGAGGCGCAGGTTACCTGGCGTGGGTGGGCACTTCCCCAGATTCGGACACGTCCGACGACGGCGTGGGTTACAGGTTCGTCCCGTTGGTCCTGTCGATCGCGGCGCTGGTATGGCTTCGCTGCCAGCGTCCGGCTGTAGATGAGGAGCCCCTCAACGCTCAACAAAACCGGCAATGCCGCCCCGGGGCTGGGTGAATTGCTCGGTGACCTGTTGCACCCGCCCGGGAGTGGCCCCGGATCGCAACATGCCCAGCAGCCGCTCGCAGGCCTCCTTGGTTCCCTCGGCGACCACCTCGACCCGGCCGTCAGCCAGGTTGGCTGCATGCCCGGCCAAACCCAGCTCAAGTGCCCGACAGCGGGCCCACCAGCGAAAGCCAACGCCTTGCACCTGGCCATGCACCCAGGCCGTCATCCGCACCTGCCTCATGCGCCGACACGTTGCCGCTTCCTGATGATCACCGCAACGGGTCCGGCACCGTGACCATCACCTGCGGGAGTCGCTCTGCACGATGCCGCATGGCTCGGTACCGTGGGCAAGCATGTTATCCATTACTGAGACAGCGGCCGAGGCCATCAACACTCTGATCTCCGACAACGACATGCCGGACGGGTCTGGGCTGCGGATCGCAGCGCAGCCGGACCGGTCCGGAGGGCTGCAGCTATCGGTCACCCCGGCACCGGGTGAGCAAGACACCGTTGTCGAAGGTGGCGGCGCCACTGTGTTCCTCGAGCCAGTTGCAGCGCAGGCACTCGACGGGCAGCTTCTGGACGTGCATCGCGACGAGGACCAGTACCAGTTCGCCATCACTCCACGAGCATCTGCCTAAACCCATTCAGCCCGTTTGAGCCTGGTCCGCCGCGCCCGAATGCCGGCCACCACTCCATTCAAGATCGAATAGGTCCAACGGATCTCGGGCGATGTGCGCCACCGGGATAGGCAGGAACCTGGCTCCCATCGAGGTTGCTCAGCCGGACACGCTGCGCCACACCACGCCACGTTCATCGTTGATGAGCGAAAAGATGCGTCGATCCAGCTCATCGCGGGCAGCGGAGTTGGTAGCCGCGCGGCGGATATAGCTGGCGAGAGAGTGCAGTTCGGTGAGATCACGGATCAAGGTCCAGCCGGTCCAGGTGGTGATGTCGTAGCCGTAGGCCGCGCTGAATTCAGTCCGCTCGGAGCGGGAGTCGTGAAAGTGGTCAGGGACGGCGAAGGCGAGGTCAAGTTCGCGTGCGCCGTAACTGGCGCGGTCCCAGTCGATGAATAGCCATCTCCCCGCACGATCCTGGAGCAGATTGTCGAGCTGGGCATCGGCGTGGATGAGGCCGCTCCCGAGTGGCGTCGTGGGCGTGCCGTAAGCGGATTGGAGCCGTGTGGCATGGCTGAGGAACCACTCGCGGATGCCGGTTGGCAGCACGGGCTGGTCCCGCGCGATGTCAAGATCGAGTGCTTCGTACAGCCGAGCCAGCGGCTGGATTTCAGGTAACAGTGGAGGCTGGGCATCGAGATGGTGCAGTTCGCGCACTGCGGCGCCGAGGTCTCGAGCGCTGGGGGTGCTAGGAGAAGGTAGGTAGGGCCAAAGTGTCGCGACCGTGCCGGCTGCGCGCACCGGCTGCGGATGCTGCGTCGGGGCCAGTGCAGGTCCACAATGGTCGGCGATCCAGCAGGTCAGCGAGACGACGCGGGCGGCGCGCGCTTCGTTGATCGGGGTAGCGCGGCTCAAGCGCACTACGACGGCTGAGGTGGGGAGGTGGAAGACGGCGTTCGACCGGGATGGCAGCATCCGCGCCCCGGAGGGGTCGAGACCCATCGCGCCGCAGATGGACTCCAACTCGTGGTGGCCGGGAAGCGCCCCACTGTCGCGAGGGGCCGTCACGAGGCGGCGCAGGCGGTCTGAATGTCGTGTCGCAGATCCACTACGTCCGCAAAGTCGTGCAGCGCGAGACAGTCGTCGAGCATCCGCAGCCGCTGGTAGGCGCGCGGGGAGGAGATGCGGCTGATCTCTCCCAGCGCATGGCGCCCGACGCTCACGGCGGCCTCGACATCGCCCACCCGGGCATGGGAACCGGCAAGCCCAGCGAGATTCACCGCACGGGTGCGGGCGTAGTCGTCGCCCTGAGCGCTGGTGGCTGCCGTGAACAGTGGCACGGCCCTAGCCGCGTAGTCAGGCTGCGTGGTGGAAAGCAGGTACCAGGCATGACCTTGTTGAGCAGTCAGTTCCGCCGTATCGACATGAGCCGCCCACGGCGGCGCCGTACCCGGATCGACGGCGGCGAAGTACTGCTCAGCTCGAGCCACGGCCCGCTCACACGCGGTGGTCTCCCCCAGCACGGCGTAGCTCCAGCTCTGCACGCTGGCCAGGTAGCTTCGTGTGGCGTCGGCGACGGAACCGGGAGAGTTGTTCTCGACAGCAAGCCCACATCCGGCCAGCCGCAGCGCCTCGTCAGGATGGCTGAGGTGCAGGGATTGATGAGCCATGTCCAGCAGGACGTCCACAGCAAGGTCGGCGGCCCGGGGATGCTCAGTGTGCCGGCACAGTTCCAGCGCGACTGTCCACAAACGACGCGCCTGGTCATGCTGCTCGACGTCGTAACTGCACCACGCCGTGAGCATCGCCAGGTCGGCAGCCGCGATGTCGAGCCGTACGCGAACCGCGGGGGCCGCGGCCGCCTCACGCAGCCGCAGAACTGACCTGAGTTGGGCAATAGTGGCCACCCGAGCCAGCCCACCACCATGCGCAAGGTCGCAGCGCCGCAAGGCGTCGCTCGTCCGTTCGATGGCATCGACGTCGGCGGCACCCACATGCCGTGGCAGTTCGTCGGCGTCCAGGCGGGGTATCAGCCTGTCTAGCCTGTCCAGATCAAGCTCTGTCTGCCTCTCGCCGAGGGTGATCGCGCCGACCGTACGCCAGAGATCGGACGAGGCAGCAGGGGTGATTTGCGCCCGTTCACTGACAGCAAGCGATGAGTCCCCCGCCGCGCCGCTGGTTGCCAGTTCGTCATGGAGTGCGTCGAAACCACTGGCTAACAGCGCGTCCGCGTCGAACGGCACGAGCACTAGGTGGCCGTCAATCATGACCGGCAACATCGCACCTCCGAATGCCAGCCTAGACAGTTCCGCGGTCTCGTGCTCGGATACGTCAGCGTGCGTCGCGGCAGCAAACCGAGCTTTCGCCTCATCGGCGGCGCGGGCAAGGGCGGTGTCCAGCACCTCTTGCATGTATGGCAGCGGAGTGATGTCGGCCTGTCGTGCTTCCCACTTGTTGATCGTTCGTACGCCAACCCCGAGGCATGCGGCGAAGTCGCGGACGCTGAGTCGCAGCGCCTGCCGGAGCAGCTTTGCTTCACGACCGGTCCAGCGATGAACGGTCGTCATGGGCACGACACCCCCTTTCTCTCGGTCCCCAACATCGCAGCGTAGTGCCGGGCGTATGCACCAGGAGTGCACCGCTAGGGCACCAGCAGATCATTCCTGTCAGATCCCACTCCGAGCAGGCTTCCACCCAGGCCCCAGAGCCGGGATGTTGGAGCCACTGGATGTGGTAGGGCTGCCGGTTGCCCCCGTAGTCGCGAGCCGTCAAGGGCGGTGGCTGACTCAACCGGCAGCGCTGCACAGTCCACACCGCCTCCGATGGCTCGCCCCGGCCCTGGGTGCCAACCACCCAGCCAACGAGAGCACGGAAGCGGGTCTGACAGCGCGTGAGCCAGTCAAGCACGGATGACGACACGATACGTCGGGGTGACAGCAATGGCGTCAGTGGCCTCGACGTCTGCCCTGGCACGCCAGGACCAGCGACGGTGCTGATAATGGTCATGGATGACGGTGGCTACCTGCTTGTCGGCCATCCGCGAGGTGGACCATTCCCCCTACATCGCTGCCGAGGACGCATGCGGCAGCAGGCGCTCGGCGCAGCTTTCGGGAGTGAGCAACCAGCACGCGGCACGGCCACGGTTCCGTCCGGCGACCTCATGCACGTGAAGGCAACGCAGTCGTGACCCGCGAGGACCGGGAGCTGTTGACCGAGCTAGCGCGGCTGAACAGGAATATGGCGTCGTTGGCTCTGCGCATCATGGACGGAAGCGCCAGCGTCGCCGAGCAGCGGCACTACGCGCAGCGACTCATCGCGGTGGGTGAACGGTTGCGCAGCCGGGCTGACCGAATGGGAGGGACGGTAATTGAGGGGGAGGTCAGCGGGGAAATTGCCCTTCCAACCTATGCTGTTGAGCCTGACTGGAGATCGTGAGCAACGTTTGGGAGACACGGTCCAGGCTGTTCCTGGAAGATCTTGAGAAACTAGTCGAGTGGCTCAGCGGCGATGCACCAATAGCATCGGACGAACTCGAAGAGCAGACCGTCCGACTCTTAGCGGTAACCGTCATGCTGCTACGACAGCACCAGCTCAACAAACGGGGGCAGTGTCAGTTCTGTGGCTCGATGTGGACGTGGCGACTGCGGCGCAGACAGCAAAGATGCACTTTTCATCAGGCATTGGATCTTGTCATGAGTCAGAGCCTGGATGTGGTGTGGTGGCTAATGTTTGAAAGCGTGGGACAAGAATGGAGTCTTGCAGAGGTGCGCGCATGGGTGACTGGAAGAGAGAAGAGCAGCGGATACACGGGTCCCTGTTGAGGCCGCCCAGGACAATGACGAAGACAAGCCCACGGGCGCCGACCGTGTCTGAAATCATCGATCCCGCACCGTGGACCTCGCTCATTGATTGATCTATAGGGCAGGCCGCGAGTTGAGCCGCCGGGTGGCCTCATCGGCGAATTCCCGGACGGCCGGCCTGCTGTCAGTCAGGAGTGGCTGGATGGCGGTGAGCCTGGCCTGGGTGGTGCCGTCGAAGTCATGGCCGTCGTTGTCCATCAGAAGGGCTTCGAGGAGTTGGGTGGCGGTGTGCTCGTCAAGCCCGGCATCCAGGAGGTCGGGCACGACCTCGGTCCAGACCGGGTGATGCCACGCAGACTTGATGATCTGGGCTGCTCGGGTGCGATCGGCGGGGCCGCCTCCGGCCAACTCTCGGACGAGGGTGACCCATTTGTCCGTTCCGCCGCCGAGAAGCGTCAGAAGGCTGTGCGCCATGGCCTCCCCTCGTGCGGTAAGCGTGCCTGCGGCGCGCCGCTGTTCTAGCTTCATCCGGAATGCCTCCGCGACCGGTGTCCGATCCGCCAAGTCCATGTCGGCGAGCAACCGGTGCCACTCCATCGGGATCACTTGAGGCAGATCGGCGAGCGTCCGGGTGATCAGGAGCTCCGCAACCTCAGCCGGAGCGACCACCGCAAGCGCAAGACCACCCATCGCAGTGTCGTACCGGACGTTGGAGAGCATGTCATGATCCGTCGCTGCTAGTGCCCGGCCGAGAACCGCGACGAGACGACGCCGAGTGTCCGGATGGTCCACCGCCACCACGGATTGGGTCCGGATCGGGCGCAGCATCTGTCCGACCGCGGACAGCACCCGGGGCAACGCCGCGGCCGGAACCATCTCACCGAGGGCGGCCAACCGCTCAAGTCGATCTGTGACCGGACGCCGACGGGACCCTGCAAGATGCCTTGCGAGCGCGCCCGCCAGAGTGGCGAACTCCGTCGACGCAGGTAGCGCCGGATCGGGACCGTCGGTATCCGATTCGGACGACGTCGGTGAGCCGTTGGCGGTGATGAGCACAGTGGCGATCGCGTCCAGGATGGTGGTCTCCTGGTCTTCGGGAAGCATCCCGGTGGTCGTGAGTCCCAGCACGGCAATCCGGGGCATCGTGATGTTGTCGAGAACCCATGCGACAACGGCGTCCGGCTCGGACTGCACCAAGCCCGCGAGCAGAGCCCATTCTCCGACGAGCGGTCCCACGGTCAGGCGGGTCAGGACCGCATCAGCGGTCGGGGCGCCGCGGCCAACTGCGGTCGCGAACGCTTCCAGGCAACCGGGTCCGAATATTCCAGACGGTGGCTCGTCGAGGCTTTCCAACAGCTGGATGGCCTCCTCGAAGGGGAGTTGTTGGCCGAGTTCTTCTGCGTCCTGCCGCCGTTGGTATTCGAGACCGTCTGCGTCGCTGCCGTCTCGGGCAATGCGGTCGAGGTCTTCGCTAATCGGGGAGAGCAGGAGCATCCGCGCCAGCTCGGCATCCTTGACTGCCGCGACCGCGACCGAGTCACCGGCCTTCGCCAGCGCGGCGAGAGTGGTGGGCCGCCGGCCAGTCGGGCGCACGGCGGTGTCCGCTGCGGTGTGGCGGATGGCCAGCGGCAGAGTGGCCCAGCGTTCCGCGATTGCGTCGGTGAGGGCGTCGGCGGCCGAATGGAGACCGTCGACAGCGTAGGTCGGCAATGACCCCGTACCAATCACTCCCCGTGCACCCTCGGCGCGAAGCTCACCGGGGAGCATCACGATCTCGCGCAGCACAGGTTTGGCTTCGGGTGAAGCAGGGTTGATCTTATCGAGGATCTGCCGGACCGTAGCGACCGCCGAGTTGAGCTGACCAACGGCTCGGCAGTCGTCAGGCAGAACATTCTGGCCGATCAGGCAGATGTCGGGGTCCTGCGGGGTACGGACAACGCGGCTTTCCAGAACGATGCTGAGAAACGGCCGAATCGCGGCCAGCATCACGTGCGCAGTTGCGGCGGGACCACGTACCACTCGCTCCGACTCTCCGAGCGCCGTGGGCAGTTCGGCGAAGCGATCCGTCCCCCACCGAAGAATCGAACGGAGGACCTCTTCGCGGCGCCCGAACACCACGTCCCATGTCCTGTCAGACGTCTGCAGGTTTGCCGAGATGAGCGACGTAATCGCCTGCCGTAGAGAGTCGAGCCCGACGGAGCTGATGACGGGATACGCTAGCCAGGCGCATTCCATGATCCAGCTCACCGCGCGCCTCTGGTCATGCCGACCCACGCGCTGAGCGAGATAGGCAGCCTGCTCGAGAAGCCGTTTGACCTCCAGCCGGTAGAACGCCACGGGGTCGTCCATCCACAGATTCTGGACCGGCAACGGTGGCCATCGACGAACCAACTCGTCGCGAAGCTCCCCGAGCAGGGACGGCCAGTACGGCCCAATCGCGTCGGCGAGGACGAGCACATCAAGCCAGGACGTCGTATCAGTCTGCTCGGGCAACAACTCCAGCACCGCGTCGCGGAGCATGCGGAGATCCCCGTCGCGTCCCGTGAGGTGGGCGGCCTGCGCCAGAACCCCGAGCTGCGACGCCAGCACGGTGGCGTGCACCCCGGTCGGGCCACCGTCGGCACCTCGCCTTCGGCGAACGATGCCCAAGTGCCCCGGGTTGTCGGATTCTTCACCCGCACCCGACCCCCAGGATGCGGCGCGCCCGAGTGCCCGCAACATGAGCGTGAGGTCCACGTTGACGCGCCCGCCGTCGTCGAGGGCGTCGGCCACGATCGCCGGCCCCAGCACGTCTGGACGCAGCGTGAAGGGAGGACCGTCCACGATGCCAGCGTCGGCCAGGTCCATGAGTATCTCGTAGAGACGATGCAGATCGTGGGGAAGTCCGTGGACAACTCCGACAAGTACAGCGAGCTGGTCGCTGCTCGTCGCCGTGGTGAGCACTGCGAGCGCTACCGCGGCGGCCCGATGCTCGTGTCCATCAGCTTTGATGTGGGATAGCCGGATCTTGAATAGGTCGTGCAGAACGGACCTGGTGTCTTGCCAGCTGTACGTGCCCTGCTGGATAGCGATCTCGCAGGCTGAATGCGCGATCAGCGGATTTCCTCCGGCAATGTCGATGACATGGAGGTGGAACGTGTCGTCGGCAATCCCGTAGGCGGTGACAATGTCGTCGATCTCGGATCGGTTGAGCGGGTCCAAGGTGAACGTGATGGGCGTGACGTGGTCCAGTCCGGCCCGCCGAAGCGTGGGCTCCGCCACGCCTGGACGAACCGTGAGCACCACCGTCACTCGCGCGAAGCGCGGGTCCCCCACCATCGCCGCCAGACCACTCAGGTCGGGGCTGCGGTGGGCATCATCAATGACGATCACCGATGGGACGTCCACCGGAAGGTCCACCAGCTTGTCCTCCGACAAGGCGGTCCCTGTCCGCGCGATCATGGTGGTGGCCACGCGCCCTGCCTCAACAACGAACCGGGTCTTCCCGATCCCACCCGGACCCTCCACGACCACCACCCGGTTCATCGGCGAACCGGCGGCAGGTACCAGGGCTGTACGCAACCGCTCTAGCTCCTCGTCCCGGCCTACCAGCGGTGCGTCGCGGCCGGGCAACGAGATCTGCTGTGCGTCCCAGAAGGTTTCCGGCGGCTGCAGCACGCGCGGTTGCCGAGGGCCCACCCCGAGCTCACGCTCCGCAACCCGGTGTAGCGCATCAGACTTCAGCGCGAGGTCGAGCTCGTCCAGAGCGACGATCTCGAGCCGGACCTGGTAGCGGTCACACACCTCCTGCTCGGTGCATGTCTTTCTGGTATGGGTGATCTGTTGGTTCGTGACGAAGTAGACCGTCTCCGGCTTTTCCTCGGTTGGGAGTCCAAGGTATGGCCGTAGATCACGATTGAGCTTGCGACGCCAGTTCTTCTCACAACTGAACAGGCCCACAATTTCGTCACGCTCACCGAACCGAGGACGATCGTACGCGTCACGGTGCAGGTCTGCCGTTGGCGCGGTGATCCGTAGCCCAGGATGGTCGACGCGCAAGACCTGGATCGCCACGGACTCGAATCGCACGTAGTCAGTCAGCTCCATGAGCGCAGCGCGCGGTGTGTCGTACACAGCTCTCCCAACGCAGAGCGGACGGCGACCTTCACGGACACTTGCCGTGGCCGACCATGGCAGGAGGATACGTCCGGTCGCAGAAGTGCCTGGAAATGAAACGCGGTGGCACAGGGAGGCGACTGCGAGCAGGATCTGGCGTGAACGACAGCTGATCTGGGGGAGCTGCTCATGGTGTGGCGACGGCGTTGGCTGCGTGGGCTATTAAATCTCACCTTGGCTCTCGTCTTGGCCGCCTGCACCACCTCGGGGCCGAGTCAGCTGACCGGGGATTCCGCCGCTGCGGGCTTCGACAGCAGTGGCCGGATCTTGATCCGGAGCGCCTCGCTGGTGCTGACCATGGATCCGAAACTCGGCGAGGGACCGATCGGGCGGCTCGAGGATGCGGATGTGCTGATCGACCGGGACCGGATCGCCGCAGTCGGCAAGAACCTGCCGGCCGGCGACGCACGGGTGCTCGACGGGCACGGCAAGATCGTCCTGCCCGGGTTCGTGGACGTGCACAACCACCTGTGGCAGGCGCTGATCCGGGGTTGCGCGACGGACAAGGACGTCCAAGGCTGGCTCAGCGGCTGCGTACTGCCGCTGTACGGGCCGTCGATCTCGGAAGCGGACGGCTACGCGGGTGCGCGGCTGGCCACCTTGGACGTGATCTCTACTGGGGTCACCACGGTGACCGACTGGTCGCATGCGTTCAACACGGATTTCGCCCGCGGCAATCTCCGCGCGCTGGAGGACTCCAAGTTGCGGTTCATCTTCGCCTATGCGGCCAACCGGCAACCCGCGACCTTGGCCGAAATCCGGCGGGTCAAGCGGGAGTCGATCGACCCGAATCCACTGGCGCACCTGCAGGTCGCCGTGCATCCGACAACCGCAAACTACGAGAACACGGTGGCCGCGCAACGCCTGGCCGAAGAACTCGGTGTCGCGCTCAACGTCCACCTGAACGAGTCACCGGCCGATCCGGCCACCGGGCAGCTGGACGCCCTGCGCCGGGCCGGGGCACTACGACCTGGCCTGATAACGAATCATGTGGTCCAGATGACCGACGCCGAGCTCGACGAGCTGGCCACCCACGACGTCCGGGTCACGCACAACCCGCTGTCAAACATGCGGTTGGCGTCCGGGATCGCGCGGGTACCGGACATGCGGGCACGCAACATCAAAGTCGGGCTTGGTCTGGACGGCGGCACCAACGACAGCAGCGACATGTTCGCCGACATGAAGGCCGCGGTCGGCCTGCAGCGCGCGCTGTCACACGATCCCGCGCGCTTCCCAACGCCGCCGGACGCGCTGCGGATGGCCACCCTGGGTGGCGCAGAAGTGCTCGGTCTCGACGGCGAGATCGGCTCCCTCACCCCGGGCAAGGAGGCCGATTTACAGCTGATCAACCCGGCCGCGGTCGACTTCGCGCCAGAAGTCGATTGGATCAGCCAGCTGGTCTTCAACGCCCAGCCGGCCAATGTCGAATGGGTCTTCGTCGCTGGCCGCGCCCTCAAACGCGATGGCCACCTCGTTGGTGATCAGAGCCAGGTGATCGCTGACGCGCAGGCGGCCTCGGACCGGGTGCAGAAACTGCTGGGCCGGAATGCCCACATTGGCGGTAGATGAGCCCTGTTGGTGATCGGCGCCACTCAGGGGTGTGGATGGCGGGGGCGGGGCTGGCAGCGGGGGCAGCTGTAGGAGGAGCGGTTCATGAACGACTCGCGATGGATCGCGGTGCCGCAGCGTGGACATGGCCGGCCAGCCTGCCCGTAGGCAGCCAGCGAGCGGTCGAAGTAGCCGGAGGCGCCGTTAATGTTGACGTAGAGCGCGTCGAACGAGGTACCACCGGCAGCTAATGCCTCGGTCATCACGTCAGCGGCGGAACTGAGGACGGCCCGGCCTTGTGCGCGGGTCAGCGTCGTGGTGGACCGGGCCCCGTGTAGCTGAGCCCGCCACAGTGCCTCGTCGGCATAGATATTGCCGATCCCGGACACCAGGGACTGGTCCAGCAGTGCACGTTTGAGATCAGTGCGCCGGGCCCGAATGACGGCGACCACCGCGTCCCGATCAAAACGGGGATCCAGCGGGTCTCGCGCGATGTGCGTCACCGGGGTGGGCAGGCCGTCGACGATGTCCTCCACCGAGAGGCCGCCGAAGGTGCGCTGGTCGATGAAGCGCAGTTCCGGCCCGCCGTCGGCGAACTGCAGCCGCACCCGCAGGTGCGTCTCGTCGGCAGCACCGGACGGCTGAATTCGCATCTGCCCACTCATCCCCAGATGAGCCAGCAACGCCTGGTCACCACCCAGATCCAGCCAGAGGTACTTGCCACGACGCCAGACGGCGTCGATCTTCCGGCCGGTCAGCCGGGCCGCGAAGTCCAGCTCGCCGGCGAGGTGGCGCCGTACTGAGCGGGGGTGGCGGACCTCGACGGTGGACACGGTGCGCCCGGCGACGTGTTCGGCGAGGCCGAGCCGGACGACCTCGACCTCGGGCAACTCCGGCACGCTGCTACCCCACCGGCGGGGCGCTCCCGCTGGCCAGCTCGGACAGCGAACGCCAGGCTGTCTCGGCGGCGCGCTGCTCGGCTTCCTTCTTGGTCCGGCCCTGCCCGGTTCCCCGATCCACGCCGGCTATCACGGCGGTCGCGGTGAACTCCTTGAGGTGGTCGGGCCCGTCCTCGATAATCCGGTACTCCGGTACCCCCAGCTCACGGCTGGCGGTCAGTTCCTGGAGGCTGGTCTTCCAATCCAGGCCCGCACCCAGCAACGGAGCCACCACCAGCAGCGGATCGAACAGCCGGTGCACCATCGTGTGGGCGACGTCGATCCCATGCTGCAGGTACACCGCGCCAATCAGCGCCTCGACGGTGTCGGCCAGGATGCTGGACTTGTGCCGGCCCCCGGTGAGCTCCTCGCCACGGCCCAGTAGCACGTACTCGCCCAGGCCGCCCGGGCCGAGCCCGCGAGCCACGCCCGCCAGCGCATGCATGTTCACCACGCTGGCGCGCAGCTTGGCGAGTTGTCCCTCGGGCAGCTCGGGGTGAGTGCGGAACAGGTGATCGGTGACGACCACACCGAGCACGGAGTCGCCAAGGAACTCCAGACGCTCATTCGGCTCGATGCCACCGCTTTCGTAAGCGTACGAGCGGTGCGTGAGGGCAAGCGTCAGTAGCTCGGCGTTGATCTCCACGCCGAGTGCGGTAAGCAGCGGAGTCAGATCAGCTGGGTGACGCCGCGGAGCTCGATTCCTCAAGGGGTGAGGTCGCGTCGTGGGATCAGGCCGGCTGGTTGACCTGGCGGCCGTCATATCTTCCGCAGTACGGGCACAGCACGTGTGGTGGCTTCGGTCGCCGGCAGGCCCGGTTCGAACACTCCGAGAGAGTGGTCGCGGTGGCTTTCCACTGGGACCGCCGTGAGTGGGTGTTCGACCGCGACATCCTGCGCTTGGGGACGGCCACGTTACTCGTTCTCCTCTTCGCTTCCGCGCAACCGCACCCGTAGTGCGGCCCAGCGCGGATCTATCTTCTCATGCCGGTGATCGGTCCCGAGTTCCGCCCGCTTACCTCCGCATTCCGGGCACAGGCCCGGGCAGTCTTCGCTGCACAGCGGGGCCTGTGGCAACGTCAGCAGCACGGCGTCACGCACCACCGGCTCGAGGTCGACAAGACCGTCGACGACCCGACTGACCTCGTCGGGATCGGTGGTGGCCTCCGTCGCGGTGTCGGGGTAGGCGAACAGTTCGGTCATCTCGACCTCGATCCGATCGGTCAGCGAGTCCAGGCAGCGGGCGCACTGACCGGTGACTGTCGCCACCGCCGTGCCCGTTACCAGTACCCCCTCCATCACCGACTCCAACCGGACGTCCAGAACGATAGTCTCGCCGGCCGGAATCCCGATCACGTCCAGCCCCAGTCCAGCCGCCAGCGGGACATCCCGGTGGTAGCGGCGCATCGCCCCGGGACGTCTGCCCAGGTCCCGGGTGTCGATCACCCAAGGTGCAGACGGATCGGGTCGGGGGGGAGCGGTCCTGCGCGGCATCATGTGCAGGGTAGGCCCTGCCCCAGAACGAGGCCGTTCGACCGGGGTCGACCGGCCGGGGTCGACCGGCCGGGGTCGACCGGCCGGGATTCAGCTGCGGTACCCGCCGGCCCCGGAAGGCACCGGCCCGTTGTGCTGCGCCCGGCCACGCCCGATGGCGCGCAGGGTGGTGTTGAGCAGGTCCTCGAACTCCGCGAGAGTGCCTTCGACGTAGGCATCGCATTCCGCGCGCAGCCGGTGCACCTCGGTACTCGCCTCATCCTGGATTCGGGTGGCCTGCGCCCGAGCAGCCTGCATCACCTGGGTTTGCTCGACCAGCCGGGACTGCTCTGCCCGGCCATCGGCGACGGCCCGTTCGTAGGACGCCCGGCCGGCCGCAGTCATCCGTTCGGCCTCGGCCTCTGCGCGCCCGGTGAGCTCCTGATATTCCCGGTGCGCAGTGTCGGCGAGGCGGGCCGCTTCGGCCTGCGCATCCGCGACCATTGATTCGGCGCGGGCGCGGGCCTCGGAGACCAGGCGTGCGGCCTCGTCGCGAGCCTCGGTGACCGCCCGATCCGCCTCGGCGTGGGCCTCGTCGCGTTGACGTTGCGCGTCCTGCCGCGCGGTGTCGACCAATTCGTCCCGATGGTCCAGGACGTCCTGAGCATCGTCGAGTTCGGCGGGAATTGCATCGCGGATGTCGTCGAGCAGTTCGAGCGCATCCCCGCGGGGCACGACGCAGCTGGAGGTCATCGGTACGCCACGGGCCTCCTCCAGGGTGGTCACGAGCTCATCAAGGGCCTCGAAAACCCGATACACCTGGCCCGGCGGCCGCTCACCATCCATAAGAGACATTTTGACCGGTCAGGCCGCTCAGATGCGGGAGCCCGCTGCTGGTCGGCGTGTCCGCCGATCAGGATTCCCCGGCGAGCCGATTGATCAGGCGTTGGTGCACCGAGGCCGGCAGCAGGTAGCCGACATCACCACCGTAAGCGGCGACCTCCTTGACCGCCGAGCTGGACAGGTAGCTGTAGTGGGGTTTGCTCGGCAGGAACATCGTGTCCACCCCGGAGAGCTGGTAGTTCAGCTGAGCCATCTGCAATTCGTAGTCGAAATCGCTGACCGCGCGCAGGCCCTTCACGATCGTCGCGATGTCATTGGCGGTGCAGTAATCCACCAGCAGCCCGTGCCAGGAATCGATGCGGACGCCTGGCAGGTGCTCGGTAATCTCCTTGAGCATCGTCATACGGTCGGAGACCTCGAACAGACAACTCTTCGTCTTGTTGATCAAGACGGCAACCACGACCTCGTCGAATTGCCGGGCGGCCCGCTCGATGATGTCGAGGTGGCCATTGGTGGCGGGGTCGTAAGAGCCGGGACACACCGCGCGCCTCATGGCGCGCAACCGTAGTACACAGCGGTATCACCATACCGCCGGTTCGTGAGCGCAAACACACCGTCGGGCCAGGCCGGCGGGAGCGCCCGGGCCGCGCGCTCGACCACGATCAGCGCGTCCGGCGCCAGCCAGCCGCCGCCGGCCAGTGCGCTCAACATCTCAGTCAGCGCGCCGTCATCGAGCGCGTACGGCGGATCGGCGAGCACCACGTCATAGGGCTGGTCAGGATCCCCACGCAACACGACGGGCACATCCGCGGTAGTTACCTGAGCTCCCGGCAGCTCGAGCGCCTCGACGTTGCGGCGCAGCACGGCGGCGGCCCGCCGATCAGACTCCACGAACCGAACGTGCGCCGCCCCGCGCGACAGTGCCTCCAACCCGAGCGCGCCCGACCCCGCGTAGAGATCGAGCACCCGGGTCCCTTCCAGGTCCCGGCGGGCCTGCAACGCGCTGAACACAGCCTCCCGGACCCGGTCCGACGTCGGCCGGGTGCCGTGCGGCGGCACCGCCAGCCGCCGCCCCCCCGCCACTCCAGCCACGATCCGCACCATGGTGACCATGATGCGCTGCGCCGCCTCCGTGAGCGCTCTGAGCCTCCCGAAGTCGACCATAGAGCTGCCCGGGCTTGATCAAACAGCTCTGTGGTTAAGTTCGGGAGGCTTGGCGCGCTCAGGGGGAACGGAGTTCGAGGATGAGGTCGCCGCCTTCCACCTGTTGGACTGATTTGATCGCTAGGCGGGCCACTGTGCCGGGTTTGGGGGCGGTGATGCCGGCTTCCATCTTCATCGCCTCGATGGTGGCCACCGTCTGACCTGCGGAGACGGTGTCTCTTTCGGACACCTGCAAGCTCACCACTCCGGCGAATGGTGCCGCGACGTGGTTGGGGTTGGCTCGATCTGCCTTCTCGGCGACGGGGATCTTGGACGCAACCGAACGGTCCCGGACCTGCAGCGGTCGCATCTGGCCGTTGAGCGTGCACATCACGGTGCGCATGCCGCGTTCGTCGACGTCGCCGATGGCCTGCAGCTGGATCAGCAGGCGCACGCCCGGATAGAGATCCACGGCGTACTCCTCGCCGGGACGCAGCCCGTAGAAGAACTCCTTGCTGGGCAGCACTGAAGTGTCCCCGTAGGCCTCGCGATGCTGCTCGAACTCTGCGGTCGGAGTGGGGAACAGCAGCCGGTTCAGGGTCCGCGCCGGGTCTTCCTTCAGCCCCTGCCGATCTGGGGCGGACAGTTCCGCCATCGCCCGCGGAGGGCTGCGACCCTCCAGAGCCTTGCTGCGCAGGGGTTCGGGCCACCCTCCCGGGGGAACACCGAGCTCGCCGTGCAGGAAACCGATCACCGAGTCTGGAATGTCGAAACGGGCGGGGTCAGCCTCGAAGTCCGACGGCTCGACGCCGGCACCCACCAGGTGCAACGCCAGATCCCCGACAACCTTGGACGACGGGGTCACCTTCACCAGCCGGCCCAGCATCCGGTCGGCGGCCGCATAGGCGTCTTCGATCTGCTCGAAGCGGTCGCCCAAGCCCAGCGCCACCGCCTGCTGGCGCAGGTTGGACAGTTGCCCGCCGGGGATTTCATGGTGATATACCCGCCCGGTGGGCGAGGTCATGCCGGACTCGAAGGGTGCGTAGACCTTGCGCACCAACTCCCAGTAGGGCTCCAGGTCGCAGACCGCCTGCAGGTCCAGCTCAGTGGTGCGCTGGGTGTGGTCGGTGGCCGCGACCAGCGCGGACAGCGAGGGCTGCGACGTGGTGCCTGCCATCGACGCCGCAGCCGCATCGACCGCATCCACCCCGGCGTCGATCGCGGCCAGCAGGGTGGCGAGCTGGCCACCGGGGGTGTCGTGGGTGTGCAGGTGCACCGGGAGGTCGAACCGGCTGCGCAACGCGGCCACCAGCGTCCGGGCCGCCGGAGGCCGCAAGAGGCCGGCCATGTCCTTGATCGCCAGCACGTGCGCACCGGCCGCCACAATCTGCTCGGCCAGCCGCAGGTAGTAGTCCAGCGTGTAGAGCTGCTCCGCCGGATCGGACAGGTCGGCGGTGTAGCACAGCGCCACCTCGGCCACAGCCCGGCCGGTCTCGCGCACCGCGTCGATGGCCGGGCGCATCTGGGACACATCATTGAGCGCGTCGAAGATGCGGAAGATGTCCAGTCCGGTCGCGACGGCTTGCTCGATGAAGGCGGTGGTCACCTCGGTCGGGTACGGGGTGTAGCCGACCGTGTTGCGCCCGCGCAGCAGCATCTGCAGGCACAGGTTGGGCACCGCCTCGCGCATGGCGGCCAGCCGCTCCCACGGATCTTCGGCGAGAAAGCGTAGCGCCACGTCGTACGTCGCACCACCCCAGCACTCCAGCGACAGCAGTTGGGGGGTCATCCGGGCGACGTGCGGGCCCACCGCGACGAGGTCCCGGGTCCGTACCCGGGTGGCGAGCAATGATTGGTGGGCGTCCCGGAAGGTGGTCTCGGTGACGCCGACGGGCTCGCGGGCCCGTAACCAGTGGGCGAATTTCTCCGGGCCCATGGTGCGGAGCCGGTCCCGGGAACCGGTGGGCGCAGCGGCGTCCAGATCGATCGGTGGCAGTTTGGCGACCGGATCGGCCAGATCGGGGGGATCGCCGTGCGGCCGGTTCACGGTCACGTCCCCGAGGTAGGCCAGTAGGCGGGTGCCGCGATCCGCGGATCTCCGGGCGGTGAGCAGGTGCGGGCGTTCCTCGATGAACGAGGTGGTGATCCGGCCGGCCATGAAGTCCGGCTCGTCGAGCAGCGCGAGCAGGAACGGGATATTCGTGGCCACGCCGCGGATGCGGAATTCGGCGAGCGCCCGGCGGGCCCGGCGCACCGCGGTGGGGAAGTCGCGCCCCCGGCAGGTGACTTTGACCAGCAGGGAATCGAAGTACGCGCTGATCTGGGCACCGGTCTGCATGGTGCCGCCGTCCAGCCGGACCCCAGCACCGCTGGCCGATCGGTACGCGGTGACCGTCCCGATGTCCGGGCGGAACTCGTTGGCCGGATCCTCGGTGGTGATCCGGCACTGCAAGGCGGCGCCGTGCGGCGCGATCTCCTCCTGACACAACCCGAGGTCGGCCAGCGTCTCCCCCGCCGCGATCCGCAGCTGGGCGCTGACCAGGTCGATGTCGGTGATCTCCTCGGTCACCGTGTGCTCGACCTGGATGCGCGGGTTCATCTCGATGAACACGTAGGCACCGCTACGGTCGACGAGAAACTCCACGGTGCCGGCGTTGACGTAACCGATCTGCCGGGCAAATGTCACCGCGTCCGCGCAGAGGCGCTGCCGCAGATCGAGGTCCAGGTTCGGCGCGGGCGCTATCTCCACGACTTTCTGGTGCCGTCGCTGCACCGAGCAGTCCCGTTCGTAGAGATGGATCACCTGGCCAGCGGCGTCGGCGAGGATCTGCACCTCGATGTGCCGGGGGTCGATGACCGCCCGCTCCAGGAACACCGTGGGATCGCCGAAGGCCGACTCGGCTTCCCGGCTGGCCGCCTCCACCGCGATGCGCAGACCGCCGGGCTCGGTGACCCGGCGCATCCCCCGTCCGCCACCCCCGGAGACGGCCTTGACGAACACCGGGAACCCGATCGTATCGGCGGCGGCCATCAGTTGGTCGATGTCAGCCGACGGGGCGCAGGACGCCAGGACCGGCACGCCGGCGGCACGCGCGGCGGCCACTGCGCGCGACTTGTTGCCGGCCAGCGCCAGCACTGCCGGAGGCGGTCCGATGAACGTGATACCGGCCCGCTGGCACGCCATGGCCAGTTCCGGATTCTCCGACAGGAAGCCGTACCCGGGGTAGACCGCGTCAGCCCCGGTGCGCTGGGCGGCCCGGACGATTTCCGGCACCGACAGGTACGCCCGGACGGGATGGCCCCGCTCTCCGATCTGGTAAGCCTCGTTGGCCTTGAGCCGGTGCTCGGAGTTGCGGTCCTCATACGGGAACACCGCGACCGTCTGGCAACCCAGTTCGTAGGCGGCGCGAAATGCCCGGATCGCGATCTCCCCGCGGTTGGCGACCAGCACCTTCCGGAACATGGGCCAGCTCCTTCCCCACGGCCGGTCCGGCGGGGCCTGATTGCCGGCGCCGGCGGCGGCGATCCCCTCCCGGCACCACTGAGCGCATCATCGCAGGTGATGACGGCCCCTGGGATGTCTGATTGCCCACGCGCGAGGGCCACCTGCCGCGACCGCAGCTGAAGGAGTATCAAGGATGTGGCAGGAAAGGACGCGGCCATGGGCAGAGCGCGGTACCACTATCACTACCGCCGGGGTCCGATCGGACGACCGTTCGGTCCCCTCTTGATCCTGTGCGCAGCGGTCCTGGCCGCAGTGGGGATGGCCGGCCTGGCGCTGGTCGCCGCGCTGGCGGTGCTCATGCCGTTCATGCTGGCCGGAGTGGGCGCGGTGCTCGTGATACGACACGCGCGCCGGCGCCAGGTGGTCCGCGGTCAGCAGACGGCGCCGATGCCCGCGAGGCGCTCGGCGCCATTGGTGACCAGGACTGAGCCTGTGGACGACTGGCGCGCTACCCGGGCCAGGTTCGCCCAGTTACGCAGTGAGTACGGCCAATTCGAGTGCGATCCGCTCGCGGTGCTGCGGCTGCCCGCGTTGGCCGACGTCATGGTGCCTTCCACCAGCCGGTTCGTCGACGCCTTCGCCGAGGCCCAGGCACTGGACACCGATACCGAACCCCCGGCCGCACACCGTGCGCGCTTCGCTCAAGCCGTAGATCAAGCGTGGCGCGCCTGGAGCGCCGCCCGCGATGCGGCCCAACGCATCCGGCTCGCTGGCATCCCCACACACGAACACGCCACGGTGCAGCGAGCGATCAAGCTGCTCACCATGGCCCGGGACTCCGACCACGACGCCGAGCGCATCGCCGCGTATGCCAAGGCCCGCGCCGAGCTAGCAAAACTCGACCGCACCGGAACCCTGCGCCTCCCGCCAGCGGCCCTAGCCGCCCTCGAGGCCGCCGCCCGCACCCAACTTCCTCCCGCCCCGGCAGTGAACTAGCTAGCGGCATCGCAACGTCCAGTTTCGAGCCCAGGTCACCGATGTCGGCAGCACGAGGACGAGCTACTCAAGGTGACTACCTCTCACCCTGTGTGACACTCACGCTTCGTGATCGTTGCGCGCCGACTACCCAATAGAGTGATCCCACCGCGATAGGTAACTTCTCCCACTTTGCCTGCGAGAAGAGATACAAAGGGGATCCATTGACGCGCCCGAGGGGGGTTCGCACTCGACAACGCCACTCAGGATGTTTCTTTCGCATACCTGACGCTCCCGGTCCGTGACGCGGATTGAGGAGAGCGGAGAAATTTGTTCTAAGCAAATTCCTATCGCCTATCGCCGTACGCCTCACTCGACCGAGTGGCACCCTCGCGGGCAGGTGATGACGCTGTGGAGAAGAGACGTCTCAGGAAACCCTGACCGCACAGAGAACAGACCACTGGAAGGGCAGCAACATGGATGGATTGACAGACGGAGAAATTCGAGAAGTCAGGCAAGCCCTGCTGACAGATCTGGAAGCGAACCCACCCACCATCGGAGTGATTGGAGTATCGGGAACCGGCAAGTCTTCGACTATTAACGCGTTATTCAAGACCGAACTTGCCATAAGCCATACTAGGGCTTGCACTAAACAGTTCGAAGCAACAGAAATGAAGGTACGGATTCGGGAAGGTGTCGCCAAAGATGAGCAAGCGAGCTTGGTTGTCGTCGATGCGCCGGGTCTAGGTGAAGATATCCGAATGGACTCAATCTACATCGACCAATATCACGAGCGTCTTCCCGATTGCGATGTGGTGCTCTGGTTGCTGGCAGCGAGAAACCGCGCTGTTCACCTCGATCAGATGTACCTCCGAGAGTTTTCCACGTATCACGATCGAATGGTCTTTGGCATTAATCAAGTGGATATCGTACATCCGATTAATTGGAACGAAAAGATCAATCTACCTTCAGTTGAGATGGAACGCAACATTGAAGAAATCGTACAGGATCGGACAGAGAAACTGGAGGACATACTCGGAGCAAAGCCGAGAATTGTCGCCTATTCAGCCGCAAGAGGATTCAACCTCGAGCAGCTCTTCGGCAGCTTGATCTCTACGATTCCAGAAAAACGTAGGTTCGTATTTGATGCTTTGAAGAATTTCTCGTATCAAGATTTTATGCCCATCTATTCCAGGGACGCCAGCTCATTGAAAAGCTGGTGGAAAACACGCAGATCGACCCGAGCGGAGAAATAAAGTGAGTGAACTGAGTGCGGATGAAATTCGAAGGGTTCGTTCATACCTGGCGCGAGAGGAGAGAGCCTCGCAGAATGCCGAAGAAGCTCTAAGAAGAGCTTCTTCGGCTGGCTCAAGGACGTGGGATTTTCTTGGGTCCTTGACAAGATCGTTACGTACACTTGGCACGCTATCAGGGTCGCATTTGGATTCTAGTGCCCAGTTCGCGACCTTCTGAGTCCTGACGGCCATGTGCGATTAAGTCGCACATGGCCGAGAAAGTCGTCGAGTGCGCGCCTGGGGCGACCGATCAGCGGCCGTCTCGGCGTCCAGCCGGGCGCCGAGACGCTCGAAGCAGGCCCGGGCACTGGCGAGTTCTACCCGAGCCGAGTCGGGTTGGCCGGCCCGATCAAGCGCGGTGGCCAGCAGCACTTGAGTCCGCGCGCACTCGTACGGCGAGCCGGTTTCCCGCCACAGCTCAACGCTGCGACGCAACGAGGGCAGCGGACTGTTGTCGTTGGTAGCCAACGCCAACTCGCCACGGGCGCGCTCGGCCGCCGCGAGCATCGCTGTGCTGCAGTAGGTCTGCGCCGACTCGCTCAGCTCGGTCACGGCGGCGCGAGCGATGTCGAGATCACCGACGGCCAGCGCGATCGTCACCTGGTCGGGAAGTAGCTGTGTGCGGGCCAAGCTGTCCCAGCCGCCGCCGGCCAGCGCGGCATTGATCAGTGCCGCCGCCTCGGTGGCGCGGCCTCGCAGCAGCTCCAGCCTGGCCCGGCCGGGCAGCGGGCTGGCGTTCAACTCCTCGGCCTTGACGAAGGCCTCTTCGGCGCCACCGAGGTCGCCGATCCGCAAGCGGATGTCGCCGATACTGGCGAAGGCCTGCCCGGCATGGTGGAGCTCGAAGTACTGCGTAGCCGCGCACGCCCGGCGGGCCATCTGCTCAGCGAGCATCCAGGCACCGCTGTGGATCAAGATCGCGGCGCGATGAGTCTCGCAATCGCCGGGCCAATGACTCAGACCGGTGCGCGCGAAGCAGTCCTCCGCGGCGTCGGTCCATTCGCGGGCGCGACGGTAGTCACCCAGCTCGTGACAGGTACGGATGAGCTGGCAGTAGGTCTGCGCGGTGGCCAACTGGGACAACTCACCGCCAACGAGCATCGCCATCCCCTCGTCGTGCATGGCCAGTCCGTCGACGACCTGCCCGCGGCGGATGAGCACCCCGCCCTGGAACACCAGGCCGATGGCCTGGAAATCAGCCACCCCGTGACGGACTCCCGCTTCATAGGTCGAGCGGGCGGCTGTCAGGCACCGGTCCCGGTCATCGGCCACCAGCGCCATGACCATGGCCGCCCAGAACAGATAGCCGCGCTCGGGGCAGTCAGGCTCGGCCTCAAGCAGCCGCTGCGTGCGCTGAAACCACCCGCCAGCCACCGCGTACTGCTGGTGAGCAATGGAATACAGGGTGAGCAGGAACGCGGCCACGGCGGATCGGCGGGGGTTACCGGCCTGCAGGTGGGCATGGTAGGCGCGTTGCCAGATGGATTGCGCCTCCCGGTCGTGCGCAGACCAGTACGCCGCCTCTCCCAAGCGATCAAGATCTTCGGCGCTCAACGGTCCCGCTTGCTCCGCGCGCGAGAGCAGCATGAAGGCGCGCTGCCAGTCGTGCGCAGCCAGTGCGGCACGGGCTGCCGGCAACAGATCCTCTGCGGTCGGGAGCTCCGCGAGCCCGGATGGTCCCCGTTGGGGCGGGGACTGCGGTGGGCGCCAGTCCAGGTCGACCCGTTGGGCCAGCACCGCGTCGTGCAGCCGGACCAGCTCAGGGCTCGGGTCGATACCCAGCAGCTCAGCGAGCTGCCGGCGAAGCTGCGCAAAGGCCGCCAGTGCATCGGCTTGCCGTCCGCAGCGGTAGAGCGCTCGGATCAGCTGAGACCACAACCGTTCCCGCAGCGGCTGCTCAGCTACCGCCCGGCGCAACTCGGCGCACAGCGCGGCGTGGCGGCCCAGCGCGAGATCGGCCTCCACCCGATCCTCCACCACCGCAGCCCGCAATTCGGTCAGCCGGGTGATCTCAGCCTGCGCAAACAGCTCGCACCCGAACTCGACCAGCGGCTCACCGTGCCACAACGCCAACGCAGCGCGCAGGGTCTCGGCGGCCTGCCACGGATCGGAGGCCAGCGCATCGAAGCCTTCACGGGCCAACCGCTCGAACCGCACAGCGTCAACTGCCTCGGGCGGGACCGCCAGCACATAGCCTTGACCGCGGGTGCGCAGCATGCCGTCCTGCGCCCGCGGGGCGCGATCGGGTTCCAGTGCCCTGCGCAGGTGGGAGATGTAGGTCTGCAAGGTATTCGCCGCGGTAGCCGGCGGTTCGCCGCCCCAGAGCACCTCGATCAATCGCTCCGCCGAGACCACCTCGTTGGCGTGCACGACGAGCACGGCCAGCAGCAGCCGCTCCTTGGCACTAGATACCTCGATCCGGCGACGGCGCTCATCGAGCACATCCAACGGACCGAGAATCGCGAACTCCATAGGCGTTCCCTGCCCCTCCAGTGGGAGTTCAGTCGTTCTCCAGCCCTGTTGCCCACACTGCGGACCTCACCAAGTTCCACGTACGCGGGGACAGCAGTGGCCGAAAGCATAAACGCGAACGGGCAACCGGCTCGCAGCAAGGACGGGCTCATCTCAAGCAATGCGGACATCATCAGCTGCGGTGGCTACCTGACGAGTTACCCCGAGCTGACCGAAGGGGCGGCGGCAGTCGCGACCGGGCTAGCCGAGGGCTCGGCTGATACTGGCCCACACGGAGCGGATCCATGGCTTAACCGACCTGGGTGCTGATCCAGCAGTTCTGGTCGATCAGCACCACGTGCTCTGGGCTGTCGCGTTGCGGTAGCCCAGAGCACGTGACGGGTACCCGCCGGCAAGGGGGCGGCGGGTACCGTCACGGTGTGCTGGGATTAGTCACACCTTGTCAAGGAATTGGGCACGCTGCTCATCCAGCAGGTCAGCGGCCAGCCTGGCCAGCTCTGGATGATCGGTGAGCTGAGGATCGGCGTGAATCAGCTGCTGGGCGGCGTCCCTCGCCTGGCCGATCAGGTCCTCGTCGCGCAGCAGCGACAGCAGCCTTAGCCCGGAACGGCGGCCGGACTGCAGCGCCCCCAGCACGTCACCTTCGCGGCGCAGCTCCAGGTCCAGGCGAGCCAGCGCGAATCCGTCGGTGGTGGCGGCGACCGCGTCGAGCCGTTCCCGCGCGGTGCAGCCTTCCGGGGAGTCGGTCACCAGCAGGCACAGTCCGGGATGGGAGCCACGGCCCACCCGGCCGCGCAGCTGGTGCAGCTGGCTGATCCCGAACCGCTGCGCATCCATGATCACCATGACCGTGGCGTTGGGTACGTCCACGCCGACCTCGACGACGGTGGTGGCCACCAGTACGTCGATCTCACCGGCAGCGAAGGAACGCATCACGGCGTCTTTCTCATCTCCCGGCAGGCGGCCGTGCAATACCCCTAGCCGCACCTGGGCCAACGGGCCCTCCTCGAGCTGCGGAATCAATTCAAGGACCGCCAGCGGCGGGCGCGCGTCCTGATCGCCGACGTCCCCATCGGCCGCATCCCCGTCAGTCGCGTCCTCACCGGCAGCCTCCGCTCCCCCGATCCGCGGGCACACCACGTAGGCCTGCCGGCCGGCGGTGACCTCCTCGATGATCCTGCGCCACACTCGGTCGAGCCAGCTGGGTTTCTCCCCGACCGGCACCACAGTGGTCGAGATGGGGGACCTACCGCGGGGCAGCTCGCGCAGCGCGGAGACCTCCAGGTCGCCATAGACCGTCATCGCGACGGTGCGCGGGATCGGCGTCGCCGTCATCACCAGCACGTGCGGGCTGGTGCCGTTGACGGCCCTGGCCCGCAGCGCGTCGCGCTGCTCGACACCAAAGCGGTGCTGCTCATCGACCACCACCAGGCCCAGCTCGGCGAAGGACACCCGGTCCTGGATCACCGCGTGCGTGCCGACCACAATCCCGGCCGCCCCACTGGCCGCGTCCAGCAGCGCCTGCTTGCGAGCCCGGGCCGGCAGCGACCCGGTGAGCAGGGTGATCTGGGTGGCGTGCTCGGCTGACCCCAGCTCCCCCGCCCGGCCATGCGGCCCCAGCATCTCCCGCAGGGACCGGGCATGCTGCGCGGCGAGCACCTCAGTGGGTGCCAGCAGCACGGCTTGCCGTCCCGCGTCGAGCACCTGCAGTATCGCCCGCAATGCCACTACGGTCTTGCCGGACCCGACCTCACCTTGCAGCAGCCGGTTCATCGGATACGCCCGGGCCAGTTCAGCGGCCAGCAGCTCCCCCACGTCCCGCTGCCCGTCGGTCAAGGTGAAGGGAAGCACAGCGTCGAATGCAGCGGCCAGCCCACCGTCGCGGCGCGGGCAGGCCGGAGCAGGCCGCAGCGCCGCTTTCTGCCGACGTCGCGCGAGGGTGAGCTGCACCGCCATCGCCTCGTCCCATTTCAGCCGCCGCTGCGCGGTCCCGATCTCGGCGCGGTTATCGGAGCGGTGCACCGCCCGCAACGCCGCACCCAACGCAGGCAGCCGGTGCCGGGCCCGGAGTTCGGCCGGCAGGGGATCTTCCGGATCGTCCAGAAGGTCGAAAACCTGCCGGACGCACAGCTGGATCGCCCAGGACGTCAGTTCCTTGGTTGCGGGGTAGACCGGGATCAACGCTCGGGAGAACTCTGCGAGCGCTTCAGCATCCTTGTCGAGCAACTGGTATCTCGGATGGGTGAGTTGCAAGTCGTGATCCTTGCCGTACGTCGTCACCCGGCCCGCGAACAACGCCCTGCGCCCCCGGGTGAAGATCCTGGGCAGCACCCGGTGCTGGTTGAAGAACGTAAGGTTCAGCTCGCGGGAACCGTCCCAGATCACCACGCTCTGGATGGTGCCCTTCTTGGTCTGCATCTGCCGCGTACTGCACTTGCGGATCTCCGCGACCACCGTGACGTCTTCCCCGGCCTCGAGATGCGCAATCGGGGTGAGCTGGCCCTGGTCGGCGTAGCGGCGCGGGTAATGCCGCAGCAGATCACCGACGGTGTGCACGTCGACCTGCTCGGCAAGCAGTGCCGCCGTTTTCCCGTCAATCACCCCGCTCAGGGCATCGTCCAGATTGGCCACTGCTCACTCCACCGTTCCACGAAGCGTGTCGAAATGGTTCATGGAGTCGCCTCCTCGCGGTGGCGGCGTTGACTCAGAGTGTGAGTCTTCCCGTGGCGGTACCCGTTGCCCATCTCGATCAGAGCGTCACCTGCGCAAACCACACAAAACAGGCTGTTAGTACACTTACCGCAAACAGTCACTCCACCCCCACCAGTAGCACGTGCCCCGGCACGTCACCGACGTAGACCAGCATCTCAACATCCGGATGCGCTGTGCGCAGCTGCCCGATCAGCGCGTCGCCGAAACCGTTCGGGGCATCCTGGCCGAGCAGCACCGTCACCAGTTCCCCGCCCACCGACAGCATTCGCGCCACCAGTTCACCGGCGGCGGCCAGCGGGTCACGATCGATCACGACAACCTCGTCGCCGATTATGCCGAGGAACTCGCCTACCTGGCAGTGCCCGGCTCGGGTCGACGCCTCCGCGCGGGCCACGGTGAGCTCCCCGCACCGGATCCCGGTCGCGGCATCGGTCATGGCGACCAGGTCCTCAGCCGGCCGCCGCGCAGCGTCGTGCACCGCCACCGCGGCCAGTGCCACCACCGGGGAGACAACCTGGAGTACGACCACCGCTTGGCCAGCGTCCCGGGCCTGCGTGGCCGCGATCCTAGCGGTGCGCGCCGCGCCTGGCTCCGCGAGCACGGTGACCTGCCGGGCGCGGGTGGCGCCAAGTTCTGCGAGAAGCTCGGCAACGCTGCTGGTGGGCGGTGCGGTGGCCACCCCTTCGGCGCGGCAGAGCTCGGCCAGCCCGGATCCGGCGACCAGGACGAGCACCGCGTGGCCGGCAGAGAACTGGTCGTGGGCAGCTTCACCAGGGTGCTCACCAGTGATGTGATCGGCAAGACGGGTGACGTTGATGCGCTGCGGCTGCCCAGCCCGAACTCCCGCCTCGATCGCAGCGCTGACATCGGAGCAGTGCACATGCACGTTCCACAACTCCGCAGCCCGCCCACCGCAGGGTGGGCCGCTGCCAACGACCGCCACGCAGTCACCCAATGCGGCCAGTTCGGCGCGCAACGAGTCGGCGCCGGCGTCGTCGACGCCCTCGAGCAGGTACATCACTTCGTACTCGTAGTCCGAGGAAGCCGCTGGACCGCCCACTCGCGCCGGGTCCGGGAGTGGGCGGGTGGTTCCGGTCGTTGCGGCTGGCCGGATACCGGGACGCTCGGTGACCACCGCCAGCAGTGCCTCGAGCAAGAGGATCAACCCGCGACCACCCGCGTCCACCACGCCGGCGGTGGCCAGCGCGGCGAGTTGACGTGGCGTGTCGGCCAGCGCACCGACCGCGGCGACGGTGGCCGCCGACGCTACCTCCCCGATTTCGTCGGAGTGCACTGCCGCGGCGGCCTTCGCGGCCGCGTGCAGCACCGTCAGCACCGTGCCCGGCGCTGGGTCTGACACCGCCGCCATGGCCAGCTCGTCGGCCCGGCGAAGCCCCTCTCGCAGCGCGGTACCGTCCCAGCTCGCGGCGTTGGACTGTGCATCACTATTCATGCGGGCATCACTATTCATATGGGCACCACGATCGATGTGGGCATCACCCCCGATGAGAGCCTCCGCCAGCCCACGCAGCACCTGGGACAGAATTATCCCGGAGTTGCCCCGCGCTCCCAGCAACGCGCCACGCGCCAGCACCGCGACCGTGCTCCCAGGAGAGACCTCTGGATCCACACAGTGATCACGGTGGAGCACCGCAGCCAACCCAGCCCGCATGGTGGCCAACAGGTTCGAACCGGTGTCCCGGTCCGGCACCGGGAACACATTGAGCGCGTCGATCTCGTCACGGTGCGCGGCCAGCACGTCACAGCAGGTGACTGCCCAGTGACGGACCGCCGCCCCGTCCAGCGACTGCAACACCGCGGCGTCTCACCGCCTTCATCGGGGCTTTGCCGAAAGGTTACCGTCTCGATCCCGCCCATACAGTTATCCCGGTGCGCACCGGAGGGTGCCTTCGGGTTACTCTTATCAAACCGCCCGGGACCGGGTGTCCACCCTCGCAACGAAACCAGGGAGTGAATCACGTGGCTGCCGTGTGCGATGTCTGCGGCAAGGGACCGGGCTTCGGCATGTCGGTCTCGCACTCGCACCGGCGGACGCACCGCCGGTGGAACCCGAACATCCAGACCGTCCGGGCGGAGATCAGCGCTGGTCAGCGCCGACGTCTGAACGTCTGCACCTCCTGCCTCAAGGCGGGCAAAGTCGCCCGAGCCTGACCGCCATCGGGCTCCGTTGGCGAGTGGCCCGCTTCGGTAGCTGGGGTTTGGCTAGGGGGCAAGGCTCCAGTCCACGGGGTCAGCTCCCAGATCCGCGAGCATGGCGTTGGCGCGGCTGAACGGGCGGGAGCCGAAGAATCCGCGATCAGCCGACATCGGTGACGGGTGTGCGGACTCGATGCACGGAACATCCGGCAGCATGGGGCGCAGCGTCCGGGCGTCCCGGCCCCACAGGATCGCCACCAGTGGCTGCGCGGGACGCGCCACCAAGGCTCGAATGGCCTGCTCGGTGACCTCTTCCCAGCCCTTTCCCCGGTGCGAGCCCGGGCGTCCAGGCTCCACCGTGAGAACCCTGTTGAGTAACAGCACGCCGCGCGCCGCCCACGGGCTGAGGTCCCCGTTGGACGGGGTGGGCAGCCCGAGGTCGTCGCTGTACTCCCGGTAGATGTTGGCGAGGCTGCGCGGCACTGGCCGCACATCCGGTTCGACCGAGAACGACAACCCGACCGCATGACCCGGAGTGGGGTAGGGGTCCTGGCCGACGATCAGCACCCGTACCTCCTCGAAGGGTTGGGTAAACGCCCGCAGGATGTTCGCACCGGAAGGCAGGTAGCGACGTCCCGCGGCGATCTCGGACCGGAGGAACTCGCCAGCACTGGTGACCCGGTCGGCCACCGGGGCCAGGGCGGCGGCCCAGCCGGCCTCCACAATCTCTGCTACAGCAGCTGGCACCCGGGCAGCCTAGCGGGCCGCTTCCGGGGCCTTAGCAGCGAATACCACTCACGAGAAATGCTCCCAACCCCGCGCTGAGAGCACCTCAGCACCGTCGAGGGTCACGCCGTGGCCCTCCCGCACCACACCAAGCTTGATCCACCCCGCGGGCAGCGCCGCCTCGGGGGGGAAACACGCCAGCAACGCGTGATCCTCGCCTCCGGTGAGCACCCAGTGCTGGGCGTCGGCACCCAACGCGGCAGCCACCTCGATCAACCTGCCGGCCACCGGCACCGCTGCCGAATCGATATCGATACCGACTCCGGAGGCCTCAGCCAGGTGCCCGGCGTCCGCGAGCAGACCATCCGAGATATCAATCATGGCGGTGGCGCCGGCCGCGGCGGCCTGCGGGCCAGCGGCGTACGGAGGTTCCGGCACCCGGTGGGCACCCACTACAGCCAGAAGAGATCGAACCAGGGGAGATCGGAAACCCCGGCGCAGGACGGCAAGCCCAGCGGCGGACCAGCCCAATCTGCCGCACACACCGAGCACGTCCCCGGCCCGGGCCCCCGCCCGGGTAACCGGTGCCCGGCCGCCCAGATCGCCCAGCGCGGTCACCGACACCACGATCTCGGTGGCGCTGACCACGTCGCCGCCCACGATGCCGGCGCCGACCCGCCCGGCCTCCTCCCACATTCCGGCCGCCAACCCGTCCACGCTGGACACGGGTGTCTGGCCCGGGACGGCCAGCCCGACGACCAGCGCGGTGGGCACCGCCCCCATGGCCGCCACATCGGCGAGGCTGGCCGCCACCGCTTTGCGCCCCACCTGGTGCGGCGTGGACCAATCCAGCCGGAAGTGCACCCCCTCGACCAGGACGTCGGTCGTCACCACGACTCGACCGTCCGCGGCAGCGAGCACCGCAGCGTCGTCTCCCGGGCCGAGCAGAGCGCCAGGCGGCAGCGTCCGACCTGCCGTGACCCGTGCGATCAGGCCGAATTCCCCCAGCTCAGCGACCACACCCGGAGCAGATGACGGTGGGTCAGGTGCAGTACCAGCGGCTGCGCACACCCGTCACACCCCCGATCCAGGCGGTAGGTTTCGTTCTTACTCCCATCCAGCCGACAAGACGAAGGGCCACGCCGTGGTTCAGGCATACATCCTCATCCAGACCGAGGTCGGCAAAGCTGCCGCGGTCGCCGCGGCGGTGTCGAACCTGCCCGGCGTGGCGAGCGCGGAGGACGTCACCGGCCCCTATGACGTGATCGTCCGCGCGGAGGCCGCTGACGTGGATCAGCTGGGTCAGCTTGTGGTGGCCCGAGTGCAGAACGTGCAGGGCATTACCCGAACCCTGACCTGCCCCGTCGTTCACCTCTCCTGACAATGACCGACATGTCGAAGATCACCGTGCGGGAAGCTGGCACGGGGCGTGGGCTTCAGGGGCGCTTGCCTGTCGGGATAGCGCTGGTCCTGGTGGTAGCGCTGGTAGTGGCAGTGCTCCTCGCTGCCGCGATGGTGCGCAGCCAGCCTGTGGGGCCGCTGGGGCTGGCCGTCGTCCCGGCGCCCGCGGCGGATTCCGCGGCATGCGCGCGGCTGCTGGCCGCGCTGCCCGAGACGCTGGACGGTGGTGAGCTTGGTGTGCTTGGGCGCCGGCAGCTCAGCGCACCGATCCCTCCGGGCGCGGCCGGCTGGGGCGAGCCGCCGGTGGTGCTGCGCTGCGGGCTCGATCGACCTACCGACCTGACCGCAACATCACGGCTGCTGTCCGTCTCCGGTGTGCAGTTTCTCGAGATCCCCAGCCTGGGGATGAGCACCTGGGCGGCGGTGGACCGGCCCGCCTACGTCGCGGTCACTCTGCCGCCGGGTAGTGGCAGCGGGCCACTCCAGCAGATCGCCGGCGTCGTCTCACGCACCCTGCCGGCACAGGAGGTCAACATCCCGCATTGACCGCGCCGGCGCTACAGCCGGTGCAAGCCGTCCAGAACCCGTTCCAGCAGCGACAGGTCCGGCGCGCTGCCCCAGCCGAGGGAATTGCCGTGCGCGTGCACCAAATCAGCATCGATCATGTCAGCAAGCAGCACCCGGGCCACTCCCAGGGGCAGCCCGAGCAGGGCCGCGACCTCCGCGACCGAGCGGATGTCAGTGCACAGTTCGGCAATCGCAGCATGCTCCGCCGAGCAGATGGAGGTCAGGTCCCTGCCTTTGTCGCTGGTAGACACCAGCGTCTCCAGGGCGAGGTCCTGAACCGGGCGGGTGCGGCCCCGGGTCCAGGTATACGGCCGGACCGCGAGCCGGAAATCCTCCGACCCATCCCATTCGTCGGCTGCCCATTCGTCAGTTGCTGCAACATCCCCGCTACCTGAGGACAGCGCCACAACGGCGGGTGGTTGCGCGCGCCGAGCCCGGGCCGAGCCTTGGTCGAGAGCGGGAGCATCAGCGCCACTGCGTCCGAATGGCAGGAACATCCCGATACCTCCCCAGTCCCGGTTGAGCGTCTGCGTCGACCCAGGGGACCGCACGGACGGGTCCCCCATGCCTAACTAGCCCGCCATGGATAGGTCTCTGGAGTTCACCCAATTGATCCAACGAATCCGGACGAATCGGCGCCCACATCGGCCAAATGGCCCAGCTCACACGCCTCAGTCGACGTGCCTCAGCCCACAGGTCTCAACGCAGTCCCGTGCCGCGGGCGATCGCGGTGTCAATCAACGTCGAGAGCAGGGTCGGGTAGTCCAGGCCGGTTACTGCCCACATCCGCGGGTACATGGAGATCGGCGTGAAACCGGGCATCGTGTTGATCTCATTGACGGTCAGTGAGCCGTCGGGCCCGACGAAGAAGTCCACCCGGGCAAGACCCTGGCAGTCCATCGAACGGAACGCGGTCACGGCCATCGTCTGCAACTCCGCGGTGAGGTCGTCGTCCAGCTTGGCTGGGATATCGAACTCGCACGCATTGTCCAGGTACTTGGCGTCGAAGTCGTACCAGCCCGCGGCACTCCCGGCCAGCACGCGGATCTCGGCGGGCAGCGACGCAGCGACCCGGCCATCCGGGTACTCCAGCACCCCGCACTCGACCTCGCGGCCGATCACCGCCGCTTCCACGAGCACCTTGGGATCGACACTGCGAGCCTTAGCGATCGCCGACGGCAGCTCAGCCCAGCGCGCCACCTTCGTGATGCCCACCGACGAGCCCGCTCTGGCCGGCTTGACGAAGACCGGCAGCCCCAGCCGGTCGCGCTGCGCTGCGGTGAGAGTGGCGTCGTGGCCGCGCAGCACCACTGCGTCGGTGACCGGCAAGCCCCCGGCACTCAGAAGCTTGCGGGCGAACTCCTTGTCCATTCCCGCCGCGCTGGCCAGGACCCCGGAGCCGACATAAGGCAGATCGGCGAGCTCCAGCAGCCCTTGAATCGTGCCGTCCTCGCCGAACGCCCCATGCAGGACCGGGAACACCACGTCCACCCCGGACAGGACCTCGCCAGCCCGTTCGCCCGCGATCCGCACCAGCTCCCGCCGGGTCGGGTCACCAGGCAGGGTGAGCGCCACTCCGGTGCCGTCCACGACGGGCAATGCCCGGTCCCGGATCGCCAATTCGGCCGACCTAACGGTACCCAGCACCCATGCCCCATCAGGACTGATGCCGACCGGGATGACCTCGAATCGGGTCTGATCAAGGTGGGTCAGCACGCTTCCCGCCGATACACAGGAGATCGCGTGTTCGCTGCTGCGACCACCGAAGACAACGGCAACGCGCAACCTGCGTTCCATCATGGCGGCACCCTACTCCCGGTGACCCGGCGGTCCGGCTCCTGTTGCCAGCAGGGTCGTTAGCCGAGGTAGCACCGCGGCGAGCGCCGAGGCGTGCGGGGGCGCGGCGTAACCGAGAGTCACTCCATGCCAGGTTGGCGGCCCGGCGTGACAGCGGGCCAGCCCGTCGAGCAGCAGCCCCTCTTGTCGCGCGCGGCGCAGCACGCCGCGTTCGGCGTCCGCGCCCGGCAGCTCAATCACCAGGTGTGCGCCTGCCTGATCACCGCGCACCGGCAGGGCCGCCGCGCGCAGGGCGGCCACCAGCAGGTCGCGCCGGCCGAGCAACTCACGCCGGACCCAGCGCAGGTGCCGGGACAAGTCCCCGGACACCGCGAGCGCGGTGAGCACCTGCTGACCGGCTGGCGATGGCCGCACCCCGGTGCTGCATCGGTACGCGCTGACGGCGGCCACCACCTCACCGGGTGCCGCCATCCACCCGATGCCCAAGGTCGGGGTGAGAATCTTGCTCGCGGTACCGAGATGAACCACCACATCAGGTCCCAGAGTTGCCAGCAGCGGCAGGGGCGCGCCGTGGTGGCGCAGCTCCCCGTCGTAGTCGTCCTCCAGCACCCAGGCGGCGCGCTCCCGGGCCCAGGCCACCAGTGCCAGCCGGCGCCCGGCAGGCAGCGTGGCGCCCAGCGGGAACTGGTGCGCCGGCGTGCAATACACCGCGCGGGCACGATCGGGTAACGCGTCGACGACCAGCCCTGCGGCATCGACCGGCACCGGTTGCACCCGGAGTCCGGCAGCCCGCAGCGCGCTGACCGCCCGCGGGTAGCCCGGTTCCTCCACTGCGACCACCTCGCCCGGTTGCAGCAGGACCCTGGCCAACTCGGCGACCGCCGCGGTGGTACCGCCGGTGGCCAGCACGGCGTCGGCGGCGACCGCCAGTCCACGGTGACGCAGCAGGTGCTCAGCCACCGCGACCCGGAATTCGGGCAGGCCGTCCACCATCGGGCGGCTGAGCACCGCAGAATCAGCCGCGGCCCGCCAGGCGCGGCGCCAGACCGCTGGGCGCAGTCCCGCCACCCAGGGCGTGCCGTACCGCAGGTCCATCCCTGGTTCAGCGTCGTGCTCCTGCAACGTGATGTGTCCCGGGCCGGGGCGCAACGAGGCCTCGGCACCGGGTGCCGCAATGACGTAGGTGCCCGCGCCCTGCCGCCCGCCGATCCACCCTTCGGCCGCCAGCGCGTCGTAGGCCGCCGCGGTCACTGTCCGGCTAACGCCCAGGGAGGCGGCAAGCGCCCGGGTGGACGGCAGTCGATCTCCCACCCGCATCGCGCCACATTCGGCCGCGGACCGCAACCCGTCGGCCAGCTGGACCGCCATGGGTCGGCCATCCTGGCGATCCAAGGCGAGCGGCAGGTCGTCAGGCACCATGAGTGGCCTTTCACAATTGCCCGTCAGTGGCTATGTGAGAATGCCACTTCATCGCGCACTGTGGTACCCATGACGCCTGTGGCACCCATGACGCTGTCCCCCACTGAACGCAGCACGCTGCGCCGGTACCGCGAACGGGCCCGGCGCGAGCGCACCGAGCTGTACACGCTGCTGGACTCCGCGCTGGTCTGCCATCTCGGGTTGGTGCTCGGCGACGCCCCGGTGGTGCTGCCCACCGGGTACGGCCGCGACGGCGACACGCTCTACCTGCACGGTTCCACCGGGGCGGTAAGCCTGCTAGCCGCCTCGCGCGGAGTGCCGGTCTGTGTCACGGTCACCCGGCTGGACGGGATCGTCTATGCCCGCTCGGCTTTCCACCATTCCCTGAACTACGCCAGCGCGGTGATACACGGCGCAGCGCAGAAGGTCACCGATCCCGCTGAGTTGCGGCACGCACTGCGGACCCTGGTTGAGCACCTCGCTCCCGGCTCCTGGGAGCACAGCCGCCAGCCCACCCGCAAGGAGCTCGCCGCCGTGATGGTGCTTGCGCTGCCGCTCGACGAGGCGTCGGTGAAGATCCGAACCGGCCCGCCGGGCGACGACGAGGCGGATGTAGCAACCGCCCAGGCCTGGGCGGGAGTACTCCCCCTCACCACCCAATGGGGCACCCCCATCCCGTGCCCCCTCCTTCCCCCCGACACCCCCGTCCCTTCTCACATCGCCCACCGCTCCCACCTACCCCGCCGGTAACCCCGACAAGGAGACATATCGGGGTGTTCAGCACCCTCCTGACCCCGACATGGAGACACATCGGGCTGTTCAGGAACGTCGGCGGCGGAGGTCGTGGGCGCGCCAGGCGTGGAAGCCGCCGATGAGGTCGGTGGCGTTGTGCAGGCCCAGGGTGTGCAGGGAGGCTGCGGCCAGGCTGGAGGTGTAGCCCTCGGAGCAGAGCACGATCACGTGGACGTCGTAGCCGGTCGCTTGCGGCAGCCGGGCGTCGCACTCGGGGTCGAAGCGCCACTCCAGGTGGTTACGCTCGACGACCAGGGCGCCGGGTATGTCGCCCTCCTCGGCGCGCTGCCAGCCGGGGCGGATGTCCACCAGCAGGGCTCCGGCGGCGCAGGCTTCGTGCGCCTGCGCTGCGGTGAGGCGGCGCAGTCCGGAACGGGCCTTCGCCAGCATCTGATCGACACTGATCGCTCCGGGTGGCCGGCTCACCAGTCCACCCCAGCCTGCTCCACCGCGATGTGCTCCACCCCCGACGGCTCCAGCCGGTAGCGGTTCATCGAGGTCAGGCCGGGCGTGTAGATATGCACGCTCACCGCCGGGACCGGTCCGGTGTTGGTCACCTGGTGGACATAGCGGGGCCCGAAGGCGCGGCAGCGCCCAGCGCCCAGTTCCCGGGTGACTTCGACCGTCGACCCGTCCGCCCGGGTGGCGACCACTCGTTCGGTCAGCATGCCCGCCGCGATCGCGAATGCGCCCGAGGCTGGGCCGTGGTCATGCAGATCGGTGCCCTGACCGGGCAGCCAGGACATCAGCCACACCTCGTACTGCTGGTGTTGTTCCAGCAGCCGGTACCAGCGGGTGTCGGTGCGGTAGTCCACCAAGGGGCGCCACCGCTCGGGGTGCGCGGCCAAGGTCATCGCGAGGCTGGTCGGGCTGCCCGGACGAACCATGTCGGGAGCAGGGACGGTGAGGTAGGGCACGGCATGCACTGGATTTTCCTCCGCGAGATCGGTGAACCGACCGCGCGACGATCACCACCCGGCAGGGCGGGACGTCTAGGGACACGCGGTCAGCGGGACAGGCGCCTCACCGCGCGGTACAGAGCGCGCTCGCCACCCGGCGCAGATCCACGGGGGACCGCCGAACGAGGGCGACTGTGCTGCTCACAGTGGATGATCAAACCAGCCGGTGGCCGGTCCGTCAAGGATCAGACCGCGTCGAGTGCCTGACGCAGATCGACGAGCAGTTCCTCGGGGTCCTCCACACCCACCGACAGCCGAACCTGCCCGGGCGCGATCCCGGCCGCGGCGAGTGCGGTGTCATCGAGCTGGCGATGGGTGGTCGACGCCGCATGGCTGACCTTGGAGTGCACACTTCCCAGCGACGAGGCGATCCGGACGCTGCCCAGCGCGTCGCAGAAGGCCATCCCGCCGGTCCGTCCACCGTGGACATCCATCGTGATCAAGCTGCCGAACAGCCCATCGCGGAACAGCCGGGAGGCGATGCCCTGCTGCGGGTGCCCGGGCAGCCCCGGGTAACGCAGCTGCGCCACCGCGGGGTGGCCTTCGAGCTTCTCGGCCAGCACGGCCGCGGTCGCGCTCTGCCGCCGCACCCGCAACTCCAGGGTCGCCAGGCCCCGATGCAGCAGGAACGCCTCGTCCGGAGCCAGGCATCCGCCGAGGTCGATCCGCGCCTCCCGGACCGGTTCGAGGTGCTCGGGCCGGCCGACCGCCACGCCGCCGGTGGCATCAGCGTGCCCGCCGAAGAACTTTGTCGCTGAATGCACCACCAGATCAGCCCCGTGCTCCAGCGGGCGGCAGAGGATGGGGGTTGCGAAGGTGGAGTCCACCACCAGGCGGCCGCCTGCCCGGTGCGCGACGTCGGCGAGGGCGGGCAGGTCAGGCACCGAGAGCGTGGGATTGGCGATGGTCTCGGCATAGATCATCCTGGTGCGCGCGGTGAAGGCGGCCCGGACGGCGTCGAGGTCGGTGATGTCGACCAGCACCGGGTGTATCCCCCACCGGGGCAGCCACTTGGTGAGCAATGCCCAGGTGCCGCCGTAGCAGTCCGCCGGCGCGATCATCTCGTCGCCGGCGGCGAGGTGGCCGAGCAGCGTTGCGGAGATGGCGGCCATCCCCGACGCGAACGGCTCCGCACCGACGTCATCCGCACCCGGCGCCTCCAGAGCGGCGACCGCCGCGGCGAACGCGGTCGCGGTCGGGTTGTCGACCCGCGAATAGGAGTACCCGGGCATCCGACCACCGAGCACCTCGGCGTAGTCGTGGGCGCTGTCGAAAGCGAAGGCTGAGGACCGCACCACAGGCAGCCCGAGGGGACGCGACATACTCTGACACGCTACCGACCCTGTCCTACGCTGCCACCATCAAAACAGCCCGTAAGATCAAAACGTGGCACTGCCGGACCAGGAGCTGATCGCACTGCTCACCGATCTTGAGTCTGATCGGGTGGAGCGCAAGGAAAACGCAGCTAATTCCGATCGCAGGCGCTCGCTGGACCTGCCATTCGACTCCCGACCCATCCCCGGCACTTCACTCGCCGACCTGGACACCTACACATTCAGCGCTGTGCTCCTGCCCGCCTTGTTACCGCGCGACGTCCTGGCCGAGAACGAGCGCAGCATCGAGCAGCGGCTGGCGGCCCTGCGACTGACCAGCCAAGACAGTATTCCGACGGCAGCAGGTCTGCTCGCCGTGGGTGTCGACCCACTGGCCTTTGTACCGGGCGCCTACGTGCAGTTCCTCCGACTGGGCGGCGATGAGCTGGACGCACCGATCAAAGATGAGAAGCGCCTCCACGGCACCCTGCTCGACGTACTCCGCCAACTCGATGAGGTGCTCGAACTCAACATCACGACCGCAGTTGACTTCACCGCCGGTCGCCGCGAGGGGCGCACTGCGGACTATCCCCTCGTCGCGCTGCAGCAGGTGGCCCGTAACGCCGTGTTGCACCGCAGTTATGAGCACACTGCCTCGCCGGTCCGCATCACCTGGTACTCCAACCGGGTTGAGGTGATCAGCCCCGGTGGACCAGACGGCATCGTTTCGGCAGACAATTTCGACCACCCCGGCGTCACCGACTACCGCAATCCCGCACTCGCCGATCTGCTCCGGGGCCTGGGTTATGTACAGCGCTTCGGCATGGGTCTACCCTCGGTCCACCGGTCACTCAAGGTCAATGGAAACCCGCCACCCGAGTTCACGGTCACGGATTCATACATTTCCGCGACCCTCCGGAGACGGACATGACCGCACCGATCATCACGTTCTTCAACAACAAGGGTGGCGTCGGCAAGACATCATTGGTGTACCACCTGGCCTGGATGCTCGCGGACCTGGGATACCGGGTCGTGGCGGCCGATCTCGACCCGCAGGCCAACCTCACGGCCGCCTTTCGCTACGAGGACGAGGTCGAGGTGCTGCGCTCCGCCGCCGAGGAGCACCGCGCCCACGTCGTGCTGATCGACGTCGGCCCCAGCCTGGGCGCGATCAATCGCGCGGCGCTGGTCGCCTCCGACCAGATTGTCGTCCCGGTGGCCCCCGACCTGTTCAGCTTGCAGGGGACTGCGAAATCTGGGGCCCACTCTCCGAGAATGGCGCAACGGCTGGCGAAAGCGACTGGGTGAACTGGGCGATTCTGACCGGCCGCTTCCGGCCGGAACCATGGCACCCGCTCGGGTATGTCGTGCTCGGCCACGGGGTACGACTGAACCGGCCGGTACAGGCATACCAGCGGTGGATCACGCAAATTCCCGATGAGTTCCATCGTGCTGTGCTCGGTGAGACGGCGACTCCGCCCGTTCCTGACCCCTACTGCCTCGCTCAACTCAAGCATTACCACAGCCTCATGCCACTCGCACAAGAGGCGAGAAAACCCATGTTCGCGCTGAAGCCGGCTGACGGAGCTTTCGGCGGACATGCTCAAGCCACCCAACGCGCGTACGACGACTTCCGCAGTCTTGCCATCGGCATCCGCGACGCGAGCGCCGCGTCCGTCTTCTGACCCTCCCGAGAAACCACTCGGGTGACAATGCCAAACCGATGGCATCAGATCTTTTGCCAAGCGGGGCAGCCGCTTGGCTCAATGCGCGAGCGTTTCGTCACCCGGCTGTACACCTGCTGAGCAGCTAGGATCCACGCCCGTACCACAGGAGGCCTCGTGGATAGGGCTCTGCCCGGTGCCGATTGCAGGGCGGCCACCTACTAAAAGCCACGAATATAACCTGGTCCCCAGATGCCGAAAATTCTCAAGACATGCAGTGAAAACCCAACCACGTTAGACACCTCGACTGCGACACAGTGGAGATCCCAGTAGCAATGACAGCGGGCGAACGCATTATGAAGTGAAGCGGATTCAGTCACGATTGAACGCTAAGGCACGTTTAGATTTGTCGGCGACCGTGTGACATAACATCAGCTGGACTCCGCGGTTGTCGCGGTTGTTGATTCTCCAGACCGACGCCGCACAGGGCGCACCCGGCGTCGCGGCCACCACAATCGACGCCGTTCGTCCTCTGCTCGGCGGCGCGCCTCTGCGAGGTCGTCGTGGCTCCTTAAGGTATCAGAATGCGCGACGCCTAAAACCTGTTCGCGGACAAAAATTACCTGTTGATACAACTGCGCGGCACGCTCGTACTTGCCGAGGTCACTGAGCGCCTTGGCGAGGTTGTTGCGACTACCTAAGGTGTCTGGATGCTCACCCCCTAGTGTCCGTTCGCGGATAGCGAGAGTCTGTTCATGCAGCTGCACGGCACGCTGGTATTCGTGATACTCGCCCAAGGTACTCAGCGCAACAGCAAGGTTGTTGCGACTGTTCAGGGTGTCGGGGTGTGCGGTCCCCAGGATCCGTTCTCGGGCAGCGAGAGTCCCTTCGTGCAGCCGCGCCGCACGCGCGCACTCACCCAGCCCATAAAGCGCGTCGGCGAGATTGTTACAACTGTTCAGGGTGTCGGGGTGCTCGACACCTAGGACCCGTTTACGGACAGCGAGAGTCTGTTCGTGCAACTGCGCCGCACGCGCATATTCACCAAGGCCACCAAGTGCAGCAGCGAAGTTATTACGGCTAGTCAGAGTGTCGGGGTGCTCGACACCTAGGACCCGTTCGCGGACAGTAAGAGTTTGCTTGTGCAACCGCGCCGCACGCGCGCACTCACCCAGCCCATAAAGCGCGTTCGCGAGATTGTTGCGGCTGTTCAAGGTGTCGGGGTGCTCGCGACCCAGGACCTGCTCGCGGACAGTAAGAGTCTGTTCGTGCAACTGCGCTGCCTGTTCACGTTCACCCAGCCCATAAAGCGCGTTGGCGAGATTGCTACGGCATAAAATGGTGTCGAGATGATCGGCACCCAACAGTCGATTTCGGATAGCAAGAGTCTGTTCGTGCAACTGAGCAGCATGCTGGTACTTACCTGATCCGAAAAGCGCTTTGGCAAGGTTGTCACGGCTGTTCAGGGTGTCGGGGTGCTCGGCCCCTAGGACGAGCTCCTCGGCGTGCAGGCATCTCAGATATAGCCCGTGCGCGGCGACGTAGGCGCCAGCCTGACGGAGCTGGTCGGCGAGGGTGTTGAGTGCGTCGCGGGCAGAGCGGAACGAGTCGAGATTCTCGCTCTGCAGGCCGATGAGCTGGAGCACGTGAGGAGCAAGCAGCCGGGCGGTGTCCAATCCACTGCGGCCAGCGGCCGCCGTCTGGCTGACTTGCTCGATTAACCTCGCCTATTCACGGCGGTGATCATCTGGTTGGGAGCCTTGACCAACCCCTCTTGCGGATCTTGTTGTTGGGTGGTGGGCGTGGTGTGCTGCCCGGCTGTCGCGTCGGGTGGGCGCCGATTC
>JBOHFK010000034.1:0-45040 GCA_050699635.1 Pseudonocardiaceae bacterium | reverse complement strand
GTGCGTGGTATCCGAAGTTGTGCGACCCTCCGGCCAGTTCAGGGGCATGCCACATCACCCTGCATGCCGAGCACCATAGGTAAGGTCTTCCTGGGCGGGGGCGTACTCTTCCCGGCTTGTGAAGCTGCAGGACCTCGTCTACGCCGTCTATGAGCGTCGGCTAGCTAGACGGCTCGGCTCCAGCCGTCCCCGCCACGTGGCGGTGATCGTGGACGGGAACCGACGCTGGGCTCAGGAGGTCGGATTCGCCGACGTCAGCGACGGCCACCGGTTCGGTGCGGCCAAGCTGATTGAGCTGCTCGGCTGGTGTCGCGAAACCGGTGTTGAGATCGCCACGTTCTGGCTACTGTCCCCAGATAACCTTCGCAACCGGCCGCCGGAACAGCTAGAGCCGTTGCTGGAGATCATCACCGATGTCGTCGAAGAGCTGTGCGGGCCGGACGCTCTCTGGCGAGTGCGGGTCGTCGGTGCGCTCGACCTGCTGCCTCCGGAGATGGCTCAGCGGCTGACCTGCGCGGCGGCTCGAACCCGGGACCGTTGCGGGTTGGCGGTGAATGTTGCGGTGGGCTACGGCGGCCGTCAGGAGATCGCCGACGCGTTGCGCAAGCTGTTGCTAAAGCATGCCGAGGCCGGCACCACCATGGAGGAGCTCGCTGAGGTGCTGGATGTCGAGCAGATCGCCGAGCACCTCTACACATCTGGCCAGCCCGATCCTGAACTGGTCATCCGGACCTCGGGGGAGCAGCGGCTGTCGGGTTTCCTGCTCTGGCAGGCGGCGCATTCGGAGTTCTGGTTCTGTGACGCTCACTGGCCAGCATTCCGAAAGGTGGACTTTCTGCGTGCGTTGCGTGACTACGCTGCCCGGCATCGCCGGTTCGGGTCGTGAACCCGTGGATACTGCCCACTTATGGACGTGGTTCGTGAGTATCTGTTGCTCGGCCTGCGCTTCGACCGCCTGGTCGAGGGTTTCGTGGACGCCTACACCGGTGATCCGGCGGTTCGCCGCCAGGTGGACAACGAGCCGGCGCCCGATCCGGCGGCACTGGCCCGGCACGCAACCCGGGTAAGAGCCGAGGTGCCGGCCGCGGGACTGGCCGAGCCGCGGGCGGGTTTCCTGGACGCTCACCTGACCGCTCTGGAGTGCAGCGGGAGAGTGCTGGCTGGTCAGCCGGTCGGGTTCGTGGCGCAGGTCGCGGCGTACTTCGATGTCGGCATCGAACCGGGGGATCCCGAGGCCTACCACCAGGCACATGCCGAGATCGGCCGGTTGCTGCCCGGCGCCGATCCGCTGAGTGCCCGGCTGGCCGCCTACCGCGCCCGCGACGAGATCCCGCCGCAGCGGCTGGAAGTGGCCGTGCACGCGCTGTCCAGCGCGCTGCGGGACCGGGTACGCGCCGCCTATGGGCTACACCCGCAGGAGACCGTGCAGTACGAGGTGGTCACGGACAAGCCGTGGAGCGGGTTCAACTATTACCTCGGTGACTTCTGTTCCCGGGTGGCGATCAACGCCGATCTCGGGCACCGGATGGCGCAGCTGCCGCACCTGGTCGCGCACGAGTCCTATCCCGGGCACCACACCGAGCATTGCCGCAAGGAAGCCGGCCTGGTCCAGACCCTGCTCCAGGCAGAGCAGACGATCTTCCTGGTCAACACCCCGCAGTGCCTGATGGCTGAGGGGCTGGCCGACCTGGGACTGGGGGTCGCCGTCGGTCCCGGATGGGGGCCCTGGGCCGCGGAGATCCTGGGTGATCTCGGGCTGCGGATGGATGGCGAGCTCGCCGAGCGGCTTGAGCTGGCGGCGGCAGGCTTGCTCGGGGTCCGCCAGGACGCCGCGCTCATGCTGCACGATCAGGGCGCCGACCCGGCGGACGTGCTCGCTTACCTGCAGCGGTGGCTACTGGTGCCCGAGCCGCGGGCCAAACAGATAGTGCGCTTTCTCACAGACCCGTTGTGGCGCGCGTACACCACGACCTACGTCGAGGGATACCGGCTGCTGCACACCTGGCTGGCGGCTCGCCCGCCGGACCAGCCCCTGAGCCAGCGCTACCTGCGGCTGCTCGACGAGCCGCTGACCCCGTCGGCGTTGCGCGCCGAAGGGCTCGTGAGCAGGTGAGGGTGCATCCTGGCGCACGCTGAGTGCCGGCGAGCGCATGAGCAGGCCCGACCTCTTGGCGAATCACCTGTGTGGATGCCTGCCAGGATGGGTCACGGACGGGTACCGTGCGGTGGCAGTGGGACGTGCTCGACGCGTCTCGCTACGGGAGGCCCTGGTCGTGGCTGATGTCGATCGGGCGGGAAAACCGCTCACGGCAAGCACGGGAGGGTCGGCACCCGGCCCTTGTGGTCGGTCCCGCTGAGCCCGACCGGGTGCAGCGGTAGCGATCAACCAGAGGCCGGCCGGCCCACCGAGTAGCGGGCGTGGGTGCCGCGCACGCCAGGGAGCTGCCGTGATCGCTTCTCGCTCGCCTCACTCCACTACCTCGGGTATCCGCACCTACGTGCTGGACACGTCAGTACTGCTGTCCGACCCGTGGGCACTGAGCCGATTCGACGAGCACGAGGTGGTCCTCCCACTCGTGGTTATCGGGGAACTGGAAGGCAAGCGGCATCATGCGGAACTGGGCTGGTTCGCCCGGGAAGCGCTGCGGCTGTTGGACGACTTGCGGGTTGCGCACGGCCGGCTGGACACGCCGGTCCCGATCGGTGACCTGGGCGGCACCCTGCAGGTCGAGCTGAACCACTGTGACCCGGCGGTGCTGCCGTCCGGATTCCGTACTGACACCAACGATTCCCGGATCCTGGCCTGCGCGCTGAACCTGGTCGCTGACGGCCGCAACGTCACGCTGGTCACCAAGGACATGCCGTTGCGGGTCAAGGCAGGCGCGGTGGGTTTGACGGCCGATGAGTACCGCGCGCAGGACGTGGTGCCGTCGGGCTGGACCGGCATGACGGATATCGAAATCGGGTCCGCCCTGCTCGACGAGCTCTATAAGGAGGGTATTGCCGATCTCACCGAGCATCCGGATGCCGCGAGCCTGCCCTGCCACACCGGGGTACGGCTGCTCGGCGGGACGGCGACCGCGCTGGGCCGGATCACCGCGGACAAGCGCGTTCGGTTGGTCCGCGGGGACCGGGAGGCATTCGGGTTGCGCGGCCGCTCGGCCGAGCAGCGCATCGCGCTGGATCTGCTGCTGGACCCTGAGGTGGGCATCGTCTCCCTCGGCGGTCGGGCCGGGACCGGCAAGTCGGCGCTGGCACTGTGCGCGGGGCTGGAAGCGGTGATGGAGCGCGGCGCGCACCGCCGGGTGATCGTGTTCCGGCCGCTGTACGCGGTGGGCGGCCAGGAGCTGGGCTACCTGCCGGGCAGTGAGAACGAGAAGATGCAGCCTTGGGCGCAGGCGGTGTTCGACACGCTCGGCGCGATCGCGTCACCGAATGTCATCGACGAGGTGATCGACCGCGGGATGCTCGAAGTGATGCCGTTGACCCACATCCGGGGCCGGTCCCTGCACGATGCCTTCGTCATCGTCGACGAGGCACAGTCTTTGGAGCGCAACGTGCTGCTCACGGTGCTCTCCCGGCTGGGCACTGGTTCCCGGGTGGTGCTCACCCACGACGTGGCGCAGCGAGACAACCTCCGCGTCGGCCGGCATGACGGGGTCGCCGCGGTGATCGAGAAGCTGAAGGGGCATCCGCTGTTCGCGCACGTCACCCTCACCCGATCGGAACGCTCGCCGATCGCGGCCCTGGTCACCGAGATGCTGGAGGACTACGCGCATTAGGCGGTTGACGTGCTAGTGCCCGGCGACCAGGGCGGGAGTGGCTCGTTGACGCTCGGTTCCGCACGCTGTGAGGGTCCGCTCGAAGCAGTTTTCCGGCTCCGCAGCGGCCGCCACTTCACGGGCGTAGACGCGCACTAGGTCATGGAAGCGGTAATGCAGCTGCCCCGACGCATCGTGCCCTGCCACGTCGAGCAGGTGCAGATCGACCAGGGTGTCCATCAGCTCCTCAGCCCTGGTCTGGGGGACGTCGAGCAGGGCCGCGGCCACCCAGGGAGCGACGTCGCGGATCTCGAGTAACCCGAGGAGCCGGAAGGCTCGCCGGGCCATGACGTCCAGGCTTTCGTAGCTGCGGGCCAGGCTGGCGCGCACTCCCAGATCTCCCAGCTGCAGGGAGTCCAGGCGCCTGTCCTCGTCGGCGAGGTCGGTTTCGAGGCGGGACAGTGGCCAGTGCGGCCTAGCGCTCAGTCGGGTACCGGCGACCCGGATGGCCAGCGGGAGGAAACCGCACAGCCGCGCGATCTCGCGCGCTGCAGCGGGCTCGGCCGCGACCCGCTGCGGCCCAGCGGCCCGGGCCAGCAACTCCACGGCCTGATCGGGTTCGAAGACGTCCAGATCCACTTGGGCGCAGCCCAGGCCAGCCAGCCGGGCCCGGCTGGTGACCAGTACGGCGCAACCCGGGGTGCCCGGCAGCAGCGGTCGCAGCTGGGCCTCGCAGGCGGCATCGTCGAGCAGGATGAGCAGCCGCCGGTCGGCCAGCCGGCTGCGATACACGGCAGCGCGTTCCTCGGCGTCGTCCGGGATGGCCGTAGGGTCCACCCCGAGCGAGCGCAGGAACCGGGCCAGCACGTCTGTTGCGTGCAGTGGGCCGGTCTCGGTACCGCGAAGGTTCACGAACAACTGCCCGTCGGGATACTGGTCCCGTAGCCGGTGGGCGGCGTGCACTGCCAGGGCGGTCTTACCGGCCCCGGCCTTGCCGGTGATCGCAACGAGGGCCCTTGCCGAGCCCTGCGCCGTCCCAGCCAGATGCGCGATCGTGGCGAGTGGGGTCTCGCGCCCGGTGAAGTCAGTGATGTCTGCGGGCAGCTGCGCCGGAGCGATCGAGGGTGCACCCGGAGTTTCCAGCGTCGGATCGCAGGTCAGGATCGCGTGCTCCAGCCGTTGCAGCTCGTTGCCGGGCTCCAGTCCGAGCTGTTCCACCAGGGCGCCTCGGGTGCGCTGGTAGACCTCCAGGGCGTCGGCCTGGCGCCCACCCTGGTACAGCGCGGTCATCAGCAGTCCCTGCAGCTGTTCCCGCATCGGGTGGCGAGCGGCCAGCTCGACAAGTTCAGGGATGATCGTGGTGGCATGACCGCAGGCCAGCTCGGCGGTGTACAGCTGAGCCAGACCGGCCAGCCGGCGCTCGCTGAGCCGGTCGGCCTCGGCCCGCAGCAGCGGCAGATCGACAATGTCGCTGAACGGGTCCCCGCGCCACAACCCCAGCGCCTGACGCAACAGCGCGGCAGCACGGGCCGGCTGCCTGGCGCCCGCACACTCGGTGAGCGCGGACTCGAAACACTGCGCGTCGAGTTCGCCGGGCTGCACCCGCAGCGTGTAGCCGCCGTTCTCGTAGTGGATCCGCGCCGGATCGCCCAGTGCGCGGCGCAGCCGATGCACGTGCAGCTGTAGTTTCTTGGCCGCGCGAGGGTCTCGCTGGCCGGCCCACAGGGCGTCTACCAGGACGTCTACCGGTACCGGCGTGTTCGCCCGGGTGAGCAGCACCCCGAGTACCATGCGGGGCATCGGGGCGGACAGCTGGACTGGCTGCTCGCCGAGTCGCACCCGCAGCGGGCCGAGAATTTCGAAGTTCACTCCGCCACCCCCGCTCTACCGCCGTCCCAGCTGTCGGTACCGAGTGTAGCCACATGGCACCAGTTGGTAACCGGGCTTTCCCCCGATCGGGACAAACACCCGGATCTGCGCCTGCGTCGGCTCCTCCCGGTCACACAGTGGGGCGGGTGGGGCGACGGTGGGTGACGAGCGGCAAGTGGACGGAAAGCGGACGGAAAGCGGTGGGACCTAGCGTGGGCGGCGCAACGTATCCCAGGGCGACGGTCGGGCGGGGGATCTGGGATACCCACGATTTCGAGCGGGAGAGGGGATTTCTTTCATGTCTTGGACCTCCGCACGCGTGGCCGGATCGGTACTCGCCGCGGCCACCGCCACACTTGCCATTTCCGCGCCGGCCAGCGCCGGTGCGGCGACTCTGACACAGAAGGGCGGCGGGCCCGGAGTAGGCGCGTCGAACACCATTGCCTGCGGTTTGAGTTACCCGGATAAGGACAACAGTCCCTGGGTGAACTTCCCCGCCAATACCGTCACCCTGCGCAGCGGACCCAGCAATTCCTGCATCCAAACCGGCCAGGGGTTGCACGACCAGCGCGCCCAGTACCTCTGCTACACCCCGGGAGACGGTGGCACGTGGACCTACCTGCGCAATACCGCCACTGGAGACCAGGGTTGGGTGCGGGATGACTTGCTCCCGGGCTACGGCAGCAACACGTCCTGCGAACAGAACCCACCGCCATCAACCGTCAGAACTACCTGATTACCGCACGGCTGTCCGGCGCCTCATGTAGCGCTGGGCGGCACCCGTATGGCACCCGATTCCCCGCGTTCTGGGGACAGAACTAGTAATCGTTACCGGTATTACTGCGGTCTGTCCCCAGAACGCGGGGAAAGGGTCATTTTGAGGACGTCGAGGGCAGAGTCTAGTTGGGTGGGGGTGAGGGTTCCGTTGTCGGTGTGACCGCGGTCGCGGACCACGTCGCGAATGGTGCGCTGCTGGCGCAGCGCCTGTTTGGCGATTGCCGCCGCCTCCTCGTAACCGAGGTAGCGGTTGAGCGAGGTCACGATCGCCGGGGAGGACTCGGCGTACTCGCGGCAGCGCGCCGCGTCGGCCTCGGCACCTTCGACGACTTTGTCAGCAAGCAACCGGGCGACAGCGGACAGCAGCCGGGCCGATTCCAGCACGTTGCGTGCCATCACCGGCATCATCACGTTGATTTCCAGGTTGCCCTGCGAACCGGCGAACGCAACACAGGCGTCGTTGCCGATCACCTGGGCGGCGACCATCATCGTCGCTTCACAGATCACCGGGTTGACCTTGCCCGGCATGATCGACGAGCCGGGCTGCAGATCGGGTATCTGCAGCTCGGCCAGGCCGGTGCGGGGTCCGGAACCGAGCCACCGGATGTCATTGGCGATCTTGAACAGGGACACCGCGACGGTGCGCAGCGCGCCGGAGCACTCCACCAGACCGTCCCTGGCCGCCTGCGCCTCGATGTGGTCCCGCGCCTCGGTGAGCGCGTCCAGGCCGGTGGCGCGGCGCAGCTGCTCGACGACTGTGGCACCGAAACCTGCCGGGGCGTTGAGCCCGGTGCCCACTGCGGTGCCCCCGATCGGCAGTTCGCCGAGCCGGGGCAGGCAGCTCGCCAGCCGCTCGACACCGTATCGAGCCTGGGCCGCCCACCCACCGGCCTCCTGCCCGAGCGTGATCGGCACCGCGTCCATCAGGTGGGTGCGGCCCGCTTTGACGACCTCTGCCCAGTCCTGCGATTTCCGGGTCAGTGCCGAGGCCAGGTGCGCCAGCGCCGGCATCACGTCGTGCGCGACGGCCTCGGTGGCGGCCAGGTGGATGGTGGTCGGGAACACGTCGTTGGACGACTGGGATGCGTTGACGTGGTCGTTGGGGTGCACCTGCGTGCCGCCGGCCCGGCTGGCCAGCGTGGCGATCACTTCATTGGCGTTCATGTTCGAGCTGGTACCCGAGCCGGTCTGGAACACATCGACCGGGAACTGCGCATCATGCTCGCCGGCGGCGACCTCGTCCGCGGCGGTGGCGATCGCTTCGGCAAGCGCCGGGTCGAGCACCCCGAGTTGCCCGTTCACCCGCGCGCAGGCGGCCTTGACCAACCCCAGCGCCCGGATCTGCGCGCGCTCCAGGCCGCGGCCGGAGATCGGGAAGTTATCCACGGCTCGCTGCGTCTGCGCCCGGTACAGGGCCTCGGCGGGCACCTGCACCTCACCCATGGTGTCGCGTTCGGTGCGGTACTGCTGGGTCATGGGTCGCTGGGTCATGCGTGCGGGAGCTGATCGAAGTCCACCGCGGCGTACTGGCGCAGTTTGGTCAACCGGTGCACGCTGTCGATCATCCGGACAGTGCCGGACTTGGAGCGCATCACGATGGAGTTCGTGCGGCATCCCCCGGTGTGGTAGGTCACGCCGCGCAGCAGCTCCCCGTCGGTGATGCCGGTCGCGCAGAAGAACACGTTGTCGCCGCAGACCAGATCCTCGGTGGTGAGGATCCGGTCCAGGTCGTGCCCGGCGTCCAGCGCAGCCCGGCGCTCGGCGTCGTCCCGGGGCCACAGCCGGCCCTGAATGGCGCCGCCCATGCAGCGCAGCGCGGCCGCGCTGATGATCCCTTCCGGGGTGCCGCCGATGCCGATCAGCAGATCCACGCCGGTGTCCGGGCGGGCGGCGGCGATCGCGCCTGCGACGTCACCATCGGTGATGAAGGTGATCCGCGCGCCGGCCTCGCGGACCTGGCGCGCCAGGTCATCGTGCCGGGGCCGCTCCAGGATGCACACCGTGATGTCGGAGATATTCATTTGTTTGGCCTCGGCGACGCGGCGGATGTTCTCCGCCACCGGCACGGACAGGTCGATGGCGTCGGCGGCCTCTGGCCCGGTGGCGATTTTCTCCATGTAGAACACCGCGGAGGGGTCGAACATCGTGCCTCGCTCTGATACAGCGAGCACCGCCAGCGCGTTGGGCATGCCCTTGGCCATCAGCGTGGTGCCGTCGATCGGGTCGACCGCTACGTCGCATTCCGGTCCTTGCCCGTTGCCGACCTCTTCGCCGTTGAACAGCATCGGCGCTTCGTCTTTCTCCCCCTCACCGATCACCACCACGCCGCGCATCGACACCGAGCCGACCAGCTTGCGCATGGCGTCCACGGCCGCCTGGTCACCGCCGTTCTTGTCACCGCGACCGACCCAGCGGCCCGCGGCCATCGCAGCCGCCTCGGTGACCCGCACCAGCTCCAGCGCGAGGTTGCGGTCGGGTTCCTCCTGCGTCGGGTGCTGCCGTGGAGCCGGCAAAGTACTCATAAGCCCTCCCGGAAGGCGCGCGGCAATCATTCTTGAAAACTATGTAACCCCCGCGATCCTCCCAGATTCTTACTTTGTGAGCGGTCGCGCACCAGGCTGTTGTTCGCGCGCGGCGATCACCGACTCGATCCGATCCCGGGCGCCCGCGAGGTGTTGCTCACACGTCGCGGCGAGCTGCTCGCCGCGCTCCCAGAGCGCCAGCGAGTCCTCCAGGTTGAGCCCACCGGCTTCCAGTCTGCGCACCACGTCGGTCAACTCGTCGCGGGCGGCCTCGTAGCCCAGTGACGCGGGATCGGTGCTGCTCGTGCCGTCACCGTCCACCGGTCACCACCGCGCGCAGCGCCCCATCGCAGAGCCGTATTCGCAGCTCGGTGCCCTCCGGGGCATCGGTGACCGATCGGAGCACCAGGGCCGCGCCGTGCGTCCCCGGGCCGTTCACGATTGGACCGACCACCTGGACCACTGCGTATCCCCGCGCCAGGGTGGCGGCTGGTCCGAGAGTGCTCAAGCGCGCCGCGGTGTGGGTCAACCCGTCCTGTGCGGTTCGCAGCCCGCCGAGCAGGGCCCGGTCGGCGCGGGTGCGCAGCTCGGTCACGGTCCGGCCGTGCTCGGCCAGCGGGCGCAGCGGGTTGGCCAGCACCGGACGGGTGCGTAGCGCGTCCAGCAGCCGCCGCTCCCGGTCCACCCACCCGTGCAGGGCGCGGGCACAGCGGTTGCGCAGCTGATGCAGCGCGGCGGTTTCCTCGGCGACGTCGGGCACCACGCACTTGCCGGCGGCGGTCGGGGTGGAGCAGCGCTTGTCGGCGACGTGATCCACCAGCGGGGTGTCCGGCTCGTGGCCGATCGCCGAGACCACCGGGGTGGTGCAGCGCGCCACCGCCCGGCACAGCGCTTCGTCGGAGAACGGCAACAGGTCCTCCACACTGCCACCGCCCCGGGCCAGCACAATGACCTCCACCGCGGTGTCTGCGTCCAGCGCAGCCAACGCATCGATGATCTGGCTCACCGCGAGCGGGCCTTGCACCGCCACGTTGCACACCCGGAAACGCACCGCGGGCCAGCGGGCGGTGGCGTTGCTGAGCACGTCGCGCTCGGCCGCGCTGGCCCGGCCGGTGATCAGCCCGACGCAGCCGGGCAGCAGCGGCAGCGCCCGCTTGCGCCTGGGATCGAACAGGCCCTCGGCGTCCAGGACGCGCCGGAGCCGCTCGATGCGGGCCAGCAACTCGCCGATCCCGACCGCGCGGATCTCATCGACGCGCAGGCTCAGCGTGCCGCGACCCAGGTGCAGGGACGGCTTGCCATGCACCACCACGCGGCAGCCGTCCACCAGCGGCGGTTGCCGATCCCGCACCAGCGAGGCCGCGCACGTCAAGGTCATCGACACGTCGGCCACCGGGTCGCGCAGGGTGAGAAACGCTGTCCCGGTGCCCGCTTTGGCGCTGATCTGGGTGATCTGTCCTTCGACCCAGACTGCACCCAACCGGTCGACCCATGCCGCGATCTTGCGCGCGACGGTGCGCACCGGCCAGGGCGTCTCCGGTGTCGTGGCGGGTTCGGTCACTTCGGTCATTGGGAGCGGACCGTGGAAATCCGGTTGGACAGCAAAGTGACGAAGGCGGGCCTGTTTCGGTGGGTCTGTTCATGCTCCAGCAGTTCCTCGAGCTGGGGCAGTGAGAAGTCCCGCAGCCGGCCTCGCAATTGGGCCAGCGACATCTCGTCGTACTCGGCCAGCGTGGGCCGGGTAGTACTCGTGCCGCCGGGTTCCACGCCATCTGTGGGCAGCGGCGTCAGGGCTTGTGCGACGTCGGCCTCGTCGATTTCGGTGCCGGGAGCGGGGACTACCGGGACTACCGGGGCGTGGCCGTCGGCCTTGCCGGGTTCCCCGGCCGCAGCTCCGGTGCCAGGTCGTGGCGGCTCGCCGTCTTCGTCGAACCTGGCCCATGGTGGGATGTCCTCGACGGGCCGCAACAGGGAGAGCGCCTGGTCACCTTTGATCGCCAGCTCGGTGACCCGTTGCTGTATCCGCATCGCGGCCTGCACAGCTTTGCTGGCGGCGGTGACCGGGAGATCGGTGAGTTGCTCGGGCAGCTTGCGAGTCTGCTCCACAGCGGTGATGACCAGGCCCATAGCGACGCGGACGGGCAAGGGTACATGGCTCATGGTCGTCAAGCCTGCCGCAGTGACCAGCCTTGTGCCTACTCGGGCTTGCGCGGAGCGCAGCATTCGCGGTCAGTGACGCCGCCCGTAGGGTGAGGGGCATGACCAAGCGTGTGCTGCTGGCCAGCCCTCGCGGCTACTGCGCCGGGGTCGACCGAGCGGTGACCACCGTCGAGAAGGCCCTCGAGACACACGGGGCTCCGGTGTACGTGCGCAAGCAGATCGTGCACAACCGGCACGTCGTGGAGACCCTGGAGAGCCGCGGTGTGGTCTTCGTCGACGAGGCCGACGAGGTGCCTGCGGGGGCGGTCGTGGTGTTCTCCGCGCATGGGGTGTCCCCGGCGGTGCACCAGCAGGCGGCGGAGCGTGCCCTGCGAACCATCGACGCCACCTGCCCGCTGGTCACCAAGGTGCACCAGGAGGTCAAGCGGTTCGCCCGGGATGGCTACGACATCCTGCTGGTCGGTCACCAGGGTCACGAGGAGGTGGAGGGCACTGCTGGGGAGGCACCCCAGCATGTCCAGCTGGTCGACGGCCCGGATGCGGTGGACTCGGTGGTGGTGCGGGACCCATCGCGGGTGGTATGGCTGTCCCAGACGACCCTGTCGGTGGACGAGACCCTGCAGACGGTGGCGCGCCTGCGGGAACGGTTTCCCGAGCTGTCCGACCCACCCAGCGACGACATCTGCTACGCCACCCAGAACCGGCAGGTGGCGGTGAAGGCGATGGCCGCCGAGTGTGATCTGGTGCTCGTCGTCGGGTCGCCGAACTCGTCCAATTCGGTGCGGTTGGTGGAAGTCGCGCTGGGTGCTGGTGCCCGGTCGGCGCACCTGGTGGACTATGCCCGGGAGATCGACTCAGGCTGGCTGGACGGGGCGCAGACCGTCGGGGTCACCAGCGGCGCCTCGGTGCCCGAGGTACTGGTGCGCGGCGTGCTGGAGTACCTGGCCGAGCACGGATACACCGACGTGCAGGAGATCATCACCGCGGAGGAGAAGCTGGTGTTCTCCCTGCCGCGGGAGCTCAAGCGCCCGCTGTGAGCGGGTGGGCTACTCAGCAACCACATGGAGCTCATTCGATGGCATGGCGCGAGCTCGGTCGGCGCTGGATGACCAGCCGGAGGATACCGATCGCAAGGGTGCACCCGGTGGTGATCGCCATGGTGGGGAAGCCGTTGATCAAGGGGGTGCCGATTGCCAGTGCGGTGGCGATCATCCCGCCGCCACTGGGCGTGGCGCCGGCCGCCAGGACAACGCCGGGCACGGCCACCGCCAGGACAAGCGGAGGCGCCACCATCGGTCCGAACAATCCTTTGCGCTGCACCACCACCACAGCGAGCAGGCAGCCGAGGAAATAGCAGATCTGGAATACCACACCGAGCCGGTTGAGCCGCTCCAGGTCAGCGAACACCCCGGTTGCGGCGAGTCCCAGCGTGCACAACACCGCGGCCCACCACGGCATCCCGGGACGGTCGGAAAGCAGAGCCTGCTCGTCCCAGGACCAGTGTGCGGCGGTGCTTCGGGCTCGGGTTGCCGTCACTCGTTTACCGTAGTCCTTTCCTGATCCTCGCCCCGCGCCTGGTGCAGCGCCTCGGTGACCCAGGCCCAGTCCCGGTCGGAGTCCGGCTCACCATCGCCGTCTGGTCTTCCCCGTAGGTGGGCAGTCCGTTGTCCCGGATCCAGTGCCACGAGCGAGTCCGTCGCGGACGCGACCAATTCCACTGCCTGGACGGTGCGCGGCGCCCGCTCCACCTGTTCCGGCGTGTCGAGCGGATCGGTACCGACCCCGAGTTCGCCGAACCGGCGCGCGGTGACCAGTACCCGTGACTCGAGCGAGCTGACCGTCCGGTTGTAGGCGTCAACCGCGCCACCGAGCTGCCTGCCGAGTTTGGCTACGTGGCTGCCCATCGTGGCCAGCCGGGAGTGCAGCTCGCGGCCCAGTTCATGCACCCGCGTGGCGTTGCTCGCCAGCGCCTCCTGCCGCCAGGTGTATGCCACCGTCCGCAACAGCGCGATCAGCGTCGTCGGAGTCGCGATCACGACGTGGCGTTCGAAGGCGTGCTCGAGCAGTGCGGGATCGCTTTGCAGCGCTGCCTCCAGGAACGGATCGCCCGGGACGAACAGCACCACGAACTCCGGGGTGGTCTCGAAGCGCTGCCAGTAGGACTTGTGGGCCAGTGAATCGACATGCGCGCGCAGGTGCCGAGCGTGCGCGGCCAGCCGGTCGGCCCGGCGGTCCGGGTCGGTGGCATCGACGGCCTCCAGGTAGGCCCCGAAGGGCACCTTCGCGTCCAGCACGATGTGCTTGCCCCCAGCAAGGTGCACCACCAGGTCGGGCCGAACCACGGCGTCGTTGTCGCCGCTGACGTCAGTGACGGTGACCTGGCGGGAGAAGTCGCAGTGTTCGACCATGCCGGCCAGCTCCACGATCCGCTCCAGCTGCAGCTCACCCCACCGGCCGCGGACCTGCGGGGCGCGCAGCGCGGTGACCAGCTGCCGCGTCTCGCTCTGTAGCTGTTCGGAGGTGCGGTGCATCGCCCCCACCTGTTCGCGCAGACCCGCGTAGGCGGCCTCCCGGTCCTTCTCCACCGTGCGCAGCTGACCGTCGAGCCGGTGCAATGTCTGGGCTATCGGGCCCACCAGGGCCTCGATGGCCTGCTGGCGCTGGGTGGCATCGCCGTCCGACCGGGCCGAGAGGGTCGCGGTCACCTTGGCCAAGCGTGCCTCGGCGAGCTGGACGAACGCCTCGTTGTTGCGGGACAGCGCTTCCGCCGAGAGTGCTTGGAAGCTGTCCTTGAGCTCGGCTTCGCGGTGCGTGAGCACCCGTTCCCGGTCGGCTGCGGCGGTCCGCTCGGCATGAAGCGCGGCGCGGATGCCGGCCAGCTCCGCCTGGACCGTCGAGGCCCGTTCACCGGCGTCCCGGGCGCGCTGGTGATTCTCCTCGGCCCTGGTCGTCTCGGCATCCCTGGCTGCCCGGGAGGCCTCGGCTTCCCGGCGGGCCGCGACGAGTTCGGCCTCGGCAGCAATCCTGGCGGCATCCGCCGCCTGCCCGGCCCCGGCCACCGCCGCATGGCGAAGCGCACCAGCCACCAACCAGCTGACGAGCCCCCCCACCACAAGCCCCGCCACCAACGCGATGAGCACTGAGTAATCCACGCGTCACACCCTGCAACACCCCACCGACAGTTTCGGCGAGGCGCGCCGCCCCCGGCGCATTGAGCGGGCCCAGCGGGGTCAAGCGATGCCCGATAGCCCGCTGAGCCTGCTCGATGTGAGCAGCGGCGGGAGGAGCGCCTAGACTCGACGTCTCGTGAGCCTCACCCTTGGGATCGTTGGCTTGCCCAACGTGGGCAAGTCCACCTTGTTCAATGCGCTGACCCGCAACAACGTCCTCGCCGCGAACTACGCGTTCGCCACCATCGAGCCCAACATCGGGGTGGTGCCGTTACCCGATGCGCGCCTCGGGCGGTTGGCGGAACTGTTCGACAGCAGCGTCAAGGTGGTGCCGGCCACGGTGGCCTTCGTCGACATCGCCGGGATCGTCGCCGGTGCCTCCGAGGGCGCCGGGCTGGGCAACAAGTTCCTCGCCAACATCCGCGAGGCCAACGCGATCTGCCAGGTCGTGCGGGTCTTTGATGATCCCGACGTACTGCACGTCGACGGTCGGGTCGACCCGGCCGACGACATCTCCACCGTCGAGACCGAACTGGTGCTGGCCGATCTGCAGACCCTGGACCGCGCGCTGCCCCGGCTGGAGAAAGAGGCCCGCACCAACCCCCAGGAGCGCCGCGCCGCGCTGGTCGCCGCGCAGGCCGCCCGGCAGGTGCTCGACACCGGCCGCACCCTGTTCGCGGCGCGCGCGGAATTGGATGCCGCCGCGCTCGCTGAGCTCAGCCTGCTGACCGGTAAGCCCTTCCTGTATGTGTTCAACGCCGACGAGGGCGTGCTCACCGACTCGGAGCGCCAAGCCGAACTGCACAAACTGGTCGCTCCCGCCGATGCGGTGTTCCTGGATGCCAAGGTGGAATCCGAACTGCTCGAGCTCGACGAGGAATCGGCCCGGGAGCTGCTGGATTCGATCGGGCAGCCCGAGCCCGGCCTGCACGCACTGGCTCGCGCGGGCTTTCACACCCTGGGGTTGCAGACCTTCCTCACCGCCGGGCCGAAGGAGTCGAGGGCCTGGACGATCCGGGCCGGCGCCACCGCTCCAGAAGCCGCCGGAGTGATCCACAGCGATTTCCAGCGCGGGTTCATCAAGGCTGAGATCGTGTCCTATGACGATCTAGTCGCGGCCGGGTCGATGGCGCAGGCCCGGGCTGCCGGCAAGGTCCGGATGGAGGGCAAGGACTACGTCATGACTGACGGCGACGTGGTCGACTTCCGCTTCAACGTTAGTCATTAGGCGCTTGGGATCATCCGATCGACAAAAGGTTGTCGATGTCGCGCCTGCACCGCCCGGTCACCTCGCGTAATCAAGCCCCCGGCCCCGATCATGCTCGACGGCGCGGTCGATCGGCCCTCGGAGCGTCTCGCTTTCCTTTTCCGCCGAACCCAGCCATGATCGCGGCTCGCGGGAGCAGTCACGGTTCGAGCGCGGAGGCGAGGATGTCCGATCGGCTGATCTTTCAGCTGGGTACCAACAACTGGCAGCGCGGCGGGGAGTTCGCGCCGGGCTCGGGGATCCTGCACGAGGCGCACCACCACGCCTACAACGCACTGCCGGGAGTGCGCGCCTACTCGATGTATCCCTCCCGGCGGCAGCGGTTGCGCGACGAGGACGTGCGGGTCTTCGCGTTGGAGCACGACATCCCGATCTGCGAGTCGATCTCCCCGGTCAGCAACTACCGCTGGCACAGCATGAGCGGGGACGAGGTCAGCGCCTACCGGCAGCGGCTGACCCACGAGGTCGCGGCGTGGCTCGACGAGATCGAGGCCAACTCCGAGGACCGGTTCAGCCTGGCGATCGCCCATCACGGCTTCATGAACACGGTGGTGATGCGCGACGTAATCCGCCGCAGGGCCGCCGCCGGGCGCGGCTGGATGCCGCTGCTGTGCTTCGTGCATGGAACCGAGCTGAAGATGTACGCCAACGAGCGACGCGCCGATCAGCCGGCGGAGTTCCCGCTGCGCTTCCTGCCGTTCATGCAGCGCGAGAAGATCTTCGACTACACTGCCCCGCGGCGTGGCGTGGATGTCGTCGCGTCGATCTCCGCCGAGCAGATCGAGACACTACTGGACCTGTTCCCGGAGTTCCCCCGTGAGCGGGTGGTGCTCTCCCCCAACGGCTACAACCAGGGCGTCTTCCACCGGCTGACCGACCCGACCGACCTCTATGCTGATCGGGCGAAGGTGCTGGCCGGGTTCATGACCCAGGTACCCGAGGGCAGCGGCCGGCAGCCCGAGCCGATCGCCCCGGCGGACGGGTTCGACGCGGTGGTGGCGTTCTGCGGCAAGTTCGCAGACTGGAAACGGCTGGATGCCCTCCTGCGCGCGGCGGCCATCTACGAGCAGCAGGAGCGCCGGATCCTCACCCTGGTGATCGGTTCCGGGCCACCCGAGGCGCAGGTCGAAATGAACGACCTGGCCGTGCGGCTGGGCCTGCGCCGGACCTATTTCCTCGGGCCAAGGCCGCAGGACGAGTTGGCAGTGCTGTTCAACTGCGCCGACGTGGGCTGCTTCCCGTCCTACCGTGAGCCGTTCGGTCTGGTGTTCCTCGAATGCATGGCCTGCGGGACGCCGGTGATCGGCGCCGACTCCGGCGGCCCCCGTGACTTCGTGACCCCCAAGGTCGGGATGCTGGTACCGGAGACCGACGATCGCGCGGCGCTCGCCCAGTCACTCGCCGCCGCCGTCGACCGGGGTCTGGACAAGGGCTGGAAACGGACCAAGGGCGCCACAGCCGAGGCCTATGCCAAGGAGAACTTCAGCGTGGTCAGCCAGGTCACCACGCTGCTCGCCGAGGTAGACCGGCTGACCACCACCTGAGGATCGCGGCGCGCAGTTCTCACCGCTTCACCGTGAGTGGCTTGCACCCCCGGCAGATCTGCTCGGCGTAGGGCGGCTCACCTGGCAGTCCCGGGTAGTTGTGTTTCGGCAGCTGGAACCGCAGCCCGCACTGGGCCTCGACGGCGCCATCGGGCTGGAGCTCACCTCGGTGGGTGTCCCCATCGCGCAGGGAGCGCAGGTACCAGGTGGTCTTGGTCACGGTTGTCGAGAGTGAAGGCGATCACCGGTGGCACGCTAGGACGCCTTGTCCTACTACCGGTTGACTCCGATGCGCTTCGCGAGTTGGCGCAGCGGTGTGGATCGTGTCCGCTCGGCAGTGAGCAGATTGCGGGTCACCGCACGTGCCAGGGTCTGATGGCGGATCCAGTCCGCTGACATCCCCTCCGCGGTCAGCAGCAGCGCCAGCGCTTGCTCTTCGTGGCCCAGGTTCGCATGCGCGCACGCCCGGTCGGTCAGGTGCCGGCAGCGGGAAGCCAGCGGCAGTCCCGGGTTCGCCGGCATCCGAGACGCTGCATCAACAGCCGCCGGATAGTTCTCAGTCACCACACCGACATCCACCGTCTGCATGGTGACCAGAGACGGACCGAACGGAATCTCGTAGTCGATGCGGTCGACCGCCACTCGCTGCGCTACTTCACGGGCCGAGGCGAGGAAGTCCCCGGCAATGGCGCCACGTCCGTCACGAGCGGCAGCATTGGCCACCTGCACGAGCAGTGACCCGTGTACCGACAAGGCCTGTGGGGGCACGTCGCCGTGGGGCTCGACGCTCTGCGCGGCTCGGACCGCCACCCGCTCGGCTTCCGTGAACCGGCCACTCACCAGCAGTTGCCAGCTCACCGAACCCTTGAGGACCGCGGCGAGCAGCGCGTCATCACCACCCGCAACGAGGTCAAGAGCCCGCCGCACCGCCATGAAGCCGGCGTCCGGCTGATGGAGGTGGGTCAAGGTGGCACCGGCTACCGAGTAGCACCATGCCAATTGCTCGGCCACCTTGGGTCGGGTGGTCACATCGGCGGCGTGCAGCGTGGCGCGCAGCCCGAGCAGAGCCTGCGGGATCAGCCCGGTCAACTGGTCCCACCTGCCACTCCAATACGTTCCCCACAGATAGGTAACCGATCTCTGGGCGTCCCGCAGCGACAAGGGCTCGCCTTCCACATCACCCAACAAGTCGGCGACATTGGTGATCGCCCGCCGAAGAGCCACTACCCCGGCGTCTGGCGCGGCATCGGGCATGTTTCCCCGGCCGAGCAACTCGCCGAGGTCGACGTCGAGCGCTGCCGCTACGCGATGCAGACTCCCGATCGACGCCGTATGCCGTCGGCCCTGTTCCAGCTTACGGATCAGATCGGTGGACACCCCGGCCGCCGCGGCCAAGTCATCCTGAGTCATCAACACGCCGTTGCGCAGTCGCCTGATGCGTTCGCCGATAGTCGGCTCTGCGCGGACGTCGTCCGGGTCAGACACGAAGAACCTCTCCTCACCGGTCTCTCACCGATGTGCCGAGCCGTCGCCCCGAGGCGAAACCTCGATGAGCAGGTAAGTCCAGGTTACGCGGTGCGGACTATGCGCTCTGGTCGCCACCGCACCGGAACCGTCGGTGTTGCATCTAGCCGATCTGGCCGAGCTGCGAGACCTTGAATCCGTCGTTGCACGCTCCCTGTTCGGGCCTTGCCCGCCCGGATATTCGGACTGAACACGTTCCCAGGTTCGGGAGTTCTTGGATACACTCCGTACACGACGAGGGAGGGCCGTGCCGAAGGCCGATCGGCTGCTGCGTACCGCGTGGGTGCACGTGGTACCTCCGTCTGGGCCGGGTGTCTGCGTGACCAGGCGGGAGGTTGCCGGGCCGTCACCGCCTACTATCCGCGAACGCCTGATCGCCGGTATGAGTTTGCCGGAGAACCACCTCATTGCTCGAATCTAAGGAGAGATCATGGGATACGGTGGTGTTTCGTTAGGCGGTCTTCTGTACATCATCATCGGTGTCGTAGTAGCGCTTACGAATGGATATTCGATCCATACCATCGGCGAACTCCTGTCGTTCCTCCTGGCTGTCCTGCTGTGGCCGCTCGTGCTTCTCAACGTCAACCTCCATATCGCTGTCTGATACGGAAGAAACCTGACACCGGTAGTCAACTCACGGTCGGCACCGTGAGCCGGGGCAGGAACAACTGGACCAACGGGCCGATCGCCAGGGCGTAGAGCACCGTGGCGACGCCGAGGGTGCCTCCGAGTGCCCAGCCGGTGGCGACGACCGCGACCTCGATCGTGGTGCGCACCAACCGCACTGATCCACCGGTCCGGCGGACCAGGCCGGTCATCAGCCCATCACGGGGTCCCGGGCCCAGCCGGGCGCCGATGTAGGCGGCCGTCGCCACCGCGTTGGCGATGATGCCCGCGCCCGCCAGGAGCGCGTGCACCGGCAGGGATCCTGCGGCTGGCACGATGGCGAGTGCAGCATCCACGGAGATCCCGATGATGACGATGTTGCACACCGTGCCAATGCCGGGTTTCTCCCGAAGTGGGATCCACAGCATGAGCACGACGACGCCCACGGCGATCGTGACGATGCCGATGGAGTGATGTAGCTGCCGGGCAAGGCCTTGATGCAGGACGTCCCACGGCATGTTGCCGAGTTGAGAGCGAACCAGCAGCGCCATGGAGCTGCCGTAGAGCACCAGGCCGGCGACGAGCTGGATGGCCTGGCGTGTGGAGATGGGTATCAGGCGGACTTGTCGCACTCGCCCATCCTGGACCATAATTGGATAGTTAATCCCAGTCCAATCAAGGATTAGTGGCATGGTTTCGATCAGCATGGATTCGATCAGCGCGGGCCGGCTGGCCACCCTGCTGGGGGAGCTGGCCGGTGAGCACCCACCGCTGTACGCGGCGCTGGCCGCACGCATCCGGCTGCTCATCGCGGATGGCCGGCTGGCGGTCGGGATCAGGTTGCCGGCCGAGCGGGAGCTCGCCATTGCGCTACAGCTGAGCCGGGCCACTGTGACCGCCGCCTACCGGCGGCTGCGCGACGACGGCTGGGCCAGCGCCCGTCAAGGCGCCGGCACCTGGACGTCGCTGCCCGCGGGTCCGGCGAACGGCGCCTGGGTGCCTGCACCGCCGCTTGCCGGTGTCCTCGACTTCGCCCACGCCGCTCCCGCTGGCCCACCTGAGATCGCCATGGCCTTCACCGCGGCGCTGGGGGACCTTCCGCGGCTGCTGTCCGGCCACGGCTACCATCCCGCCGGATTGCCGGAGCTGCGAGCGCGGATCGCCCATCGGTACACCAACCGCGGGTTACCCACTACGGCTGATCAGGTGCTTGTCACGGCCGGCGCGCTGCACGGAATCACGGTCGCGCTCGAGGTGCTCGTCGGCCCGGGTGATCGGGTCGTCGTCGAGCATCCGAGCTACCCCAACGCGCTGGACGCCATCCGGGCGACCGGGGCCCGCGCGGTGCCGGTTGCCCTCGACGCCGCAGACGCTGGCGCCCTCGTGGCCGATGTCCCGCGCGTCGCCCGCCAGACCAGCGCCCGGCTGGCCTACCTGATGCCGGATTTCCAGAATCCCACTGGATTGCTGCTCGATGGTGATCAGCGGGGGCGCCTGGCGGCCGGACTGCACCGGTCGGGCACCGTTGCCCTGGTCGACGAGACGTTCGTCGATCTCGGCCTGGACACCTTGCCGGACGCACCGTACGCGGCGTTCGCCCGGGCAGATCGGGTGGTCACGGTCGGCGCCCTGAGTAAGACCTTCTGGGGAGGATTGCGGATCGGCTGGCTGCGTGCGGACGCCTCCCTGGTACAGCGGCTGGGCGCGGCGGCGATGCGCGCTCACCTGTCCGGGCCGGTGCTCGAACAACTTGCCGCATGCCACCTGCTCGACGCCACCGAGGGGATGTTGCCGGCGCTGCGCCACCGGCTGCGGGCCCAACGGGATGCACTGGTCGCCGCGCTTGCCACCGCGCTGCCCCGCTGGGAAGTGCCTGTGCCGCCCGGCGGACTGGTGCTGTGGTGCGGCCTGCTGGCGCCGGTGTCCAACGCGCTTGTCGATGCCGCCGAGCGGCGCGGGTTGCGGCTGGCGGCCGGCCCCCGCTTTGGCACCGGCCACGCCTTCGCCGATCGGCTGCGGCTGCCCTACATCCAGCCGATCGACGTGCTGCGGCGCGCGGTGGGGATCCTCACCCAGGTCGCCGACACCCTGTCGCACGCGGACCCGGGCTCTGCCACTTCCTGCCTCGTCGTCTGACGTGGGCCGGTGCGGGTCGCTCAGCTCGTGGCGCTCGCCAGTACGCCGTCGATCTCTCCGGCGAGCTCAATGTCCAAGGCGGTGATCCCGCCTTCGGAGTGGGTGCTGCAGCGAAATGTCACGGTGCGCCAGCGGATATCGATGTCGGGGTGATGATTGCGCGCCTCGGCGATCTTAGCCACGGCGCGGACTGCCTCGATGGCCGCTGGGAAGCTGGGTAGTTTCGCGGTGCGGACGATCGCGTCACCGTCGCGCTGCCAGTCGGTGAGGCCTTTGAGCGCAGCCGTCACCTGCTCGTCGTCCAGGAGTGTCGTCATGCGCCCATCCTGTCGGTCGCCGAGCATGAGAAGCCGACACACCGTGCACAGGGGGGCGACACGCCGGGGGGTGAGGTCAGGCTTCGCGGGTTGCCGTTCTGGCCAGGGTCAGGACCAGGCCGATCAGCAGGTAGCACCCTGCGCGGATAGTGCTGGAGGCCAGCCCGTCCAGAGGCAGGGGGTCGCGTAACACGTCGGCGATCGCGAACCAGCCGGTGGTCAGCAGCACCGGCTGCAGCCAGTCCAGGGCAGGGATAGCGGAGAGCACCCCGAACACGATCAGGCCGCCCAGCGCCGCGGCGAGCACCACCAGGGGGTGTTCGGTGACCGAGGACACCGCCAGGGCCACCGCACCCACCGCGGCGAGCTGCCCGACCGTCCAGGCTGCCGCCAACGAGACCCGCAGCAGCGCCGACCCTGGCCCGATCTCGGTGCCGGACAGCGTGAGCATGCCGTGCGCGGTCCCGGAAGAGCCGACCAGCACCAGACCGGTGACGATGCCCAGCACGGCCACTGCGGCGACCGCCGCCACCGCGACGGCCAGCACACCGACTGCTTTTACTACCACCAGCCGGGTCCGGCTGACCGGGGCCAGCAGCAGGCCGCGCAGCGTGCCGTGCGCAGACTCGCCGGCCAGCGCGTCGGCCGCGGCCATCGTGACGACCAGCGGCAGCAGCAATGCCAGGGAGATAGACAGCGCCGCGACCGGGAGCACCAGCCCGTTACCGGCGATCTGGGTGAGCAGGCCGGAGCCGCCCGGCCCGTCGGTCACCACGATGCCGATCCCGATCAGCACCGGGACCAGCGCGAGCAGGCCCAGCGCGATCTGGGTGCGCGGGCGCCGCAGCACCCAGCGCAGCTCGCTGCGCACCAGCCGCACCAGCGGGGCGCGCACCGGGCCGGCCACTGGCACTTCGGTGGTGGTCATGACCCGTTCCCCTCGGTCAGCTGGGCGAACAGCTCGTCCAGCCCGGCTCGCCAGCGCCGCACCTCGTGCACCGCGACCCCGGCGCCGACCAGCAACGCAACCACTGTGGGAGGGTCGGTCCCGGCGAGCTCGACGCGCACCCCGTCCGGACCGGCCGCAGCACCGATCCCGGCCGCGCGCAGCGCCTGCACCGCGACGGCGGAATCCGGGGTGCGCACATCCAGCTCGGGTGCCTCGCCGTCGAGCAGGGCCGCGAGCGGGCCCGCGGCGATCAGCGACCCGTGGTCGAGCACCGCCACGTGCGTGCAGGTCGCCTCCACCTCGGTGAGCAGGTGGGAGGACACCAGCACGGTGGTGCCGCCGGCATGCAACTCGGCGATGATCCGCCGGACCTCCCGGGTTCCCGCCGGATCCAGCCCGTTGGTCGGTTCATCGAGCACGACCAGCCGGCGGGGCACCAGCAGGACCGAGGCCAGGCCGAGCCGCTGTTTCATGCCCAGCGAGTAGGCGCGGTAGCGCCGGCCTGCGGCATCGGCGAGGTCTACCCGGCGCAGGGCGCGCTCCACGGCGTCGGGTATGTCTCGAGTGGGCAGCAGTGGCTCGGCGGCCGCGCATCGCCGCAGGTTCTCCCGGCCGGACAGGAACGGGTGAAAGCCCGGGCCTTCCACCAGCGCGCCGACGTGCGGCAGCACCTCCCCGGCGGCCGCGGGCACCTTCCTGCCGAGCAGCTCCACGGTGCCGGCGGTGGGCCGGGACAGCGCCAGCAGCATGCGGATCATGGTGGTCTTGCCCGAGCCGTTGGGTCCCAGCACGCCCAGCACGGCGCCGGTCGGCACGTCGAGGTCCACGCCGGCCACCGCGACGGTGCGACCGAAAACCTTGCGCAGCCCCTGGACCCGGATCGCCGGCGCACCCTGCCCCGACGGTGCGGCCGTCGCGGTCGGGGTGATCGAGCCGGCCGTCACTTGGCCAGGGCCTCGTCGAGCACCGGCTGCGGCACTGCTCCAGCGGCGACCCGGCCGTCGGAGGTCACCAGCACGGTGCCCACCGCGGTCTGGATCACCCAGCCGTGACCCCACGGCCCGGAGGCTGGGCGGCCGACCTGCTGGATCATCGCCAGCGGGTCGCGCTGCGTGTCCGGTTCTGTTCCCGGCTGCGCGGGGGGGAGCTGGCCGAGCACCACCGTGTCCCACCCGTCCCCCTGGGTGTGGATCATGGTGTCCTTGTGCTCGCCCGGTGGCAGCGCGCCTATGTCCGGTCGCTCGGACGTGGCCGGATCGTGTTTGGCCGGATCGGGCCGCTCGACCTTGACCCCCGCAGGCGGGGTGAAGTGGAATAGCGCGGGATCCTGCGCGCCGACGGTGAGGTCGGAGAACCCGATCTGCAGCGCCGGGTCGGGGGATCCGTTGGCCAGCACGCTGAGCTGCAACGGCACCCGTTGGGCCGAGTCGACCGCCACCCGCACCTCCCGCAGCAGGGTCCGCTCGGTCGGCGCGGGGGTGAGCACGAGCTGGTAGACGGGGCGTCCGGCGACTGTGCCGGTGCCGTCGACGCTCACCGTGCTGCTCTTGCGCACGGCATCGATCATCTCTCGAGCCGCCTGAGCTGGGTCAGCCACCGGGGGTTGTTGGCGTCCCGGGGTGGTCCCGCGTTCCCACGCGGTCGCGGTGCGCGTCGAGGAGTCGTAGCGCCACACCGTCGTGCCGTCCTCGATCAACACCTGTTCTCCACCGCGCGAGGGTATCGCCAACCGGCCGTGACCCTGCCCGTCGGACCAGACCCGGAAGCTGCTCTCCGGCTGGGTCAGCGGGGCGCTCACCCCTGGCAGCGCGGGCAGACCCAGCGCGTTGTGCACCGCCACGGTGCCGTTGAGTGCGGGCATCTTCGCGGTGAGCACCGAGGCCACCAGGTCCTCCGGGGACACCGGGGGAAGCGCGGGATCCGCCCCGGCACCGGCCGGAATCGTCAACACGCCGAGGCCGATCACTCCGGCCGCCACCACCGCTGCCAGAGCTGCCGTCGCTAGCTTCATTGCTTCCTCCTGCCGTGAGGCACTCGACCCTGATGCTGCTCCGCACGGGCTGAGAAAGCTCTGAGACCTTGAGAAATACCTGAGAACGGCGGCACCGGACGTAGTCTTCAGTCCAGATCGATGCGGATGGTGAGCAGGTCGGTGCCGAGACCACGGACGAGCAGGCCGTTGAGCCGGGGCAGCCGGCGCAGTCGCCGGCGTGGATCGTCCTCGGGGAGCAGATGAGCCCTCCCAGTGCGCCATTGGGACCGGACCTGCACGCGGACATGCGGATCAGCCTCGATGTTGCGGACATAGTGCGATGCTCGGCCGTGGTCACTCACCAGCCAGAAGCAGCCGTCTTCGATCCGGCCGCCGATGGGGGTGCGGCGCGGCAAACCGCTGTGCCGGCCGACCGTTTCGACAATGGCCAACCCCGGGAGGTGTCCGGCGAATCGCCGCATGACCGGGTTGGCCACGTACTTATGGAAGCCGGACACCAGCCGTCGCTTGCAGTTCCTTGTCTCTGCCATGTTCATCATCCTGTCGAGACAGCCGGTCTCGACAGGATATCGAGACGAACGGTTTCGTCAACGGTAAGATGCTGCGCCATGCGGCGATCAGACTTGCGCCGGCCACACACCGGACGGCGGCGCAATGACGCGGCGCGGCAAGCCATTCTGGACGCCGCGGCCCACCTGCTTGCCCAACCGGATGGCCTGGCGGTGACAGTAGAGTCGATCGCGGCCGCCGCCGGGGTCGGTAAGCAGACGATCTATCGCTGGTGGCCCTCCAAAGGCGCGGTCCTGCTGGAGGCCATGACCGAGCGGGCCAGGCAGACCGCCTCGATACCCGATACCGGCGTGCTCCTGCGCGATCTCGAAACGTTCTTCACCGCAACGTTCCGTGGCGTGGGCAGTCCCCCCGCCGCGGCACTGCTGCGCGCCGTGATGGCCGAGGCGCAGCGAGATCCACACGTCGCGCACCTACTCCGGGAGTTCACCCGCGGCCGGCGCCAGGCGCTCCGCGAGATCCTCGACCGTGGTCGTGATCGTGGCGAACTCCCGAGCGGCGCCGACCTGGAGCTGATAGTTGATCAAGCCTACGGGGTGCTGTGGTATCGCCTGATGGTCGGCCATGCGCCACTCACCGCGGACCTCGCAGCTCGGCTCGCCAGGTCGTTATGCGCTTGCCGGCCTTCACCTGGTGAGCAGTGACCGATCGGTGCGCGGACTCATCGAGATCACCCTCGCGGGCGCCCGCTCCTGGGGTCGCCATCCCGCAGCGCGCGAAAACTGGGTAGAATCCTGGGTAAATTACCAGAGGACGTGAGCCGTGAACATCGATACTCAAGATCTGATCAGCGTGACCGAGGCCAGCAATCGGGGTGTGTCTCGGCTGATCCAGGACGCTGCACAAGGCCGAACCCAGGTCGTGCTCCGGAACAACAAGGCCGTCGCCGCCGTCGTCGGTATCGAAGCCGTTGAGCGGTTGGCCCGCCTGGAGGAGCTCGAAGCTGACCTGCGCCTGCTCAGTGTGGCGCTCGCCCGGACGGTGACGGACAGCGGCCGGCGGTACAGCCTCGACGAGGTCGCCACGGAGCTCGGAGTCGATCTTGCTGCGCTGACCGACGACGACTGAGACGGGATCGGGAATTGGCAGACGTTCGGCTGACCGAGGACGCGCGTGAGGATCTCCGTGATCTGGACGGTGCGGCCCGGATCATCGTCTTGAAGGGCCTGAAGAAGCTGCAGACCGAGCCCGAGAAGCGTGGATCACCGTTGGGTAGCAAACTCGGCGGGAACCTCACAACGTTCCGGAAACTGGTGGTCGGTGATCGGGACTACCGCATCGTCTACCGGGTGGACCCGGACGGATCGGTGGTCGTGGTGTGGGTCATCGGTCGGCGCACCGACGATGAGGTCTATCAGCTGGCCATGTCGCGGTTACGGCTGCATCCAGATCAGGCTGCTCGCGAGTTCGCGGTTGCTCTGGATGAGATCTGGCGCAGTTAGCCCTGCTCTATCGGAGTGGGTCGTTCAGCCCCAGCGCATCGCGGAGCCGGTGCGGGCTCATCAGGCCCGTCGTTGATTTCCCTGCTCGTTGAGCCTGTAAAAGGATCGCTTCGATGTCGTCGATCATGCTGCGCAGCTCGGCGAGGACGGCGGAATCGCTGGAGGCGGCGGCTTGCCGGGGACTGAGCTCACCGATCAGGCGGGGATGGTCGAGCCAGCTTATTTCGGCCTCGCGGCCCAACCGCTCGGCAGCTTCGTCGGCGTTCGCCACGGTGCCGGCGTCGGTGAAGTAGCTGTCGACGATGAGGATTCGCGCTTCGCGGCCGCCGGGGTCCTGGCTGAGGCGCTCGGCGTGCCGGTCCTGCTCGGCGGCGGCTAGAGCGACCTCACGCAACTGAGCCTCAAGGTTGGCCAGCCGGGCGGGGGAGTTGGCGACGAGGGTGAAGTCCGCACCGGACTGTTGAATCGCGCCGAGGTTCAGGATGCGCCCGTCGGCCTGGTGCCGGTGCCAGGCGACGATGTCCTCGCCGGTCCGGGTCAACCGTTCGGTGAGGGTCTCGAACGTCCGCTGTGGGTCGGGCACCCGGTAGGTGACGCGACACTCGTACACGTCGTCGCCGTCACTGTTGCGGAACTGGACAGGGGGTTCCGGGGCCAGGAAGTCGGCAATCTTCTCCGGCGGTGGATCTGAGGCGAGCAGGCCGACCAGCTCATGACGACGCTGGCGGGGGACGTGGACGGGTATCGCCAGGAGGCGCGGCTGGGAACCGTCGTGCAGCACCCGCCCGCAGAACAGCTCAAGTCGCTGCACTGACTGCGAGAACAACTTGTCGTCCAGGTGGATCGGCGCACCGTCGGGCAGGGTCCGCAGCGTGACCCCGCTGTCGGGCTGGATCTCTACCGCCTCGTAGATCGTGACCGGGATCTGCCGCCAGCTTTCGATGAGTTCCCGTTCGTCGGGCTGCAGCCAGTGACTCCGGGCGGCGAGGAACCTGTCCACCAGGCCACCCTGGAACAGCGCGAGATCCAGCAGGAACATCGCATACCGCTGCGCATCCTCGGTGCGTTCGATCAATGGTGTGATCACCTCGAGTCCGGGGGCGCGCTCGGCGTACGTGCCGAGCAATGCGTAGAGCAGTTGGGCCCGCGCGCTCAGCGAGGGGAGCGCGTCGCGCAGGCAACAGACTTTGAACTTACGGCCGGACCCGCACGGGCACGGGCTGTTGCGCCCGGCGCCGCCGGCGGTATCGGTCGCGGCGACGGCCTCGCTCAGCCCCGGTCGCAGCGGGCTCTGTTGCTCAGCGCGCCGCAGATACCGATCGGCTGTGACGTAGTCCCCGCGGGCCGCGGCGTACTGCGCGCCGTCGTGCAACGCGGGCTCCAGGCCGGGGCGCACCGTCAACGCCTCGTTGATCAGGTCGCGGCCAGTCGCGGAATCTCCGGCGCCCTCGGCGGCCCGCGCTGCGACGAGCGCGACCGCGGCCTTCTCCTCCCTGGTTCGAGCCTGCGCGCGCAGCGCCGCAAGTCGTGGCTCGACGCCACCGCCTCGCGCGGTGTGGCACTCGATCCGGCCGGACAGGAAGCCCAGCGCGCTATCGGTCGCCGCAGTCAGCGCATCGAGCACGAACCGGACGCTGTCGCCGTCCAGCGCCCCCGCACCGGTCACCATCGCCACAACAGTCTCGACGTCGATCAGCACCTCATCATCAGCCACCTGTGCACCCTAACGCCCGACATGGAGACATATTGGGGCAACGGGACGGTCCATAGCCCCGATATGTCTCCATGTCGAGGTGGTGGGGTGGGAAGGGGGATGCTGGACAACGTGGGTGTGCGGGTTTTGGTGGTGGATGACGAGCCTGGGGTTCGGCGCGCGCTGGAGCGGGGGCTGCGCGCCGAGGGGATGCAGGTCGTCACGGCAGCCGACGGGCCCAGCGGCCTTCGCGCGGCGCTGACCGGCAGTTTCGATGCGGTGCTGCTGGACATCATGTTGCCGGGCCTGTCCGGCTACCGGGTGCTGCAACGGCTGCGGGCGGCCGGGGTGGGTACGCCTGTGCTGCTCGTCTCAGCCAAGGACGGCGAGGTCGACCAGGCCGACGGGCTGGACCTGGGCGCGGATGGTTACCTGGTCAAGCCGTTCTCCTTCGTGGTGCTGGTGGCGCAGCTGCGTGCCGTGCTGCGCCGGCAGGTCACCCAGCGCCAGGAGGTGGTGCTGACCCTGGGTGAGCTGGTGATCGACTCCGCCCGGCGGCGAGTGACGTGGGCCACTCGGCCGGTGCCGCTGTCCCCCCGGGAGTTCGCGGTGCTGCTGGCGCTGGCCCGCCGGGCCGGCACGGTGATGACCAAAGACGAACTGCTGCGCGCCGTGTGGGGCGACGAGCAGGCTGCCAGCCGCAACGCCGTCGAGGTCTACGTCGGTTACCTGCGCCGAAAACTCGACGCGGTCGGGGCCGGTGACGTGCTGCAGACCGTCCGCGGGCATGGCTATGCGGTCGGTGTGCGGGACGGGCAGTGACGATGTTGCGGCGGGTTTGGGTCGCCCGCCCGTTGCCGATCCGGGTCGCTGTCGTGGTCACGCTGGCCGGGCTGGTGCTGTTCCTGTTGCTGGCCAAGGCCTCGACGGCGGTGGTGGCCCGCACGCTGACCCAAGCCCTGGACAGCGAGCTGACGGCGGCGGTGAGCGCCGCCACGCCCGCTGTGACGGCTGGACGCCCAGCACCGCAGCTGCCCGGGCCAAGATCGGGGACGGACGTCCGGGTCCGGGTGCTGGACCGGGCCGGAACCCCTGTCGACGGCGGCGGGCCCACATCGCTGTCCGCGCGGGATGTGCGCCGGCTGCTGGCTGGGCAGGCGCTGTGGACGGTCGACACCGTGACCGGGCCTGGCCACCCCACCCGCTGGTCGGGGCGGGTGGTCAGCACACCGGACGGCACCCCCCGGCTGGTGGTCGCCGGCGCCGAGTCGGTTGCCCACCAGGCGCTGGTGGGACGCACCGCCGTGGTCCTCGTGGTGGCCGCGGTGCTCGCCGCGCTGGCGATGGGGGCGGCAGGCTGGGTGGCTGCCCGGTTCGCGTTGCGCCCGGTGGCCCGGCTCCGGGACGCGGCGACCCAGCTACCGGTGGGGCAGCGGTTGCCGCTGCCGCCGGCCCGCGATGAGCTGCGGGCCCTGGCTGAGGCGCTCAACGACCTGCTGGGCCGCCGGGACGCGGCCGCCCAGCGGCTGCAGCAGTTCACCGGGGATGCCGCCCACGAGCTGCGCTCGCCGGTCACGGCGATCCGGGCGCAGGCTGAGGTGGCGGTCGCGCACCCGGATCCGGACCTTGCCGGCGCGACGTTGGAGGACATCGCCACCGAGGCGCAGCGGCTGTCCGTCCTGCTCGATGACCTGCTGGAGCTTGCCAGGTCCGACGGGGGGCAACGGCTGAGCACCCAACCCGTCGATCTCGCTGAGATGGCCCGCGACGCAGCGGGCCGCGTCGCGCACGGGCAGATCGCGGTGCGGGTGACTGCGCCCGCGCCCGTGATCCTGCATGCCGCGCCCAGCGACGTGGCTCGGGTGTTGGACAACCTGCTCGCCAACGCCGTCCGGCATGCCCGGAGCACCGCCCGGGTGCTGGTCTTGCCCGGGCCGGCCGACGTGCGGGTGCTGGTCGACGACGACGGGGACGGGGTGCCCGTCGAGCACCGCGGGCTGGTGTTCGGGCGATTTCACCGGGTACAGGAAGATCGGGACCGCGGCACCGGCGGCACTGGGCTCGGGCTGGCCCTGGTCGCCGAGACGGTCCGCCGCTACGGTGGCACCGCCCGGGTCGGCGAAGCTCCCGACGGCGGTGCCCGTTTCGAGGTGCACTGGCCAGTTGGTGACCCTTCAAGAGCTACCAACTCGGCCCCGGAGACCTGCTAACCGCTACCAACCCGCGGGCATCGGTGAACTCAACGCTTCGATCCTGTCACAACGAGTCGTTCATTTTTTGCTTCGAACGTCGCACTCCGTAGTACTCTGTCACAGTATGTACTCTGCTGATCACAGGTTGTAGGAGTTGATGATCGTCGAGAAACCGTTGCGTATGTGAACGGCAAGAGGGCCACCGGCCTGCGTCGTGACGCAACAAGACACCCTCTGACGGCTACATAGCATTTTGCATGATGTCTTTTTGACGGCTAGATCACAACTAGATCACAGTTCGATTGCTGACCGTTCCCACAAGGGCCAGGCGAGCGTTAGAAGGTCGGTGGAATATAGACTTCAGCGGAAGGTGATCTCGTATGACAGTTTATTATTTGTTCATGCTAGGCTCGGTATTCATCGCTGCTGCGGCGGTTGGAGGTAGGCTCAAAGCCGGCGGCGTCCAGATCCCGATTATTGCCACGAAGTTTGCTCGCATCGGACTGGCTCTAACCGGTATGCTCGCCATCGGGCTCGGCGTGCAGGAGCACTACTGGAACAAGAGTGCCCCACCGCCGAGTCCATCGGCATCGACAGTACTGCCTGGTGGCCCCTCGACAACGATGCTTCAAAAGGCGGATCCCCCTGATTCGCCCGTCGGCTACCAGGGAGCAGTCGCTTTCTCTCATGACGAAGTGGATGGCGAGCTCGACCTTGATTTCAACCCACCGAGGCGTGTGAATAATCACAATATTAAACAGCTTTCCGGTAAGCCCAACCTCAGTGGAGACAAGGATGTGTTGCTCGCGGAATGGGATCACCAGGCCAATCCCGCGAAGCAGCAGTGCGCCGACCAACTTGCTCACCACGGGGTCGCGCAGACCGGTCCGCTTGTTGCCGGAAACGTAGTTTGCGTCCGCACCACACAGGGCCGGATCGCACGCTTGATCATAACCAGCGCCGACAATGACCAAATCCGAGCTGACGCCACGATCTGGAATACCTGAATCAGCGGCTGACACGTCGGTTTCTTTGGCCGACGACGAGGACGTGCTGGAAGTGCTATCCGCCGGAGAGGCCTCCGCGAGGTACTGGTACACAGTTATCGAACTGGAGCGATATCATTAGTCCTGTCCGTGACAGTGCGCAGGAATGTCAATTCGCAACCTCGACGTTGACCGCATAGTCCAGGCGATCAGAAAATGCCAGTAGTTCTCTACGATGAGCGTAATTCTGAAGCTCGGACTGCCTCCAGAGGTACAGATGCACTCAACAATCGGCACGTCCGTAGGTCGATCTGCGTTACGTCGACCCAGATCGTCACATCAAGATCGACCAAACTATCGTGCATTAACGAGACCGCCCTGCGTTGCAAAATCAGCGCCACCGCTCGATCCAGCACTATTACGTGATCAGACCGTTCTTCGGTTCGCGGCAGAAAGTCTTCCGACATGCCCTACGGTCACAGCGCTAACTGCAGAATCGGCTCGACAATATCACCCATCAAAATGAGACTGATCCGTCGTCCATCATATCGCACTAGACTCAAACAGCGTTCTTGGTGCTTGCCAGCGGCATGGCAGTGGATCAGCGAGGATGACCGTTGCGGGCTCGCCGCGGTACGCAGGGCTACATCGTGTCCTGACCGAGAGACGAGTGCGGCCGGCTTGTCGGGTGGTAACAGGAGGGTGGGTCGCAGTTGCGCCGTCACACGGAGGAGATCGCGGCTGACGCCGGGTACCGGCACACTGCCCTGACGGTGGTCGCTGCGGCCCTGGTACGCGATGGGCGGGTGCTCGCCCAGCAGCGGGCGTTCCCGCCGCGCACCGCGGGTCGCTGGGAGCTGCCGGGCGGGCGGGTCGAGCCGGGGGAGAGCGCTGCGGATGCGCTGATCCGGGAGTGCCGCGAAGAGCTCGCCGTGGACGTCCTGCCCGGTGAGCAACTCGGGCCCGACGTGCCATTACCCAGCGGCTCCACCCTCCGGGTCCATGTCGCGCGGCTGGTCCAGGCGGCCGCGACACCGGTCCCGGTCGAGCATGCCGAGCTGCGGTGGGTGGATCTCTCGGAGCTGGCTGAGCTGGACTGGCTGGAGGCCGACCGGGCCGTCCTGCCTGACCTCGCGGCGCTGCTGAAGCCCCAGCATAACGGCCCTCTCAGTGGCCAAGAGTAACCTGGAGGTACCCCGACATCCATTGAGGAGCCCCTGCGTGCCCACCGCCGCCCCCGTCCGCCTGCGCACCGACCTGCGCAACGTGGCCATCATCGCGCATGTCGATCATGGCAAGACCACGCTTGTCGATGCCATGCTGCGCCAGTCCGGTGCTGTTGCCGGGCGCACCGCGCTGGACCGGGTGATGGATTCCGGTGATCTGGAGCGGGAGAAGGGGATCACCATCCTGGCCAAGAACACCGCGTTGCCCTGGTCCACTCCGGACGGTCCCGTCACCATCAACGTGGTAGACACCCCGGGACACGCGGATTTCGGCGGTGAGGTGGAGCGCGGGCTGTCCATGGTGGACGGTGTGCTGCTGCTCGTCGACGCCAGCGAGGGACCGCTGCCGCAGACCCGTTTCGTGCTGCGCAAGGCGCTGGCCGCGCAGCTGCCGGTGGTGCTCGTGGTGAACAAGGTGGACCGGCCGGATGCCCGGATCGAGGTGGTGGTCGAGGAGACCCACGACCTGCTGCTGGATCTCGCCGCAGATCTGGCGACCGATGCAGCGGAGGCGGTCCTGGAGATGCCGGTGATCTATGCCAGCGCGCGGGCCGGCCGGGCCAGCCTGACCCCCCCGCGGGACGGCGAGATGCCAGACGCAGCGAACCTCGCCCCGTTGTTCGAGGTCATCCTCCAGCACGTGCCGCCGCCCGCGGGTGATTCGCAGGCGCCGTTGCAGGCGCACGTCACCAACCTCGACGCGTCGAGTTTCCTGGGCCGGATCGCGCTGTGCCGGGTCCGGGCCGGGCGGCTGTACAAGGGCCAGACCGTGGCGTGGTGCCGGGAAGACGGAACGGTCCGCCCGGTCAAGATCACCGAGCTGCTGCGTACCGAGGGCCTCGAGCGGGTCCCGGCGGCCAGCGCGAAAGCCGGTGACCTGATCGCCATCGCCGGAATTGCGGAGATCACCATCGGGGACACCCTCGCCGACCTCGACGATCCGCGCGCACTGCCCAGGATCACCGTGGACGAGCCGGTGATCGCGATGACGATCGGGATCAACACCAGCCCGCTGGCTGGCCGCGGCGGGGGCCGCAAGCTCACCGCCCGCCTGGTGCGCAACCGGCTGGACGCCGAACTGGTCGGCAACGTCAGCATCCGGGTCTTGCCCACCGACTCGCCGGACACCTGGGAGGTACAGGGCCGCGGTGAGCTGGCCCTGGCAATTCTGGTGGAGACCATGCGGCGGGAGGGCTTCGAGCTCACCGTCGGCAAACCGCAGGTGGTCACCCGCACCGAGGACGGCGCGCTGCACGAGCCGTTCGAGCACCTCACCGTGGACGTGCCCGAGGAGCACGTCGGTGCCGTGACCCAGCTGCTGGCCGCCCGCAAGGGCCGGACGGAGCAGCTGGGCACCACGTCAAGCGATGGCTGGGTGCGCATGGAGTTCACCGTGCCCTCCCGCGGGCTGATCGGCTTTCGCACCGAGTTCCTCACCATCACCCGCGGCACCGGTATCGCCCACCACGTCTTCGACGGCTACCGCCCGTGGGTCGGTGAGCTACGAACCCGGCGCTCCGGATCACTGGTCGCCGACCGGTCCGGAGCGGTCACCGGCTACGCGCTGGCGCAACTGACCGACCGGGGTGGCTTCTTCGTGGAGCCCGGCGCGGCCGTCTACGCCGGGATGGTGGTCGGCGAGAACCCCCGCGCCGAGGATCTGGACATCAACATATGCCGGGAGCGCAAGCTCACCAACGTGCGCTCCTCGACCGGTGAGGAACTCGAGCGGCTGGCCCGGCCGCGGATCCTCGGGTTGGAGGAGGCGCTGGAGTTCTGCGCCTCCGACGAGTGCGTCGAGGTCGCTCCGGACGTGGTCCGGGTGCGCAAGGTGATCCTCGACGCCACCCAGCGCGCCCGCCGGCGCGCCCGTGACCGGGTGGCGCGGGTTTAACCTGCGCGCGACATGAAGGACCCGGCCGACGCTCGGGGGATCGTCCTGCGGCAGCATGTCGCCTCGTGAGGAGCCCCGCGCACGAGGTGACGGTGCCGCGCGCCAGTGCCGCGCTCGTCGCCTGTGCTGCGCTCGCGGCCTGTATTGGGCTCGTCGCCTGTTCTGGGCCGCCGCCCCCGCTGGCCGCACCTCGCCCGGCCACCAGCTCCCCGGTCGCCCCGCCCCCGGTCCGCGAGGTGGTGTTCGGGGTGGACCGGTTGACCGGCGGTTTCAACCCGCACACCCTGGCTGATCTCACGCCCGTCTCCGAGGCGGTCGCTACCATGCTGCTGCCCTCGGCGTTTCACCAGAAGCCGTCCGGGCAGTGGGTGCTCGACCGCGCGCTGCTCACCTCCGCCGAGGTCACGAATACGGCACCGTTCACCGTCACCTACCGGATCCGGCGCAACGCGCAATGGTCGGACACCACCCCCATCGCGGCCGAGGACTTCGGGTATCTCGCCGGGCAGATGCGCACCCAGCCCGGCGTGGTGGACTCGGCCGGCTACCAGCTCATCGACCAGGTGATCTCCCGGGACGGCGGCAAGACCGCCGAGGTGGTCTTTCACCGGCCCTACGCCGGCTGGCGCACGCTGTTTCACAACCTGCTACCCGCGCATCTGCTCAAGGATGCGCCGGGTGGCTGGAGCAAGGCGCTCGACGACGGTGTCCCGGTCTCCGGCGGCCCGTTCGCGATGACGTCGCTCGACCGATCCCGCGGTGAGATGGTGCTGGAACGCAACGACCGGTACTGGGACACCCCGACGGAGCTAGGCCGGATCCGGTTCCGGCAGGGTAGCGAGGGAGCCGTGGTCGATGCGCTGCACACCGGTGGCATGCAGGGCGCGCTGTTCGGTCGGCCCAACGCCATCACCGAGTCGCTGCTGCGCGCGGCCAACCTGGAGGTGAGTCCGGTCGTGGTGCCGCAGCCGGTGCTCGTCTCGGTGCTGTTGCGCCCGGCCAGCCAGGTGCTGAGTGATCAGCGGATGCGGACCGCGGTGGCCGCGGTACTGGACCGTCCCGCGCTGATCGCCACCGGGGTTGCCAGCGGGCCTTCATCGGCGCTGCGAGCCGACTCCGAGGTGCTCGCTCCGTCGGCTCCGGGCTACCGGGCCACCGCGCCGGCCGCCGGAGTCCCAGTGGCACCGGATCCGGACACCGCTCGCCGGTTGCTCACCGATGCCGGTTACACCCGGGGGCCCACCGGGTGGGAACGTGCTGGGCAGCCGCTGCGGCTGGTGGTCGCGGCGCCGGCGGACCGCGAGCCCTACGGGACGCTCGCCGCCCGGGTGGTCGATCAGCTCCGGGCCGCCGGGATCGGCGCCGAGCTGCGCGAGGTCGATCCCGACGAACTCTTCGGTGCCCTGCTCGGCCCGAGCACCGACGCAGCGACACCACGTTCCGGTACGTCCCGGCTCAGCGCCCCAGCGGTGCCGGTCGCGGGCGTTGATAAACCGGGGGTTGATATCCCGGGGGTCGATATCGCGGTGCTGCCGCAGCCCGCCGCCGGTCACCCCGCCACCCAGCTGGAGTCCTGGTACGGCTGCCCGCTGGTGGTGCCGGCCCGGCTGGCGCCCTCGCCGCCCAACCCGGCGCAGTTGTGCGATCTGGACCTACAGCCCATGATCGAGCGGGCGCTCACCCAGAACGATCCGGCCGGGATCGTCAGCCCCACCATCGAGGCGGCGATGTGGGAGCGGGCCGTGACGATCCCGCTCTACCAACCGGCGTCGCTGCTCATCACCACCAAGCAACTACCTGGTGCGACCCCGGGCACGCCGCTGGAAGGTCCCCTCGACGGCGCCGCCCGCTGGCAGCTTCGCCAGACACCGGGAGGTTTCCCGTGATGCGAAAATCCCGCCTCCTGACGAGTCTGCTGATGGGAATTGCCTGCCTCGCGCTCGTGGTGGCCGGTTGTGTGGCGGCCAGTGGGGCTGGCCGCTCCGATGGCGGTGGGCTCGTGAACACGCAAGCGCGTGGTGACAACGGGGACGGCACATATCGTGCTCCGAAAGTTCCAGCGGGTCCCGCAGTCGTGGTTGCGCACGGGGCGCGGTTCTCCGCATACAACAACACGACAGCCCAATCAAAATACAATCCAGACAATAGCCTGGTACTCAACCAGGTACTCGCAGACCCGTTCATCGTCGACGGAAACGGCAGGTTGCTGCTCAACTCCGACCTGCTTGCCTCAGCGGAGTTGACGTCACAAGATCCCCAGGTTGTCACTTACAAGATCAAGCCCGCCGTGCGGTGGTCGGATGGGCAGCCGTGGCAATGCAGCGATTTTTACCTTGCCTGGCTCGCGGGCAGTGGCGCCACGCCGTACTTCACGCCGGCAACCACCCGTGGATTGGATCGCGTCACGGCCCAGTGCCGTGATGAGAATACTTTTATCGAGACCTACCGATCGCCTTACGCTGATTGGCGCCGGAACTACATCCAGCACGCCATTTTGCCGGCGCATGTTCTTGAGCGGGAGACCGGGATCGCCGACATCACCGCACTGGGACCGACGTCGTCGCCCACCGAACTGAAGAAGGCCGGTGATTTCTGGAACAGTGGATGGGCCGGCTTCAACGCCTCGACGATGCCGGCATCGGGGCCCTATCAGTTCGACGGCTCCACGTCGAACGAACAGACCGTGCTGATCCGCAACAAAACCTGGCCGGGCAACCCCGGGGGTCCGGTGATGATCGTGCTGAAGTCCGTGGGGGATGGTGCTGCCGCGGTGCAAGGCCTGGCGAATCGGCAATTCGGTGTGTTGCAACTGTCGGCCGATCCGCTGCTGGCTGATCGGCTGCGGGAATTATCGGGCCGGGGTGTGACATTCGAAACCCGCGGTGGGGCGGCGCTCGAACGCGTGGATTTCAATCTAGCAAGTCCGCTGTTCAAGGATCCGGTTATCCGCACGGCTTTCGCCCAATGCATCGACCGCAACAAACTGGTCGATGACGAGTTGGTCCGGGGGGTGGGATCAGACACTGTGCGGCCGGACACCCAGCCGCTGGGCAGCCTTGCGTTTTTTCCCGGTGAGGCCGGCTATGCTGATCTCTACTCCGACAAGATGGTCGCCGACCCCCAGAAGGCGCAGGTGACGCTGGAGCGGGCCGGCTGGATTCTGGGAACTGACGGCGTCTACTCCAGAGCGGGTCAGCGGCTGGCATTCGCTATCACTCATGACGGTACGCCGGCGCACTCCCGGGAGGCCGAACTGATCAGGACGCAATGTCGGCAGGCCGGGATGGAAATCGCCGACGGTGCCACGCCGGTCGGCCTGGATGACGTCCTCGCCCGCGGTGGGTTCGACGTGGCCCTGGCGACGAGTTCACGTACGTCCCCGGTGTGGTCCTTGGCGGACCGCTACGCAACCAAAGGCAAGCTCAACCACCAGCGCTACGCCAACGCTACCCTCGACGCTGTGTTAGATGTTGCGGAGACCCAGTACGCAGAGTCTGTCCAGACGGATTCTCTAGCAAAAGCGGACAGGATTATCGCCGATGATCTGGTGTCTCTCCCGTTATTTCAGGTACCCATCATGTGGGCCTACGCAAATAACATCGAAAACGTCTATCTTTCGGCTTCGGATGGTGTCACCTGGAATGCCAACGAATGGACCGTAAAATAGCTTCTGTCGACCTGTCAATCTGCTGACCTGGCCAATCTGGCGACCTGCCAATCTGTCGACGTGCCAGTCAAGGCATCTGCCGCGCGGTCAGTACACCGCGCAGCTTGGCCAGCGCCCGGTGCTGGGCCACCCGGACCGCGCCGGGACTCGACCCCACCGCCTCCGCGGTCTGCTCCGCCGATAGCCCGACCACAACCCGGAGGATGAGGATCTCGCGCTGCTTGTCAGGCAGCATCTCCAGCAGCCTATTCATCCGCGCAGCCAGTTCTCCCTGCATCGCTCGCTGCTCCGGACCATCAGCCGGATCCGGCGTCGCATCGGGGACCTCGGAGACCGGCTCAGCGCGATTGCGCGCCGCCGACCGGTGGGCGTCGGCCACCTTGTGCGCCGCGATCCCGTACACGAAGGCGAGGAAGGGTCTGCCCTGGTCGCGGTACCGTGGCAGAGCGGTGAACACCGCAAGGCAGGCATCCTGGGCCACGTCCTCCGCCGAGACAGACGTGGTCCCCCAGTCGCTGACGCGAGACCGGCAATACCGGACAACCAGTGGCCGGATCCTGCTGAGCAGCCCCGCAATGGCACCTTGCGCGCCACCGGCGGCGGCGCTCACCAACTCCTCCAAACTGTTCTCGGCAGCGTTGGTGACCTCACCTGCCCCGGGTGTCGTGAACACCCGCAGGTCAGCCAGTGTCCGCAGGTCAGCCAGTGCCCGCAGGTCAGATAGGGACAGCGCGGCCACAGAATGCCCACGTCCCGGCATGGCGACTGCTGAATAACACTCGCCCGCTACATCCCGCCTGTCCGAGACGAGCAGCGCACCACCGACCCAGAACAGCAGGTCTTCATCGGCACAATCCGAGATCAGTTTAGCCCGATGTTGCCGTGCCGCGTGTGACAGTGTCACTGCTAATTTGTCGGCCTGAAGCAGCTGTTCTGGAGTCATGTGCGATCGAGCTAGGGCGAGGAGTACCTTGGCCATTTCGCGATCATCTTTGAGTTCGCAGAACACCGCGAGACGGGCCGTGGCGGTGAGATCACCCAACTCGGCCGCCCGCCGGTACCAAGCAACAGCTTCCTTGGTCAGGCCACGGCGTTCGAGCAGTGCGGCCAGCCGCGTGGCCGCCGGGCCATCAACTGTTCTGCCGAGTGCAGCGCGTAACCACAGTTCACTCGTGCCCGGCCGGCTGGCAGCATCGAAAAGATCCGCGATTGTCAGGTGCAGTGTGGCGATATCTGGCAAGAATGCCGCATAGTCAATCCACGGGGATCCGGTGGTGGAGTGCTCAGCAAGGGCGCTTGATCCGTCCAGTCGCGCCTGCCGGGACTCGACGGAGCCGACCGAGGACTTCTCAAGCATCCTTGCGAAGTTGTCCGTATTGATCGGGATGGGTCCATGGACTTGACTTCCCTTGCGGAGGGTAAAGTTATCCACGGCGTTGTTCACCATCCGTTCCCTTGTTGCCCTCGTCTTCTTTAATTGACCAGCCGCCGGCGACCTCGAGTTTTCGCCGGTACTCTGTGATGTGCCTGTCGAGGCTGCTCACGGAGATGCCCAGTTCTTCGGCGATCTGTTTGCGGGTCAGGCCCCGGGCGGTGAGAAGCACAATTTCGGCAAACTCTTCACTGTCTATTAATTTTGCTACCTCTCGGATGGTTTGACGAGCAACAGCCAGATCCTCGCTACTGACCTCCGCTACAGTCGTCTCGAACATATCGATGACATCACTTGTCGGACGCTCGGCGTATCCTTGGACTTCTTCCCTCCAGTATTCGAGATAGACTTTCTTGAATGCAAAAAGGCAGTAGTTCACAAAGTAGGTACTTATTGCCGCACCTCGCGGATCCCACTTCCGCATGGAGCGAGTAATGAAACCTGGTGTGGCGGATCTGACTGACACAACGATGAGCCTTTGAGATTCGTCGTGCCAGGACTTTGGCGGCGGTGGAAGCTTGCGGATGATGAGCTTTTCGCACGCATTCAGCAGTTTGTTCGACCGCTTGAGGTCCACCAGAGTTCCGACGCCCAGGGATTGCAGGTGATCTGCCAGCAGCTGCGCTTCCGGATGAGTCAGATCGTAATCAATCTCCCGTAGCCGCTGAGCCATCCAGCTGTCCGCCTCCCGAGTGCGAGCCTCGGGATCCTCGCCGATGTCGATCTCGGGCAGGCCGTGCGTGACGATCTCCGCACCTCCGTCGTGTCTGGCGCCCGCCTCACCTGAATAGTGATAGCCCATCACGGTACGGTTGTCCTCACAACGCCAAGAGTGATCTGGGCCACAGCCTGAACCCAGATGGCGTAAACTCCCACCTCGTCGACATCTGGGTGTCGATAGCCGTTGATCTGAGGTAAATCAGAGGTTCAGTTGCGCGATAAGATGGTCGATGACGCAGCGCCGTGTTCAATGGCGCAGCACGATGTTCAGTTACGCAGCACGTTGTTCAGTTACGCAGCACGACCGCGACTATTCCAGCCAGATGTTCCAGACGGGCAACTTCGGCGGCGCGGAACATCGGTCCGCCCGGACGGCCGATCAGCAGTACCCGCTCCGAACCGCCCAGCGGGGTGGCCGCCAGTTCCGTACCCAGCTCGCGCCAGGGCAGCGGGACCCAGGGGTCTTCGCCGTCCAAGATCGTGGCCCGGCGCAGCGGCCACCAGGGCAGGTCGGCGACGATGGTTTCCGGTGCGGCAAATGAGGCGGTGACCCGGTGCGGCTTGCCCTCCGCGGTGGTCAGCACGACCGCCCAGCCGGCGCGGATGATCTTGGGTACCCCGTCGGTGAAGGTCTGCAGGCCGTGCGCGGGGTCGGCGGCGACGTCTTCCACCAGCTCAAGCTCGCGGTGGGTGTCCAGGACGCCCGCCCACGGGCGGACCGCATCCACCTCGACACCCTCGACCGACTCCGCTGCGGTGATCAGCACATCCGGTAGCCGACCGGCGGGGAGCTCTACGACGAGATCATCGATGGCGACGCCGGACCTCCGCTCGACGACGTCCAGGCTGAGGATGTCAACGCCCACCTCGCCCAGCGCGGTCGCCACCGCACCGAGCGCGCCAGGGCGGTCCGGCAGCTGAACCCGGATCAGAAATGACATCCGCCGCCGTGCCTGTGCATCCGCCGAGCCAACTCCATGCGAACCCTCCACTAGGACACGCCGACAGGCTTGTCCGGTCGTCGGGCGCCGATTGTGACAGAGCGAGCCGGACCTCGCCCCTTCCAGCACACAACCGGCCGCCCACCCGTGGTCAGTCCCGAGGCTAGACTCGCCCGGTCAGCAACCTCACCAGCACTTCAGGAGTTCGCGTGCCCACCCTCTCGCGTGATGAGGTCGCGCATCTCGCCCGCCTCGCCCGGCTGGCCGTCACCGAGGAGGAGCTGAACCTGTTCGCCGGCCAGCTTGAGGTGATCCTGACATCGGTCGCTCGGGTCAGCGAGGTGGCGGCCGATGACATTCCGCCCACCTCCCACGCCGTCGGGCTGACCGATGTATTCCGCGAGGACCTACCGCGTCAGGGGTTGACCCAGCAGCAGGCCCTGTCGGGCGCCCCTGCCACGGAGGACGGCCGGTTTCGGGTGCCGCGCATCCTGGAGGAGTCATGACGGGGTTGACCCGGCTCTCGGCGGCCGAGCTGGCCGGGCGGATTCACACCCGGGAGGTCTCCGCGGTCGAGGTGACCAGGGCACACCTTGACCGGATCGTCGCCGTGGATCCCGCGTTGCATGCCTTCCTGCACGTGGCTGGCGAGGGTGCGCTCGCCGCCGCCGCCGCGGTGGACGACGGCCTTCGGCGTGGGGACCCTCCGGCTTCACCGCTAGCGGGAGTGCCGCTGGCGCTCAAAGACGTCTTCACCACTGCGGACATGCCGACCACGTGTGGTTCCCTGATCCTGCAGGGCTGGCGCCCGCCGTATGACGCCACCGTCACCCGCCGGCTGCGGGAGGCCGGCGTGGTGGTTCTGGGCAAGACCAACATGGACGAGTTCGCCATGGGGTCATCGACGGAGAACTCCGCCTACGGGCCCACCCGCAACCCGTGGGACCTCGACCGCGTCCCGGGCGGATCAGGCGGCGGGTCGGCAGCGGCGGTGGCCGCCTTCGAGGCGCCGCTGGGGATCGGCACCGACACCGGCGGCTCGATCCGCCAGCCCAGCGCGGTGACCGGCACCGTCGGAGTCAAACCCACCTACGGTGGGGTCTCCCGGTACGGCCTGGTGGCGTTCTCCTCCAGCCTGGACCAGGGCGGTCCGGTGGCCCGGACGGTGCTCGACGCCGCGTTGCTGCACGAGGTGATCGGCGGGCATGACCCGCTGGACTCGACCTCGATCGACGCGCCGGTGCCGCCGGTGGTGCAGGCCGCGCGCGCGGGTGCTAGCGGTGATCTGGCCGGGATCCGGATCGGTGTGGTCAGCCAGTTCCGGGGCGATGGTTACCAGCCAGCAGTGCTGCGCGCCTTCGAGACCGCCGTGCGCCGGCTGCGCGAGCTGGGTGCGGGGATCGTCGAGGTGTCCTGCCCGGCATTCGACCATGCGCTGCCGGCCTACTACCTCATCGCGCCCAGCGAGTGCTCCTCGAACCTGGCCCGCTTCGACGGCATGCGCTACGGGCTGCGGATCGGGGACGACGGCACCCGCAGCGCTGAGGAGGTCATGTCGCTGACCCGTCAGGCCGGTTTCGGGCCCGAGGTCAAGCGGCGCATCATGCTCGGCACCTACGCGCTGTCCGCGGGGTACTACGACGCGTACTATGGACAGGCCCAGAAGGTGCGCACTTTGATCATCCGGGACTTCGCTGCGGCGTTCGAGCAGGTGGACGTGCTCATCTCGCCGACCACCCCGACCACCGCGTTCCGGCTCGGTGAGCGGGTGGCTGATCCGTTGGCGATGTATCTGTCGGACCTCTGCACGATCCCGGCCAACCTGGCGGGCAACGCCGCGCTGTCCGTCCCGGCGGGGTTGTCTGCCGACGACGGCCTGCCGGTGGGCCTGCAGGTGATGGCGCCCGCGATGGCTGATGACCGGGCCTACCGGGTGGCAGCCGCCTACGAGGCGGTCCGGGATGCCGCCGACGGAGGGCCGCTGGCTCACCTGGTGCCCGAGCTGACCGAGGATCGCCTGCCGGGGCCGAGCATGGACAAGGTCGCGGCCCGATGACCGCCGCATTGATCGACACGGTGTTGATGGACTTTGGCGAAGTGTTGGCGCGTTTCGACCCGGTGCTCGGACTCGAGGTGCACGTCGAATTGTCCACCGCGACGAAGATGTTCTGCGGCTGCGCCAACGTGTTCGGTGCCCCACCCAACACCCTGGTCTGCCCGACGTGCCTGGGTCTGCCGGGATCGTTGCCAGTGCTCAACCGCGTCGCGGTGGAGTCGGCGATGCGGATCGGGCTGGCGTTGAACTGCTCGATCGCGCCGTGGTGCCGCTTCGCCCGGAAAAACTACTTCTACCCTGACATGCCCAAGAACTTCCAGACGTCCCAGTACGACGAGCCCATCGCGGTGCACGGCTCGCTGGACGTGCACCTGGCAGACGGCTCGACGTTCACCGTCGCCATCGAGCGGGCCCACATGGAGGAGGACACCGGCAAATCCCTGCACATCGGTGGTGCGACCGGCCGTATCCACGGTGCGAGCCACTCCCTGCTCGACTACAACCGCGCTGGCGTCCCGCTGATCGAGATCGTGACCAAACCGATTGAAGGCGCCGGCGCCCGCGCTCCCGAGATCGCCCGGGCCTACGTCACCGTGCTGCGGGACCTGCTGCGCGCGCTGGGAGTCTCCGACGTGCGGATGGACCAGGGATCGCTGCGCTGCGACGCCAACGTCTCGCTGATGCCTCGCGGATCGACGGTCTTCGGTACCCGCACCGAGACCAAGAACGTCAACTCGCTGCGTTCGGTGGAGCGCGCGGTGCGCTACGAGATGTGCCGGCAGGCCGCCGTGCTGGACTCCGGGGGCACAATCGTGCAGGAGACCCGGCATTTCGCCGAGGCCAGCGGCACCACCTCGTCCGGGCGTCGCAAGGAGACCTCGGAGGATTACCGGTACTTCCCGGAGCCGGACCTGCTGCCGATCACTCCCAGCGAGGAGTGGGTGCAGCAGTTACGGGCCACGCTCCCCGAGTTGCCCTGGCAGCGCCGGGCCCGGGTGCAGGCCGAGTGGGGCCTGTCCGACTTCGAGCTGCGCGATCTGGTCAACGCCGGCGCCTTGGAGCTCATCGTGGCGACCGTCGAGGCGGGGGCGCCGCCCGCCGAGGCGCGGCGGTGGTGGGTGTCCTACCTGTCCCAGCAGGCCAACTCCCGCGCTGTGGAGCTCGCCGAGCTGCCCATCACCCCGGAGCAGGTGGCGCGGGTGATCGCGCTGGTCGACGAGGGTGCACTGACCAACAACCTGGCCCGCCAGGTCGTCGACGGGGTCCTCGCGGGTGAGGGTGCTCCCGACGAGCTTGTCGCTGCCCGTGGCCTGGCCGTGGTGTCCGACGACTCCGCGCTGACCGCCGCTGTCGAACAGGCCCTCGCCGCCCAGCCCGAGGTGGCAGCGAAGATCCGCGGCGGCAAGGTCGCGGCCGCGGGCGCGATCGTGGGGGCCGTGATGAAGGCCACCGGTGGCCAAGCCGACGCCCAGCGCGTGCGTGAACTGGTCTTGGCGCACTGTGCCTCATGAATGGCCCTGCCGGGCCGGGGCCCCGTGAGTGGCGATGCGAGCTATAGCGGTACCCCATTTTGTTACCTACACTTCTGGTATGGGCGCACGTGGTGATGGTAGGGGTGAGGGGTCG
>JBOHFK010000033.1:0-45568 GCA_050699635.1 Pseudonocardiaceae bacterium | reverse complement strand
CCGCGGTGAAGCTCCGACGCTTCGGCCGGCCCGCCCGCGGTCCTCCGGAGGAACCCACCCCGCCATCCTCCCGCACGGAGGACGGCATGTCTGCCATGGTCAACGTCACTGGTCTTGGAGTCCTGTCTTCGCCCTACGCGCTACACAGATTCACATGATCGCCATGTCCCACGAGAGTTTGACAGAGAGGGACTCGCTGCTGGACCGCACAGCGATACAGCTGAGCCGTGGCAGCCGTACTACGACGCCTACCTCGCCGACGGCATCCCCTCCGGCGCCGCGATTCCTGGCGTGGGTTGATAGAGAGCCGACCCTGTGACTGCCGAGCTTTGGGTCACCTTGGTCGGTGGTGCGATGAAAGTGACGTGGCTGAGCCCTGAGTGCGTCGCCGATCCAGCCAGTGATCACAGTGATCATGGATGACCCATCAGGCAAGCGGTTCACCGCGTCATGATGCCCCGACGTCCTTGGCCCGGCCGCAGCGGGCAGACTCCGGTCGGTAATCCGCAGGCGAGTCCTGTGCTTCGATGGGTCGACTAGGGAGTGGCTGGGTCTATGAAGCACTGCGTGTCACTGCTCATGTCCGCGCTTGCAGCCGGCGCGCTCGTCGCTTGTGGTGGTCCGACGCAGCTTCCCGCCGCTGCGCCGGTGAGTGTTCCCGTGGCGACACCTCCGACCTCCGCAGTGATTGCGCCCGCGGCGGCCGTTCCCCCGGGTGGTGGGTCGGTGAGCTGGACCATGCCGAACCTGGTCGGGGCGAACCTGCAAGACGCGCAGAACGCGATCCAACGGCTGACCAGCAACGCGATCTTTGTCACCACCTCGCACGACGCGACTGGTGCTGGTCGTCATCAGGTCGTCGACCGGAACTGGAGGGTGTGCTCGCAGAACGTCCCACCCGGGAGCACGATCCAGGCAGGCACCAAGATTGACTTCGTTGCCGTCAAGCTCCAAGAGCATTGCCCGTAACCCGCCGCTGAGTGTGACCCCCAGAGTCGGCGGCTCCTTCCGGATCGTGGTGATCTATGCCGCCCCCGGCTAGCTGGCGTTGGCGGGAATGCAGTAGTAGCTCTCGAACGGCGGCACGGAATCTGGCAGGTGCCGGCAATGCTGGGCGATCCAGACCAGCCGCGGGTCGCTGCTGTGGAACATGAGCACGAGATGAAACTCGCCGCGAGCGATGTCGTCCTGTAGCTCGCGCAGCGTCGGGCTGGGCATCGTGCCGGTGAAACCGCCGATGGGCAGCACCTCCCGGCCGGCAGCGTAGCTGAACACCGACGCGACGGCAGCGGATTGAACCGCCATCAGATCCGGCGCGCCGGCGCGGCCTTTCTCCAGCTCAGGAACGGTCTCGCGGACCAGCGCCGGGAGGGTGACGAACATCTTGTCGAGGCCGGCAGCGGTGCTGGCGGCCTCGAAAGGGGCGTCGAGAAAGCCCCGCCCACGCGCGGCGAGCAGCGCGCTGGCCACCGCCGGCACCAGCAGGACCGCGACAGTCGCCGCGGCCAGACTGCTCACCAGCACCACCGGCGTCGCGCGTCGAGCAGCCGAGATCAGCAACAGCACCACGGCAACGACCGCTACGGCGGCGAGCACCGGCGTGAGCCAGCCGGGTACCGCCGGGCCCGCGGCGCGCAGCAGCGCGCCGGCGTAGATCGTGGTGCCGGCGACCAGCGCCGCGGTGCACACCCACACGCTGGCCGAGCTCCGCCGGGCCCACGTGTCCGCCAAGCCGAGGCCGCACAGGGCGGCGATGGCTGGGGCCAGCGCGGCGGCGTAGTAGGTGTTGATCGTGGAGGTCAGCGAGAACGCGGCGGCGAGGGTAATCGCCCACAGTCCCCACAGCAGGTAGCCAGCGCGCGCCGGATCGGTGCGCGGGTGCGCGCGCCGCACCACCATGCCGCTGATGGCGATGATCAGGGCCAACGGCAGTAGCCAACCGATGTCCCGCCCGAGATCTCCGGTGAGCAACCGGTGCCAGCCCGGTGCGGCGCCGGAACCCAGCGGGCCAAGCCCCTGCTGGCTCAGGATCTGCAGCGGGCTCTGTTTCCCGAAACGCCCGAAGCCGTTGTAGCCGAAAACCTGCTCGAACGGCGAGTTTGCCTGGCTGCCGTCCACATACGGCCGGGCGTTCGCCGGCACGAGGGTGACCACGACCATCCACAGCAGCGACACCGCCCCGGCAACCACCCCGCCCACGATGACCTGCCGTGTCCGCCGCAGACCCGATCCAGGCCCGGCCACCAGATAGGTCAGTCCCAGCGCGGGCAGCAGCAGCCAGGCCTCGATCATCTTGGCCTGGAAGGCGAGGCCGACCCAGATTCCGGCCAGCACCAGCCGTCGCTGGCTGCCGTCGTGCACCGCGGCGGCCACCGCGTCCGCGGCGAGCACGACCAGCAGGATCATCAGCGAGTCGGAGATATTTCCGCGGTTCAGGGCGACGGCGGCGGGACTTGCGGCCAGCACCAGGGCGGCGATGAGTCCCGCCCCCGGGCCGGCGAGCCGGCGCACCGCCCGGTAGAGCACGAGCACCGTGAGCGCGCCCTCGATCACCTGCGGCAGTACCAGTGTCCAGGTGTGCACCCCCAGCAGCCGGGCGGTCAGGGCCTGGATCCAGAACGCGCCGGGCAGCTTGTCCAGCGTGAGGGTGCCCGCGGGATCGAAGGCGCCGAAGAAGAAGTTGTGCCAGCTGCCCGACATGCTCTGCACTGCTGCCGCGTAGTACGGCTCGAGCGGATCACGATCCATACCCCACCCGTAGGCCAGCCCGGCCAGTGCTGTGATCACAGCCAGCGTGATCCGCACGCCGCCCCGGTGGGTGCCGCCCGACTCGGCCGTGATCTCCGCGCGGGCCACCATGCTCGCCGTCGTCATCGGTCGCTCCGATCGCTATCTCGAACGCACGGTCACAGTAGGCCGCCCGCGCCCGGCTGGTCACCCGATATGGAGCCATAGCGGGCTCGGGGCGGCCCGGAAACCCGGTATGGCTCCATGTCGGGGTTGGGTGTGATCGGGTGTGGCTTAGGTTGGGGTCATGGGTACTGCGCTGATTACTGGGCCTACCGGGGGGATTGGTGGGGCGTTCGCGCGTCGGCTCGCAGCTGAGGGCTACGACCTGGTGCTGGTCGCCAGGGACCGGATCCGGCTGCGGGAGCTGTCCGCGCAGCTGTCGGCGAAGCACGGGATCAGTGCTGAGGTGCTGCCCGCCGATCTGGCCGACGCCGGTGAGCGGCAGTCGGTCGAGCAGTGGCTGCGCGAGTCAGATCCAGTGGATCTGCTGGTGAACAACGCCGGTGTCGGGGTCGCCGCGACCGGTTTCACCGACGCCGACATTGCCGAGCTGCAAGCGCAGCTGGACGTCAACGTGACCAGCGTGCTGCGGCTGACCCACGCCGCGCTGCCGGGCATGATCCGCGCCGGGCGCGGCGCGGTGATCAATGTGTCCAGCGTGGGCGGATTCCTGCCCGGCCGGGGTACCACTTACGGGGCAAGCAAGGCGTACGTGACGATGTTCTCCGAGGGTCTGGCGGTGGCACTGGCCGACACCGGAGTGCAGGTGATCGCGCTGTGCCCGGGTTACGTGCGTACCGGGTTCCACGCCAGGGCGGGGATCGACATGACCGGCACTCCCGCGGCGTTCTACGTCGAGGCCGACGACGTGGTCCGCGAGTGCCTGGCCGACCTGCGGCGGGGCCGCGCCATCTCAGTACCGGGCCTGCAGTACCGGGCGTTGGTCGGGCTGGTGGATGTGCTGCCGCGTGGTCTGGTCCGGCGCTTGGCCGGGCGCAGCGGACGAGGCGGCCGGTGAGCGAGCCCCGAGCCAGGCTGGCGGCATTGGTGCGGGAGCTGGCGGTGGTGCACGGCCGGGTCACGCTGTCCTCGGGCGCGCAGGCCGACTACTACATCGACCTGCGCCGCGTCACGCTGCATCACGAGGCCGCGCCGCTGATCGGGCGGCTGGTCCGCGAGCTGACCGCAGACTGGTCCTATGCGGCGGTGGGTGGGTTGACCCTGGGCGCCGACCCGGTCGCGACCGCGGTGCTGCACGCGCCGGGCCCCCCGGTGGACGCTTTCGTCGTGCGCAAGGCGGCCAAGCAGCACGGGATGCAGCGGCGCATCGAAGGCCCGGACGTGGCGGGCCGCTCGGTGCTGGCCGTCGAGGACACCTCCACCACCGGCGCCTCGGTGCTCACCGCGGTGGTGGCGCTGCGCGAGGCGGGGGCTGCCGTCATCGGCGTGGTCACGGTGGTGGACCGGGACACCGGAGCCCGCGAGGCGATCGAGAAAGCCGGCCTGCCCTACCGCGCGGTCTTGGACCTCGGGGAGGTCTTGTGAGTGGCGATACGGGCCATCACGCTGTTTTCCACGCACCAGGGCCCACGGAGTGGGCCCCCACCGTCGGCGTTCCCCCCTGGCCGGGTACCTGGCCCGACGACCCCCGGTATGACCCCGAGCTGTTGCGCGAGGGTGACCGCCGCAACGTCGTCGACGCCTACCGGTACTGGCATCGTGACGCAGTCGTCGCTGACCTCGACGCCCGGCGCCACCCGCTGCACGTCGCGATCGAGAATTTCGGCCACGACCACAACATCGGCACGGTGGTGCGCACCGCGAACGCGTTCGCGGTGGCCGAGGTGCACATCGTGGGCCGGCGCCGGTGGAACCGGCGCGGCGCCATGGTCACCGACCGTTACCAGCACCTGCGCCACCATGATGAGATCGCCGAGCTGCTCGCGCACGCCGCCACCGCGGGCCTGACCGTGGTCGCCGTGGACAACTCCCCGGGCGCGCTGCGGTTGGAAACCGCCCGCCTGCCGCGGAGCTGTCTGCTGCTGTTCGGGCAGGAAGGGCCCGGCCTGACCCCGCAGGCCCGGGCCGGGGCCGCGCTGACCGTCTCCATCGCGCAGTTCGGCTCGACCCGGTCGATCAACGCCGGGGTGGCCGCCGGGATCGCCATGCACGCCTGGATCCGCCAGCACGCCGATCTGCGCTGTGCCTGGTGAAGGGGGCCCTGGTGAGGGTGTGGGCGGGCCGGGCGGCGGCGGCCGAGCGGGCCGTGCACACCCGGCACCTGCGCTGGCTGCCCGGGTGGCCGGACGCCCGGCTGGGGGCGATCAGCTGGCCGGCTGGGCCGGCCACCGTGCGCTGGCACTACTGGTGGCAGGCGCACCTGCTGGACTGCCTGCTCGACGCCTATCACCGCGCCCCGACGCAGTGGCGGCGCGACGCGATCGCCGCGCTGATCCGCGGCGTGCGGGTGCGCAACATCACCGGCTGGGTCAACAATTACCACGACGACATCGCCTGGCTGGGCCTGGCGTTGCAGCGCAGCGCCGCGGTCGCCGGGCTGCGCAAACCCGGTGCCGAGGACGCCATCACGCGCCGGTTGCGGCACGGGCGGGGCCCGGGCGGGGGGATGCGCTGGCGGGTCGGCGACGATTTCGTCAACATCCCGGCCACCGGCCCGGCGGCGATCTTCTACGCCCGACGGGGGAACCTGGGCATCGCAGCGTCGCTGGTGGACTGGATCCTCGAGCACCTGATCGACCCGGGCACCGGCCTGGTCTACGACGGGGCGCGGGTGAACCCCGACGGGTCGGTGCGCACCCTGGAGCGGGCTTTCTACAGCTACTGCCAGGGCGTGCTGCTCGGGGCCTGCGTCGAGCTGGCGACGGCCACCGGAGCGCCGCGCTGGGCCGCCCAGGCCGAGGCGATGGTGCACGCGGTCGCCGAGCACTTCACCGACGGCGGCGTGCTGCGCGGTCACGGTGGCGGCGACGGTGGGTTGTTCACCGGAATTCTGGTCCGCTACCTCGCGCATGCCGCGCTGGTTGGGTCGCTGTCCGAGCCCGCAATGAAGGCCGCGACGCGCTTGGTGCTCGACTCCGCCGAGGCGGCCTGGCGCAACCGGGGCGTCGCCGACGGCGGTCCGGTCTTCGGCCCGGACTGGACGGTGCCGGCGCGCCCACCGGGCCCAGGTCTGGCCGAGCGTGACCTGTCGGTGCAACTATCGGGCTGGATGCTGCTGGAGGCCGCCGCCGTACTGGTTCACCGGCAGCGCTAGCTGGTGTTCGGTGTCATGATCGCTGTTTGGGTGCCGGAGACGACATGTGATGTCGCTGGCGGCACTCCAACGGTGATCATGCCATCCAGCTAGCCCGCGACGAGGTAGCGGAGCAGAACCACGTTTCCCATCTGCCGGATCTCCGCGAGTGTCATCGGGTGCTCGGGGTCCTGCGGGAATCGACCGGGATACGCGAAGCGCGGAGCACCGGCGTCGCCGACGAGGAAAGGCGCGATCACGAGGTGGATCTCGTCCACCAGTCCCGCTGCCAGGAACTGGGTATGGATGGTGCCGCCACCCTCCACCATCAGGCGCTCGACCTCGCGCTCGCCGAGATCATCCAGCACGGCACCCACATCGATCGGTTCTCCCGCCGCCACCACGGTGGCGGCAACTCCGAGCTTCTCGCGAAGGGCCGTCGCCACAGAATCGCAGGTATAGACGAGTTTCCCGCTATCGCCGGCGGAGAAGAACTGTGCTGCGACGTCCAGATCACCACGACCGGTCAGCGTCACCTTCAGGGGATGTGCAGCCAGGCCACGGCGCACCCGCTCCTCCTGGCGTGCCGGCGAGCGGACGAGCAACCGGGGATTATCCCGGCGGATCGTGTTCGCCCCCACCAGAATGGCATCGACACCGGCGCGGACCTCATCGACCCGATCGAGGTCCTCGTCGTTGGACAACATCAACCGGGCATCGCGCACATCGTCGATGTAGCCGTCGACCGACATGGCCACCGAGAGCAGGACGTGCGGTCGTGACGTCACGATGTCATTCCTTGCTGAGCTACGACTATCGGCTTGACCATCTCAACGAACTGGTCCGCGTCGGCGACAATAGCTCCAGGGTTCTGGCCGTGCACGGCGTCGGCTAGCTTCGAATGATGAAGATCGTGGACGCGCAGCTGCTGTGGTCGGCCGAACCGGGTTGGCTCAACACCGCGAGCAATGGGTTGCCGCCAACGCCGGCGTGGGAGGCATTGCAGGCGGCGCTGCTCGAGTGGCGGTCGGGGACGGGCAGTTGGGAGACGTGGAGTGAGTCGACCCAACGATCGCGGGAACTGTTCGCGCGTCTCGTCGGTGTCCGCGCTGATCAGGTCGCCGTCGGTGCGACGGTCTCGGAGCTGATCGGGCTGGTGGCGGCGGGCGTACCCGACCGCGCCCGGGTGGTGGTCGCTGAGGGTGACTTCACGTCGCTGCTGTTCCCGTGGCTGGTCCACGCCGATCGAGGCGTCGACGTGCATCCGGTCCCGGTGGACCGCCTGGCCGATGCGGTGGACCGCGCCACCACGGTCGTCGCCTTCAGCCTGGTGCAGTCCGCGACCGGGCAGATCGCCGATCTCGACGCCATCGTGGCGGCGGCCCGGGCCCACGACGCGCTCGTCGTCGTCGACGCCACCCAGGCCTGCGGGTGGTTGCCGGTGAGTGCCGCTGAGGTCGACGCGTTGGCGTGTGGCGGCTACAAGTGGTTGATGGCGCCTCGGGGCAGTGCGTTTCTCGCCGTCAGCGACCGATTGGCCGACCGGCTGCGCCCGCTGCACGCCGGCTGGTTTGCCGGCCACGACGTGCACGCCTCCTACTACGGGCTCCCGCTGCGCCTGGCCGGCTCCGCCCGCCGGTTCGACACCTCACCGGCCTGGTTCAGCTGGGTCGGCACCGCGCCCGCCCTGGAGGTCATCGAACAGATCGGAATCGAGACGATCCACGCCCACAACGTCGCGCTGGCCAACCGGTTCCGGGCCGGCCTGGGTCTGGCCGAGGGCCGCAGCGCGATCGTGTCCGCCGCGATCCCCGACGCGGACCGCAAACTCGCCGCAGCCGGTATCCGAGCCGCTGCCCGCGCTGGTCAGCTGCGGGTTTCCTTCCACATCTACTCCACCGACAACGACGTCGACACTGCCTTGACTGCCCTCGCGGATGACCGCTGATTTGCGCCGCAGAACTAGATTCCCGATCTGCCGGATCTCCGCGTCGGGGAGGCCACCCCCTGCTCTGGAGGCCACCCGGACTAGGCTGATCAGCCGTGATCGATCTCAAGGTGCTGCGGGACGACCCGGACCGGGTGCGGGCCTCGCAGCGGGCTCGCGGTGAGGACGAGGGCGCCGTCGACGCGCTGATCGGCGCCGACGAGCGGCGCCGCAAGGCCGTCGCCGCTGCCGACTCGCTACGTGCCGAGCAGAAAACGCTGGGCAAGCAGGTTGGCGGGGCACGAGGGGCGGAGCGAGACGAGCTGCTCACCCACGCCAAGCGGCTCGCGGCGGACGTCAAGCTCGCCGAGGCGGAGCAGGCCAGTGCCGAGCAGGCGATGGAGGCGGCACACCGCGCGGTGCCCAACCTGATCGTCGACGGGGTACCGGCCGGTGGGGAGGACGACTACGTCGTGCTCAAGCACGTCGGGTCGCCGTCGGAGCCGGACTTCGCTGTGCGCGACCACGTCGAACTGGGCACCTCGCTGGGCCTGTTCGACACCGAGCGCGGCGCGAAGGTCTCCGGAGCCCGGTTCCATTTTCTCACCGGGCAGGGGGCCCTGCTGCAGCTCGGGTTGCTGCAGCTGGCCGTGTCGCAGGCGGTCGCCGCCGGGTTCACCCTGGTGATCCCGCCGGTGCTGGTCCGGCCGGAGATCATGGAGGGCACCGGATTCCTCGGCGCGCACGCCGCCGAGGTGTACCGGCTGCGCGACGACGACCTGTACCTGGTGGGGACCTCCGAGGTGCCGCTGGCCGGTTACCACGCCGAGGAGATCATCGATCTGTCCGGCGGCCCGTTGCGCTACGCCGGTTGGTCATCCTGTTTCCGCCGGGAAGCCGGCTCCTACGGCAAGGACACCCGCGGCATCTTCCGGGTGCACCAGTTCGACAAGGTCGAGATGTTCGTCTACACCCGCCCCGAAGACGCTGCGGCCGAGCATGCCCGGTTGCTGGCCTGGGAGGAGCAGATGCTCGCCGCGATCGAGGTGCCCTACCGGGTGATCGACGTCGCGGCCGGTGATCTGGGCAGTTCAGCGGCCCGCAAGTTCGACTGCGAGGCCTGGATACCGTCCCAGCGGGTCTACCGTGAGCTCACCTCCACCTCGAACTGCACCACCTTCCAGGCCCGTCGGCTCAACACCCGCTACCGCGACGCCGAGGGACGTCCGCAGACCGCGGCCACCCTCAACGGCACGCTGGCCACCACCCGCTGGATCGTCGCCATCCTGGAAAACCACCAGCAACCCGACGGTGCGGTGCGCGTCCCCGAAGCCCTCCGCCCCGCCTTGGCCGGCCTAGCGCAGATCACCCCAAACTGACCCGCGCCTCCCGCTCGCGCTCAGCCTCCCGAACTCAACAGCAGGGTCGTCAGAGCTTGATCAAATAGCCGTGCCGTCGAGTTCGGGAAAAGGAGGGTTGGATTCAGTTATCGCCGGGTGGGCGATCTTGGCCGTAGGATGTGGGGTCGTGGGTCGGGTGTGTTGCTGGTAACCGCGTCGTGACGGGCGTCCTTGTCGAGGGGAGGCTGCTATGGGCGATCAGGGGGTGCGCATTCTGGGGCGGGTGATCGGTTCACTCATCCTGGTCACTGGCGGCATATTTTTGCCGGCGGGCGCGGCTTCGGCGGCACTGATGCCGGATCCGGCTGTCACGTCGCTGGCGCAACCCCCGCCGGGAGACCAGAACCGGCGGCTTGGCAACGGGGAGTTCATCCGCGCGGGGAGCCGAACTGGCCAGGGTGAGCTGAGTATCGACAATGGTGGCAACCATGACGGGGTGGTCACGCTGGCCGTCAACAAGAGCCCCATCTACTCCGTCTATGTGCAGCAGGGTTCGAAGTACACAGTGACTGGGATCAGGGACGGTACTTACGAGGTTTTCTTCACCACCGGGGTGGACTGGGATTCCCAGAATCGAAACTTCACCAGGGACCGCTCTCTGCAGCGTTTCGATGATGTCTTTAGTTTCACCACTACGAGCGCCGCGGCCACCAGTTGGTCGATCACGATCTATCCGGTGCCCGACGGCAACGCGAATAGCAGTCTCGTCAACCCGAACGATTTTCCACCCGTATGATGAAATTGATCCGGACTGAGCGGATGACGGTACTGAGCGGATGACGGTACTGAGCGGATGACGGCACAGTTTCAATCGGGTCATGGCGACTCGATCGGTTGAGTCCAGGTGAGGAGATCGCAATGAGCGTGGCGGGGAATCCGGGGGACGGTGGCTGGCAGCGGGGCGCCGAGCGCTCAGGCGGGCCCGCGGCACGGCCCCGCAATGGCTTCGGTGTCGCCGCATTGCTGCTGGGCATTCTCGCCCTTCTGCTGTTCTGGACGGTCATCGGCGGCTTCGTCCTCGGCATCCTCGCGCTGATCTTCGGCATCATCGGCCGAGCCCGTGCCAAGCGCGGTGAAGCGACCAACGGTGGCGTGTCGGTGGCCGGTCTCGTTCTTGGCATCCTCGCACTGCTCATCACGATCGGGATGGCCATAGTGGGTTTCTTCGTTTTCAATTCTCCGGCCGGGCAGGTCTTCCAGCAGTGCATCCAGCAAGCGGCCGGGGATTCAGCGAAGATCCAGTCGTGTGCCGACCAATTCGGCCGCCAGGTCGGCGGTTAGGCACGTCCACCGGGCCGGCAGCACCCGACACACTGGGCATGGGAACGCGACACACTGGGCAGGAGAGCGCGACACACCGGGCGGGGGAGCGCGACACGCGGGGAACGTAGGGTCGGGGAATGCACAGGCCCCGGCTGGTCGCGTCCGATGTCGACGGCACTCTGCTGGACCCGACCGATCAGATCTCCGAGCGCACCCGGGCGGCAGTGCATCGGGTGGTCGCGGCGGGGGTGCCGTTCGTCCTGGTCACCGGTCGGCCGCCGCGGTGGATCCCGCCGATTGTCGAGCTACTCGGACATGCCGGGCCGGCGATTTGCGCCAACGGCGCAGTGCTGTACGACGCGGCGACCGATCGAGTCAGTCACTCGGTGACCTTGGATCCGATCCAGTTGCGGGATGCGGCGGAGCTGGTGGCCACCGCGCTGCCGGGGGCCAAACTCGCGGTGGAGCTGCCCACCAGCAGCGCCGCGTGCAACGGCGCCGATCAGTTCCTCGCCGAGGCCGACTACACCCACCCCTGGCCCAACGCGGATTCTGAGACCGCGCCACGGGATCTGATCCTCGGCCGACCCGCGATCAAGTTGCTGGTCCGCCAACCGGATGCGCGTAGCGAGGTGATGGCCGCCGCGGTGCGCGAGCTGCTCGACACCCAATCAGGGTCCCCCTCAGGAAAGCCGCTGGACGTCACCTACTCCACCGGGTACGGCCTGATCGAAATCTCCGCGCCGGGCATCACCAAGGGTGCGGGGCTGGCCCGGTTGGCCGGTGAGTGGGGCATCGCGCCGGCCGACGTGCTTGCCGTGGGAGATATGCCCAACGACCTGTCGATGCTGCGGTGGGCCGGCCACGGCGTGGCGATGGCCAACGCTCATCCGGCCCTCCTCGAGGCCGCTGACGAGATCACCGCGGGTAACTACGAGGATGGCCTCGCGCTGGTCCTGGAGAGATGGTTCTGAGCGGTCACGTCCGCGGTGCCGCTCGCGGGGAGTGCTGGACTGTGACCTGATTGTGACCGGATAGTGGCGAACTAGTGAGGGTGGATGGTCGAAGATCTGGCTGCCTGTTCTCGCGGAAATTGTGACACCGCGTGATCGGCGCTCCCACCACAGGCTTGGAGGCTTTGTGCGAAACGAGATCGATGAGGGCAGGTTCAGAGAGCTGCTGGAAGAGTCCGACGATCTGCAGTCCGATGCGATGCGTGCCGCTCGGACGGGTCTGAACGACTATGTGGAGGCGGCCCGGGAGGCTCGCCTGACCACCCGCCGGGACAGCGCCCGGTGGGGTCCACTCGCGGCCGCGGCCGGAGTTGCCGGAGCGGCGACCCTGCTGGCGAGCGGGACGGCGTGGGCCGCCGGCGACGATGTCTCGGCGTTGCAGACCGCGGCCGGTCTGGAGAACCTCGCGGTGGCGACCTACAAGACGGCATTGAGCCTGCCGTTCATCGGCGGTAGCTCGGCCAACGCGGTCGTCAAGGCGTTCGCGGAGAAGACCATGGGCCAGCACAGCGAGCACGCGACGGCGTTCAACGCCGCCGCGCAGCGGCTGGGTGGCAAGGCCCAGAACCTTCCGGATCCGAAGTACGCCGAAGTGGTCAAGGCGGCGGTACCCAAGATCAAGGGCGCGGGCGACGTGGTTGGCCTGGCGATCTCGCTGGAGGACGTGGCCGCGCAGACCTACACCAAGAACGTCGGCCAGGTGTCCACTCCTGAGCTGCGGCAGCTGTTCGCCAGTGTGGCCGGGGTGGAATCCCAGCACAAGGCGATCCTGCTGGCGGTGCAGGCGCTGGTCAAGGGTGGCGCACCGGAGCTGATCGCGCTACCCCCGGACCTGGCCAAGCTGCCTGACGCGGCGGGAAGCGTGGGCTTCCCCGACGCGTTCTACCCCACCACACAGGCCGCCCCGGTCGATGAAGGAGCCGTGAAGTGAGCGTGTTCTCCCGCCGCGGCAAGCCCGCAGAGATGGCGATCAGCGAGCGCGAGCTGTCCCAGATGACTCGCGAGCTCGACGAGTTGCACGAATCGACATTCCCCCAGGTCCGCAAGACGCTCGATGAGCTGGCGGGCAGCCTTGGCCAGGTAGTGCGTCAGCCCTCCACCCGGCGCGGTTTCTTCCTGGGCGCCGCCGGTGCTGTTGCGCTGGGTACGGCCGCGGCGTGCTCCAGCAGCCAGACGGCGGCGCCGGCTGAATCCAGCCCCGCAGCCGCGCCACCGGCGGAGACCTACACCGGTGATCTCAAGGTGGTGGCGTTGGCCACGGCGCTGGAGAATCTGGCCGTCACCGCCTACGGCGGGGCGTTGAAGAAGGCGGGTGCCGGTGAACTGGGCACGGTGCCACCGGCGGTGGCGACCTTCATCCAGACGGCGATGAAACAACATGCCGACCACGCCCAGGCGTGGAACGCGGTGCTGTCCAAGGCCGGGAAACCGACCATCAACGATGCGCCGCTGACGATCACCCAGGAGCAGGTGGCCAAGCTCACCGCGGCGAAGACGGTGCCCGAGGTGGCCATGCTCGCGCTGAACCTGGAGAACGTCGCCGCGCAGACCTACACCTTCGCGGCCGCGAATGTGACCGACCCCGGTGGGATCATGACTGCCGCCACCATCCAGCCAGTGGAGACCATGCACGCGGCGATCCTGAACTTCGTCCTGGGCCAGTACCCGGTGCCGGACTCGTTCATCGGGGTCACCAACTCGCTCAAGCCCGACACGTTGACGGTGAAGTGATCCGATGACGACTCCGCCCGCCGCTGTTACCCGGTCACGGGCTTGCTTTCCGGCGAGTCCTGATTCCGGCCCTCGTGACCGGACCCCATTGAGGCCCCGGTCGCGGTCGATGGCGATCCTGCTCGCGCTGCTGGTGGCGCTGCTGGGACTCGTACTGGGCTGTGGCGGCGGAGCGGGCGGTAGTGCCGGTGGGAGCGGCGGCGGTGCCGCCGCTCCCACAGCACCGGACAGCATCGTGATCAGCAACTTCGCCTTCGGGCCGACGTCGTTGACGGTCGCCCCCGGAGCGAAGATCACAGTGATGAACAAGGACCAGGCGCCGCATACCGTGACCGCGAACGACAAGTCCTTCGACACCGGCACCATCGCCGGTGGGCAGCAAGGCGAGATCACCGCACCCACCAAGCCGGGTAGCTATCCCTACGTCTGCACCATCCACCAGTACATGACCGGCACCTTGATTGTGCAGTGACTGCTCTGTTGCCAAGGTCCGCTGAACTAGCCTTGCGGTTCGTGGCCGCTGCTGGGCTGGCTTATGACGCCTACGCCCATTTTGATCTTTCCAGGGTATTCGACGCGAACGCTGCCGTTGTCAGTCAGGGCATGCTGTTCCGCGGGGAAGCGCTGATCGCCTTCATCGCCGCGTTCGTGCTGCTCATCACCCGTAGTCGGGCGGTGGCCGCCTTCGCCGTGTTGGTCGCCGGCAGTGCCCTGGCTGCCGTGCTGCTCTACAGCTACGTCGACGTCGGGCCCCTTGGGCCGTTGCCGGACATGTACGAGCCCACCTGGTACCCGGAGAAAACCGTCAGTGCCGTCGCGGAAGCTGTCGCCGTCCTCGCTGCCGGGATGTTGGCGCTGTTTCGCACCACAACGGCGAGGCGGCCCTCACCCCGCTGACGCGGAATGAGGGCCGCTGCATGGCTACTTGCGAGGCCGAATTCCTACAGGTGGATACGGATACCCAGGAGTCCGCCGCCGTAGTAGCGGTGGCCGTAGTTGCGGTAGCCGTAGTTGCCGTAGCCACCCCAGTGGCGGCCACCGTAACCGTAGTTGCTGTAGTGGCCACCGTAGCCGTTATGACTGTAGCCGTAGCCGCCGTGGTGACCGTGGTTTTCGTGACCCCCACAGTCGCCACCAAGTGAGAAGATCTCTCCGACCCTCATTTGCCCCTCCTCTAACTTCCCGTCCCAGGAATGCCCTCCCCAGGGCGGCGCTGGATACGTCCTTTCCGCACCAGGGCAACGCTTGCTACGAAATGATGCCCCGATGCGGCTCTCACTTCGTGACGGGTTCCTACGGCGAATCCGCGCCCCAGTAGATCATCGTGATGTTCGGCGGCGATACTGTGACACCGCTGAGCTCCCCGATGAACCGTCACATGTTCACTGGTACTACGAACTTTCACCCCTCGCAACTCACCCTACTTACCTCACCGAGAGTGTTGGTCCGTGGTTCACCAAGAGAATGTCGTCCTTTATGTCCGAAAGAACACCCGTGTTCCGTCCGATCAGGAGGGGAAGATGTGCCCGCGCAGATAGTCGTCATCGGTGGCGGGATCGTCGGGCTGGCAGTGGCGCGCGTGCTGCGGGCGCGCGGGCACGGCGTCACGGTGTGCGAGAAGGAGCCGGGCTGGGCCGCACACCAGAGTGGCCACAACAGCGGGGTGATCCACTCGGGGCTGTACTACCGGCCGGGTGGGATCAAAGCCCGGCTGTGCGTGGCCGGAGCGGCGTCGATGGTGGCGTTCGCCCGGGAACGTGACCTGCCGGTCGAGGTGGGCGGCAAGCTCGTGGTGGCCGTACACCAGGGTGAGCTGGCTGGGCTGCGGGAGTTGGCGCGCCGCGGGGTTGCCAACGGAGTACCGGTGCGCTGGCTGGACGCCGCTCAGACGCGCGACCACGAGCCCGAGGTGCGCTGTGTGGCAGCCATCCAGGTGCCGAGCACCGGGATCATCGACTTCCCCGCGGTATGCCGGGCGCTGACCGCGGAGCTGACGCAGGACGGCGCTGAGCTGCGATCGGGAACCGAAGTGCTCGGTGTGCACACCAGTGGGGATGGCGTGCGGGTGCACACCCAAGTCGGGGATCTGCGAGCAGATGCGCTGGTCAACTGCGCCGGGCTGCACAGCGACCGGATCGCCCGGCTGGCCGGGCTGGTGCCCAAGGCACGGATCATTCCGTTCCGCGGCGAGTACTTCGAACTGCGCCCGCGCGCCGCCGAGCGGATCCGCGGGCTGATCTATCCCGTGCCGGACCCGGCGTTGCCGTGGTTGGGAGTGCACCTCACCCGGGGGATCGATGGGCGAGTGCATGCCGGGCCCAACGCGGTGCTGGCGCTGGGGCGGGAAGGGTACCGGTGGCGTGATGTCTGCGCCCGGGACCTTGGTGAGATGCTCGGCTACCCGGGATTCTGGCGGCTGGCCCGGCGGCACGCTCGCACCGGCGTGGTGGAACTGGCGCGCTCGGTATCCCGCACCGCCTTCGCCGCCGCTGTGTCCCGCTTGGTGCCGGGCATCACGGCGGCCGATCTGGTGCGCGCGCCGGCCGGGGTACGAGCCTTGGCGGTAGACACGGAGGGTGCGCTGCTGGATGACTTCGTGGTGCAGGCTGCGCCCCGGCAGGTCCACGTGCTCAACGCACCGTCACCGGCAGCGACCAGCGCCCTGGAGATCGCCCGATATGTTGGGTCTCGGCTAGCCGAGACCATGCCGGAGTGACATCACCATCCGTCGATTGTGACCATATTGTAATTGAATCGTGGCTGCGGTCGCTGATCGATGCCCGGCGGGCCTGGGTGAGCGCCGCCTTGCCGGTGACCGCAGATCCGCGGTCACCCGCCAATCCGTGAGACCAATCACCCGTCAATCCGTGAGACCAAGTCGGCGTCAATGTCATGCACCTGAGCGCGATTGTGCACAGCCCTGGTGTCGCCGAGTTCGACAACACGGCGGTGGAACTCGAGCCGAACAGCCATGGTGTCGAACTCGGCGACACCATGGTGAGCAAGGTGAAATGCGCACCGCGGGGTGGGTCAGCGCTCGGGATTGACGCTTCTGGAGAGGCCACCGCGGACCGCGGTGAGCTGCGCTCCGCCCGATCTGCGACGATCTGCGGGAACACGCCGACGCGGGAGAGGGATCACGTGACGACCAGTGAAGCGGCCGGTCTGCAGATCCAGGTGGTTGCTGGCCCGGTTGATGATGTTCCGACGGCGATCGAGCGGGCTGCCCGGCGGGAATCTGCACGCAACAACGCAGCGGACAGCAAGCTGTCGGACGTCAGTTCGTTGCAGGTCGGCCCCAGCGCGGGTGCAGTGGCGCCGCAGCGTGTGCTGCATCGCGTGGTGATGCCGCGGGCCGACGATCCGCCCGAGGTGCGCCCGCTCTACCTCGATGAACCGGAGACCCTGCACGGGCACAACGCCGAGACCCACTCCCGGTCAGCGGTGACGTTGCCGCCGGCCTGCCAGCTGTCCTTCGCCACCTACTTCAACGCCTTCCCGGCCAGTTACTGGAAGCGCTGGACCCGGGTGGAGGAGGTGGCGCTGCGGCTGACCGTGCGGGGCGCCGGGCGGGTGGACCTCTACCGCTCCAAGTCCAATGGCGACGTCGTGCACCTGGAGGGCAAGCAGCTCGATACCGCGGGCAACCCGGTGCAGCTGGAGTTCCGGGAGTCGCTGGCCCCGTTCGAGGACGGCGGGTGGGTCTGGTTCGACGTCGCGACCGAGCGGAAGTCGCTGACCGTGACCGACGCCGCGTGGATCATCGATGAGCCGTTGCCGGTGCGCCCGCTGGCGGTGGCGATCACGACGTTCAACCGTCCGGCGGACTGCGTCACCGCGCTGGCCTCCCTGGCCGAGGAGCAGGCGGTGCTCGACGTCGTCGCGAAGGTCTTCGTGGTCGATCAGGGCAGCGTCAAGGTGCGTGATCACCAGAGTTTCGCCGAGGTCGCGGCCCGGCTGGGGGATCGGCTGGTGGTGATCGATCAGGAGAACCTGGGCGGTTCGGGCGGGTTCACCCGGGGCATGCTGGAGGCGCTGCGCCTCGAGAGTATCGAGCACGTGCTGCTGATGGATGACGACGTCCGGCTGGAGCCCGACAGCGTGCTGCGCGCGCATGCCTTCGCCAGCGCGACGTCCGCCCCGGTGATCGTCGGTGCGCAGATGCTCAACCTGCAGGTCCGCAGCCAGCTGCACGCCATGGGTGAGATCGTGGACCTGCGGACCAGCTTCTGGCGCCCGGCGCCCGGCTCGGTATACCAGCACGACTTCAGCAAGCTGACATTACGCAAGCAACGCCTGCTGCACGCCCGGATCCACTCCACCTACAACGGCTGGTGGATGTGCCTGTTCCCCCGTGAGGTGCTGGAACGCACCGGCCTGCCGCTGCCGCTGTTCATCAAATGGGACGACGCCGAGTACGCCCTGCGGGCCGGTGAATGCGGCTTCCCCACCGTCACCCTGCCCGGCGCGGCGATCTGGCACATGCCCTGGACCGACAAGGACGACGCGACCGACTGGACGGCGTATTTCCACCTGCGCAACCGGCTGATCACCCTGGCGTTGCACAGCCCCTATGACGTCCGCCGGGCCATCGTGCAGGACGGGTTCCGCAACACCTTCAAGCACCTGATGGCGATGGAATACTCCACCGTCGCGCTGCACCACAAGTCGATCGAGGACTTCCTGGCCGGGCCGGAGCGCCTGTTCGCGTCGTTGCGGGAGGCGCTGCCCGCAGTCCGGAAGTTGCGCGAGGAATACGACGACGCCCGGATCTTCTCTTCCGCCCAGCAGTTGCCGATGCCCTTGTTCGATCCGGTGCGCATCGAGGCTCTGCTCGACCCGCCGGTGAGTCCCGTCGCCATCGCCAAGCGCGCCTTGTGCACGGTGTCGCGGCATCTGCGCTCACCGCGCCCCGAAACCCGGGAGCGCCCGCAGATCAACGTTCCGGCCCACAACGCCCGGTGGTTCCTGCTCGGCATGGTCGACTCGGCCACCGTCTCGAATGCCGACGGCAGTGGTGTTGCCTTCCGCAGACGTGATCCTGCGCAGTTCCGGGCTCTGCTCACCCGCACGATCACCCTGTACCGCCGGCTGATCGCGGAGTGGGCGGTGACCTCGCAACGTTACCGCGCTGCGGTTCCGGCCCTGAGCTCCGTGGAATCCTGGGAGCGGGTATTCGACTGTGATTCCGCCACGACCCGGGATACCGCAACGACCCGGCTCGGCCCGGGTCCAGGTAGCGCCGGCCCGACCGGTTCCTGAGCTCAATTCGCTGGCCGGACCACCATCTGGCCGGCGTAGGGACGCCATGGTGAGGTCACCGCGATACCGGTGGGATCTTCAGCGAATTCGAACATGTAGAAGGCGTGAATGGGTGGGTCCGCCTTGAACCGGTGATAGTTCCAGTCCAGCAGGGTCCGCACCACCGGACCTGCGGTCGCACGCTTGGCGCGGAGAAGATCGGCGACCTGGGCGCGGTCCGAGAACCGGTCGACCACGACGCAGTCACAAAAATATGCGACCGTGCCAACCTCGCCGAATGCCTCCACCGTAGTACCGGAAGGTACTCTCGCGGCAAGGGCTGCATACTGAGAAGCTGATGCCCAGCTGGTGGAGATCGGCATGGCCGCCCATGATCGTGCCGCGAGGAACATCATCGTCGTTGCGATGCACAGGAGTGCTGCGGTCGCTCCGGTCCATCGCAGGACGCGGTATGACGTGTCGATGCCCACCACGGCGAGCATCGTCAACGCTCCGATCGCCGGCCCGTAATACCAGTGGTACGGCGGCGGCCGCAGCTGCAGGAAAACCGTGAGGTGCAGGATCGCGCCGAAACCCCAGACCACGGCCAGTTCCGCGACGGGCCCACCTCGCTGGTGCGCGCCGCTGGGCTGGCGCAGCCCACCGGCGCTCCATGCGGTCAGCACAACCAGACCCATTGCCGCAGGCAGCACGGACAATCCGGTGGCAACTGGATAGGCCAGCGCGTAATGCCACAACCCGACGGCAAAGGAATTGCCCGCCCACGTTTCGCTGATCTTGAACAGCAGTGTGTCGGGAACTGCCGATCCCAGCCACCACCACGACGCCGCGAACCACGGCAGCGCGACCAGGCCGGCGACGCCGATGACCTGCGCGGCATGCCGTGACCGGTGCTGAGCTGGCGACTGCGCGATCACCAGGACCAGTGCGGCGAGCGCGAACGCGGCGAGATCAGCCCGGGTGAGCACCAGCAGCCCACACACCACTCCGGTCACCATCGGACGCTGCACGACCGCCGTGGCGCCGAGGACGGCGATCAGCGCGACCCCCAGGTACGTCTCCAGCCCGATCGTGGAGATGAGCAGCGGGTTCAGCACGAGGAGACTGACCCCCATCGCGGCGAGCCACTGGCTGCGCCTCAGGCGGGTGCATGTCACTGACAAGGCCGCACCGGTCACGGTGAGCGCTACAACCAGCAAGATCCCAACCGAAACCACCGGGGCACCGGTCAAGACAATGAGCCCGGCCAGCAATATGACATTGAGCGGCGAGGTGGCGGCGTTTGCCTGGTGTCCCGGCTCCAGGGCCCATTGTCCGTAATGTGCAAATGTGCGCGCATAGTCCAGTGTGATGTAGGAGTCATCGATCAAAGAGCGGTGCGCGGCGCAATAAACGAGTGCGCCACCCACCCCACCTACCGCGGCACAGGCTTCCCACCAGGGAAAAGTTCGTACCGGTGCGCCCCGCATCATCGCTGCGTCCCGTACGGGTGCATGCAGAAGGTCCATTTATGTCTCCCCGACTGCGGATCCGCGCCGCGCTGACCGGCCCGCATCGGAGGACTTTACTTCGGGGAAGGAGACGGAATAGCTCATTTGTCTCCCGGCGTGTCGGACATACCCGCTCAATGCAATTGCATCCGTCCTTAACGGGTGCCGGATTAGCGCCGTTGATCCCCTATCGGATGCCGCAGTCGATGCAAGCGCGACCACGATCGCCGCGCGGTGGACCGCTCGGCAGTGGCGTCGCCTTCCGCAGACGTGGTCCTGCGGTCCGGCCAAGCCAGCGCACACCAGCCGGATGACTGCCTAGGTGCAACGGCCTGTCGTATACCTAGCGCTATACTTGGGGCCGTGGATGCTGGCGAGTGGTAGGTCTACGTCGCGAACGAAGTCCGCGAGTGGCTCGACGGACTTGATGCCGCTTCGCATGACCGAGTGGTCCAGGCCATCGACGTGCTCGCCGAGACTGGGCCCGGCCTCGGCCGTCCACTGGTCGACACAATCCACGGCTCCTCGATTGCCAACCTCAAGGAGCTGCGGCCAGGCAGCGTACGGATCCTGTTTGCCTTCGACCCGTGGCGGTCGAGCATCCTGCTTGTCGCCGGCGACAAGGCCGGTCAATGGAGTACCTGGTACCGCCACGCGATTCCCGTCGCCGAGCAGCGATACGAGCGCTACCTCAAAGAACGCACGCAGGAGGAGGGACAGCCATGAACAGCTTCGTGAACTGGAACGACATCCGCGCCGAGCACGTCGAGCGAGCGGGCGGCGAGGCCGCCGTCGAGGCCGGCAAACGCGAGCTGCTCGCTGAGGTGCTCGGCCACCGCCTTGCCGAGGTCCGCCGGGCGCGCAGCATGACCCAGCAGCAGGTGGCCGACAAGATGGGCGTCACCAAGGGCCGCGTCTCCCAGATCGAACAGGGCAAGATCTCTGGACACGACGTCCTCGCCCGTTACGCCGCCGCTCTCGGCGGACGGCTACACCAGGCGATCTACTTCGACGACGGCGACATCACCGCCATCGCATGATCCCCATCTGGCGTCACCGACGTTGAAGTTGAGCCCCATACACCCACGCTTTGTGATCACTGCTGCTTGGGCGACGCTATGTTGGTAATGATGATGGCTACCTGCTCGTGATTGCAGGTGTAGGCCAGATACCGGAACTCGATAGCAGAGGCCGCCACGAACTCCTGCCACGCGCGATGTTCGTGCTGTTGCCACCCGGGATAGTTGAAGTACTCGTCGAACAGAATCACACTGCCCGGTTGCAGACGGGGTCCCACGTGCTCAAAGACGGTGGCAGTTGACGAGTACAGGTCCGCGTCGAGATGAACGAATGCCACCGATTCGGCGTGACTGGCGAGGAAACGAGGCAGCGTGTCCTCGAACAATCCGACGACCAGTTCGGCACCGGGGATGTCGGGTAACGCGTCGGGCTTAAATGTACCCGCCGGTATGTTCGTGCGCCAATCTTCGGGCAGTCCTTCAAACGAGTCGAATCCGAAGACCTGCTTGTTCTCGCGTGCGGCGGCAATCACCGTGAGCGTACGACCGGTGGCTACGCCGAATTCGAGTGCCATCCCGTCGACCGGCGCGAGCGACAGCGCATACTCCAACGTCGCAATCGGATCTTCGAACGTGGGCGCGGTCGGCATCGCCTCCCGGACGAAGCGTTCGCTGGATGCGGCGGCCGCCCGGTCGCCTGCAGCCAACAAGTCCCGCCGGGAACGACATTCCACCTCGTGGACGGTCCTGATCGCGCGGTCGACCTCTGCGGTGAGCGCGGTTCGAAACTCATGGTTGTGCGTGGTGAGCGCGGCCTCCAACTCACTGCGGTGCGCAGACAAGGTGGCGACCAGATCACGCCGGTACGTGGTGAGTGCCGCCTCCAACTCGTGGCGGTGTGCGCTGACGACCTCATCCACCACCCGCACGAGCCGTGCTCGCACCGCGGCACGGATGCGCTTGCGCACTGGGGCGGTCTCCGTTCTTGTCGTGATCCGGCGGGAGTGTAGCGGCGGTGGTGACAAGTTCGCGCGACAGAGCAGGCGGGGGGCTCCAACGGACTGGATCACTAACACCCGTTCGGTGACTATTGTGCTACGACAAGTAACTGAAGATTAGGTTAATAACCTTATCGAGTGATCAAAACATCCACTGATGGCTTATTGTCGCGCTAGTTTCCGTGCCAGTCGAGCACCTGGCATGGACGTCATGTGCGCGGGATCCGGACGGAGAGGCTGGCTGAATGCGTGACCGGGACGTTGTCGATCACCAACGTGACACGTCTGACCAAGAGCAGGTGCTTGCCCAGCGGGCTTTCTTCACCGCCCCGTTCCCCGAAGCGCCCGACGACCTGTACTCGTGCAGTGCAGAGGGCGTCATCGAGAGAACACGGGAGCGGGTGGTCATCCAGCCGCATGCCCAGCTGTCCACCAACACCTTCTTCGGACGCTTCCCGGCCAGTTACTGGCAACGGTGGACCGAGGTCACGCGGGTAGTGGTCAGCGCGACCGTCCAGGGCACGGGCCGGATCTCGGTGCGGGCGTCGGACAGTCGTGGCGACGTCCGCACCGTCGCCACCGTCATGGTCGAGGCCGCGCAACACGAGCAGGTCCGGCTCAGAGCGCGGATCGACAGGTTCGTCGATGGTGGGGCCATGTGGTTGGAGGCCTCCACCGGCCCGACTGCCCTCGTGCTCGAGGCGGTCCGATGGTCGGTCGCCAAACCCGAGCGCGTTCGTCCCACAGCCGTGGTGATCTGCACCTACAACCGCGCCGATGACTGCCTGCACACCTTGAAGACACTGTCTCTTGACGCCACCACATTGTCCATCGTGGACACGATCTACGTGGTGGATCAGGGCGATGACACCGTCGAGACCGTGCCGGGGTTCGCCGATGTACAGCGCGTCCTCGGTGCGAAGCTGAACTACCTCCGGCAGCCGAACCTGGGTGGCGCGGGCGGGTTCACTCGTGGTCTGCACGAGGTCATGGAGGCGCGCCAAGACAACCATGCGCACATCTTGTTCATGGATGACGACATCATGCTGGAACCCGATACCGTGGTCCGGCTATCGACCTTCGCCAACTGTGCGACCGCGCCTGCCATTGTCGGTGGCCAGATGCTTTACCTGCTGCATCCGGATCAGTTGCACGTGGGAGCAGAGGGTACCAACCTGACCATCCTGCGGCCCGGAGTGCCCGCCAAGGACGCGCTCGTCCAAACTGACCTGACCAAGCGGCGCCAGGACATCCGGGTGGACGCGGAGTACAACGGCTGGTGGGCCTGTCTCATCCCATCCGAAGTCGTCGCCGCAATCGGTTATCCCTTGCCGCTGTTTTTCCAATGGGACGACATTGAGTACGGTTTACGGGCGCGCTCGAAAGGTTACCCTACGATTACATTTCCCGGAGCCGGGATCTGGCATGCAGATTTCCATTGGAAAGACTGGGATGATTGGCATCGCTATTTCAATCTACGCAACTCGCTGATCGTCAACGCGCTGTACGGCCGACCCAACCGGACCGATACGGCACTATTCCTACTGAAAGAGCTGCTACTCTACATCGTCTCGTTGCGCTATGGCCTGGCCGCTACTCTGATCATGGCGGTGGAGGACTTTCTGGCTGGGCCGGAGGTATTGTTCGACGGCGGGGTCGAAGCGGCCGCCGCCGTTCGCAAGCTTCGTGCGGAGTATCCCGAGACGGCCCGCCACCCCGCGCACGGTATCCCCGGCATCCCATCCACGGCGATGCCGATCACCGCCGCGCGACCGACACCCTCGCAGCCGTCGCTGGTGCTGGTCAAACGGCTGCTCTGGCAGGTTCTTCGACAACCTCGGAACACTGCCGCAATCAGCGCCCGCGATGCGCATTGGTGGCATGTCTCCTTGTTCCAGACGGCGGTGGTCACCGATCTGTCGCAGGAGGGGGTACGGGTCCGCCGCCTAGACCGCAGCACGATGCTGAAACTCGGTACGCAGGGAGTGCGCGTGCTCGCCCGGCTGGTGCGCGAGGATCCATTGCTGCGGCGGCAGTATAGGGCTGCCATGGTGGAGCTAACCAGCAAGCAGAACTGGCGCCGGCTCTTCGATACCCGGTGAAACAGATATATGAAACGCCTCGCAGAGGGAGACTGATGACCGCGGCACCGGTCGCGCTCACCACGGTTACTCAGCGGCTGCATCGGGCGCCGGAGTGGTTGGTGGCCCTCAGCGTCGGCGGCCTGGCCATGGCGATGTGTGTAATCCCGCAGTGGCGCGGGACGTTCTTCTACTATAGTTACTACGTTGGGGACCAGCACGAACAGTTCATGCCGATGTGGCATCGCTTCGGGGAGCAGTTGCGCAGCGGTCATTGGCTGACGATGGATCCCGACGGGTGGATGGGCGGCAACTATGCCGCCGAGGCGTTGACCGGTATCTGGAACCCGGTGAACCTTGTGAACTTTGTCGTGGTCTCGTTGTTCAACAACCTGTCGCATGCGGCGTTCGTCGTCGCGGTCGAGTTTCTTGGAATCCTCGCGGTCGGTGCGTACCTACTCGCCCATGAGTACAACGCAGGCCGGGTGCCCTCGGTAATCCTGGCGACGGCTGTTCCTGTTTCGGGATTCACGCTCTGGTACGAGGCCTCCGGATGGTTGTCCGGCCTCCTGGCGTTCACCTGGGTAACGCATTTCTGGTGGGCCGCTCGGCGCCATTCCCGGGGCCTGCTGAACCCGTTCGTACCGTTCATCTTCGGGTGTCTCGCGATGACGACGGGAAACCCTTACGCAGCGCTCGGGCTCGTCATCGTTCTGATCGCGATCGCGATTGAGCTCACCGTGCAGCGCCGTTTCTTACAGCTGCCGCACCTAGTGGTGATGGGCGGGTGCGTGGGAGCGGTCGCGCTGCTCGTCTTTTTCCCGCTCATCGGGTCGATCGGGGTCACCCTGCGCCAGCCAGGGGCCGGTATCGGGAACAGTCTCTTCCTGGTACCTGACATCGGCGATCTTGCTGCCGGCAGTTCACCCACGTACCTTCCTTCGATCTCCAGCTGGAACGGTCTGCTACAGCCCATGCCGTCGACGTATTTCGCCTGGTTCGTGCTCCCCTTGCTGCCCTGGCTGCGATGGGGTTCACTGCGCGATCGGGTGCCCTCGATGATGAGTATTTTCGTCGTGGGCGGTGTGTACCTCGCCGCGACGTTAGGTCCCTCGGATCTGTGGCTTTTCCGGTTCCCCTTGCGCTTAGTCGAGTCGTTCTACCTCACCGCAGGCGTGCTCTTTGCCGTCGTGCTCTCGGCGGGTCTAGCGACCGACCACGTACCTCGACGAAGCGTTGCCACAGGTGCGATCGTCGTCGCAGGTACGTACCTTGCCTGGGCTGTGGAGCCGCAGGACTACGACCGGATTCACCTGGCCGGGCTTACGCTGGTTGCTGTCCTGCTCACCGCCGGTTTGATCGCATACTTCCGCCGCGGCTTGTTTGCGCTAGGCATCGTGCTCGTTACCGGGACCGCGGGCGTCGTCACGCTGCAGACGACCGTCTTCCCACATTTCAGCGGTGCGGATAAGCCCGTCTACGGGGGATATGACTTGGTGCGGCTCAAGGCGGCCACCAGGAACTACCAGGGCACGGTCTTGCAACTGGCGTCCCTGAGCGGCGTCACGTCGGAGCAGAGATTCTCGGGCGATATCATGTTCGGCAACCTCCCGCTGGCAGCCGGAGTGCCGTCCGTCGTGAGCTACTCCGGGCTAGTGTTCGCCGAATTTGGGGAAACATTGTGCATGAACTATCGGGGCGCCACCTGCCCGGAGGCGTTCGACCGACTCTGGCGGCCAGCGGATCACAGTACACCCGCGCGACTCGTTGACGCGTTAAGAGTGTCGACCCTCGTCCTGCAACGCTCTCTGCTTCCTGAAATCGTCGACCGCACGCCTCCGCCGGGATGGCACGTGATCAGCAAGAACGATGTTCGGACGGTCTGGTCGCGAGACCTTCCGCTGTCTGCGCAGCGCCGGCTGTCCTGGGTCTCCAACGGGATTCAGATCCTCGCGGACTCCTCGCAGCCGCAACGCGAGGTTGTCCGATATCGCTCTTCCGGCGAGGCAGGACGGGTCCTCTTCGCGCGCCTGGATTGGCCGGGCTACACAGCAACGATTGATGGAAAACCTCTATCCGTCTCGAGTGGCCCCGCCGGCCTCGTCGCGATCGATGTGCCCGACGGCGATCACGCCCTCGTCCTTGCGTTCGAGACGCCGGGGCTACGGCTCGGTTTTCTTGTGCTCGGGGTGGCCACAACGACCGTTCTCTTGGAGACCTTACTCTGGATCTTCTTTCACCGGCGTCGGAGGCGGCGGGTGGACGACGAAGTATGGAGGACGATCGCTACGCGTGACCCGCGCGGAGGATTCCCCAAGGTCCCCCTAGGACGCGCACCCGAAAAACTCGACCTGGCGCGCTCAAAGCGTGTAAATTGATGATACCCACCACTAACACACGTTTGCGTTCGCCGCTGTCTATCAGGAGATGCCACTTCATCCAGCCTCGCTTTCTATCGATTAGTTACGGCTTGGTTATGAACACAGATGTTGGGCCGCCGGTCGTTTCGGTGAGTGTCACGATGGAGCCGCTTGGAAGAGTCGCTCCAGCAGCTGGTGACTGCTGCACCACGGATCCCGGATAACCTGTGAGATCGCTCTGCTTGATAGTGAACTTGAGGCCCGCCTCATTCATGACCTGTTCGGCGGACGCGACACTCTGCCCAGCGACATCAGGGACACGTGCCGAACCAATGGTGGAGTTGGAGCTAAGCCCAACCGTGACTGGATGCTTTCTGTCCGCTGGCACCATGGTCGGTTTGCGCGCCGAATGTCGATCTTCAAGGTCGCATGACACCCGATGATCACCACGGTGGAGCCCAACGTCCGGCCCAGGTTGCTTGCCCATCCTGGTGAGCTCCGGGGTTGGCCGGGCGACACGCCCTAGGTCGTGGACGCGGTGGCCGCCCGGAACCGGATCGCTGCCAAGAGTTACCCTCTGGCGACGCCGACACCGCTACCTCGCCAGGACTGGGGAGTTCATGCCGAGCAGCACCGTCTGTAGCCCAGACCGATCACGCGCCAGCGCACCGGAGGAGTCGACCTCGACGCTGCTGCAGCGGGTGATCCTGCCCCGCCGAGCGGACCCGATGGCGGTCCGCGCGCTCTACGTCGACGAACGCTCGGCCGCTGCCCGGCGGGTGTGGCCACCGGCTGGAGCTGGGCCCAATCCCCACGACGTCGATGTCGAGGTCACTCTCGCCAACCCCAACGCGCGCCGGGTCCGCGCGCTGTCCCGCACGAGCGTGCAGGTTCCGGCGCAGACCGAGGTGTCCTTCGCGGCGTACTTCAACGCGTTCCCCGCGAGTTACTGGCGGCGCTGGAGCACCCTACGCACGCTGCGCCTCCGGCTGGATGTCGAAGGCGTCGGACGGGTCGACGTCTACCGCTCCAAGGCCGACGCGACCCAGAGCCATGTGCACGGTGAACTGATTGAGGGTCACCGCCGTGAGCTGGACATCGAGCTGGACCTGACACCGTTCGAGGACGGCGGGTGGTACTGGTTCGACATCAGTACCGAGGACGCCGAGCTGATCGTGCACTCCGGCGGCTGGCACGCCCCGATCGCCGCGCCTGGCCGCGCCGCGGTGACCATCGGAATGCCGACGTTCAACCGCCCGACCGACTGCGTGGCCACCCTGCGGGCGATCGGCGAAGACGAGCTAGTTCGCTCGATGGTGACCGCGGTGGTGATCCCCGACCAGGGCGTCAACAAGGTCCGCGATCAGGACGGTTTCGCGTCCGCCCAGGCGGTGCTCGGCGATCGGCTGCGGATCATCGACCAGCCCAACCTCGGTGGCTCCGGCGGTTACGCCCGCGTCATGTACGAGGCGCTGGAGCACACCGACTGCGAGCAGATCCTCTACATGGACGACGACATCGTCTTAGAGCCCGACTCGATCCTGCGCGCCGTGGCGTTCTCCCGCTTCGCCCGCAGCCCGATGCTGGTCGGTGGGCAGATGCTGCAGGCCCAGGCTCGCTCCCGGCTGCACGCCTGGGGCGAGATCCTCGACCGGCAGCGGATGCGGTGGAACAAGGCGCCGGGCACGGAATACGACCATGATTTCGCCCAGCAGTCCCTGCGCGAGACCGCCTGGATGCACCGGCGCACCGACGTCGACTACAACGCCTGGTGGATGTGCCTGATCCCGCGGACCGTGGCCGAGAACATCGGGCTCCCGTTGCCGCTGTTCATCAAGTGGGACGACGTGGAGTACGGGATACGGGCCCGCGCCGCGGGCTACCCGACGGCCACCGTCCCCGGCGTGGGCATCTGGCACATGTCCTTCGCCGACAAGGACGACGCCACCGACTGGCAGGCTTATTTCCACCTGCGCAACCGGCTGGTCGGCGCGGCGCTGCACGGCACCGAGGACCGGCCCACGGCGATGCTCGCCGACAGCTTCAAACACGCCCTGCGGCACGCCCTGGCGATGGAGTACTCCACCCTGGCGCTGCAGGAGATGGCGATCCGGGACTTTCTGGCCGGGCCGCAGGCGCTGTTCGACAAGCTGCCCACCGCGCTGGGTGAGGTCCGGGCCCGCTGCGCGGAGTTCACCGACGGGCAGGTGGTGGACTCCCAGGAGCTGCCGTTGCCGGCCGGTGGACGGCTGGCGGCTCAGCGCATGCTCAAACCACCGACCAACCCGGTGACCATCGGCGCGACGCTGCTCAAGCGCCTGGCTCACCAGTTGCGACCGGTCGATGCCGTTGCGCAGCACCGCCCGCAACTGTCGCTGTCCCGCCAGGAGGCCCGGTGGTTCGTGCTCTCCGCGCTGGACGGGGTGACCGTCTCGACCGCGGACGGTCGCGGCGTCACCTACCGCAAGCGGGACCCCCGGGCGTTTCGCTCGATGCTCGCGCGCTCGGTGGCACTGCACCGGGAACTGGCCCGGGAGTTCCCGCGGTTGCGTCAGCGCTACCGCGCGGCCGCTCCGCAACTTACTGATCGCACCGGTTGGAAGCGAGTATTCGACGCGTGATGCTGCGACGACGAGGTTCTACGGATCATCAGGAGATTGCGCTGCTGTCGGCCGTGCAGCGCCGGATCGCGGTACCGCAGGTGGTCACCGCGGCTCGCGGTATGTCCCATTTCGGTGAGCACGCGCTGGGCTGGCTGGCGCTGGGCTTGCTGGGTGCGCTGGTCGACCGGCAACGCCGGCGAGACTGGTTGATCTCCGCCGCTACGGTGGCCACCGCGCACGGGACGTCCATTGCGGTCAAACGCGTGGTGCGCCGCAACCGACCGAGCGATCCGGCGGTGTCGGTGCTGGCCGGCACGCCGAGTCAGCTGTCCTTTCCCTCCTCGCACGCTGCCTCGACCACCGCAGCGGCGGTCCTCTACGGCGGTCTGCTGGGGCGCCGGCTGACCCCGCTGCTGGTGCCTCCCATGCTCATCAGCAGACTGGTGCTGGGCGTCCACTACCCGAGCGACGTCCTCGTGGGTTCTGCGCTGGGCGCCGCCATCGGCGCCGGAGTCCGGCGACGGCTACCCGGCACTCGATCTTTGCCCGGTAAGGGCTGGAGAGGACGGCGATGACCACCACCGCGCCGCGGCGGCCTGACAGCTCCACTCGTCCCGTCACGACGGTGGCCGGACTGGTCCGCGCCATGCGGCCCCGGCAGTGGGTGAAGAACGTTCTGGTGCTGGCGGCACCCTTCGCCGGCGGATTTCTCTTCCAGTTGCATGTGCTCATCGCGGTCGGGATCGCCTTCGTCGCGTTCTCGCTCGCCGCCTCCGGGGTGTATCTGGTCAACGACGTCCAGGACGTCGAGGCCGACCGGGCGCACCCGGTCAAACGCAACCGGCCGATCGCCGCTGGACTGGTGGCGCCACAGCTGGCGCTGATCATGGCGGTGCTGCTGTTCGTGGCCGCGCTCGGGGTGTCCCTGGTGGCCTCGACCGACCTGCTGACGGTCACGGCGATCTACATCGCGGTGCAGCTGTCCTACTGCTTCTGGCTCAAGCATCAGCCGGTGGTGGACATCTCCATCGTCGCCTCGGGCTTCCTGTTACGCGCCATCGCGGGCGGCGCGGCCGCTGGGATCGCGCTGTCCCAGTGGTTCCTGCTCACTACCGCGTTCGGGTCGCTGTTCATGGTGGCCGGTAAGCGCTACGCCGAGATCCGGCTCGCCGAGCGCACCGGCGCGAAGATCCGCAAATCACTCGAGCGCTACACGTCGTCCTACCTGCGCTTCGTGTGGACCCTCTCGGCCACCGGTGTGATCATGACCTACGTCCTCTGGGCCTTCCAGCTAAGCCAGGCCAACCACTCCCGCTGGCCGGTGATCTCCATGGTCCCGTTCGTGATAGCCGTACTTCGCTACGCCGTAGACGTAGACAGCGGCAACGGCGGCGAACCCGAGGAGATCGCCCTAGGCGACCGCGTCCTCCAAGTCCTAGGCGCCGCCCTGGTCGCCACCCTCATCGCCGCCGTCTACCTCTAACCCCAGCCCTCCTCCCGTACCCGTCCGCCCCCGTCCGCCCTCGTCCTCCCGAACTCGACAGGAGGGTTGTTGGGGGACCGCCCGCACGACCCTCCTGTCGAGTTCGGGAGTCGTAGTGCACGCGGTGCAGTGCCGGTGTGGTCTGGGGTGGGGTGTGGATGGGTGGTCCGGTGTGGATAACTCGGGTAGTTGGGAGGCGGGTGGGTGGACGAAGTCTGTTGGCCGGGGCACTCTTGCGCGGCATGGGGGACTTCACTGCACCATTTCGGGGATCGCTTGCCATAGTGACTGGGGTACTCACCAGGGCGCAGTTGCGCAGTTCGGGCTTCCGCAGGTTGTTCCCGGATATCTACCTGCGGCGTGACGTTGCGCCGACGTTGGTTGTGCGTTCGCGTGGCGCGCAACTGCTGGTGGCCGGGCAGGGTGCGCTGGCCGGTTACTCCGCAGCGGAGCTACTGGGCGCTCGGATCGCGCCCCGCGACGCTGATGCCGAGGTGGTGGTGCCGGGTGGTGACTTCCGCGAATGCCGGGGACTGCGGGTGCACCGGGAGCAACTCGCCGACGACGAGATCGAGACGGTCGGTGACTTGGTGGTGACCTCCGCGATCCGCACGGCATATGACCTGGCGCGGTGGTCGACGCAGGTCGAGGGGGTCGTAGCGGCTGATGCGCTGGGCCGGATCGGATCGTTCGGGCCACCTGCGTTGCTCGCGATCGCCGCTCGCTATCCCGGGGCGCGGTGGCGCACCCGGGTTCCGCTGGTGGCCGAGTTGATGGACCCGCGCGCGGAGTCGGCCATGGAGACCCGATGCAGGGTGTCGCTGGTACTGCGCGGCTTGCCGCGACCCGAGCTGCAGTACCAGGTGCGTGACGAGGGCGGCCATCACGTGGCCCGGTTGGACATGGCCTACCCGGCTGCCAAGGCGGGCATGGAGTTCGACGGGGAATATCACCAGGAGACCTCGAGGTTCCGGGCCGATCTGGCGCGGCACAATCACCTCGCCGCACTGGGCTGGACAGTACTGCGGGCCAGCGCCCCCGACGTCCTCCGCAACCCGGACGCCTTCGCCGCCCAGGTGCGCGCCATCCTCCACCGGCGTGCCGCCTGATCCATCTTCTCGAGAACCCCTACTTCCCGAACTCGACAGCAGGGCTGCTGACGCGCCTTCAGTACAGCCGTGTTGTCGAGTTCGGGAGTCTTGGGGTGAAGCGCAGGAGAACGATGGGCGGGAACTCCGCGCGGGTCCGTGCGTCGGATCAGATTATGTCATCGTAAGGTCGGCGAGGGACTCGATCACCCAGTGCCATGCTGGGGAAAGCGGATCAATCAATCCAAAATGCTCAACGCCCGGCAGTTCGAGCAGTCGTACCGAATCGCCGGCGTCAGCCGCCGCTTTGGCATACGAGCGGCTCACCTCGATGGGCACGATCCGATCAGCTGAACCGTGCAGTAACACCGTGGGCACGCCAAGCGGCACCAGCCGGGAAGGGTCGGTTGCCGCGTAACGATCCGGGTAGTCCTGGGGCCTGCCGCCGAGCAGATCTCCCACCGCGTTACCCCCCAATGTGAGGCGGAACGCCAACGCAAGATCAGCGACACCGGCCAAGGACACCACACCGCGGATCGGCACGGGATCTCGTCGCAGCCATGGGCTGTGATCAGACAGTCGGTGCCGGCCAGCAGACCACAGCGCCAGATGCCCACCCGCCGAGTGACCGAGCAGCACCACCCTGCTGCGATCAGCATGCCCCCCGAGCAGATCCGGCAGCGTGTCCAGCACGGCAGCGACGTCATCGAACGTGGCCGGCCACCCGCTGCGGCCAGCACCGACTCGCCGATATTCGATCGCCGCAGTGAGGTATCCCCGTGCGGCGAGCGCTGCACACAGTGCAGCGATGTGCCCACGGTCGTACCCGACCCGCCAGAAACCGCCATGGATCACCACGACCACCGGGTGCGGACCTGATCCACCCGGCAATCGCACATCAACGATGTGGTCTGGACCCGGCCCGTACCGCAGCTGGAGGTCCGGCGGTGGAACCGGCCGGGTGAGGACTTCTCGAGGAGCTCGGCGGTCGGGACTGACGGGCCGTCTTATCACTGCCGAATTCACCTGATCAGGTCGACAGCGAAGACGATCGCGCGAGAAGACCGCACAGTATCCATACGCAGGCGGCGACACCGTTTTTCTCGACGATATCTGATCGGGGCATACCTGCCCGGACACGCCACAGGCCCACTAGCAGACCGAGCCCCGCCCACGCCAGCAGGATTGCGAATGGGAGACCCTCTTCCGCCGGAATCTTCACCTTGTCGGCCGCGCTGTTCACGGTAATCGCTGCGACATCGCCGTGCCACACTTGCAGATCAACTCTGGAGCCGACCTCGGCGACGGCGTAGGCGTCTTGGTCGACCCTGATCGTGGAATTGCCCGAGGGCGTCCGCACGGTTAGTTCATAATTGTCCGTCCAACACCGCCACGATCCCGGCCAACAGCCGGAGGCCAGTCCCGGAGACCGCCATCCCGCCAGATTAGCGCTGTATATCCTATATGTCGCAGCCGTGCATTGAGTGCACGACGAGATCAGATCGGCAGACGGCGGAAAATCTGGCGGGGAACATGGCGCAGGGCGGACATGACGTAACGCATCGGGCCCGGAGCCCAGGCCAGCTCACGGCCGTGGGCGACCGAGTCCGTGATCACCTCGGCGACCTGCTCGGGGGTGACCGACAGCGGGGCGGGTTTCAGGCCGGCGGTCATCTTGGTGTGCACGAAACCGGGCCGGATCACCGACACCTTGATCCCGGATGGGCGTAGCGCCTCGGTGAGGCCGGTGTAGAAAGCGTCCAGGCCGGCTTTGGTGGCGCCGTAGGCGAAGTTGGAGCGCCGGGGCCGTTCGGCGGCCGCCGAAGACAGTGCGACCAGCGCGCCGTGGCCCTGCCGTTGCAGCTGCTGGGCGAGCAGGACCCCGACCGACACCGCACCCACGTAGTTGACCTGTGCGAGTTCGACGGCGCTGGCGTGGTCGGTCCAGGCTTGCTCCTGATCGCCGAGCAGCCCGAACGCCACCAGGGTGAGGTCGATGTCGCCGTCGGCGAAGGCCTTCTCGATCATCGCGGGGTGCGAGCCGGTGTCCGCGGCGTCGAAGGGCAGCGTCGCCACCGTCGCACCCAGCCGGTCCAGCCGCTGCGCGGCGGCGTCCAGGCGCGGTGACGGCCGGGCGGCCAGCACCACCCGCAGCGGGCGGCGGGTGGCGTAGCGCGCCGCGGTGGCCAGCGCGATCTCGGAGGTGCCGCCCAGCAGCAGCAGGGATTGGGGGTTGCCGACTGCGTCGATCACAGCTCAAGCCTCCTGGAGAGGTCGGATGCGAAGATCCCGTCCGGGTCGGCGGCGGCGCGGATTTTGCGCCATTCGTCGATCAGCGGGTACATGCGGTGCAGGGTGGCCGCGGAGGTCCGGGACTCCTTGGCCAGGTAGAGCCGCCCGCCGGCGTCGAGCACCTGCTCGTCGAGCCGGTCACAGAACTCCGCGAGTCCCCGGCGGATCGGGAAGTCCACGGTGATCGTCCAGCCGGGTTGCGGGAACGACAGCGGTGCCCGGCTGGCCTCGCCGAAGCGCTTGAGCACGTTGAGGAACGACACGTGCCCGGAATGCGCGATCTGCTCGACGATGCTGCGGAAGGTTGCCTGCGCGTCCAACGGCACCACGAACTGGTACTGCAGGAAGCCCCGCGGGCCGTAGGCGCGGTTCCACTCGCCGATCATGTCCAGCGGGTGGTAAAAGCTGGTCAGGTTCTGGATCTCGGCGCGGCGCCGTTTCGGGGCCTTGCGGTACCACGCCTCACTCAGCGCGCCGAAGATCGCCCGGTTGGCCAGGCCGTTGGGGAACACGTTGGGCGCGGTGAGCAACTGCGGTGCGTCGAAGGCCAGCGGGTCGCGGCGCAGCTTCGGCGGCAGCTGGTCGGCCCGGGCCAGCGAGCCGCGGGTGAGCACCGCCCGGCCCAGCTTGGACCCCGTCGAGAGGGCGTCGAACCAGGCAGCGGAGTAGTCGTAGTGGTCGTCGGATCCGTCAGTAAGCAGGGTGAGCAGCTGGTCCAGGTTGGCAGTGCGGTCGGTGTCGACGACGAAGTACGCCGATTCGACGGGGGTGAGCGCGATCGTGGCGCGCACGATGATCCCGGTCAGTCCCATGCCGCCGACGGTGGCCCAGAACAGCGCACTGCCTGCTGAGCCGGCAATCGGATCACTGCCGGCTGAGCCGGCGATTGGACCACCGTCCGGGGTCAGCGTAACTATAGAGCCGTCCGCGGTGATCAAGTCGAGCGAGCGGACGTGGTTGCCGAAGCTGCCCGCGCTGTGGTGGTTCTTGCCGTGGATGTCAGCCGCGATCGCGCCACCCACGGTGACCTGCCGGGTCCCGGGTAGCACCGGCACCCAGAGCCCCAGCGGCAACCCGGCGCGCATCAGCGCATCGAGGCTGACCCCGGCGTCCACTACCGCCAGCCCGCTGCCCGCGTCGAGCGAGTGAATCCTGGCCAGCCCGGTCATGTCGATGACCAGCCCGCCCGCGTTCTGTGCCGGGTCACCGTAGGAGCGCCCCAACCCGCGCGCGATCACCCCGCGAGGCCCAGCGTCCCGTACGGCCCGCTGGATCGACTCCACGCCGGCCCCAGCGAGCACCCGCGCCGTACTAGGCGCAGTCCGCCCCCACCCACGCAACACCCGCGCAGAAGTCTCTGAAACCACAGTCTCTGACATCGCGCCCGAGGCTACCCACTCCCCGACATGGAGACATATCGGGGTTATCGGTCGCGTTTGACCCCGATATGTCTCCATGTCGGGGTCATCGGTCCGGGTCTGAGCCCGATATGTCTCCATGTCGGGACAGGTAGGTGTCGCGGAAGGCGGGGTCGGCGGGGAGCTGGAGGGTGCCCCAGTCGGCATCTGGATGGTCTTTGAGGCGGGTGGCGACCTCGTAGAGACGGCTGTACGGGCGGATCGCCGCAAATACGCCACCCTGGGATTGGTCCGTGGTCACCGCCGACACCCGGCCGTGCCGGCGCGGCGCCTCGATCACCGCGCCGGGTGCGGTGGCCAGGCCCCCGGCCACCCCGGCGATGTTGTGCACGCAGGGGAACAGGAATGCTTGCGGCCAGCTCACCAGCACCGGCCCGTGGCCGGCCAGGAACGGGGTCAGCCCGACGACCGAACGCACTCGGGGCCCGGTGACCGCCAGCCAGCCAGCCGGGTCGGTGCTGGCGTCGACCGCGCGGATCCGGACCCGGTCGGCGCGAGCGGGTACCTGGGCGGCGTCGAGACCGATCGCGCGCCATGGCCGGTAGTCCGGTGGGCCGTCGAGGTGGTCCTGGTTGGGTCTTACCCGGTCCGCTGGTGTCCGCTGGCCCAGTGCGACCACGCCGGTGCTCGCCGCCCGGCCGAACTCGAAGATCAGCTTGTTACCCCGGTCGGTACGGCCGGACACCGAGACCGCGACTCCGCCGGCCGGATCAAACGTGGGCAGCCGGAACCAGGGGCTGGTCAGCGACCCGGTGCTGCGCGGCCCGCCGACCAAGCTGCCCCACAGCTGCGCGGACATCCCGGTACCCGGCGGGTCCGGCGGCGGTGAACCGGGGTCGAAGCCGGCCAGCGCGGTGAACCCGGCGAGCCGCCCAACAGAGTCGGGCACAGCAGGATCGGGCGCGGGGAGCTCCAGCCCTGGATAGAGCGACACCGACACGGTGGCGGGAGTCAGCACGGCGCCGTCGGGCAGCACCTGGATGCTGTCGGCCAGGCCGCAGGACGGGCCGCCGTCCAGCGAATGCACGTTGGCCAAGGCCAGCGAACCGGCAGGCTGGCGCACCGGTGCTGCCAGGAAGGAGCCGAGCAGGACCGCTACCGCGGTGCCCGCCGCCGCCACCGCGAGCACCGCGGGCGCCGCCACCAGCGCCGCCCCGAGATGGACGGCTTCTCGGTGTTTAGCCGCTTCGGCCTGGGGCCCCACGCCCACCACGGGACGCAACGCCGCCAGGGTGAGGGGCGCCATCAGCACCGAGTAACCGAGCGCCAGAGCGCCAATCCACAACAGCGGAGAATCCAGCGGCAGGCCGATCGGGCGTACCGGGCCGGCAGCCCAGGGCACGTCATAGACCACTGCCTGCCACCAGGCATTCGGGCCGGCGAAGGCCAGCCCGGCGGCCCCGGCCACGAGCCCGGCTCCGGCGACGCCGATCCCCGCCGTGACCGAGTCTGCGACCAGCGCGGGCTTCCGAGACAAGACCAGCGCGACGGCCACCACCAGGAACGACGCGAACACCCCGGCCAGCGCGCCGAAATGGTGTGACCATTTCGACGGGGTGAGCCACAGCAGAGCCAGCGCAGCGATCACCACCCCGGTGAGTCGCGCGGCCGAGCCCTCGGCGCGTCCCACCAGAGTCCGGTGGGCCAGCAGCACCCCGACCGCGGGCAGCACGGCCAGCGTGAGCAGCACCGGGATCCGCTTGGTAGCGCTGCCGCCCTGATCGTCGCTGAGCAGGAACCGGTACCGGTCCGGCTCGTGGTACCAGGGCAGCGAGGGTCCGAAGAAGTTGTGCCACTGGGTGGCTGTGACCAGTCCGTCCCAGGTCTGGTCGGCGAAGATCGCGGTGAGACCCCCCGCGCCGATGCAGCACAGCAGCAGTACCCGGGCCAGCACCCCGACCCGCCCGCGTGCTGAACCTCTGATGATGGTCACGATGCGAGGCGCGAACACCACCACTGGTGCCGCCACCACGATCCCACCGGGGCTGACCGGGATCGTCAGCCCAGCCACCAGTGCAGCCCAACCCAGCGCTGCCGGCCCGCGCGCCCGCCACAGCAGCGCCAGTACGGCGGTGACCCCCAGCGCCACGTAGGGCTCAGGCCGCACGCCCAGGTTGAAGGGCAGCCACGCGGCGAGCAGGAACACCGCTGCCAGCAACCGGATCCGGACGGTGCCCGCCACCGCAGGCAGGGCCGCGCCGAGCACCCCGCGGCTGACCACGAACCAGGTCACCATCCCCAGGACGGTGCTGGGCACCCGCAGCCACAGCGGTGCCAGGCTGACCTGCGTCAGCGGTGCGAGCAACTGCTCGCTGAGCGCGAACGGCGTCTCCGAGGCGTTCCACCAGCGGTAGTAGTTGCCGACGTTGCCGGTCAGCGCGGCGTTGCGGGCGATCGTGGCGGCGAAACCGTCGTCATCGGTCAGCGGACCGATGATCGCCCACCCCGCCAGCACCCCGAGCACGCCGATATCAACCAGGACCGTGGTCAGATTGCCGGCCCGGCCGGCGGTGCGGACATCCCAGCGCGACACACCGAGCACCAGAGCGCGACACGCAGGGAGGCCGGTCAGCAGGGCTAGGGCGGTGAGGGCGGCGAGCAGTTGTAGGGCGATGAGGAGGGTCTTGATCGCGGTGGGGCTGGTGGCGAACGGGCTGGCGGCGCGGGCGGTCACCGCCATCCCGGCCGCGTCCCGGGCATTCAGATCAGTGCGGAACGCGAAGACCTTGGGCACCGGCTCGCCGGCCAGTGTGATCCTCCGGGTCCCGATGGTGGCCACGGCTCCGGCCGGTCCCGCGTGCAGCTGGGTCTGACAGTTGGTGGAGCTGGTTACTGGCGTGCTGCTCACCAGACGGGGCCCTACCAGCAGCTGAGCTACTCCGGCGTCGGTCCGCAGCACCAGGCCGTCACCGGATGGACCGGTTGCAAACACTGTGACGGCGGGCCCTGCGGCAGCGGCGGCGCGCAACGCCGAGCACGGCACGGTCACGGTCAGCTCCGTGGGCCGGTACGGCGCGAACAACGCCGTGCTTGACACCGCGGGCTGACCGGGAGCCGGCCAGCTCACCGTGGTCTGCTCCGTGGTCACCGGGGCGAACGGCAACACCAGCGCAACGAGCACACCGACCAGCCCGATGAGTGCAGCGCTCGCCGGCCGGTGCGCAATGGTGGATGCGTCGGACAGTGCGCAAGCCTTTCGCCGTGACTGGGCTCGCGCAGACTATTGGACGACCGCACGTTCGCCAACCGATCCGGGCAACGTGGGCCTGGCGTGACACTGGCCGACGCCCGGGAAGCGATGTCCCTGCTGCTCATCGACGGGCTTGCGGCTTTGCTCCGATTCCTGAGGAAACCCCGAGAACCAATCCCACCAATGCTCGGGGAGAACACGGCGGGGTAAGCTCTCTGAACTCTCGCTAGCTGACAGCTAGCCATGTGCTGGCCTCGTTCGCGAAGCGGTGGGTCCTGAGCCGGGCGAGGAGAGGGAACGCGAGATGTCCGAAGCACACGGTCCAGACCCTACGATCCAGCGTCGTAGGCTTCGCAGCGAGCTACGAAAGGCCCGCGAGGCCGCAAACATGTCCCAACGCGAGGTTGCGGGTGCCATGGACTGGTCCCCGTCGAAATTGATCCGCATTGAGAGTGGTCAGGTCAATATCAGCACTAACGACCTGCGGGCATTACTAGGTCACTACGGCATCGATGCCGACCGGATCGCTAATCTCATTGAGGTCGCTCGCGCTGCCCGGGAACCGACACCATGGAGTGTCTACAGAGATGTCGCGTCACCGGAGTATATTGCTTTTCTAGGATACGAGTCCTCAGCCTCGGTCATCCGAAATTTTGAACCAGTGCTCGTTCCCGGCCTCCTGCAAACTGAGGATTATGCTCGAGTGGTTATCAGGATGCTTGAAGGCCATAACCCTCATAAGATTGATCCTCTCGTTGACCTGCGTGGACAGCGTCAGGAGATACTCGAACGCGAAGCCAGGCCGAGTCTGCATTTCATTATGGATGAAGCTGTTATCCGGCGCGTGGCTGGGGGTCATGATATCATGCGACGGCAGCTACGGCAGCTGCAGACGTTTGCTGAGTATCCGAACATAACTATCCGGATCGCATCTTTCGATCACGGTCTGTACTCTTGCCAACGAGCCCCATATATATTGTTGGAATTTCCAGACCCTGAAGACGGAGACATACTCTACGTGGAAAATCCACAAGGCGAGTACATTATTCGGGAGAGCTCTCCCGAGGAAGAAGACAGAGAGTCCCCGGTCGGTTATCTCGGAGCCTTCTGGGAACTTGAGCAAATTGCCAGTGCAGAAGATGCGCTCAATCTGCTTCAGCATGCTATCAATGAGCTGACGAGGTAACGTCCCACCGGCATTTGCGCTATATTCGGAACTGGTCAGCATCAGTGCCTGCCAAGAATCTCCTCCATTCTGCATCTGAAAAAGTGAGGAAAGTTCCCGTGGGCACTTTCGAGTCACGAACGAGCACCATTTCCCCCGTTCTGGCTACCTCCACGCAGCCAGAAGCGCCACTTGCAGTGCTCTTTTTCCACAGAAGAGAGCACTGCTGGTCGAGCTCGGTCACTGCTGATTCCTCTTTCCCTAATTCTGACTGGCCCACCTTGGCACCCCTGCGTGTCTAACGCTTGGCTCGAACCTGTGTTACTAACGCCAAACGATCGTGATCAAACCGTGACATTATTGTTTGCGGGAGGGTGACATGCAGACTGCTATCTAGCTGTTGGGAGGTGGCGGTCCGCGGCAAGTCAGGACGTTGGTCACATTCTGAACTCCGTGCGTCTGAGGTGTTTTGACTGCTGATGCCGGAAGACGACATGCAGACTGCCATCTAGCTGTTGGGAGGTGGCGGTCCGCGGCAAGTCAGGACGTTTGTGACGTTCTGAGCTCCCTACATCTGAGATGTTCTCGGCAGCTGATGTCGGAAAGACACGTGCAGGCTGCCAGTGGCCGGTCTGCCACATTGAGGTACGTCGCTAGGGAGTTTGGCATAGAACAGTGCCTCCGAGGTCCGTACTTGGACTCGGCGACGCAAATTTTCGGCGTCGTAATGCCCGTTACGGCACCGTGTGCTGCATATGGGAGTGAACAGCGAAGGCACGCAACAACTCTACACGCCAGCCAACACTCTGCCAAGTGACATCGTGCGGGTCAGCGTCGCGCGAGATCGTGGATCGACTGTTTACGAGATAGACGAGGCCGACGGCTCAGCGACGTTCTGCGATCGCCACAACGGGTTGTGCTCGAACGTCATACTTCTAGTTGACACACATCGCTGAGAGACGCGTCGAATTGTCCCCAGGCAACGTGCATTCCTCGAGAAGCCCGCTCTGGGCCAGATAGTATCGAACTCAAGGTTCCATAAGGGAGCCGGCTACGAGCAGGAGAAGGTATACTGTCATGAACGGTCACCGTCAAGATGCGGACTTGCGACGTTTAGCAGCGGACGCCGAGAATGTTGTTCACCATCCACCGTGGTGGCGTCGGCTGCCATCGCGGTGGCGGCGGCACCACGCCCAGCAGTCAGAACTCACGCGCCGAGCTGACGACCAGCTGCTCGCCTCGCTCGTGCAGGACATCATCGTGGAGCTCGGCCTGACCCAGACCAACTACAGCATCAGCGGCGGCTACACCCTCCATGTCCCGCAGGTTGTCTCCCTGGTGACCGGGTCTCGGAGCAGGGTGGACATCCGTATCCTGCACAGCCAGACGCCTGAGGACTTCGCCGCGCATGCCACCGCAATCGCGCACAGGCTCGATGTGGCCGGGGTCCGGGTGGTCCCGCTGGGGTCTTCCATGGTCCGGTTGGAGTTGTTGCCGAAGCAAGGTTGATCTTGCCGTCGGTCACCTGCGCCGACCGCCCCGCCGACTGGGCCGGCACCGCAAACAGGAGCACGGTTGGCCGCTGGATTCCCGTTCTGCTCTCGACGGTTGCCGTCGGAATAGGACACCCACATGGTGATCGGCCCGACTTGCCGCAATTTCGATCAGGCGCGGCCAGGCATTGGTAATTCGTGAGGAGTGCATGACAGAGACCGACGTCCCCGCGGCCCGCCCGCGGCTCCTACCTGGGCAGGCGGGGGACGCCGGTTTTCGGTGCCGTAGTAGCCGCTACTTCACCGGGCTGCATGCATGATGCTATATACCATGATGTTGCATGAACATGGTGCTGAACACGAACATGAACAGCGGACACTTGAATGACTGTACACGCCAGTCGACACTCTGCCAAGTGGCATTCATGCAGGAGCCGTCCGGCCAGATCCTGAATCGGGGGTCCGCCGATGGTGTCGATGCGGACAGTTCAACGATCCCCTGCCATGTCTCAACATGGATGCAACTAGGACGGTATACCTCGGTTGACATACCCTCGTTCAGGGGCAAGTCGAAGTGTTTGCTAGCGGCATGCATCAGTCAAGACGACTTACTGGAGACCAGCTAGTATTCAAACATGGGTCGCTGCAAGATCCATGATCGGCACCGCACCTGCGAGAGGAGGTGATTATCGAATGATACGAGGTGGAACTGAAAGGATAATTTGCGCCGCAATACGAAACTGGGCGACGACTCTGAGGCTGTGTCTTATCGTCAGCGTAGTAGCCGCTACGTCGACGGTTATGGTCTGTTTGGTCCACCTATCGGGACTGCTCATGTTTATGAGGTAGCGGACACATCGTGGTGGGGGGCGTGGCCTCCCACCACACCATGAGAACGGAGGCCAGCAGCGGACATGACTTCGATGCATTATTGGGGCAGCCGCCCGGACAGTGTCAAAGCATCTTTACGATGACAATAGACCACAATACGGCCTTGAGACTGTGGGCTGTGCTGCGTGATAACCGCATACTGGCACATCGTACTCAGCGGCAAGTCGCTCAGGCCATGGACTGGTCGCTGTCCAAGGTGCTCCGCATCGAAACTGGTGCGGTCGGAATCTCGACCACGGACCTTCGGGCACTGCTTACCTACTATGGTACTAAAGACGAGCAACAGATCGAGGAGTTGGTTGAGCTGGCGCGGATAGCCAGAACCAGGAAGGGTTCTCGCCGACGTTGACAGACTGGTTTGCTTGCCGGGCCATCCCGGTCGCCATAGACATTTGGCGGCAGTGGTTCCCGTCGCCGTCGCACCGCAGAGATCAGATCGTGATGAATCAGCTCGACAATGATCTACCGGATTCACAATACGAGATCTTCAGAGGCAGGTCCTGGCCGGGGTCATGACATCGTTGAGTTTGCGGACACCGAGAGCGCTACGGCGCCAGAACGTCGGCTTTTAAGCAAGCATGGTGAGACCGTAAACATGGTGCAACGTCGGCAGCCAGACAAGTCCGGTTGCACCTGAGCACGCCGACCGGCCGGCCAGTACGCCCATCTGGTCGGGGAAATAGTTGCGCTACCAGTGCGCACCAGCATTCCGGGACGAGGTGTAGGGTGCTCGGTGGCAGGCAAGCCCGCCCGGATCGGTCGACATGGACCTTCGCGTCCGTACTCCAGGTAGTGCACCATGACCGGGCGGCGCCTAGCTACTGTCAGCGGAGCAGCGTCATCCGCCGTTGCTACCACTGCCGCCGTTGGTGAGCCAGCGGGAGACGTGACGGTGCGAGTGGTCGGAACTGAGATGGTACATCCAGCCTACTCCAATGTGTGTGTGATTTGGATGTGTGGAAGATCGGCCCTTGCTGGGATCGGTGTGTGGCACCGACCCCAGCGAATTCTTGGTAGTTTGGCCGTTGACAGGCTATTTCCTTATATGAGGTAACCCTCCTCTCTTAGAATTATGCGGATTGAGATGTCGATGGTATCTCGCTAATCATCAGGTCAAGAAAATCAAGGCTCTCGTCCGGTGACAAGGCCAGCTCCTCCAGCTGGGCGAACCTGTCGAGGTACTGCGCGATCAGATCATGGTCGTCGCGGATGGTGATCTGCTGGATGCCCTCCAGGTACACCATGTCGTCCAGGCTCGGGTCCGTGAACTCGAGCAGGATGAAGTTCCCGGCCATGCCCGGGTGGGCGCCGCGGGCAAATGGAATGATCTGGATGCTGATGTGCGACTCCGCGGTCAGATCTTTGAGCCGCTCCAGTTGGCGCCGCATGACATGTCCAGGGCCGACGTGTCGCCGCAGAGCTGCCTCGTCCAGGATGAAGCACATCTCAGGAGGGCTCCCGCGGCCGACCGCCTCCTGGCGGTTCTGGCGGACGGTCCATGACTTGTCGACGGCGGCCGGCCCGAAGCCGGCCATTCGCGACAGGATCGCCCGCCCATACTCCTCAGTCTGGAGTAATCCGGGGATCAGAACCGGGTCGTACTGGCGGATGACGGCAGCTGATGCCTCGTACGCGAGGTACTCCTTGAAACCGGGTTTCAGCAGGTCAGTGTACTGATCGTAGATAGATCCACCCCGGGCTGACCGAGCCAGGTCGACCAACTCGTTGACCCGTCCCTGGTCCTTGACGCCGTAGAGGCTCAGCAGGGCCCTGAGGTCGTTACTCGAGACACCCACATCGCCCTTCTCGATGCGGATCAGCTTGGACGGTGACCACTCCATGGCGCGGGCGACGTCGGCCTGCCTCAGCCCGACAGCGTCACGCGCCCTCCTGAGCTCCAGGCGGAGTCGGCGCCGCTGCACGGTCGGATCTTGAACTGCCGTCATGCTGTTATCTTCCTCACTGTTGACGCCTGCCGTGCGGGAAACTGTCATTAGGCTTCCTGTCCTTTACACACTAGCCCTACGCTAGGGGCCACTACCAGTAGAGTTCCTGGCAAGATATCGGAGATCGCCGGCATTGCCAACTCGGACTGGTGTACCGATTCCTATTTCATAGCACCACTAGACGCGTAGGCGTATCTCTCTAGGTAATTGAGTCTGCCGCGGAAAACAAATAGGTGAAAACACGGTTCATCCCATGCTGAGCTAGGGCTTGCACCTACGCGTCGCCTACGTAGGATGAGCACCTTGGGAGGAGCGACTTTGGTGCGAAGGGACCTGCCGACCTCGCGCGAGGAGGACGTGCTGCAGCAAGTGATCAGTGGGTTCGGGACCGAACAGATCGCCGCCCACCTCGGCATCTCGCGCCGGACGGTGGAGGCGCACCTGCGTGCACTGTTCCGCAAGGCGGACGTGAGCAGTCGCGTCCAGCTCATCGCGTTCCACCAGCGGGTCAACGAAACCGCCGAGCGGCCCGTGGTCGAGGAGGCACCGGGCGCGGCCAACGGTCCGCCTCCGCCGCAGTGGCAACAATGGCTAGATCTGGTCGACCGTGACCAGGAGTTGCGAGCGTATGCCGATGCCGTACACGGTCTGGTGGATCGACAGTTCCCGCTGTTCGAGGAGCGCGTGGAGATCACCGCCATCGTCGGTGCGGCGGACGGCCAGGACGTCGTCATCGAGCGACGCTGGACCAGGCCGAAGCCCTACCTCGTCTACCGGATCCTGGGTCCGATCGTGGCCTGGCCCAACGATCCGTTGGACAGGCACGAGCTAACCCCCGTCTGCGCGGTAGACGGCCACGACACTCACCTCGACGTCCACCTCGTGCGGGCTGTCGATGGCCGGCCGATAGTAATGATCTTGTTTCAGCCGGGACTTCAAGTAGAGACTGAATGGGAAGTGCGTTACCGCTCGCCGAAGCTGTGGACGCCGTTGCGCAGCTCGGGCCAGGACACCTTGAGCTGGGCCACGGCCACCCTTGACCAGCGGCATCCTCCGAAGATAAATGAACTTGTTCTGAAGGTCGTCTTTCCAAGGTCCTGGACCGGCGAAGGGCTGACCGAGCGCAATAACCTCGGCGTGGTTCAGTCTGATGTACTACCTACCGGGCAGACCCAGCTCACCTGGCACCACGACGCCTCCAGCGCCGCGGAATACAAGTGGCTGCTCCAAGCATCCCCCGCCTCGTGAGCCGAGGCCTTCTTCCTGGATCAACGGCATGCTGTGATGAGCACTTCGGGCAGCTCGCCGGGATACGCGATGCACAGGCGGTTGGTGGTACGGGTGAGGGCGACGTAGAGATCGTTGAGACCGCGTGGGGATTCGGCCAGGATCGCGGCCGGGTCGACCAGGAT
>JBOHFK010000032.1:0-45782 GCA_050699635.1 Pseudonocardiaceae bacterium | reverse complement strand
ACGGGCCGGTGCTCTACGCGCTGCAGCGCGCCGTCGCTGCGCTGGGCCACTGTGATCCCCCGGTGCGCTGCGGTTACAACGGCGCGGCGGTCATCGCCGGGGCGGACGCGAGGTGGATCGCGTGGGTGCAGCGCTGGTATGCCACCTCGACGCTGACCCCGAGGGTTCGCGCGACCATCCGGACGCTGATGGCTAAGGCCGGGCGGTGGCTGGCCGCCGAACACCCCGAGATCACTGAGCCGGGCCAGTGGACTCGCCAGATCTGCGCCGCCTGGGTCGCGGCGGTGGATCGGATGTGTGTCGGGGACTACGTGCAACGCCGCGATGCGCTCGGCGTCCGTGCCGGCGACCCGATCTCCCCGCGCACCAAGGCCTACATCCTCGTGTCGACCCGCACATTCTTCCGCGACGGCCAGGAATGGGAGTGGTTCCCCCGCCGGTTCGACCCGTCCGGCGCACTGGCCGTGCCCCGAAGCGTGGCCGCGTTGATCGGCACCAACCCCCGCGTGATCGCCGACGAGGTGTGGGCCAAGCTGCTATGGGCCGGACTGAACCTGGCCGACACCGATCTACCCGGCACTGCGCGGCCACGACGACAGGGTACGGACTGTGGCGTGGGCTAGCATGATCACCGGACGTGCAGTGAGTGGCGACCGGCTCAACCGACCGGACGGTCCGGATCTGAGACGTCAAATATTGCCCGGAGGAGTAATGTGGTTGGCGCTCATCCCCAAGGGAGCCGACAGCGTGTCGTGGTCTCCGCATGGCAGGCAACTCGCCTCGGTTTCATCAGGACGGGACCTAGCGAATCTGGGATTCGACGGTCAGCATTGAGGATCTTAACGACCAACGCCCTTCACCACCTGTCACGAAAACTGACTGACGACGAACGACGCAACCTCATGCTTCTCCCGATTAGTTAGTAGGCGCTGGCTAACCGCACGCAGACAGCACGACGGGGAGGCTGACTATTAACGATGGGGGGCCCAAGCCTACACAAGACCGCTTTCGACCTGGCACTCTACAATGGAGCGGGTGACGGGAATCGAACCCGCGTCTAGAGCTTGGGAAGCTCTCATTCTACCATTAAACTACACCCGCAGCGCCGACGATCGTAGCACGACCCCGGTGCCCGTCCGGCCAGTCTGCGTCAGATGGCGCTGGTTATACAGATCAAGAGCTGCGCGAAGAGCGTTGTCGACGGCCTGCTGTTCATCGGGGCTGATGACGCCAACTGGGTCGTCGAGACGGGATTTGATCACCTGTTCGATGGTGGTGGTGACCGCCCAGCCGTGACCGTCGAGTCGCACGGATAGCAGGGAGCCAGGGTCGCTATCGACGATCTGCAGCCCGAGCACCACCGGCAAGGGGACTCGTTGAGCGGGTCGGCGGAGACGATCAGGCGCTGCAGCGATGGGCCGGGTCGTTGGAGGACTGGTTTGTAGGGGTGGACGGCTCCCCGGCGAAGGGACACTCAGCCGGCCTCGTCAAGTGCCGCGTCAGTTTCAGTCAGCGAGTCTTCGACATGGGTGGGATTGGCCGCATACCAGCGCGCCATGCTGTCGGCTGCTTCGCGCAGCGCATCAGCTCGAACGAGGCGCTCGAGGTAGCCCGACGCGCCCCCACGGGTACGGGCGCCGCACTGGCGCACCCTGGCGGCCACCGGCGGGTCCAGAGAGATCGTCAAGCGCTCACGCTGAGTCATACGAGGGAGCGTACTGTGATGCGTACGGACATGCACCAAACGTCACTTCCGGTGCCGACTAGGGTGACGCCGTGCTGCTGTCTGACCGCGACCTGCGGGCTGAGATCGACGCCGGACGACTGGGCATCGAGCCGTTCGACGAGAAGCTGCTCCAGCCCTCCAGTATCGACGTGCGGCTGGACCGGTTCTTCCGGGTCTTCGTGAACACTCGCTACACCCACATCGACCCGTCGCTGCAGCAGGATGAGCTGACCTCGCTGGTGGAGCCCCACGGTGACGAGCCGTTCGTGCTGCACCCCGGTGAGTTCGTGCTCGGTTCGACATTTGAGCAGCTCACCCTGCCCGATGATCTCGCCGGGAGATTGGAAGGAAAATCGAGTCTCGGCCGGCTGGGTTTGCTCACCCATTCCACCGCGGGGTTCATCGATCCTGGTTTCACCGGTCACATCACCCTGGAGCTGTCCAATGTGGCCAACCTGCCGATCACGCTCTGGCCGGGAATGAAGATCGGCCAGCTCTGCCTGTTCCGGCTCTCCAGTCCCGCGGAGCACCCCTACGGCAGTGCTGGTGTGGGTTCCCGGTACCAGGGTCAGCGAGGGCCCACGCCGTCCCGGGCCCACCTCAACTTCCAGCGCATCGACACCCGACGCTGAGCCGTCATAGCCGGGGTGGCTCAGCGGACCGAATTGTTCGGCTTCCAGCGCAGGATGCGGCGCCAATCCGAGGTGTAGACCGTGTGATCGGGTCCCGCGCCGACATGAACGTCAATGATGCGGTCGATCACGGTTTGCCGAGCAGTCAGTTGGTGCACCAGAGCACTAAGAATCTGTTCGGACTCCGCGGACGGCTCGAAGGACTCCGGGTAAGCTACGAAGTCCTTCGTCATTCCTCCGGTGAGCACGTGCGTCAGGGCAAAAGTCGCTGGTCCGCTTACCCCGTTGAGCACGACGATGTATGGTCGGCTGCCGTTTCCTGACCACCACGGGTTCTCCATAATCACGAGATGGCCGTGCACCAGGAATTCGCCCACATCATCGTCCTGCTGCAAGAAGCTCTCCATCACCTTGCCGCCGCGGAACTGCCGGCACTCAAATCCCCTCTTCGGGTTACCCCCGTTAGGTTGCACCTCCTTGTAGAAGCAACGCCGGGCTCTGGTATCAGCGCTTTCTCCATCGCTGGATCGCCGTTCTTTCACCATCAAGATTGCGTCTGGGTGTTGGCCGGGATCCCTCAGCTCGGTAAAAAGTTGGGCATCTTCGATACCATAGATCTTTCCAAGAACGATTTCCGTGAGTGGGTTCACGTCCGGCGAGGCGATCAAGATACAGTTCTTGTCGCGAAGCATCTCCCGTAGCGGTGTGACGTACTTGTCGATGAAGTCCTGACCTGTCAGTCCTTCCAGCTTCGGGTACTCCGGTGTGTACACCGGGTTTTCGATCTTAGCTCGATAATCGTGACTGGCCAGATAGGACGTCAGCTCCGACGCTGTTCTGAGGTCCCAGTCCCCGATCATCTCGCGACCGAACGTCTCGTTGTGTAGCGCGCCGGTGAAGATGGACACCTCGCCGCGGCGTCCGATCACGTGGTCCCAGAAGCGCTTACGAGACCACTCGGAGAAATCCGCTTTGATCATATCGGTCAAGGATGATCTCAATTCCACCTCAAAGCGCTCCGGTTCCCACTCCATGAACGACATATGACGTTGTGCCCGGATGTCGAAGGCGAGGTCATGGATTGGTTCGTCGCGCTCCCGGAGGACGGTCACCGGAATGACGTTCTTCCCCTTCGCGTGGCCGTAACCGAGCCAGAAGTAGGTCATCGGGTGGCACAACTCGAATCCGGTTCTCATGATCATGCAGTACGCGGAATCGACTTGAGCCTGTATCTCCTGGAGGCTGCCTTCGGTGTTGACGACGTCGGCTTTCTCCAATCCTTTGATCGTTGCGCGATGCTCTGCGACGACCGAATTATTCTTGCCTTCGTGGGATTGCAGGTCTTCGTAGATCTTGGTGATGACCAGTCCTACCGCAGAGCGAACGTGAGTCCCGAATGTAAGGTGGATATCGCCCTCGGAATTCCTCGCGCTGAATCTATCCTGGTTCTCATCCACCGTCGAGCTGTATTGCTGAGCTGTCTGCTTGTTCTCGGGTGCGAGCGTCTGCTCGTAAAGAAGAATCTTGAGATTGTTCAGCGGGGCCGTCGGTGCCTCCGGCCGGTTGTGCCAGATCATCCTTTTCGTGTCGATGTCCTCCCGTTTCATCGGGTCGAGATCATGGTAGTTGTGTGACGGGCACCCAAGGTATTTCAGTGCTGCAGCGGTGTGCTTTCCAAAATCACTGAGGTCGTGATAGATGACAAAAATCTTGTGGCCGATGCCGAACGCGAGCCCAAGCTCGTAGAACACGTTGGGGTTCGGCAAGGATATGTCCACGGTCACGAAGTCCGCTTCTTGAATTCTCTTGCAGATCCCCTCGCAGATGATGATACCCGGCCTGCGAATCTCGTCGGCTCGCTCGAGTGTGACCGTCTTCTTATAGTTGCGCTCGAAATACAATGAAAGAGAATTCTTGAAGAACACGTTGAAGTTGGGGCGGAAAGGCATAACCGAGAAACCTCGGTAAACAGGCTTCTTTGCTCGTTCTGCTAGTGTTCGATTGATCACGTCGGTGTATACACAGCCTTTTCCGGTCATGAAACATGGGTCGACCCGGCTGTGGGAACCGTCGAGCGCGCCCTCGAAAGGGAGTGATTGAGGATCTTCCGCGAAATATTGATCTCGTGTCATCATCAGCTGCTTTCGAAAATTAATACATTAGGTAGGGTTGTCTACATTCCGACAGTACGCGGTGACTCAGTGCATGCCAACACGACCGACCGTGGCGGTGACCTCGTGATCGGGTGACTTCAGCCGGTGTACGTGCGGCTGGCCACTGCGTCAAGAGACACTTGACGCCAGTAGTACGTCAAGTTACAGTTGACACATGACACTCGATGAGCTCATTGCCGAGACTCGGTCCCAGACGCAGAGCCAGGATCCGGTCGCGTTGCTGGAGAACGCGGCGCGCCAGCAGCAGGAACTTGTCGATCTGGGAGACAAGCTGCTCGACCACTTCGTCCAGGAGGCTCGAACCGCTGACTGCTCGTGGTCCCAGATCGGGACAGCGCTAGGGGTGAGCAAGCAGGCCGCCCAGCAGCGCCACTCCCCGTGGCGCTCGCTGATTGACAAGGTCGTCGGCGGCGTCGAGACCGCCATCGGGCAGATGGGCAAGCGGTTCACCCCAGGGGCGCGCCGGGTGGTCGTGCTCGGCCAGGAAGAGGCTCGCGCGCTGCGTCACGAGTACATGGGCACCGAGCATCTCCTGCTGGGCCTGCTGGCGGAGCGGGAGGGCATCGCTGCGCGGACTCTCCAGCAGGCCGGCATTACGCTGGACGCCGTCCGGGCCGACGTCGAGGACATCGCCGGCCGTGGTGCGGACGCGCCGAGAGGGCACATCTCGTTTACCCGGCGGGCCAAGAAGGTGCTGGAGCTGTCGTTGCGCGAGTCCATCCAGCTCGGGCACAACCACATCGGCACCGAGCACATCCTGCTGGGGCTCATCCGCGAGGGTGAGGGCATGGCTGCGGTGATCCTGGTCAAGCGCGGTGCTGATCTTCAGGAGCTCCGCGACGCCGTCCTCAAGGCTGCCGAGACGCCGTCCGGAACCGATTAGCGCCGTGTGTCACCTGCTATTCGGAGCCGGATCGCGGTGTGTCGGAGTCAGTGGGGGGTGCTGGGTCGCCGCGCTGGACGCTGGTGAGCAGGAGCTGGGCGACGTCGAGGACCTCGGTGGTGTTGGCGGCGGTGCCCTCGGCGTCGCGGGTGGTGAGGCCGTCGGTGAGCATCACCCGGCAGAACGGGCACCCGGTGGCGATCGCGGCGCTGCCGGTGGCGATCGCCTCGTCGACCCGGTCCAGGTTGACCCGCTTGCCGATGCGCTCCTCCATCCACATCCTGGCCCCACCGGCGCCGCAGCACATCGACCGCTCGGCGTGCCGGGGCATCTCGGTCAGCACCGCACCTGACGCTTCGACCAGCTCGCGCGGCGGTGAATACACCTCGTTGTGCCGGCCCAGGTAGCACGGGTCGTGGTAGGTGACGGTGGGCCCGTCCCTGGGTGGCGCCGGGGTGAGCTTGCCCTCCCGGACCAGCCGGTTGAGCAGCTGCGTGTGGTGCACCACCTCGTAGTGGCCCTCCAGCTGCGGGTATTCCCGGCCCAGTGTGTTGAAACAGTGCGGGCAGGTCGTCACGATCTTGCGACGGCTGGGCGGGCGGTCTCCGAAGACGGTATTGAGCACCTCGACGTTCTGCTGGGCGAGCATCTGGAACAGGAACTCGTTGCCCGACCGGCGGGCCGGGTCGCCGGTGCAGGTCTCACCATCCCCGAGCACCACGTACTTGACGTCGGCGCGGTGCAGCAGCTCGGCGGTCGCCCGGACCGTGCGCCGCGCATTGTCGTCAAAAGCGCCCGCGCAGCCGATCCAGAACAGGTACTCCACGTCGTCGGGCAGGGTCTCCTCGGCCAGTTGCGGGACCTTGAAGTCCAGGCCTTTCGCCCAGTCCATCCGGGCGGATTGATTCTGCCCCCACGGGTTGCCCTTGTTCTCCAGATTGCGGAACAGCGTGCCCAGCTCGGTGGGGAACTCCGACTCGATCATCACCTGGTAGCGGCGCATGTCGACGATGTGATCGACGTGCTCGATGTCCACCGGGCACTGCTCCACGCAGGCCCCGCAGGTGGTGCACGACCACAGCACGTCCGGGTCGATCACCCCGCCGGTTTCGGCGGTGCCCACCAGTGGTCGGGCCGCTTGCTCGGGACCCGATCCGGTGACCCGGCCGAAACCCGACTCGGGCACGTGCCCGTTGCCCGCGGCCATCCCCAGGACGTCGACGTCTTCGGGTACCGGCTGGTCCCCGAGGAGATAGGGCGCCTTGGCGAACAGGTGGTCCCGCAGATCCATGATCACGAGCTTAGGGGACAGTGGCTTGCCGGTGTTCCACGCCGGGCACTGGCTCTGGCAGCGGCCGCACTCGGTGCAGGTCGCGAAGTCCAGCATGCCCTTCCAGGTGAAATCCTCGATCTTGCCGCGGCCGAAGACGTCGTCCTCGTCCGGGTCCTCGAAGTCGATCTCCTTGCCGCCTGATTCCATCGGCAGCAGCGGGCCCAGGGCCTTGGGCATCCGCTTGGCGGCGACGTTGAGCGGCGCGATGAAGATGTGCAGGTGCTTGGAGTACAGCACAATGATCAGGAAGCCCAGCATGACGCCGATGTGCAGCAGCAGCCCGACCGTTTCCAGCACCTGGTTGGTCGTCGCGCCCAGCGGAGCGAGCAGTTGTGCGGCAGCTTCTGAGACGAACGCGCCGGAGCGGTACGGGAAGGTGCCGTTGTTCACCTCGGTTCCGCGGAACAGGAACAACGTCCAGATCACGTTGAAGATCATGAACAGGATGAGCCAGGCGCCACCGGTGTGCGAGCCGTAGAACCGCGACGCCCGCTGCCGGCGTTCCGGATCCTGCCGGACCCGCATGATCGCGAACGTGATGATCGAGAACAGCACGGCGAGCGCGATGACATCCTGGATCAAGCCCAGCACCGGGGCGTGCCCGATCAGCGGGATGGCGAAGTTCTCGCTGAACAGGGCGCCGTAGGCCTCGATGTAGACGGTGAGCAGGACGACGAAGCCCCAGAAGGTGAAGAAATGCGCCAGCCCGGGGATCGTCCATTTCAGTAGCCGGCGCTGCCCGAACACCTCGACCAGCTGGGTCTTCAGCCGCGCGCCCAGCTCCGTGGTGCGGTTGTGCGTCGGTTGCCCGGAGGAGATCAGCGCGACCAGCCACGACACCCGCCGGCCGGTGAGCACCAGCGTCAGGACGGTCAGCCCCAAGCCGATCACCAGTCGCACTGCCATCACGCTGTCCACCTCCCCACCGGTGTCCAAGCCTCACTGCACCGTAGCCGGGGACCGTGGCTTCACACTACGTCTGGTTACCAGGCAGTAGCCAGCCAGTCCGCTGATCGACTGTTTGCAGTGGCAGTCTGGTTATCTAGGCCCCCTTGGTGATTGTTATCCAGGGTGGATAGATTTACCCTTGTGGTCAAGGCGATGAGATTGCGGGACTTGGAGTCCGCACTGATCGAACGCGGTTGCAAGGTCCTGTCCGACAAGGCCCGCACACCAAGTGGGGGTGCCCTTGCGGCGTGCACACGGCGCCAGTCCCACGACACACAATCGTCTCGCCTGGAGTAGTGCCCAGAAGTAGGGCGCAGTGTCGGCAAGCGTATGGCATGCCTGCCGGAAGGGTGGCTACAGTGAGCGTCTATCAGGTAACGGCCCGGCGCTGGGCCCACGGCTGGGAACTCCACATTCACGACGACACCGGCCACGAGGTCGGCGTAACCCAGTCACGTTCCCTGGCTGGTGGGCGGCGCATGGTCTGTGATTACCTCGCACTGGACCTAGGTGGCGAGCCCGAGTACTACGACGTAACGATCACCCCTGAACTCGACGGGAACCTCGCCACCGAAACTGAGGCTGCGAGGCAGGCCGTCCGGGACGCTGAGCGAGCCCAGCGCGACGCGGCTGCTCGGCAACGCGCCGCCGCCCGTCACCTCAAGGAATCCGGTCTGAGCGGTGCCGACATTGCCGCCGTGCTCAAGGTGTCTGCGCAGCGCGTCTCGCAGCTGGTGAACTCGTGACCATCTCACCTTGGCTATGTCCCTGAGTAGCGGCGGATCTGCGAGCGGTGGAGTCCGGTCACGAGCCGGGTAAGATCGTAATTGACCTGGAGCAGACCACCGAGGTGTGACTGCAACCGGCAGTCAGGCAACGGTGATCATGGTGTGAGCTGGCGCCGTAAATCCCCCAGCCGGGCCGCCCGCGCTCCGGCCTGGGTCGCCGGCGGCAGTTGGATCGACATCGGGCGCTGCTGTTGCCTCGGCACGTGCAAGGAGCGCGGCGCCGGATAGACCTTGGTCGGGGCATCGGGGTGGTGCGGGTGCACCAGGTTTAGCAGGGCGCGCATGGTGGATTCCGCGGGGCCTTCGTAGGCCCAGACGACGACCTCGGGCGCGAACACGTCCACGCGACCCAGCTTCGGGACCCGCGCCGCGACGACCCGATCGCAGCTCCTGATCACGAGATGATCCACATAGTCCGCCCAGTCGTACGAGGCGGCCAGCGCGGTCGGTGCACTCCGGGGGCCGCAGCAATAGACGGTGAAGCCGTCCGCGACGACGTCGAGCAGTAGCTGCTCCACCTCCGGCGGCAGCTCCGTCACGTGATCACCGCTCTCGGTGGAGGACGGTGGCCCCGGCGATTCGGGGGAGTCAGGCCGGGACCACCGTCGTCTGTGGTGACTTGCCGGCACGCGGGAGCGTGGCTCACCGGAGCGCCCCAGCAGGTGACCTAGGCTTGTCACTGCCTTGCGTGCGTTTCGCACTGTAGCACTAATGAAATTCTACTGCAATTTTCACGATCTTGTTGGTCTGGGAGGTCCGGTGGCGCAGCGCAAGACGATCAGGTCCCGCCGCTTGGGTAAGCAGATCCGGCGACTACGCGACGATGCCCAGCTCACCCAGGAGAAGCTCGCCGAGTCGATGAACGCCGGCGCGCCCCAGCAGCGTGCCACCTCCGCTGCGCACCTGTCGCGGGTGGAGTCCGGCATCGCCCGGATCAATTCCGAACACCTGGACCGGATCATCGCAGTGCTCGATGTCGACACCGGGCAGGCCCAGAAGCTTGACGAGCTACGCCGCCGGGCCGACGAACGGGGCTGGTGGCAGGAGTATTCGGACATCGTTGGCGAAGCCATGGAAATGCTCGCCGAGATCGGCGAAGACGCCACCAACATGCGCAGCTACGACAATGTCTACGTACAGGGCCTACTGCAAACTCGGGCCTACGCTGATGCGGTCGTCGGCAACGCCCGCACACTGGTCTCACCGCTCCACGTGGATCGGTTAGTCGAGTTGCGGATGCGGCGACAGCGCCGGCTTGGTGACGACGACTTCCAGGGACTGACCGCCGTCCTGACGGAGGGGGTCATCCGTACTCTGGTGGGCGGCCGCGACGTTATGCGTGACCAGCTTCAACACTTGATCGAGGTGACTCAGCGGTATCCGGTTGCGGTGCACGTCCTGCCCTTCAGCGCCGGAGCGCCGCCCGGCTCGGATAATGTCGTGATCTTCGGGTTTGAGGACGAGATTGAAGGCGACGTGGTGTACGTGGACAGCGAGACGGCGCAACGGATGTACGAAGACCGCGAGCTCGTGCGGCAGTGCACGTATATCGTCAACGCGGCTCTTGCCCTGGCCCTGCCATCCCGGGAGTCACAGGACCTGATCCGTGGAGTCATCAAGGAGCTGTAACCCAGTGACCCGCACCACCAATCCATACCCGTTGCTCGACGACCCGCAGTACGAAGCGGTGGTCAACGGCCAGTACCTGAAATCGACGTTCAGCGGCCCTAGCACCGGCTGCCTGTCGTTCACCGTGGCCGACGGACTGGTCGGCTTCCAGGACGACAAACTGCCCCCGATCGAGCGCAAGGCCCGCACCCTCATCTTCGACCAGCACGAGATGGCCGCCTTCATCGCCGGCGCCAAGAACGGAGACTTCGACCACCTGCTCGACTAGCCTCCCAGCTGCCCCGGTACCGGATGGCGGGGCGCACCAGGCTGAGACCAGCCCTCCTGCTGCTACCCGCAAAATGGCTTCGGAGCATGGTCGCCGAGGGCATACCATCGGGGACGCGCTGTGCCGATCCATTCACCGACGGTGGAGACGCGCAACGTCGTGCGACGACTGGTGGGGAGGCAGCCGTGCAGTTTGCCGAGTACCAGCGCGTGGCCCGGGAGACCAGCCAGCTTCGGCTCGGCGGCCCACAGAGTGTCGTCGCACCGATGCTCGGGCTGGCCAGTGAGGCCGGTTCGGTTCTCAACGTGTACAAGAGATACCTCCGGGACGGCATCGACTTTGCCGCAAACCGGGAGCTGCTGTGCGAAGAACTCGGCGATCTTCTCTGGTACGTCGCAGCAGTTGCGACCGCGTGCGACATTGACATGGAAGAGATCGCCAAGACCAACCTACTGCGCACCAAAGATCGCTATCCGCGATGCATCGATTCCACCGATCTTGATGAGTTACCAGTCCTCGATGCCGGTTATCCGGCACACGAGCGATTCCCGCGCCGTCTGATAGTGGCCTTTGCTGAGCATCCACTTCCATCAGGCCGTGCGGCGGCCGCGCTCACCCTTGTCGATGCCGATCCGAATGTCTTTCCACACGGACCAGTCGACATTCAAGAGGGCAAGGTCGCGGGATTCCGAGTAGGTAGCAGCTTAGGTGACTTGTTAACAGATAACAGTCGACGAGTTGACGCCTACCGTTTTCACGATGCCCTCCACATGGGCTTCATGGCGGTCCTCGGCTGGTCACCGACCATGCGAGCAGCTCTACGGCTCAAGCGGAAATCTGATCAGCAAACCGACGAGTGCGAAGACGGGGCCCGTGCCATCTTCGCTGAAGAAGGGCTTGCTGCGGTGCTTTCCCGGCTTGCGGCCCGCCGGGCGGCTTTTCTCAGCGAGACCAGCGTCGATGGCGAAGTGATCGAGGTCGCGAAGGCTGCCATAGTCGATCTCGAGGTCGAATCGCTGCCGGCCTGGCTCTGGCGCAGAGCCATCTCGCAGGGTTTTTGCGCCATGCATCAGCTCGGGCAGAATCGAGGAGGCTACCTCGTTGCTAACCTCGATCTTCGAACGCTTCGCTACGAGAAGATCCTTGCGTGACCGGCTCGCCCACCGCATCACTTCACGAGACGCTACGCCGTCTGCACCGTGAGAAGGACGCGGTATACCGGGATGCGTGGAAGAAACGCGGCGAAATGATCAGCATTCTCGCCAACATTGCACGCAAGGTTGACCGGCTCGAGTACGTGATTGACGGTGCGCCTGCCGGCCGCGATGAAGCGGCTCTCGACACTGCGATTGATCTGCTCGTCTATTGCATCAAATACCAAACCTACCTTGCCGACGTGGATGCTAGTGTAGCCGACACACTCTTCCGCACGAGCGGCCTTGCTCCTCCCTTCAGCCAAGGATACGCGGGCTTTGAGCATCTCTTGTCAAGTGTCAACCTGCCAGGTCACAACATCTGTGTCCAGACGCCGATTGACGCGCTTGGCCCAGTGCTGAGCCGTTTTAACGAGCTTCAGGCTTGTTTCATCGGTATCAACGCCGCGCGTCCGCCTACCGCCCGGCTTCTGCACCTGCAATCACTCTCCGACGCAGCGGCGCGTCTCCTCGTCGCTCTCCAGCGGTAGCCCTCGGTCTTGTAAGGTAGCTCCCGCGCCGATGACAGGGAGATCGCTCATGCGTTCGAACGACTATGCGAAGCTGCTCGAAGATCTTGAACAAGAAATTCTACTCGGTGCACGCTCCATAGGAATTCTTGGTCTCACCGAAACCACGCTCCGTCTCTTAGCATCGTTGACACCGTGCGGGCTCGTATCGACGGTTGATGCTGTCTACGCAGCCCAGTTGGACGGCATTCCCGAAATACCACTCCCGGTTCCGTCGCGGCCCATTGAAGCCTTGGTTAGTATCCATCATGATGTATTGGTGGTCGCCGCCGACGAGACGAAGGAAGAACTACTCAACACCGCACTACCCTACGTGCAGGGAACACCGAAAGTCATCGTTGCCGGATATGGGCACCTCAAATTCAGGGATCCTGTGTTCCAAGAAGAACTTGCACGTCTGCTCGTGCCGTCCCTGGCTAATGGTTACCCCAACACTCTGACGCATCTGTACCAATGCCTTCTTAACGCGACACGTCTCAGGCTTAATGGCATCGTTGCCGAGTTTGGGATGTTTAAGGGTGGAACAACCATGTTCCTCTCGCGGGTCATCGAGCGTCTCGGTATGGACTGGCCAATCATAGGATTTGATACATTCAATGGGTTCCCCTCACGTCGTAGTCCACTTGATATGTACGACCATCAGGACTGTATGTTTACCGACTTGCCGGCAGTACGCAGATATCTGACCGACCGCAGAGTCGAGATCATCCCCGGTGACATCGTTGAGACCTCGCGGCGGTTAGCGGGAGAGAACCTGGTTCTTACCTTCATCGACACAGACAACTACACGGCCGCCAAGGCGGCCCTACAAATTGTCGAAGACAGAACCCTGGTGGGTGGGGCAATCGTCTTTGACCATTTCACCGGCGTTGACCGATTTCGCTACACGCTCGGCGAGCGTATGGCCGGGCAGCCGCTTCTTGACAATATACATTACTTCCATCTGCACGGCACGGGAGTTTTCTACCGTCAATGTTAATCCGGAAGGGAGCATCAGATGAAATGTCCACCCATCCCCCGTCGTCGCATCCACGACATTTATTGGAGTTTCGCCGCAGAGCGACAGGCAGCTTTCGAGCGCCGGGTTGCCGGTAGGCCATTCCCCTGGACCGACGACCCGATCTTGCAGGAGTACAAGTTCTGCAATGTTTACCGAGCGGCCGATCGGGTCTCACAGTATATGATCCGAAAAGTCTGCTACCATGACGAACCATGCAGTCCGGAAGATCGAATTTTCCAGATAGTTGCATTTAGAACCTTTAGTAAGATTGATACATGGACGACTGTCCGTGACTTTCTAGGACACTATCCGACTATCAGTGATTTGATTGACGGGGGTTTCCGCAAGGCTCTTGACCACGCTCGGCTTCAAAATGGAGGTCTCTACACGGGGGCCTTTATTCTCTGCGCGAATAATGCATACGGGCAGTCCCTTAAGCATCTCAATCACGTGGAACTTTTCCGGCACATGTTCCTTCAGGATGCGCTCAGTGAGCGGATTCTGACGGCCTCGTCTCTCCACCATGTCTACAATCTGCTGCATGACTACCCTCTCATGGGTGACTTCATGTCCTACCAAATCGCCATCGACCTGAACTATTCTGATCTCATCGATTATTCAGAAAACGAGTTCACCAAGGCCGGGCCTGGAGCGTTGCGGGGAATAAGCAAGGTATTCGAGAGCCTCGGCGATTACACTCCCACTGACGTCATCCGCTGGATGGTTGATCGCCAGGAAGATGCATTCGATAGCCTAAACCTTCCATTCAACGGCCTGTGGGGGCGACGCCTCCACGCGATCGACTGCCAAGGCCTGTTTTGTGAGACAGACAAGTACTGTCGTGAAGCAGCGCCCGAGTTGACTAGCGCACGAAAACGCATCAAGGCGAGGTTTTCGATCACCCCAGAGTCAATTGAACTCTTCTTTCCGCCAAAATGGGGAATTAACGATAAGCTGCCCCAATCGCCAGTTCTCGGTGAGGTATCCTATTGTGAACAAAATTGTCAAACTTCGCTGTTTTAGCTAGCTGTACACTGGTCCGCCGATAGGTGTTTGATCAACGCGCGCAGGTGCTTGCTGAGTTAATCGGCATCAATAACGCAGATCTTGCCGCTACTGCCGCTCGCTCAATCGCGTCTTGGAATTCGTGGACGTCCTCAGGGTCGTACCAGTTCAAGATTTCTGCGCCGTGCTCCATGAGCTCATCGGGCACGGGAGCATCCGGGCTGAGCCGGATTCCGAGGAGACCATTAGGCGGCTTTTTGTCGAGGCTCCACTGGATTTCGCGTCCCACCCAGATACTCTGAGAAGTGACCTCCCCGATGATGACCACCGTCACCGAGCTTCCGTCGATTCGCTCGCGGATCTTGCGGCTGATGTAAGCTGGGTCATCGCTCTTAATCGGGTCGAGGAGGTGCCGACCGACAAATTCTACCTCTAGATTGCTGTTGTATCGCATCAAATTGAAACCTTTCGCCTTCATCTGGTCTCGGTGCTGATAGCTGATGAAGACTCGTCGGGCCATTCTGTTCAGTCCGTTTCCGGGCGAAGGGTGCCCATCTCACGACAGATTGGGCAAGACTTCAGTATTGCCTTACTGGTGATCACACGCTCGCAGGAGTCACATTTCCATTGTCCTGCACGGGGAACCTTCGCCCTCAGATCAGTCGTGCCTGCGCCACCGAGATAGGAGTCTGCATCCTCCCAACTAAAGCCGTCGACTCGACCCCATGAAGGGTATGCGTAGCCACTGTGATATCGGGTGAACTGTTCCACGCGACGCAACTCAGAAAGATAGCACTCGGTAATATCGGGTCGACTGCGGATAATATCACGGAGAGCATTGGCGGTCGAATCGTTGATCGGCCTTATGGTGCGAAACGTCGGTACACATACGCGCCTCATCGGCGGCGGTAGCGCATCGAGCGGTATGGGCTTAATGAATCGAATCTCCGTCGCCGCCAGCGCGAAGTCGCCGATCGCTGCGCCCCCAGTACTCTCCGCGAACCAAGAAAGCTCGTAGTAACCTGTGAGAGCACGGCGCCGACCGGCGTGGCTAGTCACAAAAAACAGATACCGACGTCCCTCTCGGACTATCTTGCTCCGCATCAGACGTTCACACGTGGAGAAGAGTCCGTACGTGCCAGTCTCGATGTTTGGATCGCTCTTGTTATCGGCCTTTCTTGTAACATGCCTTATCGGATATCGTGCTAGTGGATCACTGAGGTAGACCGATAGGTACCCAGCACCACCGCTGGCGTCGCCGAGTGGGGTCCAGACGCCGGCCAGCGGCGCGGTGGGGAGAATCACGCTCCTACCGTAAGCGGCAGGACTGACATCCTCCGTAGATCACTAGCCGGTTCGCGTCGGTAGGACCACCGACCAGCGAAGACCAGTCACGGCCAGGTGGTGTATGTGGATAGCGACACGGCGCAGCGCATCTACGAGGATCGTCAGCCCGTGCGGCAGTACACGTACATCTTCGATGCGGCTCTGGCCCAGGCTCTGCCAGCTCGGGAGTCAGAGGACCTGATCCGCGCAGTCATGGAGGAGCTGTGACCCAGTGGCTCGCACAACCAGCCCGTACCCCACTCTCGATGATGCGACGTACGACGCCGTAGTCAACGGCCAGTACCTGAAATCGACCTTCAGCAACGGCAACGCCGGCTGTCTGTCGTTCACCGTGGCCGGCGGCATGATCGGCTTCCAGGACGACAAGCTGTCCCCAGTCGAGCGCAAGGCCCGCACCCTCATCTTCGACCAGCACGAGATGGCCGCCTTCATCGCCGGCGCCAAGAGCGAAGACTTCGATCACCTGTTCGACTAGCCTCCACCAGTTCGGTGGCAGTCCACTATCGCCCACCAGTCTCAGGGAGGAGATATAGATCCGCTGCAGAAGTGCCACCGGCGGCACGTCCGCACAGTGCGACACTACCTTCCCAAGAGATGACAGACAGTGACATCGAGTCCATGACGAGCGATGAACCCTGGGCTTACTAGATCTCGCGGCTCGCAAGGCTGTCGCCGAGATCAGCTCGCCCCGTGCCGTATCAGCGGGCGGTGGCGATACGGTCGGCTGGACCGCAGTGGGAAGGAGGACGGACAGAATGAGCACCCAGCCCGTACACCCGCACGAGCCTGGCGCCCACCGAGTCCAGCGCACCATCGGCGGTATCTCAGATGCGCTGCGCGGCAGCCGCCGGGCTCAGTTCTTCGCCGAGTTGCTTCGGGCGCAGCAGGGCCCCGAGCTGGATGGGGTCCTCAACGCCTGGTGGGGCCGGGCAATGCTCGATACCGACCCGGACCGCAACAGCATCCACACAGCCGCAATGGACGGCACCCTCCGCACCACGACCATCGACGACGTCGAGCTCCGCCGGCAAGAGCGCAGCGCCAGTGAGCGATGACGAGGCCGCCGACCTCTGGCCGGTCCTCCTATCGGAGATCGTGGGAGACACTCTCTCAAATCTAGGTGTCTCACCCGCGTTGTTCTCAGTGGTCGCGGCGCTCACAGTGGCCATCTGCGAAACCCGTGGCTTGAAGGGAGCAACAGCCTTGAAGACGATCCAGACTGGCGGGAGATCCTCATCCCAGAGGGACGCGGCATCGCGGAATACCGGATCAACAGGGCCGACCATGAGGTAATCCTGACGCGGATCGTGATCTTCTGACGACACTGATCACGCACCCCCGGTCAAACCCAACGAGGCCGCCGAATTTGGCGGCCGACGGAGACCCGCCGTCTTTTCAAGTATTTTTGTCCGCTTCAGGACTTGCTGGACCATTCAGCTTCCAACGCAACTGAAGCTCATCGGCTAGAGCGCTGACTGCTGGTGGGTCAAGCAGCGCCAGACTTGAGGCGACCTCAGTCCATGAACCGGTCGCAAGGGCCTCGCCGAGGAGGTGTCGCGCCCGAACCAACATGGGCGCGCGGCCGGGTGGGTATACGCATACCGGCGACGTCTTCTCGGTTGCGCCAGAGATTGCCATGGCGACCTTGCTCAACGCCATCGCTCGAGCGCCTGGGTTGCCGATCTGCGCGATCAGTGCCACGGCCCGATCGGGATCACTGCTCGCTGCCACTGCCATCGCGAGCCGGCCCAACACTTCTACACGTGAGCCCGGATCGGTGATCCGAGCGGCACCCGAACCGACACCGCGCTGCCGACGACATGCGCCGCCGTCAGCACCACGCTTGACCCGACCCGGTACCCCGAGCCGCGCCGCCCGGACTCGCCGTCCAGGGAGACGATGATCTCCGCGACCTGCCCGGACACCAGCCCGCGGCCGAGGCGCTCCGTGGCTCACGGCGCAGACTCTAACGCTCGCCGGCCTGCTCAGACCCCGAGATCAGAGGCTTGCCTGCGATCCCACGCCGGCGCGGATCGAGGGTCAGCGTGATCCGCTGCGTCGCTTGCGACGACACCGAGGCGTCCGCGCCGAGCTCGATCACCCAGAACCGCACTTTGGCGTTCGGTCCAGCTTCTTTGCTGACCGCGACGGTCAGCGCCAGCTCCATGCAGATCGGCGGCATCTCGCCGTGGGCGCACCGCCTGAGCCCACCGGGTAGCCTGGTTGGCAGAGGGGAGTACTCCCATCGTGCAGGCCCGGTCAGTACGGCGTCCCAGGAGGCGCCCCGGGCGGCGGCCCGTCGAGCATTGCGGGTGGAGGAGACCTCGGCCGCGCCGCGTGTTCCGGCACGCCCGACGACCAGGTGATCTCAGTGCCCTTGCTCTGCTCCGCTCCAGCCGTCCCTAGCGGGTCGCCTCCGGTGGGGTCGCCCACCCTATGGATGATCACGATCGGGGCGGTCCTCGCGTTGCTCGCCCTCGACTTCCTGCTCACCCGGCGACCCCACGAGGTGTCGCTGCGGGAGGCGGCGGGTTGGTCGGCGCTCTATATCGCGCTACCGCTCGCGTTCGGCGTGTTCGTGTGGAATGTCTACGGTGGTGAGCGCGGTCTGGAATTCATGGCCGGCTATCTCGTCGAGAAGTCGTTGTCGGTGGACAACCTATTCCTGTTCATGTTGCTGCTGGCGGGTTTCGCAGTACCCCAGGTGCTGCAGCAGCGGGTGCTGCTCTACGGCATCGTGGGGGCGCTGGTGTTGCGCGGCGCGTTCATCGCGGTCGGCGCGGCAGCACTCCAGGCGGCCGACGAGGCCTTCATCGTCTTCGGGCTGATCCTGCTGGTGACCGCGGTCAAGGTGATCCGCGATGCCCGATCCGGGCATGGCGCCTCCGCCGACGTCACACAGCTGCGATCCGTCCGCCTGCTGCAGCGATTCATGAGGGTCGCCAACGCCTACGACGGCCCAAAGATGACCACCCGGCTGGATGGCCGGCGCGCGCTGACGCCCTTCGCCCTGGTCGTGACCGCCGTCCTGGTGACGGACGCGGTGTTCGCCGTCGACTCGATCCCCGCGGTCTATGGCATCACCGACGACCCTTACCTGGTGTTCGCCACCAACGCCTTCGCGCTGCTCGGCCTGCGGGCGCTGTACTTCCTGCTGCAAGGGTTGCTGTCGCGGCTGGTCCATCTCGGGTATGGACTCGGCGTGATTCTCGCGTTCATCGGCGTCAAACTGCTGCTGCACTACGCGCACGGGGTGTGGCCATCGGTGCCGGAGATTCCGACGGTCACCTCGCTCGCCGTCATCGTCGCCGTACTCGCGATCACCACGGTCACCAGCCTGCGAGCCAGCCGTGGGCCGGCGATCGTGGCGGACCGGTAGGATGACCCCCTCGCGACAGCGAAGATAGACAGCAACTTCTGCTAGCATTAGGCCGTGGCACGGACGATCACCTTGCGGCTGTCCGATACCGCCTACGAGGCGGTCAAGCGCTATGCCGACGCCGACCAGCAGTCCATGAACTCCTGGATCGAGGGCCTGCTCGACGTCGAGGACATGCGGCGGCGGTGCGCGGCCCACGGCCGGTGGATGGAGGCGCATCCCGAGGCCGTTGCCTTCGCCGAAGCGTGGGCTGATCGCAACTCCGACGAGCTATCGCAGCGTTGAACAACTCCCCACGGCGCGGCGAGATCTGGACCACCGACGCCGGGGTCAGCGTGCTGGTGATCTCCTCGGCCGTCTACAACGAGATCGCGACTGAGCCTACCGTCGTCGTGGTGCCGGTGTTCGGCACCGAGCCCGACACCGGACTCGGCGTGGACCTTGGCGACGCCTGGGCAGCGCCGGGTTTGGTCACCAGTCTGCGGAAGACGCGGCTCGGTGAACGCCGGCGACAGATCGATATCCAGGCCCTCACCGAGGTCAACAACATGCTCTTCAAGATCCTCGCAACACCGGACCACTGAGGTCAGGTGCCCCATCTGGAGGCGTTACGGCGTCGGCCGATGTTCGTATCACCGGCTCTGACGAAACCCGGTCGGAGCACCTTGCACCGCCGGCCGTCGTCCCTGCGCAAGACGGCTCCCTCCATGAACTCGGAGCCTAAGCGCGATCGGCCCATCAACTGCACCAGCGCATCCTTGGAGCCGAGAACACCGTCGAATAGCCGCGGCGGTACGACAAGTTCATGCGCTCGGCTCAGGCGGTCTCGCTCGTGCAACTCCACGAAACCCTCGTCGGGACCATAGAAGTCCAGCACCACCAGATGATCAATCAGCTGGTCGTAGCGCACAGTATGCGTGAGCCACAACCACTCCGCGTACAGGATAAGGCCATTCTCCAAGAGCGGCTGGAGTTGCCCGTATCCTGCGTTTACCCGGGAACGCAGCGGGCCGAGTTGCCGACCGCGGTCCATGGCATCCGATCCACCCCGGCTAGCAACGTGGAGCTGGCTCGCCACTCCCGATGCCCATGGTGGCGTACTCGACCAACGGGAGCCGACGGTCGCCGCCGTCGACGAGAGCGTTCAGGAAGGTCCTGTCCCAGGGCACTCCCGAGACCGCCCACGGGCTGTCGTGCCCAGCGCTTGCCGGAGCAGCCCGACGAAGCGCTCCATACACACCCGGCGGTCGTGGCCGGCCAGCTGCGCGATCACGTTGCCGGTCTCGATGACCGCCGTCAGGGGGAATACCGGGGTTGCGCCATCGCCTGCCAGTTTCGTGAACTCGTCAACGACGCTGGCCCGGTCACTGCACTTGCGCGGTACTTCCAAGATGTTGAACAGCACTGAGCTGTCCAGGAAGACGACTTCCGTCATCGTCATGCGATTCCGAGCAGTCTGTGGAGATCGCCAGTGTCTATTCGCGTGAGGGGTCCGGGCTCGATCCGCCATGACGACCAGCGTAGAGCGAGCCGTCCTGCCCGGTGATGCCGACACGATCACCCGACACTGTCGGTGGCCGGCGAGAGACTGCCACCGTGACACACTGGGGGTCGACGTCGAAGTGGAGGTGGCGAGGATGGCAGCGCCCCAACCAGTACCGACGGCGCATACCGGGCCGTGGACGCTGGAGGAGTGGTTGGCTCTGCCCGAAGGTCCTCCCTACACAGAACTCGTCGACGGGCTGCTGGTCATGAGTCCGGTCTCGGCGTACCGGCACCAGCGACTGATGGTGCGGCTATGGCAGCAGCTCGATGCGGCTGCACCTGCGGAATATGAGGTCATGCCGGACTCGAACGTGGCGCTGGGGGGAGACCGGGCCCTGATCCCGGACTTCTGCGTCATCGACCGGCCAGGGTTCGACGGCGTCATCCTTCCGGCCCGGCACGTGGTGCTCGTCGGCGAGATCGCGTCGCCGTCCACCCGGGTCTACGATCGGACGACCAAGCGCGCGCTGTACGCCGAGGCTGGGATCCCCCACCTGCTCATGGTTGATCCGAGCTGCCAACCACCCTCGGCGGTGTGTTACGAGCTGGAGGATGGCGACTACGTCGCGCGCGCTCGCAGCGAAGACGGGCTCCTGCAGCTCGATCGGCCGTTCTCGGTCCGGCTCGATCTCACGCTTCCCACGCCCCCGGCGGTCGGCTGAGCGACCGTCGGTTCCGATCCACCCGTGGAACGTCACTAACGCTGTGTCGAGGCTGCGGCGCGGATGGTGGGTAGGTGGGTTGTAAGGGTCAGCCTCGGGCGTTTCAGGTAGGCCGAGTCAGGGTAGGCAGGGCTGGTGCGAGACGACAGAGAGGACCGACGGTGATGAGCAGGGCCTATGGCTACACCTCTTATGGCGGTCCGGAGACCGAGACCTGGTTCGATCGGCCCGAGCCGTCACCGGGTCCCAGCGAGCTGGTGATCAAGGTCAAGGCTGTCGGGGTCAACCCGGCCGACTACAAGATCCGCAGTGGCGCGATGGCCAACCCGCAGGCCACCCCCCAGTTTCCCCGGGTGCTGGGCGTCGAGGCGGCCGGTGTCGTGGTAGCCGTCGGCTCCGACGTCGAGGGATTCGCCGAGGGCGATGAAGTGCTGGGTATGACCGCGCCGCGACACGGCAGCTACGCCGAGCACGCGGTGCTGCTCGCCGAGGCCACCACCCGCAAGCCCCCGCAGATCAGTTTCGTGGAGGCGGCCGCGCTGCCGGTGGCCGGCGGCACCGCCTGGGACGTACTGGAGAAACTCGGCGTCGCCGAGGGTGACACGCTGCTGATCAACGGCGTCGGCGGTGGTGTCGGTGTGATGGCCGCGCAACTGGCGCGCAACCGCGGTGCGGCGGTCTTCGGGGTCGGCAGCGAGACCAAGCGGCCGATGGTGGAGAGTCTCGGAGCCATTCTGGTGCCCTACGACAGTGGCGATGTCGTCGAGCAGATGCGGCGAGTGCTGCCCGGCGGCGTTGATGCCATCTTCGACGTGGTCGGCGGCGCATCGCTGCGCCACGTCGCCATTCTGATTACCAACCCGGCCCGGATCGTGTCCGTCGTCGACCCCAAGGTCGCGGACCTGGGAGGCAGCTTCCTGTCGTCCGGCTTTGCGGGCGTCCCCGCCCTCGCCAACCTGGTTGCCGCTGGCAAATTAAGCCCCAAGGTGCTCCAGACCTACCCCTTCGACGAAGCGCCGCAGGCACTGCGAGCGGTGGAGTCCGGTCACGCGCTCGGCAAGATCGTCATCGATCTGGAGCAGACCACAGAGGTGTGACCGCCCTCCAACCAGGCCGAGGATACTGATCGGATGGGCAGCGTTGCCGACCAGTGGAACGCCACGTATTTCGGCAACCGGCTGTCACCGGGTGCGCTCGCCGCCCTTGACCCGCTGAATCAGGCCAAGGCCGACGCGCAAGCCCTTGTCGATCGCACATTCCGGCTGATGCGGGTCGCCCGGCTGGACCCAACGGATCTACCGGTGCGCACCGCCGCGTTACTCGCCAGCGTCACGAGCGCTGTGCCCAGCGCCTGGGACGGCGCGGTACCACCGATCACCATGGCGGGCCGGCACCAGAAGCTCGATCACTACATTGCCACCAACCCGTGGCATCGGCCCGCCGACGACCCAGTCCTGGTCGACCTCGGCTGCGGGTTCCCGCCGTTCACGGCCATCGACAGCGCTGCCAGGCTCACCGGGTGGCGGATCATCGGTGCCGACCCCTCGTTCCCCCGGTACCTCGTCCACGACGGCCAGGGCGACTACGCGTGCTTCGATGATCACCAGAACCTGCGCTACCACCGGCACGGCCACCTGGACCCGAACTCCGCCGTGACGCGAACCCGCTTTCGCGACCTGCTATATCACCTGCTGCCATTACTTCCCGACCATGACGCCGGTGAGCTGGCTGAGGTGGCGCATGACGGGGCGCGGCTGGTGCGCAACCCGCTCCGGCGCTATGAGACCGAGAACCATGAGACCGACAACCATGAGACCGACAACCATGAGACGCAGAACCTGGCGCTGGTTCAGGCCGGGGTGGGCTCCTTCGCCGTCGAGGGCGGTGCCGACGTGATCCGGTGCATGAATGTGCTGATGTATTTCGACCAGCCGTTTCGCCGAACGTGTCTGGAGTGGGCCAGGGGGGTGCTGCGGCCCGGCGGTCTGGTGATCTGCGGGAGCAATTGGGCGCGTTCGACCCATTCCCGCTACACCGTCTACCAGCAGCAGGATCGCGATCTTGCGGCCCGCGAGTTCGCGTTCAGCATCGACAACCTGCGTCCGATCGGGATCGCCCCGTGGTATGCGCTGCACGACGACAACGTCGAGAATCTGTGCAACGCCGAGGCCGTAGGGATAATCCGGCGCCACGAGGCCTTCCGGCGCCGGTTCGATGCGCGGCTGGACGCACTGTTCGCCCAGACCGGTCTCTGCCGCCGCGATGCTGATGGTTACCTCCGCGGCCCGGAGGACAGTGTCCCGGACGACAGCGCACCGCCGGCCGATCTCGAGGAGTGCACAGCTACGGTGGCCGAGCGGCTCGACCGCGAGGGTTTCGTCGACGAAGCAGTGGCCGTGCTGCGCAGCGCCGGCCGGGAGGCCTGGCGCAACAGCGCGGGCCACATCGCGATGCACCCGGTGCCGCCACACCCGCTGCCGGCATCAGCAGTCGGACTTTAGCCGTGTCTCCCGCGTAGGCGTGACGCATGTCGCTACGCTCCGCTACTATCCTGCTCCGCGCCGCGACGTTTGTGAGGCCCACCATGCCCGGTACCGATGCCGAGTTGCCGGACGGTGTCGTGCCAAGGTACGTCGACGCGACCAAGGCCAGCATCGCCCGGGTCTACGACGCCGCTCTCAACGGCATGGACAACTACGGGATCGACCGGGAGGTGTTACGGCAGGTACAGCGGGTCGCGCCGGAGATCTCGGAAACTGCGTGGGACAACCGGAACTTTCTGATCCGGGTGACCCGCCTCCTCGCCGGACAGGCCGGGGTCAGGCAGTTTCTTGACTGCGGGTCGGGGCTGCCCACGGCGGAGAACACCCACCAGGTCGCTCAACGGATCCAGCCGGACGCCCGCGTCGTCTATGTCGACAACGACCCTGTGGTACTCGCGCACGGCCGGGCACTGCTGAACGAGGACGATCGAACCAACTTCAGCGCGGCCGATATCTTCGCGCCGCAGCAGGTCATCAACGATCAGGTCGTCCGCAGTTGCCTGGACTTCGCCGAGCCGATCGCGCTGTTGCAGCTCGGGACGCTGCACCACTACGACGGTGTGCGCAGCCTGCGCAGCATCATGGCCGAGTATGTCGACGCCCTGCCGTCCGGTTCCTACGTGGCGATCAGTCACTTCCTCGACCCCGAGTGCAACCCCGAGTTGAGCCAGCTTGCCCGGAGGATCGCAGAGGTCCTCGGCCGTAGCCCCATGGCCGGTGTCGTGGTGTTTCGCAGCCGCGCCGAGATCGAGGCCATGCTCCCGGGCCTGGAACTGGTCGAGCCTGGCCTGGTCCATTGCGCCAACTGGCGACCCGAGCAGCCGCGGACCACACCGCTGGATCCCGTGCAGCGCTGTCTGGTGGGAGCGGTCGGGCGCAAGCCCTGAGCGTCGCGGCACCAGATCTGGTTTGTTGTAACGGTGCGACGCCCTGACATACCCCTGCCGTTCCCGAGGCGAATCAATCCACTGGCCCAGGACGCCGAGCGACACAACAGGGCGTGGGCCAGGAGATTCGGCCTGGTCCGCTCGGACACGGCCGCCCGCCGGTTCGATGACAGCGACTTCGGCGGGTTCGCTGCCCGGGCCTACTGCACAGCGGGGCACGAGGATCTGGCGCTGTGCGTGGAGTGGATGTCGTGGTACGCGCTGCTCGACGACCAGCTTTCCGAGGGCGCGTACAACACTGCTCAGGCCTGGTCCCGGGTGCTGCCCGGACTGCGTGCCGCAGTCCTGTATCCCGAACACGAGGTGGACCCGCACGCCTCACCGGCCGTGCGTGGGCTTGCCGATATGTGCCGGCGCACGTTCAGCCGGACATCGCCCACCTGGCAGGTGCGCTTCGCCGCGCATGTGCTGCGCACCCTGGGGAGTCTTGCCGTGGAGGCCACCGCGGATCGCCGGCTAAATGGTGACCTGGACGTCGAGCACTACCTGGTATTGCGCCGGGCGACCGCCGGGGTGACGTTCTACCTCGACCTCATCGAGCTCGCCGAGCACACCGAAGTGCCCGAGGCGGTCTGCCAGACGCCGGCCTTCCAGGAACTGGTGGCCGCCACCACCGACCTGGTCTGTCTGCACAACGACCTCTACTCGGTGGACAAGGAGGTCGCCCGGGACAACGCCCTCAACCTCGTCCTGGTCCTGGAGCGCGCCGATGCCATGGGACGCGACCAGGCGCTCGGTGCCGTTGCCGCGCGAGCGAGCCAGCGGGTTGACCAGTTCTGCGTGGCACGAGACGAGCTGCAGGCGTCGTTGCCGGGCCTGGGCGTCGATCCAACCGCGATCGAGGACATCGGGCGTTGCGTGACGGGGATGCAGGACTGGGTCAACGCAAACCTCGAATGGTGCCAGTACTCACCCCGGTATGCCCACGTCGAATACACCGCGGCGGGGAATCAGCCCAGCTACGTGGAAGACCTCCTCACCACCGACCGCGACGGGTCCGACCCGAATCCGTCAGCCCCGGATCCGTCAGCACGGTGACGGATCCTCGCTGGGTGCCGGTGGTGCAGGCGCATCCGCAGCGGGCGCGGCCGGAGGCTGGCGCGGGGGTGCGGGCGGGTGGTTGCACCGGGAATGGGGTCGAGCCGCCAGCGGCTGGTGATGGTGGCCAGGGTGATGGTGGCCTCCAGCATGCCGAAGATGTCGCCGATGCATTTACGGGCGCCGCCACCGAAGGGGATGAATGCGCCGCGCGGCAGGGCGCTGGTGTGGGCGGGCAGCCACCGGTCGGGATCGAACCGGTCGGGGCCGGGGTAGAGATCAGCCCGCCGGTGGATCAGGTACGGGCTGTAGAGCAGCACAGTGCCGGCGGGCAGGGTCCGCCCAGCGAGGGTGGCCTCGGTAGTGAGTACCCGGGTGAATATCCATCCCGGCGGGTACAGCCGCAGCGCCTCCTTGAGCACCCGGACGGTGAAGTCCAGCCGGTCGGTGTCGGCGTAGCCCGCGACCCGCCCACCCAGCGCCGTGTCGACCTCGGCGTGCACCCGCCGCGCGGCCTCGGGATGCTGTCCCAGCAGGTACAGGCTCCAGCCCAGCAGGCTGGCGGCGGTCTCCGTCCCGGCGAGCCAGAAGGTGACGAACTGGTCGCGGAGTTCGGTGTCGGTCATCGCATCGCCGTTGTCGTCCCGGGCGGCCAGCAGCATCGACAGCAGGTCCCCGTGGTCCACCCCGTCGCGCCGGTAGGCCTCGATGATCTGGTGGGTCAGCGCATCAACCTTCGATAACGCCTGGTCGAAGCGGCGGTTGACGGCCAGGGGTAGGCGGGTCAGCGCTGTCGGCATGACCATGCGCAGGAACATCCCCTCCAGCACGGCGGTGAAGCTGCTCAGCAGGTCCGCGGACTGCCCGGGGGAGAGGTCGACGGTGAACAGGGTTCGGGCGCTGACCCGGGCGGTGATCTCGTCCATCGCGGCGACGACATCCAGCACCTGCCCGTCGTGCCAGTTCTCCAGCGCGGCCGACACCTGCCGGCCCATCTCGGTTGTGTAGACGGCAAGCCGGTCTGGGCTGAACGCCGGCTGCAGCAGGCGACGTTGCCGCTGGTGCGGCTCGTGCGGGCAGGTGCCTACGCTGTCGCCCATCACCGTGGTGAGCTGTTTGTAGAACGGGCCGCCCTTGTCGAAGGTGCGCCCGTTGCGCAGCACCTGATGCGCCAGATCCGGGCAGCACACCACGAACGCCCGCTGCGGCCCGAGCCTGATCTCCACCAGATCCCCGTGAGCAGGCAGCGAGGACAGGAACTCCAGCGGGCGCCGCCAGAGCGCGAAGGTATGCCCCAACACCGGCCAGCGGCCCGGGGCGATTGCGGTCCGCATTATGGTTGTCACGAAAATAAAATAATACTGGAGAAATCTATTGATCGCTTTATTTGCCCTCGCCGATGTCGACAGCATGCTCTTCAACGGATGGGTCGGAGTAGTGACAACGCCATGGGCCCAGCGTAGATCGAGGCACCGACAGTCTCCCGGGGTAGCCGGGCGGCCCTGGCTTGGCACTTGGGTCTGATCAGCGTGAGGGTGGGGCGGCGGGTGATGGTTCGGCCTGTTTCCATTGACGCTGGAGTGCGGGGAGCTGGCGGTCATGCGTGCGGGACAGCAGCAGCTGAGCCAGGATCGCGCCGATCAGGCAGCAGAACATGTCCCACTGGGTGTCCCAGATGTCGCCCTGGGTGGCGAGGTAGGCGTCGGCCGCCGAGCCCAGCGCCAACGCCGACCACCACTCGATGAACTCGAAGAAGGCGCTGAACGCCAGGCAGACACTGCTCACCAGGAAGAACAGCCATCGGCCCGGCTGCAACGGCGTCCGGCGCAGCAGGATCTCGCGGACCAGGATCGCGGGCACGAACCCCTGAAAGAAATGTCCGAGCCGGTCATAGTTGTTGCGGGACAGGTCGAAGGCGTCGCGGAACCAGTTACCCAGCGGCGTCAGCTCGTAGGTGTAGTGCCCGCCATAGACCAGCACGAACGCGTGCAGCACCAGCAGCCAGCACGCCAGCCGGGTCAGCGGGAACCGCCGCCACCCCCACACCACCAGGGGCAGCCCGACCACCACCCACGCGACTTCCATCAGCCAGGTGAGCCGGCTGACCGGCGCGATACCCGACCAGACCAGCGCCGCCAGCACGAGCCCTACCAGCACTCGCCCCTCGGTGCGTCCAGGCATCAGCGACCCAGTGCCTTAGCGACCCAGTGCCTGAGCGACCCAGTGCCTTGCGAACTGTGCTGACCTTGATGACGAGGCGCTCGAGCTGCGACATATCGTGCACCTCACGTAGTCCCGCGGACCCCGTCCGGTCACGCTCGGCGGTATACGCGGTCACGCTGATTCAGTCGGGCCAGGGCCGCTGCCTTGTCGGGGATGTCCAGGGCGGCCAGCATGGAATCGAATTGAGCGGTGGGCATCACCGTTGCCTCGGTACGGGCCAGCACCCGGTCGGCTTCCGCCGTAGCGGCACGCAGGACGAACATACTGGCAGCTTAGCCAACGGGGGTGCGTACCTGCTCGATTCGTCCCGTATCCGGACCATGATCGCCATCCTGGAAGATTGAGCCGCGCTGAGCGCGGTTAATTCTTCCGAAACAGTGATCATGCACGGCCGTTGGGCTGATTGTCGCTGATCGACTCGACCGTGGGCAGGCTCCCGCAGGGCCTGCGGTCATCGTCGGCAGACCGCCGCCATCCGCTGCGCCGACCTCGAGTTATCGAAGCGATCGACCGTCCGACCTCAAAGTGTCTGGTCAGACCTTCTGCTTGCGAAGTGGGAAGCGGGCAACCAGCACGGCGCCGTCCAGCCGAGCGGCCCTGGTGCGGTTGACCGCGCCCGACGGGAACACCAGAGACCCGGCCGCCGTTGGGAGTGGCAGGAAGGTTGAGCGAACTCCACTCAAGTCGGTTCGCTATAGTCGCGGCCGGGATTGAGTGGAGATCAGTCAAGTTCGAAAGGTTGCTCACATGGCTCGTGCGGTCGGCATCGACCTGGGGACCACCAACTCCGTTGTGTCCGTCCTGGAAGGCGGGGAGCCGACGGTGGTGGCGAACTCGGAGGGCTCGCGCACCACGCCCTCGGTGGTCGCCTTCGCCAAGAACGGCGAGGTGCTCGTCGGCCAGTCCGCCAAGAACCAGGCGGTCACCAACGTGGACCGCACCATCCGGTCGGTCAAGCGGCACATGGGGACCGACTGGTCGACCACGGTCGACGGCAAGAAGTACACCGCGCAGGAGATCAGCGCGCGGGTGCTGATGAAGCTCAAGCGCGACGCCGAGTCCTACCTCGGTGAGGACGTGACCGACGCGGTGATCACCGTCCCGGCCTACTTCGAGGACGCGCAGCGCCAGGCCACCAAGGAAGCCGGCCAGATCGCCGGCCTCAACGTGCTCCGGATCGTCAACGAGCCCACCGCGGCCGCGCTGGCCTACGGCCTGGACAAGGGTGAGAAGGAGCAGACCATCCTGGTGTTCGACCTCGGCGGTGGCACGTTCGACGTGTCGCTGCTGGAGATCGCCGAAGGGGTGGTCGAGGTCAAAGCCACCTCCGGGGACAACCACCTCGGCGGCGACGACTGGGACCAGCGGATCATGGACTGGCTGGTGGACAAGTTCCGCGCCTCGCATGGCATCGACCTGAAGAAGGACAAGATGGCCATGCAGCGGCTGCGGGAGGCCGCCGAGAAGGCCAAGATCGAGCTGTCCAGCCAGTCCACCGCGACGATCAACCTGCCCTACATCACCGTCGACTCCGACAAGAACCCACTGTTCCTCGACGAGACGCTGTCGCGCGCGGAGTTCCAGAAGATCACCGCCGACCTGCTGGACCGCTGCCGCGCCCCGTTCCGCAATGTGATCAAGGATGCTGGCATCTCCGTCGGGAAGATGGACCACGTGGTGCTGGTCGGTGGCTCCACCCGGATGCCCGCGGTGCACGACCTGGTCAAGGAGCTCACCGGCGGCAAGGAGCCGAACAAGGGCGTCAACCCTGACGAAGTTGTGGCAGTCGGAGCGGCTTTGCAGGCCGGGGTCCTGAAGGGCGAGGTCAAGGACGTCCTGCTGCTCGATGTCACCCCGCTGTCGCTGGGCATCGAGACCAAGGGCGGGGTGATGACCAAGCTCATCGAGCGCAACACGACCATCCCGACCAAGCGCAGCGAGGTCTTCACCACTGCCGACGACAACCAGCCCAGCGTGCAGATCCAGGTGTTCCAGGGCGAGCGGGAGATCGCGGCCTACAACAAGAAGCTCGGCATGTTCGAGCTGACCGGGCTGCCACCCGCACCGCGTGGTGTTCCGCAGATCGAGGTCACCTTCGACATCGACGCCAACGGCATCGTCAACGTGTCGGCGCTGGATAAGGGCACCGGCAAGAGCCAGGCCATGACCATCACCGGTGGGTCGGCGCTGCCCAAGGACGACATCGATCGGATGATGCGTGACGCCGAGGAGCACGCCGAGGAGGACCGCCAGCGCCGCGAGGAGGCCGAGACCCGCAACCAGGCCGAGTCGCTGGTCTACCAGACCGAGAAGTTCATCAAGGACAACGACGAGAAGCTGCCCTCCGACGTCAAGGACAAGGTCAACGCCGCGCTGGGCGACGCTCAGGAGGCACTCAAGGGCACCGACACCGCGGCGATCCGCGCCGCGATGGAGAAGCTCGCCACCGAGTCCCAGGCGCTGGGCCAGGCCATGTACGCCGACAGCGCTGCCACCGGCGGTGCGGCGGCCGGTGGTGACGGTGGCGCGGCCGGCGGATCGGCCGGGTCGTCGGGTGCTGACGACGTCGTCGACGCCGAGATCGTCGATGAGGAGCCCGGGAGCGGCAAGAAGTGACCCCCCGCCATGGCACCTTCGGCGATGGCGCCAATGGTGTCGACCAGCCCCGGGGTGAGGACCAGCCCCGGGGTGAAGACCAGCCCAGCGTCGTAGTGCGAGACAAGCGGAGGATCGATCCGGTGACGGGACAGGTTCGTGTTCCACCGGCGGGTGAGCAGCCTGCTGGTGGCGGCGTGCATGTCGATGGTGGCGGCCCGGGCAACACCGAAGTGCCGGGCGACACCGAAGTGCCAGGCAACACCGCCGCGCTCGACGCGGTGCAGGCCCAGTTGGACGAGCGGACCGGCGACCTGCAGCGCATTTCCGCCGAGTACAGCAATTACCGGCGCCGGGTGGAACGCGATCGCCAGGCCGTGATCGACTCGGCGAAAGCGCAGGTGGTCAGCCAGCTGCTCACCGTGCTCGACGATATCGAGCGGGCCGCGGAACACGGCGACCTGTCCGGTGCGTTCAAAGCAGTTGCGGACAAGGTGGTGGCCGCCTTGTCCGCGCAGGGCTTGGAGCCGTTCGGGACGACCGGTGACGGCTTCGACCCGGGCGTTCATGAGGCGGTGCAGCACAGCACGTCGCCCGAGGTCGACAAACCGACCGTCACGGCAGTGTTGCGGCTGGGCTACCGCTTCGGTGAGCGGGTGCTGCGCCCGGCGATGGTGGCGGTGACCGATGCCGAGGGCGGGACCGGACCCACCGACGATGCCGATCTGCTGGGCGACGCCGAACCAGCCGATGAAGCAGGACAGCTGCAGGAGAATTGACCACTGAGAGGGGAGGAGGTACCCGGTGAGCGCCCGCGAATGGATTGAGAAAGACTTCTACGCGGAGCTGGGTGTCTCCTCCACCGCGTCCGCAGGTGAGATCAAAAAGGCATACCGGAAGCTGGCCCGGGAGCTGCACCCGGACGCCAACCCCGGCGACTCCGGGGCCGAGGCGCGTTTCAAGTCGGTGTCCGAGGCCTACGGCGTGCTCTCAGATCCGGACAAGCGCAAGCAGTACGACGAGGCACGCAGCCTGTTCAACGGCGGTTTCCGGCCGGGACCGGGCGGGTTCGGCGGCCAGGGCGGATTCGACCTAGGTGACCTGTTCGGCAACGCACCTGGGCGGGCCGGCGACGCCGGTGGCCTCGGCGACCTGCTCGGCGGGTTCTTCGGCAACCGTGGGGGCACGGCCGGTGCCACCACCAACACCAGCCGTCCGCGGCGCGGCACCGACATCGAGACCGACGTCCGGATCGACTTCACCGAGTCGGTGCACGGTGCCACGCTCCCGCTCCGGATTGCCAGCCCGGCCAGCTGCGGTAGTTGCGGCGGCTCCGGGGCCCGCGCCGGAACCGTTCCGCGGGTGTGCCCCGTTTGCAGCGGCACCGGGCTGGTCACCCGCAGCCAGGGTGCGTTCGCCCTGTCCGAGCCGTGCCGGGATTGCCGCGGCACCGGCCGGATCATCGACGATCCGTGCACCGAGTGCGGCGGCCGCGGGGTGTCCAACCGGCACCGCACGCTGACCATGCGGATTCCCGCCGGTGTCGCCGACGGCCAGCGAATCAGGCTCGCCGGGCAGGGTGAGCCGGGTATGCGTGGCGCACCGCCCGGCGACCTCTACGTCTTGGTGCACGTCACGCCGCACCCGGCGTTCGGGCGTACTGGTGATGACCTCACGCTGAACGTGCCGGTGACGTTCCCCGAGCTCGTCCTGGGCACGACGCTGACCGTGCCCACCATGACTGTGCCCACCATGGACGGGCCGGGAACCGTGTCGTTGCGGGTCCCGGCCGGCACCGCCCAGGGCCGGACGTTGCGGGTCCGGGGCAAGGGCATCACCAGGAAAGACGGCCGAACCGGCGATCTCCTGGTGACCTTGCAGGTGGTCGTGCCCGCCAAGCTGGACCGCAAGGCGAAGGACGCGCTGGAGGCCTACGCCAAAGCGACGGCGGGGACGGACCCGCGGGCGGCGCTGTTCAGCGGGGCAGCATCGACTACGGGGGCGCCCCGCGGTCGGACCGACACCGCGGGGGCAGCGCCATGACCTCCCCCCACCCGCCCGGTGCGGATCAGGACACGCCGGTCTTCGTCATCTCGGTGGCTGCCCAACTGGCTGGGTTGCACGCGCAGACCCTGCGCGGCTACGACCGGCTGGGGCTGGTCTCACCGGGCCGCACTCCCGGCGGTGGCCGCCGCTACTCGGTCCGCGACATCGCACTGCTCCAAGAGGTGCAGCGCCTGTCGCAGGACCACGGGATCAACCTGGCCGGGATCAAGCGGATCATCAACCTCGAAAACCAGGTCGACGCGCTGCGCGCCCGCTTGGCTGAGCTGGCCGCCGAACTGGACGCCGCCCGCGCCGAGCTGTCGCACGCTCAGTCCGTCGCCGAGCAGACCGCCGCCGCCGTGCACGCGTCCTACCGCCGCGACCTGGTCCCCGTGCACCCCCGCACCGAAACCGCCCTGGTCATCTGGCGCCCCACCAAGTAACCCTTTCCAGTCCGCTACCCGGAGTCCCTGCCCCGCTGAGCCCCCCGTCAGCCTCGCGATTAACACTGTGGCTCCCGAACTCGACAGCAGGGCTGTCCCGAGCCGCTTCAGACAGCCCTGCTGTCGAGTTCGGGAGGCAGAGGGCAGCAGAATTCTCGGAGACCATCGGGTAGGAGTCTCCGATATCGAGGAGTACGGTTCGACGAACTGTACTCCTCGGTTGTGGGGTGGGATGCTGAGTAAGCCGAGTCGGATTTTTGATCGTGATGTCGAGTGGCGTCACTTGGCGGGCTTCGGGTCATTGGTGGCGGGTCGGCCCCGGCTGGGGGTGGTCAGCGGTCGCCGGCGCCAGGGGAAGACCTATCTGGTGGAGGCGCTGGCCCGGGAGAGCGGCGGCTGCTACTTCGGTGCGACGCAGGCCACCGAGTCGGAGTCGTTGCGGCTGTTCGGCGACGCGGTGGGCCGGGCGGTGAGCGTTCCGGTGCCACCGCGCTTTGTGGGCTGGGACGAGGCGATCAGGTACCTCTTCGCGGTCGGTGGCAGCCTCCCGGGCCCCGTGGTGATCGATGAGTTTCCCTATCTGAGCAAAGCGTCGCCGGCGCTTGCCTCGATCCTGCAACGGGAGATCGACCGGGCGGTCGCCGACGGCACGGCGATCTCGCTGATTCTGTGCGGATCGGCGATGTCGGTCATGGGCGGCCTACTGGCCGGCAATGCACCGCTTCGCGGGCGCGCCAACCTGGAGCTGGTGGTACGCCCGTTCGACTACCCGCTGGCTGCCCAGTACTGGGAGGTGACCGACCCCAGGCTGGCCGTCGCGCTGCACGCCGTCGTCGGCGGTACTCCCGCCTACCGACGCTTCGTCAACGATGACACCCCGCAGGACCTGGCCGACTTCGACGATTGGGTGTTGCGAACGGTGCTCAACCCGGCCAGCCCGCTGTTCCGGGAGGCCCGGTACCTCCTGGAGGAGGAAGCGGAGGTGCGCGACACCGCGCTCTACCATTCCGTACTCGCCGCGGTCGCCCATGGCAACGGAACCCGCGGCGGTATCGCCGGCTACATCGGTCGCCGAGCCGCCGACATCGGGCACCACCTCAACGTGCTGGAGGACTGCGGACTACTGCGACGGGAATCCGATGTCTTCAGATCTGGCCGATCTCGCTACCGGGTCGCTGAGCCCCTGATCACGTTTTATCACGTGGTGATGCGTCCGCAATGGGGACTGCTGGAAAGCGGCCGGGCGGCTCCGGTATGGACCGACGCCGCCGCACGGTTCTCCGCCCAGGTACTCGGGCCGCATTTCGAGCAGATCTGCCGGGAATTCGCCCTGGCCGCCGCGGCCAGGTTGTTCGGGACGCTGCCCGGCGAGGTCGGCGCCGGTGTCGTCGCTGACCCGGCCCGGCGCAGCCAGATCGAGGTCGACGTCGTGGTCTTCGCGCCGACGGCGCCGGGTACGCCCCGCCGGATTCTGTCACTCGGCGAAGCGAAGTGGGGTGATGTCCTCGGTGCCCGCCATGTTGACCGCCTCCGCCGAGCCCGGGACCTGCTGGCCGAACGCGGCTACGACACCCGCGACACCGTGCTCACCTGCTACAGCGCAGCCGGATTTGACCCCGACCTGAGCGTGCCCGGCGATCATGTGCTGACTGTCGGCCTGGATAGCCTGTATGAGGTCCTCAGCTAGTTAGTCGAGGGTGAATGGGTGGGTGGTAACCGCTCTGGGTCGTCTGGTGCCCCGAACAGATTCAGCTCGCTTCATAACTCGACCGCACGTAAGGTTCAGCTCGGGCAAGATCTTCGGAATTCGTGATCCGTAGTTCCAAGTCACCGGTACCGAAGTGACCGATGTGACGAACGTCCCTGCTGAATCCCTTCACGAGGTCGACGGTGTCGGGATCAACCTTGAGATACATCAGCAACACCCCACTGTTCGGGTGCACCTCGACGCACGCGAAGTTTTTCAGCCGCTTGTATGCGAAGTAATCCTGCCGAACCGTCTTCTGCACGTCGTCACCGAGTGCTACTAGCCGGACATCGAGATCCGAATACAGGTTCGCCAGGCCATCGTTGGCCTTGGCCAGCAGCTCGGTGATGTTCTTGGCCGCGCCCGGAGTCTTCACAGACGACGAGTTCTTCGGTGGTGCCGATGCGAGCGCTGTTCCGGCAGCGGTGAGTAGCTCCAATGCCAACAGCTCGCCACCGAAGTTGCGGTAACGGACCAATTCAATGCTTCGGTTTATCTGCTGGACGGCGTGCTCGTCGTAGCGGGTGAAATCGCCGGCAACACAGACGAGTCGCGGATTGAGCCAATCGATTGACGTCGCTTGCTCGGCTCCGATACGCTGCATAACCAGTAATACGAACTCGGCTTTATGGTCAAGCAACCAATCCAGGTAGAACAATCCCTGGTTCACCACGTTCTCGTTGGTGGCGCGCTTGTACTCGAAAATGACCGGCGAACCATTCTCATCGATGCCGATCGAGTCGATGCGACCACGGTGCTTGTGCCCGGTTGAGTACTCCGAGTCGAGGAATCTCACCCCGAACAGAGTCTCCATGTTCTGTTCGATGAGGTGCTGCAAGTGCTTCTCCAGGGCCATCGAGCTACCTGTTAGCTCCGCTACCGTCCCGCCTTCGATGCGAAAGAGCTTGAGATCAGTAATCAGGTGCGGACTCCGATCCTCACGCGAGATCAGGCTACTCAGCTCGTGGAAAGAATCTTGAACAGGGCGTTGTTCACATTCATCACAACCTGGCTGTCGACCGCCCGCACCCGGCGCTCGAACACCGTTTTAGCGGTCCGCCCAATGTGATCCACCACCGCAATCTCACCCGCGCCGATGGGCACACACCACGTGCCTAGATCGTCATCCGTACCGACCAGGACGGGCATTGTCAACACGGTGGGGATACCCGGCTGGTCGTTGTACATGCCGTGCGACACCACCAGCACACTGCGCGGTCGCTGCCCGGTGACCTCCCACACGTCACCGCGCCGCAGCGTCACGCGGCACCATCACGTCGGAGGTCGTCAATCTCCGCCGCGGCCGACTCGGCCTGCATCAGCAGCTCCTCCCGGAGGGCCGGGTTGGCGTCCATCCACTGTCCGTGGGCGATGCAGCGGCGCCGGAACGCTTCGCGTTCGATGGCCTCGTGCATCCACGAGTTGATGGATGTGCCATCAGCCGATGCCCAGCGCTTGACGGTGTCATACAGATCATCGGGGAGCGCGATGGTGGTTTTCATCCCGGACATGCTATCTGGCGGTGGTAGTGCTGGGCGCTACCCCACGACAGCGTGTCAACAATTGTTCACCCTCCGGTTCCGGGGCAGAGCGCATCCGACTAGTCGAGGGTGAACGGGTCGTAGGTGAAGCGCTCCAAGGGGGTGCCGGCGACCAGCATCCGGGACATGGTGGCTCTGATCATGGCCGGGGAGCCGCAGAGCAGCACGTCGTGGTCGGGCCAGGCGCCGAAGCGGGTGACCACATCGGCGAGCGTCCCGTGCTCCATCCCGTTCATTCTCGAGTAGGACTCGATCACCGGGATCAGCGTCAGCCACGGATTGGTGGCCGCGATGGCGGTGAGCGTGTCGAGATCGTGCAGGTCGCCGCGGGTCCGGCCGCCGGCGAAGATCGTCACCTGCGGGTTCTGTCCCCACCGGGACAGGTCCTCCAGGATGGCGCGCATCGGGGCTGTTCCGGTGCCGCCGGCCACCATCACGACGTCGCGGTCGGATTCCCGGTCCACCGCCAGGACACCCATCGGCGCGCCGATCCGCCAGCAGTCGCCGACCTGGGTGTGCCCGACGATCGACCGGCTGACCGAGCCGTCCGGGACCGCACGAATATGGAACTCGATCGACCCGTCCGGGCGGGGCGCGTTAGCCGGCGAGAGGTTGCGCCACAGCCGGGGCCGCTGCGGTACCTCGACGCTGACGTACTGCCCCGCCTGGTAGGGCACCGGCCGATCGGGGGTGACCCGGACCACGGCCAGATCCCAGGTCAGCCGCTGATGGTGGACGACCCGGGCTGTCCACCACGCCGGGCCGGGCTCGGACTTGGCCGCTTCCTGCATGGTCTTGGCGATCAGGCCGTAGGCATCCCGCCAGGCCTTCTCCACCTGCGGCGTCCAGGTGGGCCCGGCGTACTGCTTCAAGGCGGTCACCAGGGCAGTGCCCATCGCGTCGTAATGCGGCGCCAGCACCCCGAACTTGCGGTGGTCGCGGCCCAGTTGGTGCAGGAAGGGCACCAGCTCGTCGGGCCGGTCGACGTGCTGCACGATGTGCACCAGAGCGCGCCAGAACCGGCTGCGCTGCACCTCCATGTTGGCCGCGAAGAGTTCCCGGGTGGCCGGAGCGAGGGCGAACAGCATCGCGTAGAAGAACCGGGCGGCTTCCTCGGCGCGGGGCGCGACCTGCGCGTAGCTCTCGCGGATCAGCCCCACCGTGAATGCGCCCGCGCCGGTCCGGTGCGGCTGCCGGTCGGGCAGCGGCGAGTAGCTCCGCACGGCATCGGCTGTCATGGTCCGGGAGCGTCTTCTCCTGGGTGGCTGGCAAGCGGTGACCCGTCGCGGGTGATGCTGTCTCCCCGAGGGTGCCGGAACCCTACCGTCCCGGGTTTCGACCGCTGTGCTATCCCTCCTTTGAGCTCGCCTGGCCAGGATTGAGCGGAACAGACTCAACTTTCCTTACGTTGAACAGTTCAGACAACTGCGGAGGGAACGCTTCGAGGATGGATTCCTTCAACCCCACGACCAGGACGCAAGCCGCTATCTCGTCAGCTGTGCAAGCCGCGTCGATAGCGGGCCATCCCGATGTGACGCCGGCGCACCTGCTCGGCGCGCTGCTCGCCCAGGCTGACGGCATCGCCGCGCCACTGCTCGCGGCGGTGAACGCGGATACCGCCGAAATCCGGGCTGAGCTGGAGACCATCACCCAGCGGCTGCCCTCGGCGACCGGCTCCACGGTAGCCGCGCCGATGTTCGACCGCCAGGCGCTCAAGGCGTTCAGCCACGCCCAGAAGCTGGCGACCGAGATGGGTGACTCGTACGTCTCCACCGAGCACCTGCTGGTGGGGTTAGCCGCCGAAGGCGGGGCGGTCGGGCAGTTGTTGCGCCGGCACGGCGCCACCCCGGACGCCCTCACCGAGGCGTTCCAGTCCGTCCGGGGCGCGGCGCGGGTGTCCAGCCCGGACCCGGAGAGCACCTACCAGGCACTGGACAAGTACGGCCTGGACCTCACCGAGCGGGCCCGCGCCGGCGAGCTGGATCCGGTGATCGGCCGCGACGCCGAGATCCGCCGGGTGGTGCAGGTGCTGTCCCGGCGCACCAAGAACAACCCGGTGCTCATCGGCGAGCCCGGCGTCGGCAAGACCGCGATCGTCGAGGGCCTCGCCCAGCGGATCATCGCCGGTGACGTCCCGGAGTCGCTGCGCGACAAGCGGGTCGTCGCGCTGGACCTGAGCTCGATGGTGGCCGGCGCGAAGTACCGCGGCGAGTTCGAGGAGCGGCTCAAGGCGGTGCTCAAGGAGATCACCGGCTCGGCCGGTCAGATCATCACCTTCATCGACGAGCTGCACACCATCGTCGGCGCGGGTGCGGCCGGCGAGTCCGCGATGGACGCCGGCAACATGATCAAACCGATGCTGGCCCGCGGTGAGCTACGGATGGTCGGCGCGACCACGCTGGACGAGTACCGCAAGCACATCGAGCGGGATGCCGCGCTGGAGCGGCGTTTCCAGCAGGTGCTCGTCGGGGAACCCTCGGTCGAGGACACCATCGGCATCCTGCGGGGTCTCAAGGAGCGCTACGAGGTGCACCACGGGGTGCGGATCACCGACGCCGCGCTGGTCGCCGCCGCGACCCTGTCCGACCGGTACATCACCGCCCGGTTCCTGCCCGACAAGGCCATCGACCTGGTCGACGAGGCGGCGTCCCGGTTGCGCATGGAGATCGACTCCAGGCCCGTGGAGATCGACGAGGTGGAGCGCGCGGTGCGCCGCCTGGAGATCGAGGAGATGGCCCTGGAAAAGGAGTCCGACCCGGCCTCGATGCAGCGCCTGGCCACGCTGCGCGCCGAGCTGGCCGACCGCCGGGAGCAGCTGGCCCAGCTGACCACCCGCTGGCAGAACGAGAAGACCGCCATCGAGGCCACCCGGGAGCTCAAGGAACAACTCGAGCAGCTGCGCGGCGAGTCCGACCGGGCCGAGCGCGACGGTGACCTCGGCCTGGCCGCCGAGCTGCGCTACGGCAAGATCCCCGCGCTGGAACGCCAGCTCGCCGAGGCCACCGCGACCGCCCGCGACCCGCAGGTGATGCTCAAGGAGGAAGTCGGCCCCGACGACGTGGCCGACGTGGTGTCCGCCTGGACCGGGATCCCGGCCGGGCGGCTGCTGGAGGGCGAGACCTCCAAGCTGCTCCGGATGGAAGACGCGCTGAGCCGCCGGGTGGTCGGCCAACCCGAGGCCGTCCGCGCGGTGTCTGATGCGGTCCGCCGGGCCCGCGCCGGCGTCGCTGACCCGGACCGCCCGACCGGGTCGTTCATGTTCCTCGGCCCCACCGGGGTCGGTAAAACCGAGCTGGCCAAGGCACTCGCCGAATTCCTGTTCGACGACGAGCGCGCCATGGTGCGCATCGACATGAGCGAGTACTCCGAGAAGCACTCGGTGGCCCGATTGGTCGGCGCGCCACCCGGATACGTCGGCTACGACCAGGGCGGGCAGCTCACCGAGTCGGTCCGCCGCCGGCCGTATTCCGTAGTGCTGCTCGACGAGGTGGAAAAGGCCCATTCCGACGTCTTCGACATCCTGCTCCAGGTCCTCGACGACGGGCGATTGACCGACGGGCAGGGCCGCACGGTCGACTTCCGCAACACCATCCTGGTGCTCACCTCCAACCTGGGCTCCGCCGCGCTGGCCGACGAGTCGCTCTCTGAGCGCCAGCGCACCGACGCCGTGCTCGGTATCGTGCGCCGGCACTTCAAGCCCGAGTTCCTCAACCGCCTGGACGACCTGGTGGTGTTCCACTCCCTGTCCACCGAGGAACTGACCGCCATCGTGGACATCCAGATCGCTCAGCTGGCCCGGCGCCTGGCCGCCCGGCGCCTGGCGCTGCACGTCACCGACGCGGCCAAGGAATGGCTCGCCCTAGGCGGCTTCGACCCCCTCTACGGCGCCCGCCCGCTGCGTCGCCTGGTCCAGTCCGCCATCGGCGACCAACTAGCCCGCGCCCTGCTGTCCGGCGAGATCACCGACGGCGATCCCGTCGTTGTCGATCTCGACCACTCCGGTTCCGGCGGCACCGGCGCCCTCACCGTCACCCGCGTCTGATCCTGGTTCGTGGCGGTACACGGGTGCCCCAGCGCCCGTGTACCGCCACTACTTATTCTCCTTCTATGAAGTGCAGTAGCCCATGCTGTCGCGGTTCGAAAGTCGTTTCTTGATGTAGCCTTCTCTCCGCGGGCACGTTCTGCACATTGTGGCCACCTACGCCGTGATGCCAGCTCTGCCACATTCTTAATGAGCTGGGTCGTCTTGGAGTAAGACCCCACAGCCGACCCCGGAGGCGACTCCAATGGCGGGATTTGCAGTAGCCGCTCCAGTGGCGAAGCCAGCGAGGGCGCATCCCGTGTCTTTGGTTATCGTGTAGCTGTGTTTACGAACGTCATTAGCAAGGCTGCCGCCTCGGCAACTCCCACCATCTCCACCATGAGTGCCGAACGGACAAGGGAAGGCAATCGGCTGCGATACACTCTCCATGAGGATGGTGTGGCTCAGCGATTCCTGCGCCGAGGCCATTCCTGGGAACGTCAATGCTACAGCCGTCAGCGCACTCGCGAGGCCAGCTGTGACCAGAGTCCTGCGAATCAAAAGGCTGGATCGGGCGGGATAGGTGGGAACACTGATTCGCTTCATCGGGGCGGTAACGAACGTCATGATAGATTCCTTTCGGCAGCGGTGTAGCATCAGAGTTGATCAGCGATTTTTACTGGAAGCTGGCCACGCCCATTCATTCTTACGATGGCTCATAGCAGTTGGAGTAGTCGCCATTCTGCTGTTGGGGCACATTGCAGGTGCTTTGGGTGGAGGTGCCGTTAGCTAGGTACCAGGTAATCGTGACTGGACCGACCCAGTAGTAGCCTTGGTCGGGATTGGATCCCGAGTGCAACGAGGTGCAGTTATTTCGGATCAGTTGGCCGTTTTGATTCGCACCTGTCGAGCACTGTTGATATGCCTGGTGGCTGTAGTAGTTGATTTGTTGTCCGTTGCTGCCCGCAAGGGCAGCCCCGGTCGCTCCCAGCATGCCGCAGGAGACGACACCGAGTGTTGCTGTCAACGGGACTAGTCTTTTGCGGTACCAGCTCGACGTTATTGACTTCTCATCGTTTCTGGTGAGCAATGCGCGTTCGACCCGTGTGCTGAAGTTGAAAGTCATGACACTGCTCTCTCTCGTCGAGTCCATTGTGTCGGAGCTGGCGCGCCCCGCTCATGCGCGGTGCCTCGATTGCCCGAAGTAACCTATAAGTACGTTTCACCACTCGTACTGATCGGCACCGCAAAGGCAGGGGACTGTGCGCATCGATGTCGTCGTTCCACTCTTCGTGTGAACGTCGGGGGAGCTGCTCGGCGGTCACCATCTGACAGACTTCAACTACGACGTGTGAACTGACAGGCGGTGGCCGCCGAGCACAGCCCACTCTCCGCGTGCTGCCGCCTGGAACGCACTGGGTTGACAGCGGTTGACACCAGCTTGACACCAGGTTTCCAGGGCCAAGGAGCGGGATCGTGACTGACCGGCACCCAGACGGTGACATGCAGCGGCTCATGAACTCCCCTCCAGCACTGAATGAGAACGTTCCAGCGCTGAGTGAGAACGATCGCCGCTTGGCTACGTTCGTTGCCGACCTGCGTCGACTGCGCAGCGACGCCGGGCAGCCATCGTTCCGGAAGATGTCTTCCACCGCGTGTTACTCCCATACCGCGCTGTCAGGAGCCCTGTCCGGCGGCCGGCTGCCCTCGCTGGACCTGACTTTGGCCTTCGTGCGGGCCTGCGGCGGCGATGAGGAGGTCTGGCGGGCCCGCTGGACGGCGGAGAACGTACGCATTAACCCGGCCCTGACATCGGACCCGACCGCTGGGCCCGACCAACGCCTTCGGCGAATCCCTCGTGCCGCACTTGCGGCTATCACCATCTCCGTGGTGGTACTCGCTGGCGCGGTTGCTTTGACCGTGGTCGCTTTGCACTCCCTCGGGCGCGCACCAGCGATGCCTATCCATTCAACCAACGGGTTGCAGATCAACTACTACAGCCACGATGCATCTGAACAGTGTACGACGGGGAAGAACCAGAATGGCGTCATGGTAAGCAATTGCACCCAGCTGCGTAAGGGCTCCAATCCCGACCAAGGTTACTGGTGGGTCGGACCAGTCACGATTACCTGGTACCACCCCGACCATAGCTCCATCGCCAGCACTTGTGTCGTACCCAAATCGCAGGACGGCGACTCCTTTACCTGCTACGAACCGTCATAAACATCAATGGCACGTCACTGGTCATCCCTGAAGGGATAGGTCCTGTCAAGCCCCGTAGCGGCACGAGCCACCCTGATCACGGCGACCCCGATTCGTCCCCACCTGGCCAGCCGATCCAGGTGCGGGCGCATCACGTCTAGCTTGCGCTGGCGGCCCAGAGCCCTCACCGTCACTCACGCCTGCACCTGGGGCGTGGCCGTCCAGGCGGCGGGAAGGTATCAACATGGTATCATCCTGTTATGGCGATGACGCTGCGGCTCACGGATGAGGAGACCCAGGCGCTGCGTGCCCAGGCCGAGATCGAGCACCGCTCCATGCAAGACGTGGCCCGGGCAGCGGTTCGCGAGTATGTGCAGCGGCGCTGTGCCGCCGCGCAGGTCGAGGAGGCCCTGCACGTGCTGATCCCGCGCTACACCGGCCTGCTCGACCGGCTCGGCAAAGCGTGACGCAGTACCTCACCCTCGACCTGCTGCTGCGAATTGCCGAGCGGGCCTGCGGAACACCGGTACAGGTCCGCGACTACGGGCTGCTCGAGTCGGCGCTCGCCCGGCCAGCGGCCACCGTATTCGGCGCCGACGCCTATCCCACCGTGCACGGCAAAGCGGCAGCGCTGCTGCATTCCCTCAGTAGCAATCATGCCCTCGTCGACGGTAACAAGCGGCTCGCGTGGACGGCGGCGGCCGTGTTCTTGTGGATCAACAGCTACGACCTCGACGCGCCCGAAGACGCCGCGTTCGATCTCATGATCGCCGTGGCCGACGGGTCGTTGACCGACATCGAGAAGCTCGCCGAGCGGTTGGCTGGCTGGAGCCGGCTCCGCTAGCCAGCCAGTCCGGCGCGCCGATCTCGGAGCCTGGATCACCCCCCGAAGGACTGACCCGGGGCAACATTAGACTCCTGTCATGTCCCCGCCCGAGCTGTCCCGCCGCGTCGACGCGTACGAGGAAGACCTACGCGCGGTCTCGGACACGGTGATCGAGATCCGCGACGACGTAGCGGAGATTAAGACTGGACACGGGCGCCTGCTCGCCGAGCACAGCGCAACGCTGGCCGGGCACAGCGCAACGCTGGCCGGGCACAGTGCAACGCTGGCCGAGCACAGTGCAACGCTGGCCGAGCACAGCACAATGCTGGCCGAGCACAGCACAATGCTGGCCGAGCAGAGTGCAACGCTGGCTGAGCATGGCGCAAAGCTCGACGGACTGGGCAGCAAGCTCGACGCAGTGCTGACCCTGCTCACGCAAGACAAGGACAGGAGCTGAAGAAAGCGCCGGCCGTCAACGCCGCGTTGCCCTGGAGCCCTCACCGTCACCCGCGCGTGATCCACGAATCGCGGTATGGATGCTTGTCGCTTTTTTCCGCGCTCCAAATCGGCCACATGGATGCTTATCGTTGTCCATCGCAGCTTTGCTCGACTGCTCTCGCAAGATCGTAAGGACTCGCGAGCGCCAAAAGGTTCCATTTAGCTGCCTACGAGGCAGCAGGAGCGCTAAAAGGTTCCACTAGGTTGAATTTACCGGCCGTGCCTGTTAAAACGTACGCGTAGCAGATAGTTGATCTCGGGACACCGGCTGGTTCTTCGACACCGAACTGCTCGTGCTCGCCGAACGCGCCGGGCTGCGTACCCCCTGTCCCGATATGGAGACATATCGGGGTAAATGAGCCCCTGTTCATCCCGATATGGAGACATATCGGGATTGGGGTCAGGGCGCCACAGACCTCATCGGTTCGGGTTTCTCGTGGTGGCTGTCCCTCGTGAGGATGGTGGCCATCCCTTGGTCGATGGATGGACCTGTCCTGTTCATCTTCGCCGGTCAGCGTTCCTGCCTATGAAATCCGCAGGTGCAGGCGGTGTGCCAGTAAAGAATCCTCGTCCGCGGTGTGAGCGCGAGGTCGCTGCCGGTCATGCTCCCGCCTCGCACCAACCTGCCGGTGTCCCTCCCCACCACGAACTGAGTCTCTGAGGAGCTACGTGTGTCCGCCTCTCACCGTCCCCGGCCGTCGTTTGCCGCCTCGCTGGGCCCTGGTGCTCAGCGCCAGCACGGCAGCTGCTCTGACGCTGGCCGCTCCCGCAGCGCTGGCCGATCCCGCGCCGCACGTCACCATGATGAGCCCGTCGAATCCTTGCGGCGCGACGGGCGTCCTGAGCGGGTCAGGCCCGCTGGTCTGTACCTACGCCACGACCGGATCGGACACTTTCACCGTGCCCGCCGGAGTGAGCTCGGTGGATGTCACTGTGGTCGGTGCGCTGGGCGGGCACTTTTTCATCGCGGGCGACGCCGCTCACGGCGGTTCGCCGATCGGGGACATCACTGGGCGGCCGGGTGGCAAAGGCGGCAGGGCGGCGGGAACCCTGCCGGTGCTGGCCGGTGGACAGGTCCTCCAGGTGGACGTGGCCGGTAGAGGAATCAACGGCACAGCCGCGAGCCGGTCTGGGGGCATGAGCAACGGCATTTCCGGCGGGCAGGGTGCGCTGGGTGGCTTCGGGGGCTCCAACGGTGGCGTATCCAGCGGCCCGGGTGACGCCAGCGGCGCCAACGGGGGCACGGCCTTCAACGGCGGCAACGGCTCCGGCGCTGGCGGTTCCTCCGACGTACGCCTGTCCGCTAGCGGCTGCGCGGCACTGACCTGCGCGCTGTCGGATCGTGTGCTGGCCGGCGGCGGTGGGGGCGGCGGCGGTGGCTCGGGCGGTCAGGGCGGCGCGCTCGGCGGCGCCGGCGGCGATGGCGGCGGCACCACCGGTGCCGATGGAGGCGCTGCCGTCGACGGCGGCAACCACGGCTTCTCAGGTACCGGCGGGACCCAGGCTGCAGGTGGCACCGGCGGGCTCGCACCCGGGCTGCACGATCCCGGAGCGGTTCCCACCGATCCGCGGTATGGCGGTGATGGCGCCAACGGCAGCTCCGGCGCGGGTGGCGTCGGGGGGCACGGGAACCTTCCCTGCACCGGTACTCAGACGCCGCCCTGCTCGGGTGGCCAGAACGGCACAACCTCAGGTGGCGGCGCGGGTGGCGGCGCAGGCGGTGGTTACTTCGGCGGCGGTGGCGGGTCCGGCGGTGGCGGCGTCTTCGGCGGTGGCGGCGGAGCCGGTGGCGGCGGAGCCGGAGGTAGCGCCTTCGCCTCCGCTGCCGTCACCACCCCGGTCCTGACACCAGGCACCAACGACGGCAGCATCAACGGTGGTAACGGGCAGGTCACGTTCACCTGGACCGTTCCCACCAGCACGGCGCTGGGGATCACCCCACATCGCCCAGCGTGACGGGCACGGTGGAGACCCTTACCGCCACACTGACCCCGCCGGGCGCCGCCGGCACCGTACAGTTCAGTGACGGCTCCACGCCACTCGGCAGCCCGGTCACCGTCACCTCGGGCG
>JBOHFK010000031.1:0-46291 GCA_050699635.1 Pseudonocardiaceae bacterium | reverse complement strand
AAGGTGCGCATCGCCGAAAGGTCCGGCCGGCGACGCCAAGATGGCGTTGGTCGACCCGCGCGACGTCGCGGCGGTCGCCGCGGTGGTGCTCGCCGAGGACGGCCACGAGGGGCGGACCTACCCGCTTACCGGGCCGGAAGCGGTGACCTACCACGAGGTCGCGCAGCAGCTGTCCGCCGCGATTGGCCGGCCGGTGGCCTACGCCGACAGTCCGGACCCGGCGGCCCGTGAGGCGATGGTCTTCAGGGGGATGCCGGAGTGGCTGGCCGATCAGGTGGTGATCCTCTGGGGCCAGCCGCGCCGCGGGGCCGCGACGACGACCACCGACGTGGTGCGGGTGCTCACCGGCCGCGAGCCACGGACGGTGGCCGAGTTCGCCCGCGCCAACGCGGCCACTTTCCGCCCATGACGGGATCACCCTCCGTGAGGCACCGGCTCACCGCCTGTCTCGCTGCGACAGCGCGGCGGCCCGACTAGCCGGCACGTCACACGGCTTGTCTTACCCACCTCGACAAGAGTTCAGGACGCGACAGTGGTGAGGAAGGCTCGCCAGGCGTCACCGGGGACGGCCAAGGCAGGGCCCTCGGGGTTCTTGGAGTCGCGCACCAGGACCCGGTCCGGGGCGGGGGCGACCTGGACGCAGTCACCGTTGCCGTAGCTGTAGCTGCTGGTGTGCCAGACGATGCCGTCCGGCTCACGCGCGGTCATCATGATCCTCTCCGTCCGCGTAGAGCTCGGTTGCCAGAGCGGCAATCAGCTCCCGTGATTGTCCCTCGCTCAGTGCACTCTCCGCCAGCGCGGCCAGAATGTTGCGGTAGGCCCGGATTTCCTCCGTCTTCTCCAGGAACACACTGGACGTCTCAGTTTCCAGATAGACCACCGGTTTGATGTCGGTGAACTCCATCAGCCGGAACGCCCCGGTCATCGCCGGGTGCGCGCCGAGCGCGCTGGGCACCACCCGCAGGGTCAGGTAGGGGCGCGCCGACATCCGGTGCAGGTGATCTAGCTGCGCGGCCATCACCGCGGGCCCGCCCACCGGCAGCCGCAGCACAGACTCGTGCATGTAGAAGGCGAAGGCGGCCGGGCGGTCCCGGCTGAACAGGCTCTGGCGGGCCAGCCGGGCGGCCACCCGGTCGTCCACCTCGCCGGGAGGCACGTTGACAATGCGGCTGATCACCGCCCGGGCGTACTCGCCGGTCTGCAGCAGCCCGGGCACGCCAGCCGCCTCGAAGGCGCTGATCGTGACCGCCTTGTTCTCATGGTCGATCAGTGTGACGAGCTGCGTGGGCAGCCCAGAACCGTGCGCCTGGAACCAGCCCGGGGTGTCCTGCTCCCGACACAGCCCCAGCAGCCGCTCCCGCTCCTCACCCGCCACCCGGCACACCCCGAGGAACGCGGCGATATCCACCTCGCGGGCATTGCGCTTGCCCGTCAGCAGCATCGACACGAAACTCGGTGACCAGCTGAGCATCTTGGCGACCTGCTTGCCGGTCAGCCCGGCCCCTTCCATGGCCTGGCGCAGGCCGTCGCCCAGTTCCCGGCTACGGACCGTCGAGTCGCGATGTGGCATGATCACCCCTCCCGACCGGAGATCATAGAGCACATCATCGCCGGATTTCCGCGCTGAGCCCGGATTTACCAGTGGTGAACATCTTGCTTCACACTCTGTAAACCGGTTCGCTGGATCATCAGCGGGGCGGTGGACCTCGCGCACACCCCGGGAGGTAACCGATGAGCACCGTGTCCCCCCTGCTGGCCGACGCCCTGGGCCTGGTGGACGAGGACCTTCTCATCCACCTGGACGGGGCGGATTCGCTGGCGACGCAGAGCGACGAATGGTCCGAGCAGGACAAGGATGACGCCCGAGGCGTGCTCGGCGACCTGGTGCTCATGATCCGCGGGTTGCTGATCGAGCACGAGCGCACGAGCAGTAGCGAATGCCGTACCTGTGGGTGCGCCTGGCCCTGCCCGGTGGTGACCACCATCCACGGATTCCTGAAGGACCCGCACCGCCAGTTCGTCGCGCTCGTCAACCGGGCCCGGGGAGATGGCTGATCGCCGTCCGGGGTATACGAAGCCTGAGATGGAACCTGCCACAATGGGGTGTCGGAGAGTCCATCGCGGCAGGGGGAGTAGATGCCGGCGCGCCCGCTCAACGCCACCGCGGCGTCTCTGCTGGGATTGCTGCACGAGGGGCCGATGACCGGCTGGGACCTGGTCGCGGTGGCGCAGCAGCGGATCGGTGATTTCTGGACCCTGACCCAGAGCCAGGTCTATCGCGAGCTGACCGCCATGGCGAACGCCGAATTGGTCGAGGTCGGCCAGCCCGGGCCCCGCGACCGCAAGCCCTACCTGATCACCGAGGCGGGCCGGACGGCGTTCCGGGAGTGGATCGACCGCGAGCCGGCCCTGGAGCAGATCCGCTTCCCCCTGCTGGTGACCATCATGTTCGCCGGGCACCTCGCGCCCGGGCGGCTGGCGAAGATGGTCGCTGCGCATCGCGCGGTGCACGCCGAGCGGCTGGCCGGCTACCGGCGGGTCCGCGAGGAACTGGGCGGTGTGATCGACGGGGCGGACCGGTTCCGGCTGGCCACCCTTGAGTTCGGCCTGCGCTACGAGAGCGCGGTGCTCGACTGGTTCGACCACCTGCCCGAAACGTTCGGCGACCGAGCTTGACATTCCACTGTGTTAGGTCAATTCTCAGGATGACCTCACACAGTGGAATGTCGTCCGTTCGGAGGCTCGCGCCATGTGGCACACCATCGTCATCGCCATCCACGCCGTGACGGCTGGCGTCGCGCTGCTTGCTGGATGTGTGGCCATCCGGCGCGGCGCGTTGTTCGGGACCTACCTGTGGTCGCTGGTCGGGATGGAGGTGTTCCTGGTGCTGGCGATCGCCGCCGACTGGTCAGTGATCGACATGACCTCCCGGGTGCTCTTCGCCGCCTTCGCCCTGCTCGGCCTGGTCATGGTGGGGCGCGCCGACCAGGCCCGCCGGATCCGGTCGAGCGGTTCCGCGGGACCGTCGGCACGCTACATCGCGCATCTGGGCTTCACCCTGGTTGCCCTGTTCGACGCGTTCATCGTGATCCTCGTGCTCAATGCCGGTGCGCCCGTCTGGCTGGTCGCCACCGCAGGCGTCCTGATCGCGGTGGCCGGGCACTTCGTGCTGCGCGCCGCACGGGAACGGGTCGTCGGCCGGGCCTCCTCGTCGTCGCGCGAGGTAGTGGCGGCGGGCGGTGTGGAATCCGCGTAGCGCAGTCCGCAAGGCTGGGATCTGGGTGGCAAGGTGCATTTGGTAGCGCCAGGGTGGTTGGGCTCCGTGTCGTCCTGACATGGAGTAGGCGAAAGTTGTGGGGTCTTCCCGGTTGAGGTAGCGGTCGGCGCGTTCGAACCAGGCCATGCTGGTGCGTGCGCCGGCTTGGATTGGTCGCAGGGCCGCGCGGCCCCGCCGGTCGTAGCTCCGCAGCGCGGCGGATAGCTCGTCGTGCTCGTACAGGCTCTGGGCGAGCATGACCGCGTCGATCATCGCCAGCCGGGTGCCGGACCCGAGGGTGAAGTGGGTGGTGTGGGCGGCGTCGCCGATGAGTACAAGGTTGTCGCGGTACCAGGTCTTGTTGGTCACCTGGGCAAAGCGCAGCCATCGTGCCTGTTCACCGCGGGATTGACTGATCAGGGCATGACCGTCGAGGGCGTGTTCGAAGATTTTCTCCAGTAGCCGGACGCTGTCCTCGCTGCTGAGTGAGTCGAAGCCGAGTGCCTGCCAAGAGGGCTGGGCGCATTCCACGATGCAGGTGCTGGTGTCGGCGGCCGAGGGGTAGGCGTGGAACCAGATCCACCCGGCTGAGGTGTGCTCGAAGGCGAAGATGAAGCTGTCGAAGACCTTGTCGGTGCCAAGCCAGATGTAGGGGTTCGAGCCGACGTCGACGCGGGTGCCGAAGTGGTCTCCGTGGAGTTGCCGCATCCGGCTGTTCGCACCGTCGCAGACGACCACGAGGTCGGCGTCGGCGAGCGCAGCGGCGTCATCCACCCCGCGGCGGTACTGGACATCGACCCCGAGTTCGGTGGCCCGCTCGGCGAGGATGTCGAGCAAGGTCGCGCGGCTCATGCTGAAGCCGTATCCGGGCAGATAGACCGGCTGCTCGTGGCGCAGGATCACCCGCTGCTCCTGCCACAGCACAGATTCACCGCGTATGGCCCGCGCGCTGTCAGGGTCGTTGCGGTACAAGATGTCGCGCAGGTCGTCCCAATATACGACGCCCCAGCCGTACGTGGCGCCAGCCGGGTCGCGTTCGAACACGGTGATGTCGTGGCCGGCGTCGCGCAGTTTTGCCGAAATGGCGAAATACAATCCGGCCGGTCCGCCGCCGATGCACACAATCTTCATATCACCACTCCAATCAGTGGCGGGGCCTTGGAGTTGGGCGGTGACCTGCAACCCGGTCAACGGAGTGAAAGTCACCGCCCACAATTCGGCGGGAGACTCCTTACTTCCCCCAGCCGCCCCAACGCGAGCCCCAGCCGCCCCAACTCCAGCCGTGGCCCCAGCCCCAGCCACCCCAGCCCCAACCCCAGCCGTGGCCCTTATCGTGGTGCTCGTTGTGGTCGTGGCCGTCGTGGTCACCATGGCCGAGTTTGAAGATTTCCGTGATTCTCATGTCCTTTTCCTCCCTTTTCCCGGGCGCCTGCCTTCCCCGGGAGGCCTTCCCATGCGCCCCTGCTGTATCGATGAAGCAGTCGAGGCCCGTTGTCCGCGGATCAGTCCACGTCCGTGGGGTGTCAACTACCTGATCGGGTAGTACCGATACGAGATCCCCGGCGAATCGGATTACCGCGAGACCCACCGTGTCCAAATCGTGACCTGATTGGGTGGAGTTCGTCGGGTCGGCGACCGGTGGGCCGTGGCGAGATACCCTTAGCGGCACAGCGGGTCGTACGGGAGATTCGGCACCAATCGGGCCCACTCGTCACCCGTACTGGTGTGCCAGTACGGGCGGACAGCGCCGGCTGGTAGCGATCGGGGGGCTAGGTCGGGAGTGCCAGCCGGAGTCCCTGTGGGCAGAAGCGGGTCTTGGTAGCAGCCGATGGCGGCCTGGTAGTAGACGAATCCTCGTTGATCAGCCAGGCCGGGTAGCGGGGGTGGCCAGAGCTGGATCGCCTGTTTCTTGATCGTCGAATGTGAGCCGTGACCGTGCAAATCTGCACTGTCACGGCTCACATTCAGCGATCATGACCCGGCTCGTCCTCGAAGTCCAGGGTTTCGCCGGTCTCGAGGAGCGTCTTGAGGCAGCACAAGATCGCCGGCCATCCTCCGCTGACGCCCTTGAGCATCTCGCTGTCGGGTTCGAAGTCATCCTGGATGAGGGTCAGCTTGACCATGGATCCAACTGGCTCGATCTCGAACGTCACCTTCGACCGCTTTTCCTTGATCAGCTCGGCGAATACCTCGTCGGACCAGCCGAACATCTCAGCGTGCTCAGGTTGGTAGTTGTGCCAGCTGTAGGACAGTCGCCGGGGCGGTTCAGACTCGAGAACCACCTGGTCCAGGTCGCGGAGCTGTCCACCGGGAGCCGCTTGCGTCAGCACCGGCGAGCCCACTTTCCAGTCCGACTCAAGCTCGACTCCCCAATAGCGCCGGGTGAAGGTGGAATCGGTCAGCGCCTGCCACAGTTTCTCCGGTGTGGTCTTGATATAGGTCACATAGACGAATTCGGGCTTATCCATCGGCTTACCCTCCAGTGCCTGCTTCAGGTCGGCGAGCGCGCGCACCCGCTCCTGGTCGTATCGGTAGTGCAGTTTTTCCCTGCCCGGCCGGACCGTGGTGATCAGGTTGGCCGCTTCCAGCACGTCCAGGTGCTTGCCTGTAGGTTGCCTGTCAATGGCTCCAGGGCGCTACCGGGAGGCGAGTTCGGCTGCGGTGGAGCGCACCTCGTGCTCGCTGGCGCCAGACGCGACCAGCCGCCGGTAGCGGTTGAGCAGCCGGGGTGCATGAAAGGCCAGCACTGCGACGAGAGCGCCCTCCGCGAAATAGCCGGCCACGGTTCCCTTGATCATGCCGGGGTCGTGCAGCACCTCGACGGACGTCGCCAGATCGCTGCGCCCGACCAGCTGCAGCGTCAGCCCGTACTGGTCGGACCAGAAGTAGGGCACGACATCGGCCTGGCGGGTGATCTGCCGGCCGGCGAGGCGCTGCGCGACGACGGCGGCCTGTTCGCCGGCTGAGGTCCAGTGCTCGATGCGAGGTCGATCCCCCGCAGTCGGGTGCCGCCAGGCAGCGATATCGCCGACCGCGTAGACGTTGCTGGTCCCCTCCACCAGTCCGGTGGTGTCGCAGAGCAGCCCACCGGCAGTCGGCACCTCAAGCCCGGAAAGCCACCCCGTGTCGAGCACAGTGCCCACCCCGACCACCGCGCAGTCCGCCTGCACGACGCTCCCATCGGCCAGCCGGGCGGTGATTCCGTCGGTGTTGCCCACCAAGGCTGTCAGTGGCACTCCGCAGCGCACCGTGACGCCGTTGACGGTCTGCAGCCGGGCGCACAGCCCACCCATCTGCTCGCCGAGAACGCGTGCGAACGGCGTCGGCAGAGCCTCCAGCATGGTCACCTCGAGCCCAGCCGTGCGGGCGGTCGCGGCGACCTCGGCACCGATGAATCCCGCTCCGACCACCAGCAACGATCGGGCCCGGGACATCGAGTCCCGTAATCCCCGGCAGTCCTCCAGCGTGCGCAGTAGATGGATGTCTGGGTGATCGGGCTGGCCGGGCAGTCTCCGGGGCCGGACCCCGGTCGCCACCACCAAGGCGTCGTAGTCGAGCCGGGTGCCGTCATCGAGCTCTACAGCGGCACCGTCGACCTCGACCGCGGTCCTGCCCAAGTGCAGAGACAGGTCCAGCTCGGCCAGCTCACCGCGGTGCAGCACGGCGCGTTCCTCGGGCCAGTGCCCCGCGAGAATCTGCTTGGACAGCGGGGGTCGGTCGTAGGGTTCGTGTGGCTCGTCCCCGACGAGGGTGATCCGGCCGGGAAATTCCTCCGCACGCAAGAACTCCGCGGTGCGCAAGCCGCCCAGCCCGGCACCAAGGATGATCACGTGCTCCATGCGCCCTCCCCTTCGGGGCCCATGGTCTCAGTGGTGGCTCTTACCAGCTCTGCGGGACCTGGTTGGGCACCTCAGCCCACGAGCAGTTGGCGCCCGGTCCGCAGTCCCCGGCGCTCTTCCTCGGTCAAGCCTCCCCAGACGCCGTAAGGCTCTCGCGCGGCCAACGCGTAGCGACGGCATTGCTCCAGAACCGGGCAGCACTGGCAGATTGCCTTGGCCCGGTCGGCGCGCCGAGATCGTGCGGAACCTCGTTCCCCGTCCGGGTGGAAGAAGACGGCACTGTTCAGCCCCTGGCAGGAGCCCTTGAGCTGCCAGTCCCACTCATGAGCGACCGGCTTCGGAAGTCGTCGGGTGTCCGTCATCTCCAACCATCCTTGCGGGTCGATCCGGGCTGCTGTCAGGCGAGGAGATACCCCTCTCTCAGTGCGGGCAAACCCCAATTCCGGCGGTATCTCGCGCGGTGTTGCAGGCGGTCCGGTACGGTATCCGACCCCTGACGCTCGGTGCTCGGATGAATCGGGCATAATGGAGTAGCGATGCTGGTACCGGCGCCGGTGCCAGCCGAGGTCAGCTGTGGGGCGCCAGCACGGCGCAGGAGCTTCTCCGTGGATTGCGGGGTGGCCACGCATCAGCGGCCACCATCTCCAGGAGAGGATCAGTACCCGCGTGCCTTCGAACCACCCAGCCCCAGGACAGCCATGCACAGGTCAGCCGTCCACCGGGCAACCATGCAGTTTTCATGAACTTGGCGTGCCAGCGGAACTGCTTACCGTACTTGCCCGTCAGGGCCTCACCTCAGCATTTCCGATTCAAGAAGCGACGTTGCCGGACGCACTTGCCGGCCGTGATGTGCTCGGCCGTGGCCGGACCGGGAGTGGAAAGACCCTCGCCTTCGCGATCCCGACGATCACCGCGCTGGCCCGATCCGGGCTGCGTCGCACCGCCGGCCGCCCGCGCGCACTGGTGCTCGTGCCCACCAGGGAACTCGCCAACCAGGTTGCCGACACCTTCGCCCCGCTGGCCGCCGGGCTGGGGCAGCGGGTCACCACCGTCTACGGCGGGGTCGGCCAGGGTCGGCAGGTATCCGCACTGCGTGGCGGGATCGACATCCTCATCGCCTGCCCCGGCCGCCTGGAGGACCTGCTCGGGCAGGGCCACGTGCGCCTGGACGACGTCGAGGTCACGGTGCTGGATGAGGCCGACCACATGGCCGACCTGGGTTTTCTGCCAGCGGTGCGCAGGTTGCTGGACCTCACCCCGGCCGGCACCCAGCGGCTGCTGTTCTCTGCCACCCTGGATGGCGCCGTAGATGTGCTGGTGCGCCATTACCTGACCGATCCGGCGGTGCACTCGGTCGACCCGCCGGTGGTGCAGACATCCGAGATGGCGCACCACGTATTCACCGTGGATCACGCCGACAAGCCTTCGGTGATCCGGGAACTCGCCTCCGGCCAGCGCCGCAGCTTGCTGTTCACCCGCACCAAACATGGGGCCCGGAAGCTCGCGAAGCAGTTGACCATCGCCGGGCTGCCCGCCATGGAACTGCACGGAGACCTCTCCCAGAACGTCCGGGCCCGGAATCTTGCTGCGTTCAGCGAGGGCAGGGCGCGAGTGTTGGTGGCCACCGACATCGCCGCGCGCGGCATCCACGTCGATGAGATCGGCTTGGTCGTGCACGTGGATCCGCCCGCTGAGTGCAAGGCGTACCTGCACCGTTCCGGCCGAACGGCCCGAGCTGGTGCCGAGGGATCGGTGATCACCCTGTGTACCCCCGAGCAGGTCGGGCAGGTGCGGACGCTGACTCGGCAGGCGGGCATCAGGCCGGTGATGGCACGCGTACGGCCGGGTGCCGAGCAGATCGCCGCGCTCACCGGGCCTCCGGCTCCGCTGGTGGCCCCGACCGAGGCCGCCCCACCGGCGCCGCGGCGCCGTAGCGGCGCACCGTCCCGTAGCGCCGCTGCCGTACCCTCCCGCGGCGGGGCGGCCTTCTCGTCTCGGCGCGCACCGCGGCGGCCTACCCGGCGCCGTTCCGCTCGTCGCGCTGCCTGACCGGGAGGCTGAGGTCCAGACGTCCACGCGCAACACTGCGGTCCGGGACGGGCCACCCAGCCGGTGGGGGCGGCGGTTGCTGCTGGCCTTGCTTGTCGTGGTGGTGTTGTTGTCCGGATCAGTCGTAGGCGTCTCGGTGGTGGGTGCCCTGCGCGCGCCAGGTACTGACAGTGTGGCGGCCCGATTGGCCGAGTGGGGTCGTGACCATGGCTTCGACGGGCTGATCACCTGGTTGGAGAGACAACAGTACGAGCACAACCCACCTCCCACCGGCGGCGTACCAGTGGGAGGTATCCCAAGGGTCGGGCTGGTGCCGGCGACGCCAGCTGACCCCCTGGTGACGGCCGGCCCGCCTCGGATACCCGGTCTGCACGCTCTGCGCCCGCCGCCCGGCATCGCGCCGCTACCCGGCGAAGGCGAATGGGAGACCGTGGTGGCGGTGCACGGCCAACCGGCCGTCCGGGTAGCCCACGTGCGTCCGGACCGCGAGCACACGTCCTTCCTGGTCGGTGTCATGTGGCTTGATCCCAGTCTGGTCCGGGGACAGTTGCACCCGGGCTTTCAAGACCCCGGCGGGACCGGGCTGGCCGAGACGTCACTGACCTCAGCTGAGCAACGCACCGTGGTCGCCGTCTTCAACGGTGGTTTCCGCCTCAACGGTGCCAGTCACGGCGGTTATTACAGTCAGGGCCGCACCGCGCGGCCGCTGGTGGACGGTGCCGCCAGCCTCGTCCTGCGCACCGATGGCACGGCCACCGTCGGCGCGTGGAATCGGGAAGTCCGGATGGACCCGCAGGTGGCCAGCGTCCGGCAGAACCTCGTCCCGCTGGTCGACGACGGGCAGGTCAACCCGACCTGCCAGAGCGGCGGCACCGCCCAGTGGGGTAGCACTGTCGGGCAGGCCGCCTTCATCCACCGCTCAGGTTTCGGGGTCACCACTGGGGGTGGCGAGGTCTATGTCGGCGGGCCCGCCCTCTCGGTGTGCGACCTGGGCCTGATCATGCAGGCCAGCGGTGTCGTGCGGGGTATGGAGTTGGATATCAACCCCAATTGGGTCAGCGGCGCCTATTTCCATCCCACTACCGATGGCCGGCTGCAGGGTTTCCGGCTCTTTCCTGGCGAACGCGTCTCCGCCGAGCACTACCTCAGCCCGTCCAGCCGCGACTGGTACGCCTTTTACTCCCGCCCGTGACGCGCCAACGCCCGGCACGGCGCCACTGTGTTCACTACCGCAGCCGGGCTCGACTACCTCAGCTCGCGCTGTGAGCGGTGGGGCAAATCCTCGATATGGGTCCATATCGGACCGTTGGGCGGTTGGGTGAGGGATCGGGTGAGGAGGGTTGCGGCCGAATGGACCAGTGGATGCGGCGTCTGGAGCAATCCCGGCGTCTCTCGGCGCCCGTAACGCGCCGATGGGCGCGGTGGGCCAATCCGTGCTCTCAGATCTTGCCGAGATCTCGATCTGTGTCCCATAAGGTCGCGCTCGCGCGGCGCCGTGCGACTACCAACCCTCCCTCGGCAGAAGAGAAGGACCAATGCCCAACTCTCACAGACCTGTCCTCGCGGCGATCGTCGCCGTTGGCGCATCGCTGGCCGCTTTCGGCGGCTCGCCCACCGCCGGATCGCCCGTGGCAGTGCCAGCAGCCGAGATGAGTTACCTGACAGCTCCCGGTGACCCGGCTCCCGGTGACCCGGCGGCTGGTGACCCGGCGGCTGGTGACCCCGTAGCTGGCAACCCGGTTGCTGGCAACCCGGTTGCTGGCAACCCGTTGGCTGGCATCCCGTTAGCTGGCAACCTGCTTGGGAACCTGACGAAGGTGTCGGCCAACACGGCGAGCGAGGACGCCATCGCGGCCGCGCTCAAGGCTGCCGGCGTGGCCAGCCCCAAGCGATGGGCCGCTGAGGTCGTCGAGTACCGGCCGTACGCCGCAGACGATCTTGGCTTGACCAAGTTGCGGGAGAACCTTCTCAAGTACAACCCGGCTGCGGGGACCCTCAACCAGATCTTGTCCACGCTCCTGCCGTGACGCAGGTGCGCCACGCGCGGCGGGCAGACCCGCTGCAGCTGTTGCGTGGAGCCCTGATCGGGCTCACCGCGCTCGGCATCGTGGGCACCGCGTTCGAACTGGCGACGCTGCAGCACTGGAACGGCGTCCTGCAACTCGTGCCGTGGGTCGCGCTCGTGGTACTCGCCGGCGCGCTGGCACTGCACGCAAGTGGGTCTGGCCGCACCCGAATGGTACGCGCGCTGGCGTTGCTCGTGCTGGGCGCCTCGATGTTCGGCGTGCTGGAGCACGCGCTGGTCAATTACGACTCCGGTCCGCTCGACCAGCGCTTCGCCGACACCTGGACCGCACTGTCCCCGTGGTTGCGCTGGTGGTACGCGATCACGAGGACAGTGGGTCCGGCGCCGACGCTGGCGCCTGGCATGCTCGGCCAGGCTGCCGCCACACTGATGCTTGCGACGATTGGTGGACGCGCCGCGTCCACCGTCACAATCCTCACAGCCGGCGCTGCCCGCCGGTTTAGCGAGTTCGCACCGACCAGTCATCGCCGGCCACGCTGGTGACGCCGCCGCCCGCGCGGCAAGGTGGACGTGCTGGTGATAGCCCGCGCGGTCAACATCCTCAAGTGATCGTCAGCGAACCCGGGTTCGACCGGGGGTGCAGCGGCTGGTGTGCCGTCCCAGCGCTCTGGAGCGCGGTGTCGATCAGATGACGGTCGGGGGAGAGCTGGCACACCGGATCCGCCCGTGCAGCGTCCCCGGTGAACTGGAAAGCCTGGCAGCGGCAGCCGCCGAGGTCGACCTCCTTGCGCGGACAGCTACGGCACGGCTCCAGCATCCAATCATCTCCCCGAAATCGGGTGAATGCGGAGGAGTGCTGCCAGATGTCGCCCAGGGAACGCTCCCGCACGTTGTCAATGCCGAGCCCGGCAATCTGCGCGGCCGCCGGGCAGGGCAGCGCCCGGCCGTCCGGTGCGATGACGATATGTCGCCGTCCCCAACCATGCATGCACGGCTTCGGGTAGGGCTCGTAGTAGTCCGCGACGACGTAAAGGATCTCCAGGGAATCGCGATGAGCCGCTCGCGCCTGGGCTACGGCCTGCTCGGCCGCACCGATCTGATCACGCGTGGGCAGCAGCCCTGACCGGTTGAGCAGTGCCCAGCCGTAGTACTGCGTGTGGGCGAGCTCGAGCCGGTCTGCGCCCAGCGCGGCCGCGAGATCAGCGATCGCCCTGATCCGGCCGATGTTGCCGCGATGCAGCACGACGTTGATCGTCAGCGGAAGGTCCAGCGCAGTGATCAATCGGGCAGCAGCTACCTTGCGGTCGACGACGCGAGCACCCGCGACCTGCTCAGCTGCGGCGCGGTCGGTGTCCTGCATGCTGAGCTGGACGTGGTCGAGCCCGGCTTGGGCTAGCTCGCTGGCCCGCTGCTCGTCGAGGCCGACCCCGCTGGTAACCAGACTGACGTAAAAACCCAGCTCGCTGGCCCGGGCAACCAGCGCCACCAGATCGGACCGGGCGAGCGGCTCACCTCCGGTGAGGTGAAGTTGCAGCACACCCAGGCCACGAGCCTCCGCCAGTACCCGAAACCATTCGGGCAGCGTCAACTCCGCGGCATCCGGGGCGGCGACGGGATTGGAACAGTACGGGCAGTGCAGCGGGCACCGATAGGTCAGCTCGGCGAGCAGGCCCAGCGGCCTATCCACGATGCGTGACCAGCAGATGCTGGCTGATCAGGTCCCGCAGCAGCGACATCACGTCCTCCACAGCCACCTCGTCGTACACCTCGCCGACTGCCTGGACCACCTCGGCGACGGTACGGCTGCCGTCGCACCACTGGATGACAGCAGCCGCCGTCTCATTGAGGAAGAGCACTCCCTCGGGGAACAGCAGGATCGCCTCGTCGCTGAGCGGGTCGATGGCAGCGCGCACCCCGCGGCACAGCTGTGGCCGGTCGGTGAGTGACAACGCTGCAGCCATCCCATCGTCGGCGAGTGTCCCATCGTCGGCGAGTGTCACAGCGCCGGACGGGAGTGCTCAATTGTGTCCAGCATGCTCCACAGCACGTCGGTCTTGAACTCCAGCGCCCGCGCGGCCGCGTCCTGGGTTTCCCTCGACGTGCAGTGCGTCAGCACAATATCCAACGCGTCGGCGCATTCCTCCCGCGCTTGTGGTATCCGAGCTTCGAAGTACGCCAATGCGTCATGATTGATCCACCGATAGTATCGGCGAAACGCGGCCGTCCGGGTGGTCATCGCCTCTGGGGCGAACAGCTCGGTCAGCGAGGACGCGACACCTTCGGTCCACGGCCGCGTGCGAGCAAAAGTGAGGTAGGAATCGACTGCGAATCGGACTCCCGGCAGAATGTGCCGTTCATCAGTGATCTCCTCCCGGCTCAGTCCGACCGCCTCGGCCAACAACAACCAGCGCGCGCAGCCGCCGTCACTACCCGAGGTGCCGTCGTGGTAGGAGATTCGCGGCAGCCACCGCCGGCGGATCTCCGGCAATGGGCAGTTCGCGACGATGGCGGCGTCCTTCTGTGGCAAGCTCCGCTGGTAATACCACCGGTTGGCCACCCAGGCCCGCAGGTCACCGGGATCGAGTTCGCCGGCGTCCATCCGCTGATGAAAAGGATGCTTGTCCCAATAGCTGCTCTCGGCACCGCGCAGCACTTTCTCGAATTCTTCACAATCCAATGCCGACCGAGATTCGTTCATCTGAAGCCCCCTGTTCTACAGCTCATATTCGGCACCGTCGTGCGCCACGGTTACGCCGGCCTCGGCGAGGCACGCCCGTTCCGGCGCGTCGTCACAGAGCATCGGGTTGGTGTTGTTGAGGTGGGTGTACACGACGCGGGTGCCGGTCAGCTGGCGAAGCAGCTGCAGGCTCCCGTCCGCACCGCTGACCGGCAGGTGCCCCATCGATCGGGCGGTGGCGGTGCCGCGCCGGTTCTGCGGCAGCTCGTCGTCGGTCCAGAATGTGCCGTCCACCAGGACGAGATGCGCGCCGCGGAGTTGCTCGAGAAGGTGCGTGTCGAGCGCTGCCACCGATGGCAGGAACACCGCGCAACGACCTGTGCGCTCGTCGGTGATCCGGTAACCGATGACTACGCCTGGGCTTCCCGAATCTGCCAGCCCCGAATCTGCCAGCACGGCGCCGCTGCTCGAGTAACGGGTGCGGGCGTACCGGGGCAGCCGATCGATGCTGGCGTCGAAAGGCTCACACCGCAGCGGGGAGGCCGCGCCGTGGCGATAACGCAGTGCGAATTGTTCTCCCGGCCGGACCTCGTGCCAGCGCACCACCGTATAGCTCGCCAATGTCGGCAGCAGCCCGCACTGGGAAAGCAGAATGCGCACAGCGGCGGTGCCGTACACATCCAGTTCGCTGGCCTGGCGAAGCGACAACAACCCTAGTGTGTGGTCGAGTTCGGCATCGGTGAGGAATACGCCGTGAATCGGTGCCGTTGAGTCGTCGGTCCCGGGCCACAGCGGAGGGCACTCGTACAATGCGGCATCGAGATCTGGTCCGGCGTTGCCGAGAAACCATTCGCCGGCACCGTCGCCGACCGCGATGGCCGAGGAGAATCGTCTCGTCACCGGGCGCGAACCCGACCTCACGCCGGTACATACCGAGCATCCACAGTTCCATTGGGGTACACCACCGCCGGCAGCAGAACCGAGGATGCGTAGGCGCATCTGGGAGGTTGCTAGCGCTGACCTGCGTACATGGTGACTTCCATAGGAGTGTCTCGCCGCTCCCAGGTTGGTGCCACCCACGGCCTGGGGCTAGACATCCGGGCGCTCGACATCTGGGGCTGCCCGTTAGCACCGTTGACAGCGTGACCTCGCCGATCGTCGATAACGACCATAGTCGACCTCCGCGGGCTCTGAGGAGCCGTGTTGTTGGTTATGGCGGACTTCGATATCAAGAATTGCGCAGGAGCACGTGATCGTGGCAGAGCGCATCGACTGATGTCAAGAGAGGGCAATGACACCCTAGGTTGCGCAGATCTTGCGGGTACGGGTCCGCCCGCCGGCCCGCCGCCACTCGGTGCGCGCCCGGTTGGCATGCCAGCGAGCTCCGCGAGACTGGGCGATGTGCAGCGCCTCCCCGAGCAGCGCCCGGGCCTGCGCCCGCTCGCCGCCACGGGTCAGGAAGGCGCCGTAGTCGGTCAGCGTGGTGGCATGAGCCTGCGGCATGGGCAATTCGTGGTGCAGCGCGAGCGCCTGGATGAAATAGCTCTGCGCCAGCGCGCGGTCCCCGGCTCGTTCGGCGAGAGCGGCCTGCCCGGTGGCCACCACGATCTTTGGCCACACCGTGGGAAGGGACACAGCGCGCTGCGCGACCCAGTCGATGACGTGCCGTGCGTCGGTCACCTGATCACAGGCGAGGTAGGCGGCGATGGCGTCGGCCGCCCAGGGCACGAATGACGGATCGGCCTCGCCGGTGCGATCGGCCCACTCCTCGAGCTGGGTGAACAGTGCGCACGCGGTCTCGGCTTGGCCCTGGCGGTGGGCGAGGACTCCCCGCACATGGAGCTGCAACCCATCACTGCGATGCAGGCTGTACCGATCCTGATGGAGCTTGGTGGGTAGCTGCGCGCAGCAGCGTTCGGCCCGCTCCAACTCTCCGAGCTCGAGCAGAACCAACGCCTGGTAGCTGATGCCCAGCGGCGACGCATGCGGGAACAACTCGACGAGCTCTACGAGACCCTCCGCCGCAGCGCGCGCTTCATCCAGCCGGCCCAGCCGGCACAAGGCATCGATCCACGCCATCGAAGCCTGGAGTAATGCGAGCGGTTCGGTTCGGCGTTCGGCTGAGTTCAAGATCCCGGTGAGTAGCCGTTCGGCGTCGGCGAACTGTTCGGCGTGCACGGCGAGGATGGCGTAGCTGAGCGTGGGATCCCGGTACCGGTGCCGGTCCATGGACCGTGAGGTGGGGACCAGATCGACGCGTGCGGCGGCCGCGTCGGCTGCTGCCGTGAGGCCGTCGGGATCTCCGCACCGGTAGGCGATCGCGCCCCAGGCCGCCCGCGCCGAGGCCTGCATGACGCCGCTGATGGTGGCCAATTCGGCGGCCCGATTCGCCCACGGTAGTGCCGCCCGGGGACCGAACAGGCTCTGGTGGTGGAACGACTGGTCGAGTAGCGCCCCGATGGCGAGCGCGGGATGCTCCGGCTCGGCCAGCCGCACCGCGGATTCGTAGCAACCCGCGGCGCGTTCCACATCACCGAGCACGAAGCTCGCCTGCCCCAGCTCCCGCAGGGCGGCGATGCGGTCGGCGGTGGACAGCTCGGGGCTGCCCAACAGCCGCTCGTAGACGGCTGTCGCGTCGTCATGGGCGCCGCATGCGACGAGAGCAGCGCAGAAATCGAAGAGCAGTCCCGCCGGCGCGCCCTCACCGGCGAGCCGCATTGCCGCCGCCAAGTGCTGGCGAGCTGCGCGAACCGCACCCACCCGCAGTGCTGCCCGCCCCGCCCGCGACACCGTGGCCACCGCGTCCGGGTCGCCGGTCAGGTTCGCGGCCACCGCGTGCTCGGCGGCCTCGGCTGGGTAAGCGCCGGAAGCAACGAGGACCCGGAAACAGGCCGCGTGCAGGTCCCGGCGCACCGGTGGTGCGATGTCCTCGTACACCCCTTGCCGGATCAGCGCGTGGGTGAATCGCGCCCACCCGTCGTCAGCCTCGTAGAGCAGGCCACCGCGGAAGAGGCCATCGAGCTCGGTGTCGGCTTCGGTGGCGGAAAGCCCAGCTACCTCCATCGCGACCTCAGCACGGAATCGGGTGCCCAGCACACTTGCCGCCCGCAGGTAGCGCTGGCCGGTCGGACCAACTCCGACGAACCGGGAGAACCAGCGCTGCCCTTCTGTCAGCTTTCCGCCCCGGCGCAGTTCGAGAGCGACCTGTTCCACCAGCAATGGATTGCCCCCACACAGATCGATCGCCTGGTCCAGCACAGTGGCTTGGACCTCCCCACTGACCCGAGCGCAGAGCAATTCCCGAGCGGCCATGGTGCTCAGCGGAGCCAGCGGCTCGATTCGGGCCGACCCCTGGGCGGCCAGATCCCACGCCGATGTGACCGCTTCGGCCGGCCATGGCCGGGCAGTCGCGATCAGTGCCACCGGCAGGGTGCCCAGGCGACGGCAGATCAGGTGGATCGCGGTCAGTGAGTCCGGATCCGACCAGTGCAGGTCATCGATCGCCAGCAACAGCGGGCGCTTTGCAGCCTCCCGTACCCCACGAAGAATGCCGTAGATTCGGGCCTGAGAGGAAACGTCGCCGGCCGCGCCACCATCGGCGTTGAGTGCCATGCTGCCCGCCGGAAGCTTGTCGTCGAGTTGCTGATCGAGTGCCTGGCCGATCAGACCGAACGGCAACACCGCTTCCACCTGGTCTCCACGCCCCACACCGACGGCAAAACGTGGTTTCGCCAGGGTGATCGCATGCTCCAGCACGGTGGTCTTGCCCAATCCGGCCGGCCCGACCACGAAAAGCGCTCCCCCCCGGCCCTGGTAGGCGTCATCGAGGAGCCGCTCCACCGCGCTCAGTACGTCACCACGCTCGGCCAGCCCGCTGGTCGCCCGCCCGTATCCTGCGGTCGTGGCCATGAATGAAAGCTCCTTCGCGTGCGGTCACGGGTCGAATTGAGCCGGGTCTGTGGCTAGGAGGGCGCGCTGTGCCCGATAAGTACCTCGCACCCAATGGCCGATCGTGTGAACCTGCGCGGTAGCGCGTCGCGTGGCAACCTTGACAGAACCGGTTACGCAGCACACGATGGTGACATCGTAACCAGTTTGTTCAGCGTCACCAGGAGTAGCAGATGACCAACGGCACCATCGGCCGTTGTCCCAGGACGGTCGCACACGCGTTCGCCGAACTGATGAACGGCCACGACCCGGACGCTGTCGAGACCTTCGTGGCCGAGAATTACGTCAACCACAACGCCGTTGTCGAGGACGGGGAGCCTTTTTGGGTATCCCGCCGACCGGTCGGACCGTGGTGATGCACTCGATCGACATCTGGCGAGTCGTGGACGGCATGGCCGTCGAGCATTGGGACCAGCTCGACCGACAGGCGTTCTTCGCGCAACTCACCGGCGCCGGCACCCCGTGATCATCGGGGAGTAGGAGATGATCGGACCGACCCGCGCGCAGCAGCGCCGCGAACGGGAGCGGGCCGCCGCCCGCGCGACGATCCTGTCAGCTGCCCGCGACCTGGCTCGAAACGAGGGTTGGGACGCGGTGACCATGCGACGGTTAGCGGATCGCATTGAGTATTCCGCAAACTTCGCTTACCGATACTTCACCGGCCGCGACGACATCCTGCTCGCACTGGTCCGTGATGGTTTCGCCCGGCTCCGCGCCACCCTGGCCGCCGCCGGTCAGGGTGGCGCGGAGCCGACTGCGGCGACGTCGGGCACCAACGTGGACGCCGTCCGGCGGGCCTCGCACGCCTACCTCGACTTCGCTCTTGCAGAGCCCGACCTCTATCAGCTTATGTACGGCCTGGGCGGGGTGCGCGTCCCGCCCACCGAAACATGGAATGAGGGCCAAGCCGTCGGCGACGTCCTGACCGACCTCCTCACCGCCGCCGGCGATTCGCAGCCAGGGCGGCACGTACTGCAGCTATGGGCTACCGCGCATGGGCTGATGGCGCTACACATTGTCGGCCGGGTCGACATCGACGTCGCGGTGCTGCATGGCCTGCTTGACGACGCTGTCATTGACGTCCTTGCCCGGGCCCGGCCCGCGGCGGCAGCGCGGCGGTCCACCCGATCGGCCAGGAGGGACCAGCCATAAGCAGCCTGGCCGCCGCCGCTGCGCTCGTAGCGATCGCAGCAGGTCGGACCAGCGCGCCCTGACCGAGATCAGGCCTGGCGGTCGTCCATGATCACCATCTCGGAACAGCGATCATGGGGTCGAGTGACTGGGTTCACCGGGTCATCGGCGGAACGTTGCGCCTGGGACGCCGCCGGACCGACACCCAATTAGTGCAGCACTTCATGCCTGGACCTGGTTCGCTCACCCGGCTCGTGCTGCCGATGGGACGGCCACGATGCCGAGATGTCGCGGTCATCGGCTCCGTCGAAGTGGTAGACGCGGAGTAGTTCGGCGACCGACCAGGCCTGGAACGGGCAACCGGTGGCGGTGTGCGGTGGGTCGGCGTCGGCGGTCTCGGAGACCGAACCGAGCCCCCATTCGGCCAGGTGCGCCGTCAGGCCGGCGACCGCGCCGTCGGTGGGGATATCGGTGCGTCGGCAGGCGTCGGTGTAGGGCCCGATCAGCCAGGGCCAGACGGTGCCTTGATGGTAGGCGCTGTCGCGCTCGCGTGGCCCCCCGCGGTGCCGGCCGCGGTAGCCGGGGGAGCCGGGCGCGAGGCTGCGCATCCCGAGGGGGGTGAGTAATGACCCGGCGAGGGCTCCGATGGCGCCAGGGGTGGTGAGCGGCGCGTGCGGCAGCGAGAACGCGAGCAGTTGGTTGGGTCGCATCGTCTCGTCGTCGCCGGCTGGACCGTCCACAACGTCGTAGAGCCCGCCGCCGGGAGCGGGGAAACGGGTGGCGAAAGACGAACACGCCCGCTCGTGCAGCGCCGCGATCTCCGCCGGATCCGAGCCGAGACGCGCGTGCAGGGCCAGTAGCGCCGCGAGGCCGTTCACCCACAGTGCGTTGATTTCTACTGCTTTGCCGATGCGCGGCGTCACGCCGACCCCGTCGACTCGGGCATCCATCCAGGTCAGGGCATAGCCGGGTTGCCCCTGGTTCAGCAGCCCGTCGGCCGGGTCGACGCCGATCCCGTACCGGGTGCCCTGCACGTGCGCTTTGACCACCCCATCCAGCACCGGGACGAGCGCGGCGGCGAGGTCGATATCGCCGGTGGCCGCGACGTGGCGGTCGATCGCATGGGCGAACCACAGGGTGGCGTCGGCGGTGTTGTACTGCGTTGCGCCGGTGTCGGCGGTGTTGGCCAGCATGCCCTCCGAGACCGTCGCGGCGTAGGCGCGCAGGAGAGCGCGCCCCTCGTCGGGCCGGCCGGTGGCCAGGAACAGTCCCTCATAGGACGTCATGGTGTCGCGCGACCACGCGCCGAACCACGGATAACCTGCGACGACGTCCGGTGCGGTGGTGACGAACGCGTCGGCGCCCAGCACCAGCCGCGCGGTCACCTCGTTGGCCGCGGCAGCCGTAACGACCAGCGTGCGGGCCCGCTGGCGCGCAGTTGCCACCACGTCGAGGGCGGGTACGGGCTCGACGGTGAGGTCGCCGGCCCACGCCGACACCGGCAGCGTGTCGCCGGCGCTGGACAGGTCGGCGCTGAATCGGCCGGCCAGCCACACGTCCTCCTCCGCATTGAGCCCGCGTTGCGCCTCCAGCCGCGCGTGCACGCCGCGGTACCAGTCCCCGCCCGGCTCCCAGCCGGGCCCAAGCATCCGGAAAGACCCCTCGACCACAGCCCCGCCGTCGCTGTGTCCGACGGTCAGCGGCCCGCCGGAGAATCGTTCGCCGTGGGCATCCCGCCAGGTCACCAGCGCCTCCAACGCCAGCCGAATCGGCCCGCCGGCAAGCAGCCGGTGCACCACCGCCAGCGACGACGCGCCGTGGCGCATGGCCAGTTCGCGCTCCAGTACGACGTCGCCGACTCGCCACCGCCAGCGCGGCAACCCGTCGTCCAGGTCGAACGACTCGAGAATCGTGTGCCCGGCGGGCGCTATCGCGCCGCCCGCCCACTCGTGCACACCGAGCCGCACCGAGGCCCCCGACGGCAGCAGCAGGACCGGGTCCAACGCGACCAGGCCGAGCCGCCGAGCCGATGGGCCACCGACCGCTGGTACCAGCAGGCCGTGGTAGCGCCGGGTGCGCAGCCCGCAGACGGTGCCCATCGCGTAGCCACCGCAGCCATCGGCCACCAGCCATTCCCGATCACCACCCTCGGTCAGCGAAGAACACACGGCAGGACCGAAGGCGATGCGCAGCGGAGTCGTCATACCCGTGCAGTGTTCCGTGGGCGGCCGAACGTAACGTTCAGGACCTGCCGCGACTGCCCAGCGGGTCCCGATATAGGCCATCAGGCAGATGCAGTGCGGTGAGCGCGGTCATAACTTGGCTACAGGCGCGAAACCAAGGCCACGTTGCCACCAAATCCCCGCTCAGCGCTACGGTGTGGATCATGGTCCTGTCCGTGGTGCTGCTCATCCGGGCCTTGAGATCGAAGTGACCATCTGCGGAACGATGTAACGCCCGCGTGCAGAGACCACACTGATCAGCATGGCAATGTCAGCGGAGCACGACCGGCTTGCGCAAGCGGACGAGGGCACGGCGGCCTGGCGATCCTGGGGCCCATACCTGTCCGAGCGGGCCTGGGGCACGGTCCGGGAGGACTACAGCGCCTACGGCGAGGCCTGGGACTCCTTCCCGCACGACCACGCCCGTTCCCGGGTGTACCGCTGGAACGAGGACGGCATGGCCGGGGTCTGCGACGAACACCAGAGGTTCTGCCTGGCGCTGGCGCTGTGGAACGGCGTCGATCCCATCCTCAAGGAGCGGATGTTCGGGCTGACCGGGCCGGAGGGCAACCACGGGGAAGACGTCAAGGACTACTGGTGGTACCTGGACTCCACCCCCACCCATTCCTGGATGACCTGGCGCTACCACTACCCGCAGCGGTCGTTCCCGTACGCCGACCTGGTGGAGCAGAACCGGCGCCGCGGCAAGGATTCGCCGGAGTATGAGCTGGTCGACACCGGGGTGTTCGGCGAGGATCGGTACTGGGCGGTGACCGTCGATTACGCCAAGGCCGGGCCGACCGATTTGTGCCTGCGGATCACCGTGGACAACCGGGGCCCGGACGCGGCGACGCTGCACGTACTGCCGACACTGTGGTTCCGCAACACCTGGGCCTGGGGGCTTCCCGGGCAGGAGGCCGTGCCGGAGATCCGGGCCGGGAAGGGCGCGACGCTCGTCGCGCAGCACGCGCCCCTGGGCCCGCTCGTCCTGGGTGGTGACGGTGCCCCGGAGCCGGTGCTGTGCGACAACGAGACGAACACCCAGCGGCTCTACGGGGTGCCAGGCCGGTCGGCGTACCCCAAGGACGGGATCAACGATCACGTCGTCACCGGCGCCGCGACCGTCAACCCGGGGGGTGTCGGCACCAAGGGCGCGTTGTGGTACCGGCTCGACGTGGCCGCCGGTGCCCAGGCGGTGATCCGGCTGCGGCTGACCGCCGGGGAGAGTCTCGCGGCATTGGGGTCCGGGTTCAACACAGTGATGACGGCCCGCCGCGCTGAGGCGGATGAGTTCTACCGGGCGCTGACCCCCGCTACTGCTTCGGACGATGAGGCGCGGGTGCTGCGGCAGGCGATGGCCGGGATGTTGTGGGGCAAGCAGTTCTTCCACTACAACGTGGCCCGCTGGCTGGACGGCGACCCGGCCGGCCCGCCACCGCCTCCGCAGCGCCAGCGTGGGCGGAACTCCTCCTGGCGACACCTCAACAACGCCGCTGTCATCTCGATGCCGGACCCGTGGGAGTACCCCTGGTACGCAGCCTGGGACCTTGCGTTCCATTGTGTGCCGCTCGGGCGCCTGGACCCGACGTTCGCCAAGAACCAGCTGCTGTTGCTGCTGCGCGAGTGGTACATGCACCCGGATGGGCAGCTGCCCGCCTACGAATGGGCCTTCGGCGACGTCAACCCGCCGGTGCACGCCTGGGCAGCGCTGCAAGTCTTCCACAACGACGGATCTCGTGATTTCGACTTCCTGGCCCGGGTGTTCCACAAACTGCTGATCAATTTCACCTGGTGGGTGAATCGCAAGGACAGCGAGGGCAATAACGTCTTCGAGGGCGGATTCCTCGGCCTGGACAACATCGGGCCGATCGACCGGTCCGCCGCGCTACCGCTGGCCGGGGTACTGGAGCAGAGCGACGGCACCGCCTGGATGGCGATGTACTGCCTGAACCTGCTGGAGATGGCCCTGGTGCTCGCCGAACACGACCGGACCTACGAGGACCTCGCCACCAAGTTCTTCGAACACTTCGCGCTGATCGCCTCGGCGGCGCACGACGGGCTGTGGGATCCCACCGACGGCTTCTTCTACGATGTGCTCTCCGCGGCTGATGGCCGGCGGATCCCGCTTCGGGTGCGTTCGCTGGTGGGGCTGTTGCCGCTGTGCGCGACCACGACGCTGGGAGCCTCGACCCTAGAGCGACTGCCGGATTTCGCTGGGCGGTTGCGCTGGTTTCTCACCAACCAGCGGCAGCATGCCAGCGTGGTGGGGGAGACCCATGTCCGGGAGGGTTTCGAAGGTCGGCTGCTGTCGATGGTCGGGCCGGAGCAACTGCGCAGGATCTTGGAGCCGATGCTGTCTGAGCAGGAGTTCCTGTCATCACACGGTCTGCGGTCGGTCTCGCGCCACCACCGGGACGCGCCATTCGTACTCGATCTGCCCGAACTGCACGCCTCGGTCGACTACGAGCCCGCCGAGTCGACCAGCGGCCTGTTCGGCGGCAACTCCAACTGGCGCGGGCCGGTGTGGTTCCCGGTCAATTACCTGCTGGTTGAGGCGATCGGGCGGTATGCGGAGTTCTTCGGTGATGACTTCGTCGTCGAGCACCCGACCGGCTCCGGGGTGAAGCGCACGCTGGCCGAAGTGGCCGTTGACCTGAACGACCGGCTGATCAGCACATTCCGGGCTGGCTCTGATGGGCGCCGGCCGGTGTTCGGCAACTATGAGCTGTTCCAGACCGACCCGCACTGGCACGACCAGTTGTGGTTCCACGAGTACTTCCACGGAGACACGGGCGCTGGGCTGGGCGCATCGCACCAGACCGGCTGGACCGGTCTCGTGGCGGAGTGCCTGCTGCACCGCCATCACCTCGCCGGCTAGCTGAACCGGTGGGGTTTACCCCCGCTGGCTGAACCGGTGGGGTTTACCCCCGCTGGTAAGCGGGGGTGCGCTCCGCCGGCCGGGGGGTTTGCTCGATCGTTTCCGGGCAGTTCGTCGCGCATCCTGGTGTCAGGCCAAAACAATCGGGACCCAAACCAGGACCCGGGCCTCAACACCAGGGAGCACATCATGTCCGGTTACAAATCCGACCACCACAACGGTCATCACAACGGCCACCACAACGGTCACCACCACAATCAGCACGACTACGACTACTACCACTGTGGTAACGACTACAACTCGTACCACACGGACTACAACTATTGCCAGAAGGACTACGACTGGAGCTACAAGAACTACGACGGGAACCACAGGGACCACGACGGGAGCCACAAGAACTTCGACCACCACAACAATCACCACAATCACATGGCCCACTGAACGGAAGTGGTTGACGAGACCAGATAAGGGAGACGAACAATGTCCACGCAGCAGACGTCGAGTACCGGTGTCCTCCGCGCTGAGGAGGTCCTAGACCTGACTATCGCCCAAGCACGCGAAGCGGGACGAGACGATCTCATCCGGCGGCTCACGGACACTCGCCGCCTGCTCGTGGACGCTCCCGAGGGGGAAGGCCTGCGCACCGTCGCCAACCACGTCCCCTCCGTGCTGGACCAGCTGACGGAGATGCTCCGGTTCCGCCAGTCCAGGATTGTCGCGCCTGGTCGGGCGGCGCAGGCTCAAGCAGCGGCCCGGCTGGCCGAGGAACGCACCGAGTCGCTGCGCGGGCGCACGGGCCGGTGGCAGAAGATGCTCCATGACAGCTTCGCGACCATCACCTCCGACGTCGAATTCGATCTGCGCGAACGGATGCAGGCCGTGCTGGCCGAGGCCGAGGAGGCGATTGAACGGGTAAATCCCGCCAAGAACTGGGACGAGCTGGCAGCCTGGTTGCGCCAGCGGTTGGAAGCCGGAGCCAGGGCGAACCACGACCTCGCGGTCACCTCCAGCAGGACAGTCTCACAGCGGGTCGCAGAGAACTTCACACAGAGTGAGATGCACATCGTCGATCCACCGCCCATGAACATCCCCACTGATCTGCCTACCGGGCTCACCGCCAAGCAGGCGTTGAGTGGCTCGCGGGTCAGCCTCAGCACCATAATGGGCGTCTATTTCCCCGCCTACTCGGGTCTGTTGATGTTTGTGATCGGCCCGAGACTGTTCGGGTTCGACATCTCGCCGTATTTCGGTCTGATTCCCGCGCTGCTCATGGGTGGGATCGCGTTCATCGAGGAACGCAAACGCCAGCTCGAGAAGCGCCGAGCGCAGGCGAATACCACAATTCGTAACTACGTCACCGACTTCACCATGCGGGTCACCAAGGAATCCCGCGACCTGCTGCGTCAGATCGAGCAAGAGCTCCGTGGGGCTTACGGCGATCGCACCGAGGAGATTCAGCGTTCGCTCACCGACGCCGGTAACGTCGCGTATCGAACGCTGAGCGAACTCGAGCAATCGCAGGCTGTGCTCGCCGAGATCGACACCAGCCTGGCACACCTCGCCGACATCCGCCGTCGCGCCGCGGCGATCGTCCCTGCTCAATTGCTGGCTACCAGCGGTGCGCTGCGGTGAGCCGAAACCTACTTGCGGCCGACCTGGTCGGCGTTCATTCGTGACCGACCTGCGCCAGCAGCTCCTCACAGGTTTGTACCAGGACCTCCGCCGCGTCCCGTACGGCTCTCGTCGATGCCGGATGGGACGCACGGCGCTGCCAGTGGGCCAGCTGACGTCCCGCGGCCTGGCGCACCTCGCCGGTGCCGGCATCGGATCGCAGCCCGAGCCTGGTTCGAAGCTCGGTACCGGCCGCTCCCAACAGTTCTTCGGCCACCTGGCGCTCATCGGAACTCAGCGCCAGGGTGCCAGACCGCAGATCCTCGAGCAGATCGATCTCGCTCAGCTCATGCGTCTCCGACGGGATCTGCTCCAGCTGGTAGCGGAGCTGGAGCGCCCGGTCCCCGCCCAGAGGAGATGACCGCACCAGGGCCTCGAGTGCTCGCAGCGCCGAGCGGGCCTTGAAGGCTTCCGCCCGCCGGGCGCCGTCCGCCCGCGATGACGTTGCCCCCGCGGGCAGCGGCCTGCCCAGCTGGGTCTGGACCTCCCGCAGCCGTTCGCCTTCCGAGCTCCCGTCGTAGAGCTGGCGTGCCTCGCGCAGGAGCTCCCGGACCTGATCGAGTAGACCCTGCTCACGGGGCAGCGAAACCGAGCCTTCGACCGTGGTGCCGACCCCGGGAACCGAGCGGATCGTGAGCTTGCCGCCGACCGCGGTCATCCGCGCAGTCACGTTGCGCAGTCCTCGCCCACCCGGCTTCGCGCCGGTCCGGTCGCTGCCTGAGTCCATCGCGAAGCCGGGTCCGTCGTCCTGGACGGTGAAGTGCAGCGTCCCGTCCACCTCGCGGAGCTGCACGCTCACGGAGGCACCTGCTGCGTGCTTGCGCGCGTTGTTCACCGCCTCGAGGCAGCAGAAGTAGACGGCCGCCTCGATCTCCGCAGGGAAACGGTGTTCGGACAGCGCCGGGTGGGCCGTCGTCACCGCAATCGGTGGTTGGGCGCCGGACAGCTCGGCGTTGAGCGCCGCCACCAGTCCACGGTCGGACAGCACGATCGCGGAGACCCCGGTCGCGGTCTCCGCGAGCACGGTCTCCGCGTTGCCGATCTGGGCGGCGAGCCGATCCAGTCCATCCCGGGCCTGGTCGAGGTGCCCGCTCGCGATCCCGTGTTCGACCAGGCCCAGAGTCATCCGCAGGGACACCAGATGGTGTTGCGCGCCGTCGTGCAGGTTGCGTTCGAGCCGTCGCCGCTCGTTGTCCATCTCGGCCACCGCCTGGCGCCGGGAGACGGCGATCTCCTCAGCGTGCGCCAGCGCCGCCCGGAGTTGGCGCTCGAGCTCGATTCCCAGCCGGTTCACCGCCACGATGGCACCCAGGCTGTTCGCGATATCCGCCAGCTGCTGACCGCGCCCGGCGGGCATTCGGGCACCTGCTGCCCCACCGGATCGTCCAATGCCGCCCAACGCGATCGTTCCGATCCGCTCGCCATCCTGCTGGATCGGGAGCACGACGTCCTCATCAGCCACGGTCTCACCTGCCACTGCGTCACCGGCCGGCCAGGCGTACACCCGATCGCGCAGGCCCGGGTAGATCACAGTCAGGCGGCAGGACCGAGCACCCAACCGGCGACCGATGCCCTCAGCGACGTTGGCGAGGTTGGACGCGTCAGCCGACGTGGTGTTCGACAACGCCGTCAGATCGGCCAGCACCTGGTGCGCCGTGGGTGTGCTACCGCCGGTGATCCGGTCCACCAGCCGCTCGATGGACACCTGTAAGGGCAGGAACACCAGCGCGACCAGCACAATGACCAGCACGGCTGTGAGCGCCGGCTGGTTGGAATTCAGGCTCCCCGCGAGGGCCTGGACCGCGAGGAACGTGCCACCCCCCAGCACGATCATCAAGGTCACCGCAAGACCGCGACTGAACCGGCCGGTCATGGTCGCTGCCGGCGGGGCGGGTTGTCGACCCAGGGCTCGAGCTGGTCTGGCAGCCAGGCGTGCAGTGCGATGCCGCCGGCACCGTCCTGGGCGATGTCCATGTCACCGCCCAGGGCGGCCAGCCGATCGACATCGTCGGTCAGCCCCGCGAGCACGTCGTTGGCTGCCATCGCGGGGGTGGAATCCTCGATGCGCACAGTCAACCGGCCGTCGATGTGATCGAGGTGCACCCGCAGGGGCTGCTCGGCCGGTCGGGCGGCGAGCTGTTGCATCGCCGAGGCCGCCAGCCAGTAGATCCCCGACTCCACCTCCCAGGCCAACCGCTTGGATGGGCGCCCGGATAAGCGCACCGGCCGCGGCAGGTCGGTGGCCAGTTCCTCGAGTGCGCCAGCGGGACCCTGGCTGCGCAGCACCGCCGGGTACACTCCGCGGGCGATCACTCGGAACCGGTCGAGCAACTCTTCAAGTCCCGTTCGGGCCCGGCCGAGAGCCGGCTCAGTGCCCTGCGCGCCGCTGCAGAGAAGTTCCTGGATCTCGGTGACGTCGCCGCGCAGCGCGGCGAGGCGGGCGGTCGTCACCTGGGTGATTTCGCCGACCAGACGCTGGCGTTCGACCTCCCGCGCCCGAGTCAGTCGCTGCCGGGATGCTTGTAGTTGGGTGGCCAGCTCATCGGCCCGCCGCACCCGCTCCTCAAGCTCGGAGGTCAGCTGGGCACCCCGCAGCAGCAGCCCGGCGCCCTGCGCGACGTCCTGCATGAGCCGCTGGTCGGTCGGCGTGACCGGCCTCCCGGGCTTAGCCACGGTCAGCGCTGCGCGGAGCACGGATCGATCGAGCACCGGGACGGCGTGATCGACGTCCGGTTGAGGTAATGCGACTCCGCATAGTGGGACAAAAATAGCAACCCCAATCCGGGATGCGCGGCCCGGAGTCGCTCCGCAGTGACCAGCCCACCATCCGGTTCCGGCGGCATGCGGATATCCAGAATCGCGACGTCAGCGGGTTGGGTCGACAGCTGTGCCACCAGTTCGTCGCCGTCGGGCGCGCTGCACACGACCTCATGACCTGCAGCGCGCAGCAGCATGAGCAGCCCCTCGCGAAACAAGGCTCCGTCTTCGGCCACGGCTACTCGCATGGGATCCTCGCGGTGATCGTGCTGGCACCGGGCGGCTTCCCGTCCACCACTTCGACGGTGCCGCCCAGCGGCCAGGCTTGGTCGTCCATGAGCTCAGCATGGCAAGCTTCCACCCCGGAGACCGAGAGCATCAGCTCATCGTTGTCCCGCCGGACAACCACCTTCATAGCTTGTGTGTCAGCTGGCCGCACCGTCTGGCGCTGGGTTGTCTGGCACTGGGTTGTCAGGCACTGGGTCACGGCGAAGTAGGCTGCGCCCTCCGCCGCCGGTCCGAATCGCTCCCCGGACGTCACGATGGCCACCGGCGCCTGAAGCTGATCAGCCGCTTCCCGCAGCGCCGGACCCAGGCCGGCCTCGTCGAGCAACGGCGGGTAGATCCTGGCGGATACGGCGCGCAATTCTTCCAATACAGTGTGCAACTCGTCTTGAATCTCCTCGATATAGTCCTGTACTGCGCGCCCATCAGGCTGGGCACGATGCTCGAGCAAACCGAGGCGCAGCGTCACAGCGGAGATCCGCAGTGCTGCTCCGTCATGTAGTTGCCGCTGCAGGAGCAGGCGGCGCAACCACCGATCTTTGTGCTTCCGGCGACACGCTTCGGCGACCGGCTCGCGCGGGCGATCAGCGGCGCGGTGCGGGGTTCCGGAAACCATCCCCGCATCGTCGATGCAACAGGCTGGGGAGGGGAAGGGGACGCACCCTACTCGGTGGTGGGGTTTACCCCCCTGTTGTACTCATGTCGTAACTCACAGTCCGGGTAGGGCCGATATGTATCACAACTGTCATCGCCGGACTCTGAAACACAGATCGTTCCCAGCGGTCATCAGTTACAGTGACCACAAGTTACTATTGGGGTCTCATTCGCAGGGAGGCGCGGTGGGCTACAGCCTCGGGGTGGACCTCGGCACGACGTTCGTCGCGGCCGCTATCGCGTCTGCCACCAGGGTCGAAATGGTCACGCTGGGTGATCGTGCGGTAGTCACGCCGTCGACCGTGTACCTCCGGGAGGACGGCACCCTGGTCACCGGGGAGGCCGCCAACCTGCGCGCGGTGAGCAGCCCAGACCGGGCCAGTCGTGAGTTCAAGCGCCGGCTGGGTAACCCGACGCCGGTGATACTCGGCGGGCAGTCCTACCCGGTCACCGCGTTGCTGGGGACTTTGTTGCGGGATGTCATCCAGAAGGTGACGGAGACCGAGGGTGAACCGCCGGAGCGGCTCGTGCTGACCCATCCGGCTAACTGGGGCCCCTTCCGGCGGGCGCTGTTCGAGGAGGTGCCGCAGCACGCGGGGCTGGGCAACCCGCCGATGGTAACCGAGCCCGAAGCCGCCGCAGCGCACTACGCCGCGTCTCGGCTACTGGCTGATGGCGAGATAGTGGCGGTATACGACCTCGGTGGTGGCACCTTCGATGCCACCGTGTTGCGTGCCCGGCCCGGTGGTGTAGAGATCTTGGGCAGCCCGGAGGGTATCGAACGGCTCGGCGGTGTCGATTTCGACGAATCGATCCTGTCCTACCTCGATTACGCGGCCGATGGTGCACTCAGCGAGTTGGATCTGGGAAATCCGCAGACCGCTGTCGCGCTCGCTCGGCTGCGGCAGGACTGCGTGCTGGCCAAGGAGGCGCTCTCGGTGGACACCGAGACGCTTGTCCCGGTGTTCCTGCCCGGGCGGCACTTTGACGTGCGGATCACCCGCTCGGACTTCGAGGACCTGGTGCGGGCCCCGATCGAGTCCACCATCGGAGCGCTCGGCCGAACGCTCCAGTCCGCGCACGTTGATCCCAGCGAGCTCAGTGCGATCCTGCTGGTAGGCGGATCCTCCCGGATCCCGCTGGTCGCGAGGATGGTGTCGGCCGAGTTCCGGCGACCCACCGTGGTGGACACCCACCCCAAGTACGCTGTTGCGCTCGGCGCCGCCACGCTCGCTGCCGAGGCGGCCCCGACCGTGGTGAGTACCCAGAAGGCGACATCAGCGAATGGGCTGGCGGGTGCGATCCCGGCGCAGCGCACCGCGCAGCAGGAGTCGACGGCCGACTCGCCGGGTGGTCGGCTCGGGACACCCAACCCGGCTCCGGTCACTACGCCGGCGATGGCAACCCAGCGCACGGCAGGGCTCCCTGCGCCGAGTGATGTTCCGCCGGAGAACAACAATGGGCGTGCTGGATCGAACAGCGCAGCGACACCGTCGCGTTCGCTCGTGGCGCCCGAGCGCACCGGCCCTACCGAGCCTGCTCCCCCCACCCAGCCGGGACCCACTGTGCCGTCCAGTGTCAGTGGGCCGTCCAGTGTCAGTGGGCCGTCCAGTGTCAGTGGGCCCACTGGACCTCCGCCACCACCTGGTCCCGGGGATGCAGGCGGCCGGAGATGGATTCTGGTCGCGATGGGGGTGCTGGCGGGGATCATCGCGATTGTGGTGGCAGTCAGTGTCGGTTATCAATGGGCGCCTTCCTCGCCGTCCAGTGCACCGTCAGCTGAGCCCGGCCCGGCCATAGCGCCGGCCCTGGGACCTGAGGTCGCGATACCCGCCCTCGGTGCCACCATCCCAGTCGGGAAGACTCCCGGCTTCGTCGCGGTCTCCCCGAACGGCCGGCACGCTTACGTCGCAAACCGGGACACTCAGGCCGTCACCGTGGTGGACACCGCGATCAACCAGGTGACAGCGACGATCCCGATCCCGGCGGGCCCGCCGCAGTTTCTCGCTTTCGCACCAGACGGTCGCAAGCTCTATGTCACCATTTTCAACAATCAGCGCACGATCCATGCCATCGACGTGATCGACACCGCGTCGAATACCGTGATCGCCACAATTGAGCAGCCCGCGCGGCCGTTCCTCCCGGCAGTCACTCCCGACGGGAAACGACTGTTCATCCCGAACCATGACATTGCTGCGGTCTCGGTGATCGACACCGACAGCAACAAAATCATTGCACAGGTCAAAGTTGCGCCCAACCCGCATTGGATCGCATTCTCTCCCGATGGCAGCCGGGCCTACACCGCCAACCACGAGTCCAACGTGGTCTCGGTGATCGACGTGGCGACCCTGACGGTGATAGCGACCGTCCCGGTCGGGACCAGTCCACACAGCATTGCTGTCCACCCCACCCGTCCGCTGGCCGCGAATGTGAATTATGACGCCGGCACCGTGTCGGTGATCGACACGACAACTGACCAGGTCACCGCGACCATTCCGGTGGGACGCAACCCGCAAAACATCATCTGGGCTCCCGACGGGCGGTTCGCCTATGTCGTCAACGAAGGCAGCAACAACGTGTCCGTGATCGACGCCCAGACCAACCAGGTGACTGCGACCATCCCCACTGGGACCGGTCCAACCAGTGTTGCGGTGCTGCCCAATGGCCGGCAGGCCTATGTGAGCAACCTCGACGGCGGAACCCTGACCGTCCTGGAGCTCACCGGCTGATCACGGTGCGCATGTTGGCGAGCGGTGCCCGGACCGCCCGCCAGGCCGGTCGGACTGCTGGGGCTGCCCAGATGATCAGCAATATCAGCGTCAGCAGCACATAGGAGTCACCGAGGAGTTGCTCTCCGGAGCGCCAGGTGAGTTCGCGCCCTTGGCCCTTCGGGAGGAAGTTGTGCAGTCCGGCGTAGAACGTGATCATGGCGACCGCACTGGCGACGATCCAACCCCCCGAACGCGTGCGCGCCGACTCGGCCACCATCACGAGCAGCGCCGGCACGATCCACACCCAGTGATGTGACCAGGATGTGGGCGACAACAGCAATCCGGCCGCACCGGTGATCACCATCGCCAGCCCGGTGTTGGACCTGCCCAACGCCCGGCGGATGCCGAGTACCACCGCGACCAGCACCACGGCCGCAACCAGCAGCCATAACCCCGTCTCCACTGGCTGCGGCAGGCTCAAGCGGGCCAATGCTGCCTTGATCGTCTGATTGTTTGCGTACGGCGAGCCGGAGATGCCGGCCGCGCCGGCGAATCCACCGAACCAGTAGCGCATCGACTCGCCTGGCAGCATCGCAAAGCCGATCGTCGTGGCGAGCGCGCCGGAGGCGATCGTGACGGCGGTAGCCCGGAGGTCTCTTCGGAGCAGGAAGTACAGCAGGAACACCGCGGGCGTCAGCTTGATGGCCGCGGCCAGGCCGATCAGCAGGCCACGCGGCCAGCGCGGCCGCTCGACCAGGCAGTCGACGGCGATGAGCACCATCAGGATGAGGTTGATCTGCCCGAATCCGATCGTCTCGCGCACCGGCTCGAGCCACAGCGCTAGCGGCAGCGCGAACCCGCTGGCCACCAGCGCTGTCTGGCGGTTGGTGGCTGGGCCACATCGTCGAATGCACAGGTAGACCGTCACGCTGAGCGTGGCGATCGCGAGACCGAAATTGAGCACCCTGGCAAGACCCCACGGGATCAGAGCGAGTGGGCTGAGCGCTAGAGCGGCGAACGGCGGGTAGATGAACGGCAGCCTCGCCCCGTCCTGGGTGGGTGGCAGCGCGCCGTACATGTCGCCGCCGCCCAGCCACTGGCGCACCCCGAGCCGGTACACGTCGAGGTCGATGAAGCCGTGGAAGCTGATGAAGATCGTGACAATCCCGGCCGTGGCCAGGAGCGCCATGGCAAGCAGCCACGAGCCGCGGCTAGGTGGCGTGGGCGACGGGGGGTGCGCAGGGACATCAGCCGGCGAAGACAAGTCCTGACTACTCCCGGATAGTGTGTGATCAGCCAGTGCAGCCGGGTACCGCTGGTGAGCTGCCGGCACAGTTGGTCGGGGTGTTGGCGCTGATCGTTGAGCTGTTGTTGGCCATGGCGCCGCCTTGGCGGTAGACGCCACCGGTCGTCAGGCCCGCGTGGTTGGCGGTCACGGAGGTTCGGGTGAGGGTGGTCGAGCCAGAGTAGAACGCGACGATACCGCCACCCGTTTGCGCGGTGTTGCCGGTGATGAGCAGCGGGGTCCCGGAGACGCCGGTGGTCGTCAGCGTGCTCCTGATGCCGTTGAAGATGCCACCGCCGTTGTACCGTGCGGTGTTGCTGGACACCGGGCTCCTGGTGAACGTCGCGGTGGGCGCGGTGCCGGAGAGGGTATTGGGGTTGGCCAGGCCACCGCCGTTGTTCGCAGAGTTGCCGCTGATACTGCTGTCGGTCAGGGTCACCGAACCGCGGTTCAGAATGGCGCCGCCGTCACCATTGGCGCTGCCGTTGGTGAGTGCGATTCCCGTGAGGGTGAGTTTGCCGGTCGCGCTGACCTCGGCGATGCGGAATGCCTGCGCCGAGTCCCGGGTGATCGTCGCGGGGCCGACCAGGTCGATCGCAGTGGTGATGATCGGCAGTGCATCGGGACCGTCGGTGCGGCTGCCGTGGCTTGAGGTCATCCGGTAGGTGCAGCCCGATGCCAGGGTCAGGGTGTCCGCGGACGGCGTTGAGTTGGCCTGGTTGATCGCGGCGACGAGAGCGTTCTCATCGCATGCCACGGGTATTGTTGCCTGCGCAGCGGGAGTGAGGGCGACCATGCCCCCCGCCATCATGGTGGCCCCGAGAAACGCGCGGATGATGGTGCGATGACGGCTCATAGTGACTTCTTTTCGAGGAGGAGTTGCTACCTCCTCGTTTATCGTGAACCGCGGCAGGAGCGTTAGCTAGGACGCTAACGCGTCGTCTCAGCGGGCGGGGGAGATGATTCCGTCTGTAACCGCGTTCCACAGTTGGAATGTGCCCACTGAGCGACGTTCTTGGCGGCCTGCTGAAAGTTGGGATTTTTGGTCGCTGGCGGCCCGCTGGGCAGTTGGGTGATGCTGAAGCTGACGGCGGCGAGCTGCCGTTCGGCCTCCACAACGGTGTTGTAGACGGTTTGTAAGTCGTTCTTGATCTCGGCTGGAGGGGAGGAGTCCAGCTCCATCGCCAGGCTCGATGTTCCCCCTTGTCCTCGACGTAGAAATCGACCTCCCGCGCCGAAGTGTTACTGCTGCACAACGAGGTGGGACGGTCGTCGCGCACTATTAACCTCCTGGTGTGCCCGGTGTGACCCTGAGCGGCGACGCTGGCCGGTGAAGGCAGCCATCGCCATCCGGCGGGCTGTGTGCCGTGGCGGAGGGCCGTCGGGTGTATGACTACGACCTGCTGGTGATCGGGTCAGGGCCCGGCGGCCAGAAAGCCGCCATCGCGGCCGCCAAACTGGGCAAGCGGGTGTGCCTGGCCGAGCGGCGCAACATGATGGGCGGGTGTGCGTCAACACCGGCACGATCCCCTCGAAGACGCTGCGGGAGGCCGTCCTCTACCTCACCGGTTTCGCCCAGCGGGACGTCTACGGTGCCAGCTACCGGGTTAAATCCGAGATCACGATCGCCGACCTGCTGGCGCGCACCCAGCACGTCGTGGGCCGCGAGGTTGAGGTGATCCGCAGCCAGCTGCTGCGCAACCGCATCGACCTGCTGGCCGGTACCGCCCGGTTCGAGGATCCGCAGACGATCACGGTGCAGGGCGAAGCTCGCAGCGACCACACCACGGTCACCGCCGACAAGATCGTGATCGCCACCGGTACGAAGCCGGCGCGACCCCCCGAGGTCGAGTTCGATGACGACCACGTGTTCGACTCCGATGGCGTGCTACGCATGCAGCGCATACCTCGCTCGATGGTCGTCGTCGGGGCCGGTGTGATCGGCATTGAGTACGCGTCGATGTTCGCCGCGCTCGGCACGCGGGTGACCGTCGTCGAGAAACAGCCGCAGATGCTGGAGTTCTGCGACCCGGAGGTCGTCGAGTCGCTCAAGTTCCACCTGCGCGACCAGGCTGTCACGTTCCGCTTCGGAGAGGAGGTCGCCAAGGTTGCGATCACCCTCAACGGCACGATCACCAGTCTCGCCAGCGGAAAGCGGATCGCGGCGGACATGGTGATGTACTCCGCGGGCCGGCAAGGCGTCACCGACGAACTCGATCTGGAGAAGGCGGGTCTGGCCGCCGATCGGCGCGGGCGGATCACCGTGGACGGGCAGTACCGCACTTCGGTTCCGCACATCTTCGCAGTCGGTGACGTGGTCGGCTTCCCTGCGCTGGCGGCCACCTCCATGAACCAGGGGCGGCTCGCGGCGTATCACGCCTTCGGTGAACCCGCCCGCGAACTGCAGGCACTGCAGCCGATCGGGATCTACACGGTGCCCGAGATCTCCTACTGCGGCCGGACCGAAGCCGAGCTGACTCAGTCGGCGGTGCCCTACGAGGTCGGAATGTCCCGATACCGCGAGCTCGCCCGCGGCGCGATCGTCGGTGACTCCTACGGCATGCTGAAGCTGCTCGTCTCGACTGAGGACCGCACCCTGCTGGGCGTGCACGTGTTCGGAACGAACGCCACCGACCTCGTGCACATCGGGCAGGCCATCATGGGTTGCGGCGGCACCGTCGACTACCTCGTCGACACCGTCTTCAACTACCCGACGCTCTCTGAGGCCTACAAGGTCGCCGCGCTCGACGCCACCAACAAGATCCGGGCACTGGACATGTTCGCCGGCGAGGCCTAGGCACGATCCACGAGAGAGGCGCTGGCTTCGCGGGGTACCCGAGTGGCAGTTGGCTGAGGGGTCCTAAGATGGTCCAATGCTTGTAGACGATGCCCGGAGAATTGCCGCCGCGATCCAGGAACGCCTCAACGCTGGCACCAGCCAGGCCGTCAAGGCCACGGTCAGGGCGGATGAGTTGAGCCCCAAATCGGTTCCGCTCGGCGCTGGGCGTCCGACCTTCATCAGTTACTTTATCGAGATCGCGGACGACACCCGGATGGCCTCCCTCACACTGGGCCAAGCAGCCGGATTGCTCGAGGATCTCGAGCCGGACTGGGACCCGGATCGGCTCTTTGACGCGATCCGCGCTATGGATGTGTCGGTGGAGGAGACTCACTGAGGATGGCGCTCGGGGCGCATCCCGGGTGATCAGCGATTCGAGGATTCGCTATGATCGCGCCCATGCCTCGACGATCAAGGCCCCGGCAATCAAGGGTTCGTCTTGCAGTGATGACGATTTCTGTTGCCGTTCTGGCGGCGACGGCGTGTTCGGCGCCTCCGGCACCGGTCGGTCCGCTCATTCATCCGCTTGCAGACCCGATCGCTGCTGGGTTTGGACTGACTCTTCAGGAGCTGGTGACGATCCCAGGGTCGAAACCGAACCCGCCACCATCGACTGGTGACACGCTTGACCGGTGGGCTCGGATCAACTATCTGGGCGAGGTCCCCGATGGCTCGGGACGCCTATTCGTGCCCGATCTCAACGGCAAGATGTATCTCATCAAGGACGGTACACCCCAAATCTACCTCGACGTGGCCGCCGAGTTCGCGCCATACTTCATGAACACCAAAAGCCTCTCGAGCGGGCTTGTGTTCGTAGCCTTCGACCCGGAGTACGGGAAGAACGGTCTCTTCTACACTGTTCATACCGAAGAAGGACCTGCGCTCAACCCGAAGGCGCCGCAGCCAAAGGTCCCAGATCTGCCTTACCCACAAGACTCGCCCGCTCAGGGGGTCGTGACCGAGTGGAAGGCAGCTGATCCATCCGCGAGTACCTTCCGCGGAACGCGGTGAGAAGTGCTCAGAGTCGGATTCGCCGATACCATACATGGAGTCCAGCAGATCGGCTTCAATCCCACCGCGCAGCCCGGTGACAAGGACTACAGGTTGCTCTATATCGCGGTTGGCGACGGGGGCGTGGTCGGTGAGGAGAGCCCAGGTAGGGTGACCACGGTTCCCCAGGACCTGCGGGTTCCGCAGGGAAAAATCCTGCGAATCGACCCCCACGGCACCAACGGCGCCAACGGGAATTACGGGATCCCGGCCAGCAACCCCTTTGTAGGCAAGCCAGGTATGGCCCTCCGGGAAATCTATGCCTCCGGTCTACGCGATCCCATCCGTTTCAGCTGGGATTCTGGCGAGGGCCACCGGATGTTCCTGGCCAACGTCGGCGAGCAGCAAATCGAATCGATCTACGAGGTGCGCCCCGGCGACAACTTCGGGTGGAGCCAACGGGAGGGCTCGTTCGCGTTCCGGGCCGGCGACCCCTCCTGTGGGGTCTTCTCCCTGCCTGGCGATGACAGCAAATATGGCTATACATACCCGGTGATCGCTTTCGCGCATAACCCGCCACCGGGTCAGCCCCCGTGCCGAACCAGCGGACACGCGGTAGTGGGCGGTTTTGTCTACCGGGGTACCAGCGTGCCCGAGCTGCGCGGCAAGTATGTGTTCGCCGATTTCGTGCCGGAGCGCATCTTTTTCTCCGATACCCGGGAGATGCACGTGGGCGGTAATCTGGCCAGAATTTATGAGCTCTCGCTTTTCACTGACAAGAACCAACGAGTCACCATGGAACAGCTGGCGGGAAACTCGCGTGCTGACTTACGGTTCGGTTGCGATAGTCATGGCGAGCTCTATGTGCTTTCTAAGGCGAACGGTAAAATCTGGAAAATTGTCGGTACACACCGGTCGTAGCTGCCGCCACGATGGACCTGGCACGCACCGGAAGTCGCCCGGCCCGCGACGTGCCCCCGAAGAGCTCAGTGTCGGCGCCGCGGGTGCTCGAGAAAGAAGCGCACCATCTCCCCGGAGGCGTCGGGGCCGTGCGGGTTTGTATAGGACCCGGCCGGGTCGCCGCCAGACCACGTGTGACCAGCTCCGTGGACAATCCAGGATTCCACGAGGACCGCGTCGTCGATGTCCCGGACCGTCGTCCGCGTACAGGGTGGGCTGCCGGGCTCGGCGAGCTGGATCGTCGTTGGCGTGCAGCGGGTGCCCACGCCGGAGGCGGCCATGCGGGAGGCGACCAGGCGCTCGGCGTTGATCGGGGCTACCACGGTATCGGCGTCGCCGTGGAAGACGATCAGCGGCAGGTCGCCGCCTGGTGTCGGGGTGCCGCCGCTGCGCATCGCGGCGAACGCTGACCCCACGTCATGGGCGGCACGGTAGGCGAGGCCTGAGTGGACCCCGACGGCGGCGAAGAGGTCTGGGTAGGTCGCCGCCATCACCGCGGCCATTGCGCCGCCCGCCGACAGCCCGGCGATGTACACCCGATCGGGATCGGCGCCGTACTCGGCGACGATCCGACGGGTGATGCCGGCCAGGATTGCTGGCTCCCCCTCCCCGGCGTGCTGGTCGGCGGGGGAGAACCAGTTCCAGTAGCCGCCCCGGTTCGCCGCGGTCGACTGCTCGGGATAGGCCACCAGGAAGCCATGCTGCTCGGCGAGCTCGGTCATCCGGGTGCCAGCCGCGAAGTCCGCGGCGTGCTGGGAGCCGCCGTGCAGCATGACGATGAGAGGGCGCCGCTTACCGGTCCGGCCGGTCGGGACGTAGAGGTCAAAGCGGCGGGTCCCAGCCGCTTCGGTGTGGCTCAGCCGCAGGACGCGCTCGGTGGGCGCGGTGGGCGTTGCGCGACGTGGACCATGCGGTCGCATCCCGGGCAGGACTCGGCGCAAGTGGTTCAGCAAGCCGGGTGAGCCGGCAGCGGTGGGGGGAAGTGCCCGCGCTCGACCGGTCTGCGTCTCACTAGTTCGGGCGTCACCAGCTTTCGTGTCACCAGCTTTCGTGTCACCAGCCTTCGCGTCTCCGGCCGGCGGCACGGCAGTGGCGCCCAGGGTCCGCTGGAGGACGGCGACTGCCTCCGTCAGCCGTCCCTCGCGAGTGAGGCGCAGCGCTGCGGCCATACCGGTGTTCTTGTCGTGGTCTATGACGAGTCCTCCGTGCTGGGTGAGGCACCGGCCGCCGTCGGGCTGCCGTTGGCTGGCACAGCCGGCGCGTGGTAGGAGCGCGCCGGGTCAGGTGGTGCGCGGGCCGAGTGCTGTTTTGACGGCCCGCGAGGCCCGGAAGGCCCCGAGGACCTCCACCGACTTGATCGTCGCGAGCGCGAGCTCGGTGTCGACGTCGTCGGCGATGGTCGCGAGCCCGAGGACGCGCAGCTCAATCGTGCGGCCGGCGTCACGGAGCTGCTCGAGGTCGCGCCGCGTGAGATGTTGCACGCCGAGGGTCAGCGTCCGCCGGGCGACGGTGTTCGCCACGGCATCCGACCGGCTCTCGAGCTGGCGCCGGATCGCTGTGCGGATGAAGTCCGTCCGGTTGGCGAAGAAACCCTCGTCGACGAGCAAATCGATCTGCCCGAGGTCAACGAGCCCCACGTTGATCGTGATCTTCTCGCTCTTGTCGATCTCGGCCACCGCACCATCCTCTCATCATCCCATCAGATGTTCAAGGGATGGTGGCGAGAGATAGTTCACCGGCCGCGCCATACCGGTGGTCTGCGCTCCAAGGCTGCAGCCCGGCCTTCTGCGGCGTCCTGGGTAGCATTGGCCACCAGCCGCATCGTCTCGCCGAAGCGGATTGCGTCCACAGCGGACATGTCACAGCCACGGCGGGCCACCTCCTTGGTGGCTCGGGCGGCCAGCGGGGCAGCGGCGAGCAGTCGGTCGGCGAACTCCCCGGCGGCGGAGAGCAGCGATGCGTGCGGCACGATCCAGCCGACGAGACCGATCTCCTTGGCGCGGTCAGCGTTGATCTGCTCGCCGGTGAGCAGCAACTCCATGGCGTATTGCCAGCCGATCCGCTGTGGCAGCCGGATGGCGCCGACGATCGTGGGCGTGCCGATCCGCACCTCCGGGTAGCCGAAGACTGCCCGCTCGGAGGCGATGACGAAATCGCACCAGGTGAGCAGCGTCAACCCGTAGCCCAGACAGTACCCGTTCACTGCCGCGATCACCGGCTTGTAGATCTCCCAGCCGCTCTCGAAGGAATTGACGGTCGGCCTCTCCCAGAACGTGCCAGCGAACTCGCCGGCGGGATTGCCCGGGGATCGGATGTCCGCTCCGGCGCAGAATGCCCGGCCGGCCCCGGTGACAATCGCCACCCACGCGTCCTCGTCGTCCCGGAACGCAGCGAACGCGGCGTTGAGCTCCGCGCGCATGTGCTGGTCGATGACGTTGAGCTTGTCCGGTCGGTGATAGGTGATCGTCGCGACGTGTCCATCCAGCTCGTACCGCACCGTGTCATGCACAGCGCCCAGGTTAGGGATGAGCCAGCCCAGGGACGAGGTCGAGGCGCGACTGGCGGTGCATCAGCTCAGGGCGTCCAGCAGCATCGCGCAGCGGATCAGGCCGAGGTGCGAGTACGCCTGCGGGTGGTTGCCAGTGAGCGCTCTGCTATCGGGTCGTACTCCTCAGGAAGCAGCCCGGTCGGTCCTGCCGCGTCGACGATCTGCTGGAACAGCTCCGCTGCCTCGGTGCGCCGGCCACAGCCCAGGTAAGCCTCGACCAACCACGAAGCGCACAGGTGAAAGCCACCCTCCCCGCCGGGCAGCGCGTCGTCGCGGTTGTACCGGTAGACCGTCGAGCCGCTGCGCAGCTCCGCCTCTATCGCCGTGACCGTGGCCTGGAAGCGCTCGTCATCGGGTGGCAGCAGCCCGGACAGCCCGATGTGCAGGGTGGCAGCATCGAGATCGGTGCCGCCGTAAGCGGTGGTGAAGCAGCCCAGCTTGGAGTTCCAGCCGCGGTCGAGCACCTCGGCCGCGATCTGCTCGCGTAACAGGGCCGCGGCGTTCTCGCCAGCCGGGCCAGTTCGCGGCGCAACCCTGTGGTCAGCGTGTCTGCGGTCACTCAGGGACGGTAGGAGGCGAAAGATTTGCCCGTCCCACCGGTACGCCTACCCGGACCAGGCTCTAGTCTGCGTACACCGGGAATCTGAAGGACGCGATGCTCACCGACCGTACGACTCTCACCCAGTTCCTGATCGAGGAGCGGCGCCGCTACCCGGGCGCGAGCGGGGACCTGAACTCGCTCATTCTCAACGTTGCGCTCGCGTGTAAGGCGATCGCCAAGCGGGTGGCCTACGGTGCGCTCGGCGGTGTGATCGGGGCTCCGGCGACGGCCAACGTCCAGGGGGAGACGCAGCACAAAATCGACCAGGTTGCCAACGAGCTGTTCCTGCGTGCCAATGAATGGGGCGGCGTGGTCTCCGGGATGCTGTCTGCGAACTTGGAGGCACCGTATCCCATCCCGGAGCGCTACCCTCGGGGAAAGTACCTGCTGATGTTCGACCCGCTCGACGGTTCGTCGAATATCGACGTGAACGTCCCAGTCGGCAGCATCTTCTCGATCCTGCGGGCGCCGAGTCCTGGCGCGAATGCGGCCGCGGAAGACTTCCTGCAGCCCGGGTCGGAGCAGGTCTGCGCCGGATACGCCATCTACGGTCCTTCGACGATGATCGTCTTGACCGTCGGCACCGGGGTGCACGGCTTCACGCTCGAACCCCAACTCGGTGAGTTCATCCTGACCCATCCAGCGATCCAGGTCCCGACCGCCGCGAGCGTGTTCGCCATCAACGCGTCGAACAGCAGATTCTGGGAGCCGGCGGTGGCGCGTTATGTCGATGAATGCCTCGCCGGCAGTGCGGGGCCTCGCGGCAAGGACTTCAACATGCGGTGGGTCGCTTCGCTCGTCGCCGAGACCCACCGAATCCTCACCCGTGGCGGTGTGTTCCTCAATCCACGCGACTCGAAGGACCCAACAAAGCGGGGCCGGCTGCGCTTGCTTTATGAGGCCAATCCGGTGGCTTTCATCGTTGAGCAGGCCGGCGGCCTGGCGAGCACCGGGCGCGCACGACTTCTCGACGTCGTACCGGATGACCTGCACCAGCGTATTGCGTTCATCTTCGGTGCGCGCGAGGAAGTCGAGCGCATCGAGCAATACCATCGCGACCACAATGTGGTCGACTACGACACACCACTTTTCAGCACGCGCGGGCTGTTCCTAACCAACGGTTGAGCGAACGGGGGAGAGGGCCATGTCGGCCAAACATCCGATCATCGCCATCACCGGCTCCTCAGGCGCCGGGACGACATCGGTGATGCGCACCTTCGAGCAGATCTTCCGGCGCGAGCACGTGAACGCGACGCTCATCGAAGGCGACAGCTTCCACCGCTACGACCGCACCGAGATGAAGGCCGCGGTGGCCGAGGCTTTGGACCGCGGTGACCACAGCCTCAGCCATTTCGGCCCAGAAGCGAACTTGTTCGAGGAACTTGAGGAGCTGTTCCGGCAGTACGGCGAGAACGGCCGCGGCCGCGTGCGCAAGTACCTGCATGACGACGAGGAGGCGGCGGATTACGGCCAGCCCCCCGGCACGTTCACACCCTGGGAGGACCTGCCCGACTCGGATCTGCTGTTCTACGAAGGGCTACATGGAGCGGTTGCGACCGAGAAAGTCGACGTCGCCCAGCACGTGGACCTGCTGATCGGCGTCGTTCCGGTGATCAATCTGGAGTGGATTCAGAAGCTCCAGCGCGACAAAGCGACGCGGGGCTACTCCACCGAGGCGGTGACTGACACGATTCTGCGCCGTATGCCCGACTACGTGAACTATATCTGCCCACAGTTTTCGCGCACGCACGTCAACTTCCAGCGCGTGCCGATGGTCGATACCTCCAACCCGTTCATCTCCCGGACCATTCCGACGCTGGACGAGTCGATGCTCATCATCCGTTTCAGGGATCCGCACGGCATCGACTTCCCCTATCTCGTCTCGATGTTGCACGACTCGTTCATGTCGCGTGCGAACACCATCGTCTGCCCGGGCGGCAAGATGGATCTCGCGATGCAGCTCATCTTTACCCCGATGATCTGGCGGCTGGTGGAGCGGCGCAAGCAGGCGCTGTCCGTGTAGCTTGAGTCTGTTCCGTCGGCGCTCGATCGAGTCCCCGTCACGCTGACCTTGGTGCTGAACCTGGATGACGGAGGGCTGGATGCCCATGAAAGGGCTCGTTGAGAGCCCGGGTTGTGGGGTCGGTCCGGGTGGCTGAAAGGGGCGCGGTGACTCGCGCGCTACTGGGAATCCCCCGCGGTGTAGGGAGTGACCGCGCCCTAGCCGAACAGGTCGGCCGGGCTTGTGCGACGGGCTTGGACGTCGACGGTGTGGCGATCTCGCTGCTGACTGCCAGTAGCGCGCGGGAGACACTGTCCGCGACCGACGCGACGGCGGAATGGCTGGAAGATCTGCAGTTCAGTTTGGGGGAGGGTGCATGTGTGGAGGCGGCGGTGACCGGGCGCCCGGTGCTGGTGTCTGACCTGCTCCACAGCACCGAGGTGACTCGCTGGCCGATGTTCGCCGCGGCCGTGCTGGAGCAGTCCGATGTCGGGGCGTTGTTCGCGGTGCCGATGCAGTGGGCAACGATCAACATCGGGGTGCTGAGCCTGTACCGCAAGGCTCGGGGTTCGCTGAGTGACGTGCAGTTACGGGATGCGATCAGCGCTGCGGACATGGCCGCGTTGATGTTTCTGGGGGTACGCACTGATCCAGGGGATGGGGAGTGGCTGGATCAGTCGGTGCACGGCCACGCGGAGATCCACCAGGCTACCGGCATGCTCTTGGTCCAGCTCGAGGTCAGCGCGACCGACGCGTTGGCCCGGATGCGGGCCTATGCTTTCGTCGAGCAACGGTTGCTCAGCGAGGTTGCCCACGACGTGATCACCCGACGGTTGCACTTCACCCCGGACACGACGTGAGCCAGAGGAAGCCAGCGGCTCCTGGAGGGCGAGTGCCCCGGGACGGGTCCGGGAGGGATCTCAAGATGGGGCAGGTGGGAAGTGGCCGCGAACAGCTGCTGGCCAGAGCTTTCGTCGGACTTGCGGACACCCTGGTCGATGACTACGACATCATCGATCTGCTGGACCGGCTGGTGAGCTACAGCCTCGAATTGCTGGCCGCCGACGCGGCCGGAATCGTGCTGGCCGACTCTCAAGGCACCCTGCGGGTGGTGGCGTCCTCCAGTGAGGACGCCGAGTTGATGGAGCTACTGCAGGTGGAGGCTGATGAAGGGCCGTGCGTGGAGTGCGTCCGCACCGGATCGCCGGTGAGCGTTGCGGACCTGGGCGATGCGGCGTCACGGTGGCCCGGTTTCGTTGCCGCGGTGACGCAGCAGGCGGCATTCCGGGCCGTGCACGCCCTGCCGTTGCGGCTGCGCGGTGAGGGAATCGGGGCGATGAACCTGTTCCACCGCCACCCCGGTGTGCTGCCTGCGGCCGACCTGGCGCTAGGTCAGGCGCTGGCCGACGTGGCCACGATCGGGATTCTGCAGGAACGGGCTATCCGGCGTAGTGAAGTCTTCAGCGAGCAACTGCAGACGGCATTGCACAGCCGGGTCATCATCGAACAGGCCAAAGGCGTCCTCGCCCAGCGGGGTGGTCTGGGCATGAACGCCGCGTTCGACCGGCTACGAAGTTACGCGCGCAATCGCAACCAACGGCTCAGCGATGTGGCCCGCCGGGTGGTCGAGACCGACCTGGCCGCCGACGTGCTCAGCGCACCCGCTGTGAAAGAAAAGCAGTGGCCTGCACTCCCTGGCAGGGAATGAAGGCCACTGCTGATGAACTACGGGGCCAGTGTCACCCGAGGATCCCTAGGAGCCCTCCGCCGTAGTAGCGATCATTGTGATGATCGTAATGGCGCTCGTGGCGGTAGCCGTTGTGTGAGCCGTAGTAGCTGCTCCGGTAATAGTTCTCGTGGCGATAGTGGTGCTCCGAATCGTAACCGCCATGATTTCCGTAACCGCCGGAACCGCAGCCCAATGAGAAGATCTCAGCGATCTTCATAGCCCTCCCTTATCTTAATTTCCCAGGAATTATTTTTCCTAGGATGACGTGCCCATGACCGGGACGACGTCACGCTTATTCTTTCGATATTCGTCGGGAAGCGGTTCGAACCGGGGAGTGGATCGTGAGCAGATCGTGATTAACTCACCGGATGGATGTTGCGGGATCGACGGTCGAACGCGTGGTGACCGTGCCCGGGCAGGGACGCACCGTGGTGTGGGACTGCCCGGGACCGCCGGGCGCGCCAACACTGCTGCTTGTGCACGGTGCCACCATGACTGCCGAACTCAACTGGTCGGCGGTGTTTCCGGTGCTGGGCCGGCGTTTCCGGGTCCTGGCTTTTGATCAGCGAGGGCACGGGCGTGGGCTGGACTGCACGGGGGCTACCGACTGGAGCAGTGCGCCGATGACGTCGCCGGGCTGGCGGCCGCGCTGGGCATCGAGCGGGTCATCGTGGTCGGATACTCGATGGGCGGGCTGATCGCGCAGCTGTGCTGGCACCGGCATCGGCAGCTGATCGCCGGGCTGGTGTTGTGCGCGACCGCTCGCAGCATCGCCGGTGTGCAGTGGGCGCGGTGGATGACGCTGATGATGCCGACGCTGATGGGGCCGGTGGTGGCCGCGGCGGGACCGATGCCTGGGATGGCTGGGCTCGGGGCCGACCTCATCGGCGTCCACCTGCTCGACCCGGACGGTGATCGGGCCGAGCGGGAGTGGGCACTGGGCCAGATGCGCCGCACCCCGCTGCTCACCGCGCTGTCCGCGGCGTCGGCGGTGTACGCGTTCAGTTCCCACGACTGGATCGGCGGGGTTGATGTGCCGACTGCCGTGATCATCACTCAGCACGACAGGGTGGTGCCGGCGGCCCGCCAACGAAGGCTGGCCGCCGCAGTGCCGGGGGCGCTGGCCTACGACATCGACGGCGGGCACGGCGTGTTCCTCACCGCGCCGGGCCGCTTCGCCAGCACATTGCGCGTCGCGTGCCAGGAGATCTGTTCTGGCGGCAGCCTCACGGC
>JBOHFK010000030.1:0-46322 GCA_050699635.1 Pseudonocardiaceae bacterium | reverse complement strand
GGGAAGACGACCCTGTTACGCGTGCTGTACAACGCGCTTCGTCCGCGGGCCGGTTTGGTCACCCTTGATGACACGCCGGTCGGGACACTGGGACCCAGGCAGCTTGCCCGCCGGTTCGCCGTGGTCGCCCAGGAAAGCCCGCCCGAGATCCCGGTTACGGTAGCCGACCTGGTCCTGCTCGGCCGTTCACCGCTGCGCTCGGCGTTTCAGCGGTATACAAATGATGATTACCGCTCAGCGGCGGCCGCCTTACAGCGCGTAGGTGCCCGGCATCTGGCCGATCGGAACTTCCCGTCGCTATCGGGTGGCGAAAAGCAACGTGTCCTGATCGCCCGCGCCCTCGCTCAGCAGGCTGACCATCTGCTGCTCGACGAGCCCACCAACCACCTCGACATCCGCTACCAGCACGAGGTCCTCGGCCTGGTCCGCGACCTCGGGGTCACCACGATCGTGGTGCTGCACGACCTTAACCTCGCCGCCCGCTACTGCGAACAACTCGTCCTGCTCGACAATGGCAAGGTCGCCCGCGCCGGCCGGACCGACGACGTGCTGACCCCAGCGGTACTCGAGCCGGTCTACCAGGTTGCTGTCCGCCGGCTGTCGGAGCTCGGGTCCGTACAGCTGGTCTTCGGACCCCTCGGTGAGTCCCGATCAGAATAGTGTTCTGACTCAGTCGGCGGCGCCCGCCGGCACGATCCACTCACAGGGTTGGCCGGTCACCGAGGCGACCAGGTCGAAATCACGGTCGTAATGCAGCACCGTCAGCCCAGCTTCCTTGGCCACCGCCGCAACAAGCAGGTCGGCCACGCCGACCGCGCGGTGTTGCCCCTGTTCGACCAGCCGCCGCTGGGTGTCGCGGGCGGCCTGCTCGGCTCGCACCGGCAGCACGATCCGGACCAGCCGGTCGAGCAGCCCGAGGATGTCATCGTGATCGCTCGTGGAGCGGGCCGAGAACCCGACTTCGAGCTCAGTCACCACGCTGACCGCGATGAGCCCGCCATCGATCCGTGGCGTCAACACGCGGGCCACCGGGGGCTTGCCGGCCCGCGCGAGCGCGGACTTGTCGATCAGCCACCGGACGCTCATCGCCAGGCGGCGTCCATCACCTCGGGGTCCGACAGATCACGCGTGGCGACCGCAAAATCCGCCAGCAGGCTCGATGTCGGCGTTCCGGCGCGACCGCGACGGGAGATCACCTGCTCCAGCGCGGCCCGGACAGTCTCCTTGAACGTCCCCGCCCCCAAAGCGGCCTGCGCCGCGAGCAGCAGATCATCGTCGATGTCGATCAGGCGTTTGGTCACAATGCTTAGTATATACAAGCGAGAGGAATATAGCCCGCCAATAGGCGAGTGGCTCGCCAGCACCTCCGTCACTTCACGCTATCACCAATCTGTTGCAATTAATACGATCGTGTAGATAACATCGCCCATCAGTGGTACCTCCCGGGTACCGCGCGTAGGAACGGGTGCTAATCCGATGACGCGGTCCAGCCCGGCGGTCGCGACACCGCCCGATGTGCCCGAAATTGATGACCTCGACCAGGGGCGGCGGCAACGGCACACCCTGCTCTGGCTCGGGGGCCTGGGCGTCCTGTTCGTCGTGACGATGCCGGTGGCCGTGGGTCTGGGTCCGGTAGGGATCGCGCCGGGCACCGTCACCCAAATCGTGACATACCACCTGTTCGGATGGCCCCAGACCGTGGACTGGTCGGGGGCTGAGGACAGCATCGTGTGGCTGGTGCGGATGCCGCGCGTGCTCCTCGGGGCCGTCGTCGGCGCAGGTCTGGCCCTGACCGGAGTGGCGCTGCAGGCCATGGTGCGCAACGTGCTCGCCGACCCCTACATCCTCGGGGTGACCTCGGGCGCCTCCACCGGCGCGGCCGCGACCATTCTGTTCGGGGTCGGCGCCGCCGTCGGCGCGAGCTCGCTGACCGCAAGCGCGTTCGTGGGCGCCATGGCAGCGACGGCGGCACTCTACCTGCTGGCCAGGGTGGGCGGCCAGATCACCTCCATGCGGCTGCTGCTGGCCGGCGTGACCATCGGCTACGTCCTGTCCGCCGCGACCAGTTTCCTGATCTTCGCGTCGGACACTCCGGAGGGAGCCCGAGCGGTGCTGTTCTGGCTACTCGGCTCGCTGACCCTGGCCCGGTGGTCGTCGGTGGGCATCGCCGCGCTCATCGTGGCAGCGGCTCTGGCGACGGTCATCCTGTGGGGACGGCGCTTCGATGCGCTAGCCATCGGCGACGACACCGCCCTAGCGCTCGGGGTGCCACCCACCCGGTTCCGCATCCAGGCACTCGCGTTGGTGTCATTGTGCGTAGGGGCAGTGGTCGCCGTCTCCGGCGGAATCGGTTTCGTCGGCCTCGTCGTGCCGCACGTGGCCCGGCTGTGCGTGGGAGGTGCGCATCGACGGGTCTACCCCGTCGCCGCCTTGATCGGAGCCATCTTCCTGGTCTGGGCCGATGTGTTCGCCCGGATCGCCTTCGCGCCCCGCGAGCTGCCGCTCGGCATCATCACCGCGGTCGCCGGCGCCCCGCTGCTGATCATCCTCGTCCGTCGTTTCCACCCCATGTCCACCTAGCCACAGACGTCACGAAGGAGCTCGAATGCGCAGCAAGCATCCAGCACACCTGCCCGGTCCCGGCCCCTACCTCCAGGACATCCGCCGACGCAGCGGGCAATTCACTGCGCCACAGGTCGAGCCACGCCGACCTGGCCTCACCCATGTGCAGCTGGCTGACCGCATCCGCGTCATATTCCTGCGCGTTCAGGTCCCAAAACTGCGTGATGCTGTCCTGCGCGCCCAGCGAGCTGCACCTCCTCCACGACAACAATCACCGAGCGCCCGGACTGCCCGATGCCCGATCGTATCGGCCAATGGACCCTTAATCCTCCTGGGCCGGGGTTCTGTCCGGTGCCGCTTCGCCACGCGGTATTGGAATGGAGTCTGTGTCGAGTTGGGAGGCGAGCAGGTTGACGTAGGGGCCTTGTGCTGCGATCAGTTGGTGGTGGGTGCCGGTTTCGGCGACGTGGCCGTCGTGGAGGACGACGATGCGGTCGGCGGCTTGGATGGTGGACAGGCGGTGGGCGATGACCAGGGTGGTGCGTCCCTCGCGGGCTCGGGTCATGGCGGCGGCGACCTCCCGTTCGCTGGCGGCGTCGAGGTTGGACACGGCCTCGTCCATGATCAGGATGGGGGCGTTTTTGAGCAGCGCGCGGGCGATGGCGATGCGCTGGCGCTGGCCGCCGGACATGCGTGCACCGAGCTCGCCGGCGATGGTGTCGTAGCCATCGGGTAGATGGGAGATGAACTCGTCGGCCAGCGCGTCCCGGGCGGCTTGTTCGACCTGCGCGTCGGTGGCGTCGGGTCGCCCGAGGCGGATGTTCTCCCGCAGCGAGATGTTGAACAGGAAGGCGTCCTGGGGCACCAGGGTCAGCAGCCGGCGCAGCTCTTCCTGGGGGAAGGCGCGCACGTCGTGGCCGCCGATCCGGATCGCCCCCGCCTCGGCGTCCCACAGGCGCAGCAGCAGGCTGGCACACGTCGACTTGCCGGCCCCGGAGTGGCCGACCAGCGCGACGGTCTCCCCCGGCGCGACTGCGAAGCTGACCTGGTCGACGGCGGCGCGCAGGGTGGGCCGGTAGCGGAAGCTGACCTCCTCGAAGCCGATCCGCGGCTCGATCGGCCCGGGCGGTGGCGCCTCGACGAGGTCGGTCACCGGTGCGGGTGCGCGCAGGATCGTGGTGATCCGGTCCGCGGCGGCGGCCACCATGTTGAGGTCGCGGGCGACGTCGGTGACCTTGATCACCGGCAGCAGGGATACCGCGGCGATGACCACCGCGACGGGAAACCAGGACCTGTCCAGTGATCCGGTGGTGACCAGCACGGCACCGGTGATCAGCACGGCGAGCACACCCGCGATCGTGATCGTGTCGGTCGCGGCGAGTTCCAAGCCGGCGCGCCGGCCGTGCGCGACCTTGCTGGCCCGCAGCGTCGCGCCGCGGGCGCGCAGCAGGGCCAGCCGGCGGCGTTGGCCACCGAAGGACACCAGCTCGCGCAGGCCCTGGAAGGTATCGATGACCTCGGAGCTGAGGTCGCCCAGCGCCGCGCGCAGCTCGCGCCCCTGGACCTCGGCGCGCCGTCGCAGCCAGGACGGTACGGTGGCCAGCAGGATCAAAAACGGCACGAACGCCAGTGCCAGCGCCCAATGGAAGGCCACCAGCGCGATCACAGTGGCCAGCGGGACCGTCGCCGCGACCGCCAGCGGGCTCAGGGTATGGGCGAAGAACAGCTCGATCTGCTCGACGTCGCCGATCGCGGCCGACCCCAGGTCACCGGAACGGCGCTCCAGCATGTAGCCCGGTGCGAGGCGTTCGAAGGCGGTGTACACCTCCCCGCGCACATCGGCCAGCGCGCGGAACGCCGCGATGTGCGCGAAGTAGGTGTCGGCCAGGGTCATCAACGCCAGCGGCACGATCAGGACCGCGAGCACGATCAGCCCCGTGGTCAGCGCCGACGCGCTGGCCCCGGTCGCCGCCTGGGCGACCAGCCACGCACCGGTGCCGGCGGAGGCCAGCAACAATAACTGGTGGCCCGCGCCGGCGGCGATCGCCGCGAAGATCAGCCTGCGGTGCGGCCCGAGCAGGTACATCATCGAGCGCAGCCGCACCCGCAGCGGCGCGCTCGCCGCGGCGGGCGGGGTTAGCGGCTCAGCAACAGCGGTCATCGCGCACCCCCTCCGGCCTGCGCGGCGACCAGCTCGGCGTAAGCCCCCTGCCGCTGGAGCAGGCTGTGGTGGGCGCCGGCCTCCAGCACCCGGCCGTGGTCCAGGACGACGATCCGGTCGGCGTCACGCACCGTGGACAGCCGATGCGCGATGACCAGCGTGGTGCGCCCGCGGGTCAGCTCATCCAGGGCGCGTTGGATCTCGGCTTCGTTGGCGGCATCGACGCTGGAGGTCGGCTCATCGAGCACCAGGATCGGGGCGTCCTTGAGCAGTGCGCGAGCGATCGCGATGCGCTGCCGCTCACCCCCCGACAGCTTCAGCCCCCGCTCGCCGATCACCGTGTCATAACCATCCGGGAGCGCGCAGATGAACTCGTGCGCCCGCGCCGCGCGCGCTGCCGCCTCGAGCTGTTCGACGCTGGCGTCGGCGCGCCCCAGCAGCAGGTTGTCGCGCACCGACCCGTGGAACAGGTAGGTGTCCTGGGCCACCACGCCCACCAGACCCCGCAACTCGGCCAAAGCGAGCTCGCGGGTATCGCGTTCACCGATCAGGATCCGGCCCTGCTCGAACTCGAAAAACCGCAACAGCAGCGACACGATCGTCGTCTTGCCCGCACCCGAACGCCCGACCAACGCGACCCGCTCCCCCGGCGCCACGCTCAACGAGAACCCGTCCAGCGCACGCTCGGAACGCTCGGCGTAGCCGAAGCTGATGCCCTCGAAGCGCAACCCCGGCGGATAGGCCAGCGACGCCACCGGCACCGGCTCGGCGGGCTGGCCGACTTCCGGTTCGGTGTCCAGCAGAGCGAAGATCGATCTGCTCGAGGGCAGCGAGTTGTAGCTCTGGTGGTAGACGTTCTGCAGGTCGTGCAGCGGGCGGAAGCACTCGCGCGACAGCAGCAGGATCGTGAACAGCTCAACGGTCGTGATGACCCCGCCGGCGCGATGCAGCGCGCCGATCCCGATCGCCGCCGCGGTGCCGATCGGGATCGCCAGCTCGGCCACCCCGGCCGACAGGCACCAGGCGACCATGACCCGGATCGAGTCCCGGCAGAAAGCCTCCGCGCGCGCGTGCAACTCCGCACCCCGGCGGCGGCTGGCGTTGAACGCCTTGAGCGTCGCCATGCCCTGCACCGCGTCCAGGTTCTCGGCATACAGGCCGCGGTAGGCCGCCGTCCAGGCATCCGCGCGCCGCTTCATCAACCGCGAGCCCACCACCGCCGCCACCGGTGCGGCCAGCGCACAGACTAGGATGATCACACCGACCAGCGGATCGAGCACGATCACATAGGCGGTGACCCCAACCGCGCCGATGATCGACGCGGCGATCTGCGGCAGGAATCGCCCCACCAGCGGGTCCAGCTGCTCGACGGAGTCGACCGCGGTCGACTGCATGCTGCCGCTGCGGGTGCGTTGCAGCGCACCTGGGCCCAGCTCGAACAGTTTCGCGGTCAGGTGTTCGCGGACCGCCGCCTTGACGGTGCCCGAGACGTCCGGCGCCCGCGCCTCCCGGGTGGCGAGCAGCCACGCCCGCGCGGCCTGCAGCAGCGCGACGCCCACCAGCTGCCCGAGGATCGACCCGCCCGCGCCGCCCGCGAAGACCGCCGCCAGCACGCGCGCGATGAGGATTCCTTGCGCGACGTAGGTGACAGTGATGAGCAGGCCGATCACGACCAGGCCGGCCAACGGCCACCGCGCACCCGGAGCCATCGCCAGCAGCCTCTGGGTCAGGTTTCGCACGCGATCTCCCCTGTCCACGACGCAACCCACGCCGGTGCCGCCGCCTCGTCATCCGCAACCAACCGGTCGAAGCTCAGGGCAGTCACCCCGCACCGCTCCTCCGGTCGCTGACGCATCCCCGTGGTAACACGAATGAGTGAAACAATAGGCCATTACGGGTGGTTATTGCAAGATGCTGGCAGCTACACACGGCTGCACGATGACGGGATGCGGCTGGGCAGCATTCATGCGCTCGCCGTGGCGGTGTCGAGACGCCGGACAACCTACAGTCAACATGCTGGTTCAACATGATGAGGTGACGACTCGGAATGAGCCCGAAGATCGGGTATAAAGCTTCGGCTGAGCAGTTTGACCCTCGGGAGTTGGTGGAATTCGCTGTTCAGGCCGAGGATCTGGGTCTCGACAGCGTCATGATCAGTGATCATTTCCAGCCGTGGCGCCACCGGGGCGGGCACGCCCCGTTTGCGTTGTCCTGGCTCAGCGCGGTGGGCGAGCGCACGTCCCGGGTCATGCTGGGGACCAGCGTCATGACTGCGACCTTCCGCTACAACCCGGCGGTGGTCGCCCAGGCCTTCGGCACGCTCGGTTGTCTGTATCCCGGGCGGATCATGCTGGGTGTCGGGACGGGTGAGGCGCTCAACGAGGTCGCCGTGTCACGGATCGAGTGGCCGGCGTTCAAGGAACGGTTCGCGCGGCTGCGGGAGGCCGTGACGCTGATGCGCGAGCTGTGGCGAGACGAGCGTGTCACCTTTGAGGGCGAGTTCTACCAGACTACGAATGCCACGGTATACGACCGGCCCGCGGAGGGGATCCCGATCTACATCGCGGCCGGTGGCCCGGTGGTGGCGAAGTACGCGGGAAGGGTTGGTGACGGGTTCATCTGCACCAGCGGCAAGGGAATGGAGCTCTATACGGAGAAGCTGATTCCCGCCGTCGAGCAAGGTCTTGCCGACAGTGGCCGCGCGGCCGGCGACATCGAGCGGATGATCGAGATCAAGCTGTCGTTCGATCCCGACCCTGAGCAGGCGCTGGAGAACACCCGGTTCTGGGCACCGCTGGCCCTGTCGGCTGAACAGAAACAGGGTCTGGAGGATCCGATGGCGATGGAGGCGGCCGGTGATGCGCTGCCCATCGAGCGGGTCGCCAGCCGCTGGATCGTCAGCTCAGACCCCGACGAAGCCGTCGCGGCGATCAAGACCTATGTCGATGCCGGGTTCAACCACCTGGTGTTCCACGGCCCGGGCCACGACCAGAGCCGGTTCCTCACCAGCTTCGCCGAGCAGGTTCTGCCCCGGTTGCGCGCCTTGCAGCACTAGCCCGGTGAGGTGGCGTTGAGAACGATGAGCAGTCGCAGTGGCTCTGCCCAGCCACTTGAGGTGCACGGGCGTTCGGTTCGGTGACCGGATCTCGGCGCAGCGAGTGGCGGCGGTCTGCCGATCATGGCTGCGGTCCCTGCTGGGGCGTACCCAAAGATCGAGGCCCCGTCCATGATCGTCATTTCGGAAGAATTAACCGCGCTGGCCGCGGCTCAATCTTCCAGGATGGTGATCATGGCCCGGCCTGCCCCACGAGTCGACGCCGGTACTGGCCCCTTGTGACTCGGTGGCGTGGCGGCGTTTCTCGACGGCCTCTTCGCGAAGCCGGGTGCGGGTCGACTCGTCGATCGCCGAGGGCAGGCGGCGAAGGACCGATCCCAGGGCGGCTGCGCTGTTGCGATGGCCCGGCCGGAGTTGGGGCCAGCCCCACAACTCGGCGTCGCCGTAGGGAAAGGTCGTCTCATACAGCTCCCGGAGCTCCGGACCAGCGATCCGCTCGGCCGGCCGCGGCGGCGGGACGAGTTCGTCGGGGCCGACGTCGGTGCCCTGGGTCAGGGATTCGCAATCCGAGGTGAACCTGTCCTGGTCAGCGGCGTGCAGCCGCCAATAGCTGTCGATCAGTGGCGGGGCCGGGATCTCCAGCTCGGGATAGGCCAGGCGCAGCAGCACAAAGCGGCGATACTCCATGCTGAGATCCCAGATCGCCGTGTGCGACGCATCGGCGCCGGGGACAAACCGGTGCTGGACGTCGGACAGGTCCAGCCAGGCCAGGCGCTTCAGCAGGTAGGCGCCCGCGACCCAGGATGCCACCAGCCCCGCCCATCGCCACCGGTAGACCGCAGGCGCGGCCTGCAGCGTGCTGTTGGACAGATTTTCCCCTTCCACCTCGATCGCCACCGAGGACCACGGTGGAACACGGACCAGTGCGGTTCCAGGTACGCGACGCAGATCGCGGGAAACTCTCATGATTGGCGGCCAAATTGCCGAATATGCTCGTACTGGACGACACCGACCGTTGTTTGATCCACGCACTACACATCGACGCGCGGGCTCCGTTCACCAAGATCTCCGCAGTGCTCGACACCTCGACCCAGACCGTCGTGCGGCGCTACACACGGCTACGCGCCGCCGCGGCGCTGCGCGTGGTCGCACTACCCGACCCGCACAGCGCGCGGCGCCAGCAGTGGATCGTCCGGCTCACCGCCGCCGCCAACGGCTACGACCAGCAGCGCCCGTCGACCCGACCGAGACTCCAAGGACCCTCATTGAACCCGACCAGCGACTCCTGGCCGCACTGCTGCGTGCTCGGGATCACCACCACGGCGCTGCTGTGGATGTCCGTCGCGCCGACCCACCTCGACCAGGTGGCCACCACCCTGGCCAGCCATGAGCAACTCGCCGTCGTCGCTGCCACCACCGGCCCGACCAACCTGCTGGCCATGGCACTGTGCCCCGATCCCGAAGCGCTGCACCACTACCTGATCAACCGACTCGCCTTCGACACGATCACCAACGTCGAAACCGCACCCGTCTTACAAACCCTCAAAGCGACCGCGCCCGTCCAGCCCCGCTGATACCGCCCGGATGCCAACTCCAGGGCGCCCGACCCCGAACTTCGCTCCCGGCGGCGCGCGATACGGTCCGGGTGTGGAGGCCGTCGACGACATAACCAGCACCATCCGCCATACCGAGGCCGAAGCCCTCGCCAACCTGGCGGCCGTCCTGCAGCTCTGTGCCGCCGGGAAACTCCGGTGCAGTGAGAAGACCCAGCGGCCCTCGGCCGCCACGGTCGGAACGATCGCCGAATCCCTGGTCGCCGGCGACTTCTACCCCGACGACGCCATCGCCTCGTTCGCCTGGCCGCTGCTCCTGCAGGCCGGCGGGCTCGCGCGGCTCGACGGGTCACGGCTCGGACTCACCCCCAAGGGACGGGCGACGCTGGGCAAGCCCGCTCATGAGGTGATCCGCGGGCTGTGGGACCGCTGGCCGCGGCACGCCCCGATCGACGAACTCAGCCGGATTGAGGAGATCAAGGGCCAGCGGTCGGCCGCGGCGCTGAGCGCGGCGGGGCCACGCCGTCAGACCGTCGCCGCGGCACTGGAACTGTGTTCGCCCGGCGAGTGGGTCACCGTCGACGACCTGTTCGGGCGGATGCGCCAGGCCAGCCGCAACCCGACGGTGGCCCGCAGCGAGCGCGGCCTGTGGAAGCTCTACCTCGGCGACCCCCAGTACGGCAGCCTCGGTTACGACGGCTACCACGACTGGCCGATCCTGGAGGGCCGCTACACCCTGGCCGTGCTGTTCGAGTACGCGGCGACGCTGGGCCTGCTGGACGTCGAGTACGTGGCCGCGGCAGGTGCCCGCGACGACTTCCGGCACATGTGGGGTACCGACTGGTCTGGACACTGACCGCCGCCGGCCTGCTCGCCGCCGTCGACGCCGGGCGCCCGCCGGCGGATCTCGCGTCGTTCCTGGCCGAGCGTGCCGTGCACGGGTTGCCGGCGACCGTCCGCACCCTCCTCGACGACGTCGCGGCGCGGGCCCGCCAGGTCCGCGACCTGGGCATGCGCCGGGTCGTCGAATGCGCTGACGCGACCGTGGCCACCCTGCTCACGCGGGACCGGACGCTGCGGCCGTACTGCACCCGGATCGGCGACCGGCACCTGCTGCTCGCCCCGGATGGTGAGGCAAAGGTCCGCACGGCGCTGCGCAAGCTCGGTTACGCCCTTGGCCTTCAGGCTTGATCAGGGCTCGCAAACCAACGCCAACATCCGGCTCGGCCCGCCCGATGCCTCATAAGCCTCGCCGGACCTGTGGCGCCGGTGGTGCGCGCCGCCAGGGCCTGCGGCCGATCCAGATCTGGGTGCCCGACGTGCGCTCACCCACGTTCGTGGCGGCGGCGCACGAGCAGTCACTGGCGGTCGCCAAGAGCGCGGACGCACGGGCTGACCAGTCGTTCATCGACGCCGTCTCGTGGATCGACGACGAGGACGATTGAGGCGAGGCGAGGTCTGGACTACCGCAGGCGGCAAGGACTACGCGGGAAAGCCGCGCCCGGTGGTCATCGTCCAGGATAACCGGTTCGATGGCACCGACTCGGTCACGGTGTGTGCCCTCACCACCGACCCCACCGAGGCGCCACTCCTGCGGATTGCCGTAATCCCGGGCGAGGGCAACGGCCTGCGGCAGTCATCAAGACTGATGGTCGACAAGATCGCCACGGTCTCTCGCGCGAAGCTGGGCGCGCGCATCGGCCGGCTGACCGACGCGGAGATGCTCGCGGTGGGGCGCGCTCTCGTGGTGTTCCTCGGGATCGCGGACTGATCGTCGGTACTGCGGTTGGTCTTGCGAACGACCGGACCCAGCTCTGCCTGACATGCGACCGGCGCGACAAGATTCGTAGCTACCCGCAACACCATGGGCCGCCCGCGGACCATGGTGTGCGGGAAACCCGGAACTGTCGGTGCGGCCTGCGACAGTGCGACGATGAAGCCGACCACCAACCCGGAGGTGAGACGGACATGCCGGAGCACGCTCTCGCCGAGGCGCTCACGCACGTCGGTCCGTGGACCGAGCAGGACTACCTCGCTCTGCCCGAGGACAACCGGCGCATCGAGCTACTCGACGGCGGATTGCTGATGAGTCCCAACCCAGCCAACCCGCACCAGCGTCTGTTGACCCGCTTATGGCGAGCACTCGATGAAGCGGTCCCAGCGGATCTCGAGGTGCTCCATACCGTCAACGTCCGGGTCGGGCCGGGCAAGATCCTCATCCCGGACCTTGCCGTGATCACGACGCCCGGTGTCGACCTGATTGTCAACGATGCGCGGGACGTCGTCCTGGTCGTGGAGATCACCAGTCCGGGCAACGTCGCGTTCGACCGGGCCGTCAAGCCTCAGCTCTACGCTGCCGCTCACATCCCGCACTACGTGCGGATCGAGCTCGCCGAGCGCGGGCCAGCCGCCCGGGTGTTCACACTGGCTGATGACCGTTATAGCGAACGCCGGGCTACGGAGCTGGACGAGCTTCTGGTTCTGACCGAACCGTTCGCGGTCACCGTCGATCTGGCCGCCCTGGCGGCCGCGACCAGGCCGCCCCTTCAAGATCGGTATCGCTGACCCGTTCCCGCCGAAGTTCTGCGTCCAGTCCGACGAGGGCCACCCGCGGCTCGTCGAGGGATATCCCAGCCACCACGTCCCCAACAGGGTCGCTGTCGCCATCCCCGCGCTGGCAACGGTCGGCCTGTATGTCATCCACCCGCTACTCGGGTTGGCGCTGCCGCCGTTTTCTCTCCTGCTGGCAAGCGTGCCCCGCTGGTTGCGCCGGTGCCCCCGCGCGCGGGGGCACCAGATTCTCGTCGAGAAGGGCATTACCGCCGGGCTGATCGGCCTGGGGCTGCTCGTCATGGTCGGCGTTGCCACCGTGCTGGTGTCCCGCGACGAGCTGAGCGCGGGCGGCCATCTCGCCGCGGTCGTGCTGACTACCGCGGCGTTCCTCCCCCCTGAGCCGTCCCGGCCCTGATGATCACGGGAAACGCTGTGGCCAGCACCGCACGGCGTCGAGCAGCATGCATCCGATCAACGTACCGGCGTCTCTGAGCTCGTTGTTTCGCCGCCATGATCGGGCCGGCCCCGCACAGTGGCGGCGCCACGCCCGTGACCAGGACGGCTGAAAGTTGCCGGATCCGTCCACCGTGCGTCGTCAAACCAGTACCGTCGATCGGGTGCACGAGTTGTCAGTCGCCGAGGCCATCGCTCACAAGGTGAGCGAGCGAGCGGACGGCCGTCCGGTGTCCGCGGTGGCCATCCAGGTCGGCCACTTCCGCCAGGTCGTTCCCGATGCGTTGGAGTTCTGCTGGACCATGATCACTACTGGCTCCGAACTGGAGGGCTGCCGGCTGGAGATCGAACAGGTGCCGGCCACTGTGCAGTGCCAAGACTGCGACGCCACCACCACGCTTGACGTCCCCATCCTTGTCTGCGGTTCCTGCGAGGGGTCCAACGTGACCCTGCGGACCGGCCAGGAGTTTGTCGTCGTCTCGCTCGACATATCGGAGGTTTGATCGAATGGGCCGCTTCCACCGTCATTCGGACGGGACGACTCATGTCCACGACCACGACCATGCTCACGACCATCACCATCATGACAACGAGGGCGTGGCTGCCCGGGATGTGGGAGACCACAGCGGCTACCCGGAGACGGGGACGGCACGGATCGAGGTACTCGAGAGCATCCTGTCCGAGAACGATCGGGTGGCCGATGCCAACCAAAAGGACTTCGCCGAGGCCGGCGTCCGGGTCGTCAATTTGATGTCCTCGCCGGGCGCAGGTAAGACGGCGCTGCTGAAACGCACCCTCGCGACCCTGGGCGCGGGGACCCGCATCGGCATCCTGGAAGGCGACATCGCCACCAGCATCGACGCTGATCAGCTCAGCGGATATGGCGCCGCGGTGTCGCTGGTCAACACCAGCGCCGGCTTCGGGGGCGAGTGCCATCTGGATGCCATGATGGTCCGTTCCGGCCTGTCCCGGCTTCCGCTGCCCGAACTGGACCTGCTGCTGATCGAGAACGTCGGCAACCTGGTCTGCCCGGCGGAGTTCCAGGTCGGGGAGCACGCCAAGGCCATGGTGTACTCCATCACCGAAGGCGAGGAGAAACCGCTCAAATACCCTGTGATGTTCCGGGCCGTCGACGTATGCGTGATCAACAAAATCGACCTGTTGCCCCACCTCGACTTCGACCTGGACGCCTTCCTGGCCAACCTGCGGGCCGTCAACCCGGCGGCGACCACAATCCGCACCAGCGCCCGGACCGGTGAGGGCATCGAAGAGTGGTGTTCCTGGCTGCTCGGGCAGGTCGCGGCCGGCGCCTGACCCTCGCTGTCACAGACATTGCGTAGCCGTCTTTTTTCTCATTTGCCCGATACGACCGGCGACAGGTCCCTGACGCTGACTGCAGGTGCTAGTCCTCTTCCGGCAGGTCGAAAATGTAGCCAATCCGGCGGACTGTCCTAATACGAGTAGGCCTGTCCGCGGCACTCTCGATCTTCACGCGGAGCCTGCGGATGTGCACTTCCAGGTAGTTCCGGACGTCCTCCCGGTCCGGGCCCCAGGCGTTGTCCAGCAGCTCACGCCGGGTGACGACCCGACCGGCATTGTCCATCAGCTGCCGCAGGATCACGAACTCCTTGTCCACGGGCCCCCACTCTCGATCGATGACATCGGCCACACCGCTTCCTCAAGATGCAGCATCCGCTTCGTTACTCTGAGGAACTGCAATCGCCTTTACGGATGATAGTATCGACACTATAGTGTTATTGCAATAAACTTGCAGTAAATTGTGGTTCCCCGCTGCGGGTGACGGTCGATCGCTGCCAGCAGCTTGTAACAGACAAGTAGCTGCAGCTAGCGTCAGTCATGCGTGCCCGTGACCAGCGTGCTTCGTGGTGGACGGAGGTTCGGCATGCGGGTGGGTGGTAGCGCCGTTACCTGCGTCGCGAAGGAGCACGTGTGCGCTGCCGACCTGGCCAGACGGGAAGGGTGAGTTATGCACACCGTGACCGGAGCGCGTGAGCCGGCCGATTATGTGACTGGGCGGTTCGACGATGCCGGCGACCGGCGTCAAGCCAACCGGGCGGTGGGTGTGAGTGCCGTAGGGCTGGCCGTGACGGGGCTGATGGAGCTTGTCATCGCGGTGTTCACCGGCTCGGTGGGTCTGCTGGGAGACGCGCTGCACAACCTGTCGGACGTCTCGACCAGCCTGGTGGTGTTCCTCGGCTTCCGGGTCAGCCGGCGCACCCCGACGCAGCGCTATCCCTACGGGCTGGAGCGTGCCGAGGACCTGGCCGGCCTCGGGGTGGCCGTGGTGGTGTGGGCCAGTGCGATCTTCGCCGGGTGGGAGAGCGTGCACAAGCTGCTCGCCGGGTCGGGCACCAGTCACGTGGGCGCCGGTATCGCCGCCGCCGCGCTGGGCATCGTGGGCAACCAGCTCGTCGCCCGGTACAAGCTACGGGTGGGCCGGCGCATTCAATCAGCCACGCTGATCAGCGACGCCAAACACTCCTGGCTGGATGCGCTGTCCTCAGCCGGCGCGCTGGCCGGGCTGATCGCGGTGGCCGCCGGCCAGCCCTGGGGTGACCCGGTGGCCGGGCTGGCGGTGACCCTGTTCATCTGCCAGGTCGGCTACGAGGTCACCACCGACATCGGCCACCGCCTGCTCGACGGCGTCGACCCCGGCGTAATCACCGCCGCCGAAGACGCAGCCGCCGGTGTGCCCGGCGTCCGCCACGCCCACGCCCGCGCCCGCTGGACCGGCCGCACCCTACGCATCGAGATCGAAGGCTGGGTCGACCCCGCCCTGCCCGTCGCCACCGCCGACCAGCTCGGCCACCAGGTCATCGACGCGGTCCACGAGGCGGTGCCCGAAGCCCGGGCCGTCACCGTCACCCCCCGCGCCATGCCCAACCCCGCGTGAACTCAGTGAGGGCGATCGCAGTGACGCGCCGTCAGTGGGCCACGACGGCGAAGGTGGTATTCACGCCGAGCAGCTGATCGGGCCATGGTTGATGCCTGGTCATCGCCCACTCGATATCGACGAGCCGTTCGATCCGGGGGGCGCGCCAGCCCGCCGCGGTCACCAGGTCGACGATTCGTTCGGGTGTGGAATCACCGGACAGCGGCAGCGCGGCGAGCAAGGTGTCGTCGTAGTGCCCATCGTGCCCGTGGCGAATGCCTCGTACCTGGCGTAGCCAGTTACGAGCGTAGCCGCGGGCGCGCTCCAGGGGATCTGCGGCGCTGCCCCACAGACTCTCCAGCAGCACCAGCCGACCATCGGGAACCGCCGCCCGCCAGCACCGCACCGCGGCCAACGGATCGGGCAGTGTCCACAGCAGATGCCGCGACATCACCGCGTCCCAATTCCCGGCCGGCAACTCGTCGGCCCGGCCGGTGACGGCGTTCACCTCGAGCCCCTCGGCCGCGGCGAGCGCGAGCAGCCGCTCCAGCATCGCCGGAACAAGATCGACTGCGGTGACGGTGTAGCCGAGTTGGGCGGCGGTCAGGCTCAGCACGCCGGTGCCCGCTCCGACGTCGAGAACCCGAGCCGGTAGCGGAGGCAGCAACCGGCCCAGCACGCCACGCCACGCCGCCCACTCCAGTGGGGTCTGCGGGTGGTGGCCCTCGGCCTGCTCGTAGGTCGCCGCGGCCCGGTCCCAGTAGGCGCCTACCCGCGCCACGATGTCGGTCATCTGCATCCTCTCAATCGGATCTGGGTCCTCTCAACGGATCTGGCCGATCTGTTCCCGACCGGCCCCACCGCGCACCCCGTCAGCGGACCCGCGGTAGGGCAGCTGGAAGATCAGCTGCACACAGGTGGGCTCGGACAGCGTGCGGACGGCGACGCCGTAGACCGGTTCGAGCACCTCCGGGGTCAGGACGTCCGGGGGGCACCCGGTGGAGACCACCGTGCCACGATCGAGCAACACCAGCCTGTCGCAATAGCGGGCGGCGAGGTTGAGATCGTGCAGTACCACGACCGTCGTCACGCCCAGGCCGCGTACCAGGTCCAGCACCTCGTGCTGGTAGCGGATGTCGAGGTGGTTGGTGGGTTCGTCGAGCAGCAGGTGGTCTGCCTGTTGGGTCAGGGTGCGGGCGATCAGCACCCGTTGCTTCTCGCCACCGGACAGGTGCCCGTAGTTGCGCGCCGCGAGGTGGCGGGCTCCTACGCGAGCGAGCGCGGCTGCTGCGATCCGGTGGTCCTCGGCGCTGTAGTTCTCGAACGCCGACCGGTGGGGTGAACGACCCAGCAGGACCATCTCCGTGACGGTCAGCGGGATCTCCGACGGTGATTCCTGGGCGACGACCCCGACCCGCCGGGAGATGTCGCCGATACTGAGCGACGCGACCGGTGTGTCGTCGAGATTGACGGTTCCCGCGCTCGGCTTCAGTGCCGCGTAGAGGATGCGCAGCATCGTCGTCTTGCCCGACCCGTTGGGTCCGATCAGCCCGACCATCTCCCCCGGGCTGGCCAGCAACCCGGCGCCGGTGAGCACGAGGGTCCCGTCGTAGCCGAACGAGACGTCGGACGCGGAAATCATTTCGCGCCGGCGATCGCGTCGTACATCAGGGGCAGACCGTCGACGGCTCGGCCCAACAGGAAGGTGTCGCTGAGCACCAGATAGTGGTGATTCTGGACCGCCTTCATGGTGGCGAACCCGGGAACTGCCATGTCCTTTTGCAGCGCTTTTTCCGGGGTATCGGTGACGGGGTCGTAACCGAGTATCAAGAAGTCCGGGTTGCGGGCGACGAACGCCTCTGGGCTGACCTCGACGCCGCGTTTGGTCAAGTCGCTGAACGCATTGGGCAGGCCGAGCGTCTCCAGCTGGGTGTTGGCGATACTGGGCGGTCCATAGACGAAGAAACTTCCGGTGAAAATGCCAGCGGTGACGGCCACGCTCTGTTTCGGCAGGCTCTGCGCCTTTTGCTGGACCGTCGCCACGGTTTGTTTCAGGGAGGTGACCGACTGGGTTGCGTAGTCCGGGGTGCCGAGCAGCCGGCCGATGGTCGTGATGTCGTCGTAGATCGCGTCGTACCCCACCCGGCCGCCGTGCGCGGCGGCATAGCCGTCCCAGCAGACGTTGACGATCATCGTCTTGATGCCCTGGGTGGCCAGCTGATCCGACAGGCCGGTGGTCAGGCCGTGGGTGATGACCAGATCGGGCTTCTGCCCGATGATGACCTCCTTCGACACGGTCTCGTACGTCCCGAGCCGGGGCACCTTGGCCAACGTTTCTCCCGCCGTACCGAGGGGTTGATCGGCGTCGTCGGTCACCGCCACGACGTTGCCGGTCTTATTCCCACCGGCCGCCGCGACCGGATACACCGCCTCGTACTGGTTGACCAGGATCTTGGGAGGATGGTCGAAGGTGAGCGTGCCTCCCTCGGAGCTCACCGTCATCGGGAAGCCGCTTCCAGCGCTCGGCGGGGCGCTGTGGTCTGCTGCGTTACTGCACGCGGCGGCGAGCAGGCTGACGGACAGCACCAAGGCGGCTGACGGTCGGGCACTGGGGTGTCGTCGCTCGGGATTTCGTCGCTGCACCGGTTTCTCCGTTCCTGGAAAGGGTCGCTAGGCCGCTGACGCGTAGAAACGTCGGACGAGGATCAGCAGCATCGGCGCCCCGACGATGGCGGTGACGATGCCCAGGGGCAGCTCGGCGGGAGCGAAGGCGGTACGTGCGAAGGCGTCGGCCCAGACCAGGAACGTCGCGCCGATGAGGGCTGCGGCGGGCAGCACCCGGCGGTGGGTGCCGCCGACGCACAGCCGGGCGATGTGTGGCACGACCAGACCGACGAAACCGATGCCGCCCGAGACCGCGACCACCGCCCCGACGCACAGCGAGACCACGACCAGCAACTGGGTGCGGGTTCGGGTGGGGGACACCCCCAGGGCCCGGGCGGTTTCGTCACCGATGGCCAGCGCGTCGAGCCGGCGCGCCCAGAAGATGAGCACGCCGGCGGTCACGACGACGACCAGCCCGGTGATCACGACCGACGACCAGATCGCCAGCGTCAGCGAGCCGAGCAGCCAGAACAGCACGTCCCTGGCGCCCTGTTCGGAGTCGGACGTGAAGATCATGAAGCTGGTGACGGCAGAGAGGACGTAGCCGACGGCGACGCCGGCGAGCAGCAGCCGGATCGAGGTGACCCGGCCGCCGATCCGCGCCAGCGCGAAGACAATGGCCACCGAGGCCAGGGCACCGACGAACGCGCTGCCGGTCAGCGAACTGGCGCCCAGGACCGTGCCGACGCCGAACAGGATCGTCGCGGCCGCGCCGGTGGACGCTCCCGCCGTGACGCCCAGCAGGTAGGGGTCGGCCAGCACATTGCGCACCATCGCCTGTAATGCCGTGCCGGTCAGCGCCAACCCGGCACCGACGACCGCCCCGAGCAGGACCCTGGGCACCCGCACCTGCTCGACGATCGCGTCCTGCGCCGCCGACCAGGTCATCGCCTGCGGCCAGCCCAGTAGGTGATGCCCGACGACCTTCGCCACGGTTGCCACCGGAATCGCGACCGGACCGATCCCGGTCGCCACCGGCAACGTCAGGACCAACAGGACCCCCAGACCGCCGATCCACAGCAGCATGCGCCTACTCGTGCGAGCGCGGTCGAGCTCATCGCTGGACCCGGGCTCGGCAGCCACCGGGGCGGCCTGCTCGACGATCTCGCTCACCGGCCGGCCCCGTGCCCCAGGTCGGCGAGCGAGCCCCGGTGCCAATCGAGCATGAGCCAGTTCTCCACTCTATGACCTCTCGTTCGAGTGACAGTCAGGCGAGATCGTCAACACACAGTAGTTTTTGCATCTAAATTGCAATAGCCACTATACGTCAACACCCTCGGTTGGGTGACGGTTGAGTGAGATCTGGTACGGCAGCGGGTGAGATAGATTCGCTGAGTGAGTTTCGACGTCCCACCCGACGCCTACACCCGGTTCATGGGTCGGTACTCCGAGCCGTTGGCGGCGCAGTTCGCGGAGCTGACCGGCGCCCGCCCGGGCCAACAGGCACTCGACGTCGGCTGCGGACCCGGGGCGCTCACGGCAAAGCTGGTCGAACGATTGGGCGCCGATGCCGTCACGGCGATCGACCCGTCGGAGCCGTTCGTCGCGGCGACCCGCGCACGCTTCCCGCAGGTCGACGTGCGGTCAGCCGTTGCTGAACAGCTCCCGTTTCCCGATGAGACCTTCGACCTCGTCTGTGCCCAACTGGTCGTGCATTTCATGACCGATCCCGTGGCGGGGCTGGTGGAAATGGCGCGGGTCACGCGACCTGGGGGCCTGGTTGCGGCCTGTGTGTGGGATCACGGCGGCGGCAAGAGCCCGCTCGGCACATTCTGGCAGGCCGCCCGGGACCTTGATCCACATGCCCAGGATGAGTCGAGACTCGCCGGTGCGCGGGAGGGCCATCTGGTCGAGTTGCTCGGCGCGGCCGGCCTGCGCGATATCGAGCCTACGACGCTGACGGTCCGGGTCGGTTTCGCGACCTTCGCCGGCTGGTGGGAGCCCTTCACATTCGGCGTGGGACCGGCGGGTGCCTACGTGGCACAGCTGGATGAGCAGCACCGCGATGACCTTCGGGCCCGCTGCGAGCAGTTGCTTGCACCGGCACCGTTCGAGATCCACGCCTTGGCCTGGTGCGCCCAGGGCCGTGCGTGAGCCCAGGCCCTGCGTGAGCGGGCGGGATTCGGCAGCCGGCGGTGGCCCAATGCAGCAGAGCGGCGGACGGTAGCCCCGGCAGCTGCTCGCGCCGACGATCGGATTTCATGATCGCTGAATCTGAGCCGTGACAGTGCAATTTCGCACGGTGACGGCGCAGATTCAGCGATCATGAACAGCCCTCGCGCCGTCACATCCCCCGAGAGGGCGGCGGCGCGCCCGTCCAACGCTGACGTAGCCGAGCGGCTGGCTCAGCGCAACCGGCGAGGCGGTCCATCGGTCTCTGACACTCTCGCGGAAATTCGTCGAACCCGCGAAGCTTCGTGATCGTCATTGACGCGTCGGCGATGGTGAGCGCTCTGGTCGACGATCCCGCGATCCCTGAGCTGCTCGCCCTGCTGGCCGACGAAGAACTGCACGCACCGGCCATGCTGGACTTCGAGGTGGCCAGCGCACTGCGCGGTCACCTCTTCGGGGGCCTGCTCGACCAGGCCAGGGCCGACGAGGCGCTCGACGACTTCGCCGCCTTGCAGATTGAGCGCCACCCGATGACTCAGGCGCTGCACCACATCCTCGACCTGCGGGAGAACTTCGCTGCCTACGACGCCGCATACGTGGTACTCGCCCAGGGACTCGAGGCGTCGCTGGTCACTTGCGACACGAAGATGAAGGAAGCCGAACGGCTCGGGGTCAAGGTACAGATCATCCTCGCAGGCTGATTGAGCCCTGCCAGGTGTGGTTTGTTGACTTCGATCCCGTCCGCGGACGGCTTCCGCAGGTACGCGCCGGAGATCACGCTGTCTCAAGGCGAGCTGGACGAGGTGCGACACGTCCTGGGCCAAATGCTGATGGGGTAGGCCGTCCCGCTGATCGATCGTACTGCGGGACGCGGTGAGTCTCATTCACGCTGGCACTAATCGATGTGGACTCCAACGTCATGCTGCTCGGGTCGACGGCCGAAGTACACGGTCTTCGCAGTCAGCAGGAACAAGTCCGCACGTTGGTCAATCCCCGCCGGGTCGGCCGGGTCGAGCAGCCGGTCCAGCGTCGTCACATCTTCGGTGTCCATGCGCTCACCGAGCATTGCTCGATACCGCTCCAGCGAGCGCCGAACCCACTGCCGAGGCACCTCGGCCAGGGGCGCGGGATGGTCCACGAGGAAGGTCTTGCTCCGCACCTCGTTGAGTCCGGCAGCCCGCAACATGCCGGGCCAGTCCTCGACCACCGCCACCGGTCCGGGCAACTCGGCCCGCATCTGGCTGAACCGGTCCGCCAATGCCACATCCAGCCGGGCCAGCAGCGCGGGGCGCCCGAAGCCCAGGTCACGCGGCAGCAGGCGGGTGGGCAGACCGCCCTCGACAATGGCCAGCACGCCCCCGGGATCGAGCAGCCCGGCCAGCTGGTTCAGGGCGCCCTGCTGGTCGCCGACGTGGTGCACGACCTGGCTTGACCAGATCAGATCCGCCGGCCCCAGGTCAGTCAGGCCATCCGGAAACTCGGCCACCTGGGTCCGTAACAGGACGCCGAACCGCTGCGCCCGTCGCGCTGCGCGCGCCAGCAGCTCCGGCGCTCCATCCACGGCGGTCACCTCGGCCTGCGGGAACACCGCTGCCAACCCGCAGGCCGCGACACCGGGGCCGCTACCGATGTCCAGGATCCGCCGTGGGCGCAGGTGCTTGAACTCCTCGAAGGCTGCCCGCGTGTAGGGGCTGTGCGCCTCGCCCTCGAGCTCCAGCAAGTCAGCCATCGCAACCCAGTCGAAGTCGTTCATCGCACCCCGCCCTGTTCCATCGTGAAACACCGCATAGCGCCGACCATGCACCAGGCCGCGGTAACTTGACAAACCTCTTTGCTGTTTCTGCAATGAGGCAATGGAAGACGTGCTCGCCGCCGTTGGTCCGAGGCTCAAACGCTGAACCGACCCGGAGCCTTCGCCTGCAAGCAGCGGATTCCCCGTCACCATCAGCCATAGGTACGGCCGCAGCTACCGCGCTGTCCTTCTCACAAATCGGTGACGTCGTCGAGCGCGGCGAAGGCCGGCTCCATCGCCGCGATGTCGGAGGAGGTCAAGCGGTGGCTCGCGGCCACTTCACGCCACCGGCCGACCGCCGCCGCCACCTCCGCGAGGGTTGCTCGGGCCTGGTCGTCGGACAGCGTGCACCCCCAACGATCGGGAGCGCAGTCACTGAAGGCACCGAACAGCGCGGCACCGACGCGGGTCTGCTGCGCGCCGCCTCGCAGGGCAAGCTCCGGGTCCAGCGCGTAGGCACCCGACGTCGCCAGGTACTGGGGGCGTAGGCGAACATGGCGGACTCGGCGCCGCGCCTCCGGTGGGAATACAGCGTGCCCGCGACGACCTGGCCGCCGTCTACGACGACGTGCACCGACACCTCGGTCATGGTGGTGCGCTGGGTGAAAACCGGACGAAACCTGTTGCCTTGCAGAATGCTAGTAAGCTAGGTTCGGGGCGTGGCAGCGCAGGACAAGCAACAATTCAACGTATACCTGGAGCCCGAACTCGTCCGGGCTACCAAGCGTGCCTCGGTGGACCGAGGGCAGTCACTGTCGTCCTTCGTCGCCGACGCGCTGCGCGCTCATGTTCAGACTCTCCCGGGACGTGAGCACACCGCCCGAGCCAGTGAGGTGTCCCCGCGGCCGATCATGTTCGTGCACGACATGCGCGCGACGCTGGCGTTCTGCCGGGCGCTGGGACTGCGGCTGGGAGCCCGTAGCCGTAACGGCCGGTGGGCCGAGCTGTCCGGCCCGACCGGCACCCTGGGGCTGCACGCCGCCGACGCTGACGAGCAGCAGCGGGTCGAGCTCGCCTTCGAAGCCCACGGCCCGCTCGAGCCGATCGCCGAGCGGCTCACCGCCGCCGGGTTCAGCTGCCCGGACATCGTCGACGAGGGCTACGGCCGTTCCCTGTGTGTGCAGGAGCCCAACGGCCTGGCCGTCCAGATCGACGAGATCGACAACGCGCTGCTGTAGAGGAGATCGGCTCTTGGGCCGGCTGTTCGACCTGCCCGACCCAGTACCGCCGGTCCGGTCGGGCCGCGGGCGGACTCGGAAACCTTCCCGCGCAGCGCTTGCAGGTTAGCTATCATAATTGATAGCATTACCGTGTGCCGAACGTTCTTATCCGCGACGTCCCCGACGACGACCTCGATCAGATCCGGTCGGCAGCAGCCAAGCGGGGCACGTCGCTGCAGAACTATCTGCGCGACGCGGTCCACGCGCAAGCTGCCTACCTGCGCCGGCAGGCAGCGCTCGTCAGGACAGCAGAGCGCTTGGACGGTCGGCCCGAGGTGCCGGCCGAGGAGCGGCGAGCGGTGCTGGACGCCATCGCCGACGTACACTCCGAGCGCGCCGACCGGCTGATCGACCGGCCGGCACCGTGATCGTCGACGCATCGCTGGTCATCGACGCCATTGCCGACCCCGGACCACGAGGTATCGCAGCCCGCGACGCGCTGGCCGCCCAGCCGGCCGCCGAGCCCCTCTCCGCGCCAGGGCACTTCGCAATCGAGGTCATGTCGGGGCTTAGCGCGGCTGCGAACCGGCCCAACCATCCCTTCCGCATCTCCGACCTCACGCAGGCGCTGCAGGACGCAGAGTCGTTGGAGATCCTGATCGAAGCGACACCATGGATCGACGTGCACCGCGCCTGGATGCTCGCGGGTTCGCTGCGCTACGCCGACGCACTCTACGTTGCCGCCGCCGAGCGGCATGCAACCGCGCTGCTCACCGCCGACGCCCGGATCGAACGCTCTGGCGCACCGATCACCTGCAAGATCATCACGGTCGGCCCAGGCCGTGCCCGGTGATGCGACAGTCTTGCCACCACGATGTCGTCGGCAGTCTGCTGCGGCCGCGCGCGCTGCTGGAGGCGCGGGGGCGCCTGGAGCGCGGCGAGATCGATCCGCCCGAGTTCAAGCGGGTGGAGGACGCGGCGGTCGATGCGGTGATCCGCCTGCAGGAGGACGTCGGCCTCGCCGTAGTCACCGATGGTGAGATGCGCCGGCTGTCGTTTCAGAGCCAGCTCACCGAAGCGGTGGAGGGCTTCAGCGACTGGGATCTCGACGCGTTCCTGTGGGGCGACTGGCACGGGGCCGATGTCGGGGACAAGCGCATCGAGCGCCCGCCGATCGCCGTCCTCGGCCGGCTGCGGCGCCGCCGTTTCCTGTCCGCCGAGGAGTTCGCCTACGCGCGCGGACGGACCGAGCGGATCGTCAAAGTCACGCTGCCGAGCCCGAGTCTGTTCGCCAACTTCTACGATCCGGAGCGGTCCCGCGGCGCCTATCGGACCCTGGAGAGCTTCCTGGCCGACGTCGCCGAGATCCTCCGCGACGAGGTCGACGAGCTGGTGCGGCTGGGCTGCGACTACGTGCAGCTCGACGCTCCGCACTACCCGCTGCTACTCGATGCCGGCTACCGCGACTTCTACACCAGCAGAGGCTGGCCCGCCGAGCGCTGGCTCGACCTGGGCGTCGAGCTCGACAACATCGTCATCGGGCAGCGTCCCGGCATTGTGTTCGGTTTCCATCTGTGCCGCGGCAACCAGCAGAGCCGCTGGCTGGTCGAGGGCGGTTACCACTGGCTCGCCCAGCGCCTGTTCCCCCGCGTGCGCGCGCAGCGGCTGCTGCTGGAGTACGACGACGCGCGCTCCGGTGGATTCGAGCCGCTGGCCACGGTACCGCAGGACAAGACCGTCGTCCTCGGGCTCGTCACGACCAAGACCGAGCGGCAAGAAACCATCGACGGGCTCGAGACGCGCATCTGCGAGGCGGCGCACCACCTGCCGCTCGAGCGCCTCGCGTTGTCTGCGCAGTGCGGGTTCGCCACCTCCATCCTCGGCAACGCTGTCTCCACCGCCGATCAGGAAGCCAAACTCCGGACGATCGTGGCGACCGCCGAACGCGTCTGGGGATGACACTCGTCCTTACCAGCAGAACCTGCCGCTGATCACCATGAGTGCGGTCTCCACACTACCGATCACTCGGCCTCCCGTACTAGCCGGTCGACCGTCGCTGTGCCGGCAGTTCGAAGCGCGGAGAACCAGACGAGCACGGCGCTGCCGGCGATGGCGACGGTGAGCAGCAGGTAGGTGGTGCTGATGCTGAGCCGATCGGCGATGAAGCCGCCGATGGCGGCGCCGAAGGGCTGGCCGCCCCAGGCGATCATGCGGGCGGTGACCAAGCTGTCACAAACGTATTGCATTTGCCACTTATGAGCGTTTAATCTCATCTATATGAGTGATTTGCTCGTCATATGATGACTCAGCGTGAGAAGTCATGGCGCCAACACCTGTTCACGCTTGGCTCCCCACCTGATCGCCAGTAAGGGGCTTCGGACCGATGGACATATCCCCCGGTGCCATCTCCAGGCGCAGGTTGTTGCAGGCTGGGCTAGCAGTGGGAGCGACGCTCACGTTGCCCGCGGTCGTCACTGGCTGCGGAGGTTCCTCGACGGGTCCCGCGGCGGCGTCAGGTGGCTCGGCGAAGCCGGGCGGCCAGATGCGAGTCGGGGTAGGCGGTGCGGACAACGAGACGCTCAACGTCAACGTGACGGCCTCCAACGCCGACTTCACCCGGGCTAACGCGATCTTCGACCAGCTGGTGGTGGTCCGGGGCGACAGACTGGTGCTGTCGTTGGCCGACGCGTTGACCCCGAACGCAGACGCGACCGTGTGGACGATCACGTTGAAGAACGCGACGTTTCACGACGGCAAGCCGGTCACCGCGGATGACGTGGCCTTCAGCTTCCGGTTCTTCGGAGATCCCAAGGGCAACTTCGGCACCGCCTTCAGCGACTTCGACCTGAAGGGTATGAAGTCGATCGACCAACGCACCCTTCAGGTGCCCTTGATGCGGGCCCGCGCAGATTTCATGGAGGCCCTCGAGGAGGTCTCCTACGTATTGCCGAGCGGTACCAGCGATTTCGCCAAGCCGATCGGTTCGGGGCCTTTCCAGGTCGTCAGCTACGAGCCGGGTAAGACTGCGGTGCTCAAGGCTTACAAACCGTACTGGGGTGGCGCGCCGCTGCTCGACGAGTTGGAGATCACGTCGATCAACGATCCGGATGCCAACCTGCGCGCTCTCAAGTCCGGCCAGCTCGACTACGCGGTGGGCATCAGCCCGACCGCTGCCAGGGTCGAGGCCAACAACCCCCAGCTGAAGATCCTCAACGGCGGCACCGCCAACTCCTATGCACTGACCTGGACGATGAACACCACCAAGGAGCCGTTCAACGACATCCGGGTCCGCGAGGCGATGCGGTTGGCCACTGACCGCAAGGCCCTGGTCGACATCGGCTTCAGCGGCTTCGGAGCGGTCGGCAACGACGTCATCGGACAGGGCCTGCCCAAGTTCGACACCACGCTGCCACCCCGGCCCTACGATCCGGACCAGGCACGTCGGCTCCTCGCGGCGTCCGGCCGGTCGACACTTAGCTTCACCGTTCGTACCTATGACTCGCCCCCCGGTGCACTGGCCGCCACCCAACTGTGGGTCCAGCAGCTCGCCAAGGTCGGGGTAGCCGCCACCCTCGACACCGTCCCGACCAGCGACGCCTACAACACCGAGGCGCAGAACGCAGCGCTGATCCAGCTCGGCGTGTTCACCAACCGGTCGACGATCATCCACATCGAGAGCTTCGTTACGCCTGCCGTCCAGGTGGGTACCAGCGGCGGTTATGCACCCCCGGCGTTCAACGCCCTCGTCGCGAAGTCGCAGACCACCACCGACCCAGCGGCACGTCAAGATCTGATCAACCAGATGTCGAAGATGCTCTACGACGAGGGACCCTATGTCGGGTGGGGGTACGCCACCAACGTTGATGCCGCAGTGGCGGGCATTCGCGACGTGGAGCAACGCCAATCGCTGCCGCTGTTCGGCAAGGCGTCTCTGGGATGAGCACACCGCTGGCGCGCCTGGCGCTGCGCCGGCTCGGGTGGGCCGCCGGGCTGGTGGCGGCCATCTCGGTCCTCATTTTCGCTGCCACCGAGATCCTTCCCGGTGATGCTGCGAGTCGGCTGCTGGGCGAGCGATACACCCCCTGGGCGTTACGCAGCGGTCCGCCGGGCGCTACACCTCGACGTTCCTGCGCCGCTGCGCTACCTGCGCTGGGTGGCAGGGCTGGTGCACGGCGACCTCGGTACCAGTGCGCGAACCGACCGGCCGGTCACCAGCATCATCGGGGACCGGATCACCAGCTCGCTGATCCTGGCCGGCCTGGCGTTCCTGGCCATCGTGATCGTGTCGCTGACGCTTGGCCTGATCTCGGGAACCCGTGCGGGCGCACGCACGGACCGTGCCATCTCCGTGAGCGGCCTGATTGCGGTGTCGCTGCCGGAGTTCATCCTCGCCGGGGTGTTCATCGCGGTGCTCGCCTCGTGGTTGGTGTTGTTGCCCTCGGTGTCGCTGGTTCCCGCTGGTGGTACGCCATTGGACCGGCCGTCCATCCTGGTGCTTCCGGTGCTGACCCTGACAGTGGCGGGTTCGGCGTACTCGATGCGCCTGGTGCGGGCCGCAGTGATCGACGCCAGCCAGCTTCCGCACGTCGAGGCGGCCCGGCTGTGCGGACTGCCGCCGGCGCGGGTGGTGTTGCGGCACCTGCTGCCCAGCGCGGTGGGTCCGATCGCGCAGGTCTTCGCCTATCTCACGGGTTACCTGGTGGGCGGCGCCATCGTGGTCGAGCGGGTCTTCAACTACCCGGGTCTGGGCAACCTGCTCGTCGAGTCGGTCAACGCCCGCGACGTGACCATCGTCCCAGGGGTCGGGCTGCTCGCCAGCGCGGCGGTGGTCGGGGCCTTCCTGGCCGCGGATCTGATCGGCCTGGCCGCCAACCCCAAGATCAGGATCGGTGCGTGAACAAGCTGCGGGGATTGGCTGTTGCCGTCACCGGATTGCCGGGACTGATCGTGGTGCTCATCGCGGTGGTCGGCCCATGGGTGACACCCCAATCACCGACCGAAACGATCGGCCCGGCCTACCACGGACCGGCACCCGGCACCCCTCTGGGCACCGACTACCTGGGCCGCGACGTGCTGAGCCGCATCCTCGACGGTGGCCACGATCTGCTGGTGCTCCCGCTGATCGCTACCGCGTTGGCCACCACGGTAGGCGTGCTGGTCGGGATCGCGATCGGCTATCTCGGCGGCTGGATCGACAGTGCGGTCCTGCGACTGATCGACGTGCTGCTGGCGATACCGGTGCTGCTGGTGCTGCTGGTGATCGTGAGCGGCTGGGGCGGCGGCCGCACCGTCCTGGTGATCGCCGTCGCGCTCACCGGTGCGCCGTTCATCGCCCGGCTCACCCGGTCCGCCACGCTGCAGGTGGTCACCTCCGGCTACGTGGAACAGGCCCGGGCCGCCGGTGAGGCCACCGCGTCGATCCTGACCCGGGAGATCCTGCCCAACATCGCGGGCCCGCTGCTGGCCAACACCGGGCTGTTCCTGGTCGGCTCGTTCTACCTGGTGGCCTCGGCGAGCTACCTCGGCTTCGTCTCCGGGGGCCCGACCGCGGACTGGGCCGTAATGATCAACGAAAACATCCAGGGCATCACCCTGTCCCCGTATGCGGTCCTGATCCCGGTCATCCTGATCGCCGCCCTCGCGATCTCGGTGAATCTGCTGGTGGACCGCTTCGCCCGCGGGCTCGGGCGATGAGCGGCGCGGTGGTCGACGTGGCCGACCTGACCATCCGCGACACGACGGGCCGACCCGTCGTCGACGACGTCAGCTTCCACATCCCCGCCGGCGCAACGCTGGGGATCGTCGGGGAATCCGGATCGGGCAAGACCACCATCGCGTTGACGCTACTCGGCGTCATCCGACCCGGGCTGCACATCACCGCAGGTCAGGCCGTCGTGGACGGGCTCTCCGTGCTGGGCGCCGACCACGGGGCGCTGCGGCGGCTGCGCCGCCACGTCGTCTCCTATCTCGGCCAAGACCCCGCGGCCAGCCTGAACCCGACCATGCGGGTGGGCCCGCTCGTGGCCGAGCTCCTCGCCGACAACCGATCCGACAAGCGCACCCCGCGCACCCCGACATGGAGACATATCGGGGTCCACGACCCCCCGGTTGGCCCGATACGTCTCCCTGTCGGGGCGGTCGCCGAGCGGCTGGCTGCGGTGGGTCTGCCCAGCGACGCCGAGTTCGCCCGGCGCTACCCCCACCAGCTGTCCGGCGGCCAGCAGCAACGCGTCGCCCTGGCCAGAGCGCTGGCCAGCGATCCGTCGGTGCTGATCCTCGACGAGCCGACTACGGGCCTCGACGTCGTCATTCAAGAACTCGTCCTCACCGAGCTGGCGGCCCAACGCCGCCGCCTCGGCTGCACCACCGTCGTCATCTCCCACGACCTGGCGGTCGTCGCGCGGCTAGCGGATCGGGCGATGGTGATGCGGTCGGGCGTGACCGTGGACGAGGGCGAGGTCGTCGGCCTGTTCTCCCGCCCGCGACAGGCCTACACGGCGGCGCTGGTGGCGGCCTGCCCCGACCCACGGCACGCCGTCACCCGCCCCCACCACCCGTCCCGCCCCTCGGGAGCCGAGCCACCCCTGGAAGTGGTGGATCTCTACGCCTCCCACGGGAGAACCCGGCGGACACCACGGACACGGGGGCGGCATCGTGCGGCCGGCCCGCAGGGCGGGATCCTGGCGGCAGCCGGGGTGAGTCTGCGGGTCGATGCGGCCGAATGCGTCGTGATGATCGGGTCATCGGGTTCGGGCAAGACGACGATCGCGCGGTGTATCGCCGGGCTGCACCGCCCAGACGACGGCCAGGTCCGGCTGGGCGGCGAGCCGTTGGACGCCGACGTCGCCCGGCGCAGCGTGGCTCAGCGCGGCCGCATCCAACTCATCCCCCAAGACCCCTACGGCTCCCTGAATCCGCGCCGGAGGGTGGGCGCCGCGATCGCCCGGCCGTTGCACACGATCCGCGGCCTGGACCAGGACACCGCCGCGACGGAGGTGGCCACCCTGCTGGAGCGCGTCGCGCTGCGACCAGAACTCGCCGACCGCTACCCGCGGGAGCTCTCCGGCGGGGAACGCCAACGGGTCGCGATCTCCCGTGCCCTGGCCACCAATCCCGAGGTGCTGATCTGCGATGAGATCACCTCTGCGCTGGACACCTCGGTGCAGGCCGGGATCCTGGACCTGCTCGACGACCTGCGCGCCCAGCTCGGTCTGGCGCTGCTGTTCATCACCCACGACTTCGGCGTGGTGGCCCGCATCGCCGAACGCGTCCTCGTGCTCGATCACGGCGCGGTCTGCGAACAGGGGCCAGTGAACCGAGTGCTGTCACGTCCCGCGCACGACACCACCCGCCGACTCCTGGCGGCGTGCCGATCGCTGGACAGCGAGCTCGCGCAACGCCGCGACGGCGGGCAGACTGACCCGCGGGAGGCCGACGGTGCCGCGCTGCGATTCTGAGACCCCCGATCCTCAGACCCTCCCTCCGGTACGCGGCGATGGGCGTCGGGTCGCGCCGTTGAGCCGGGCGCGGGAATGGTCGCACTCGCTCGCCGACGGATCACCACCTTCGGTAACGTCGACGTCGAGACCTCAACGTTCGAGGAGTGGGACGACCGCGGTCGTCGCTTCGGTGTCCTCGTGGCTGCGTCGGCGTGGCACTGGGTCGATCCGTCGGTGGGTTGGCAGCGGGCACACGACGTGCTCTGTCCCGGAGGGTGTCACGCCGCTACCTGAGCGTCCTACGTGTTGGACAGCGCGCCGAGTCAGCTGCTGCTCACCTCACGTGGGCTCACGCACGGCACCGGGGTCGGCATGGATGATCCGGTGGATCGTGACCGGTCAGGACGAACCAGTGCGAGCGCTCTGCCGGTCATCGCCTACCGCGTTCCGCTCACCGGAGGATCGTCATTCACCGCTGGGGTTGGCCAGCGCCTGGAGGGCCCGCCGTCGTTTAGGTTGGTGCCGTGATCGCGGCGCGAGTGGTACCTGGGAACTCGTCGAGAATGCCCGCGTCACGCGGACTCGCGCAGAACCCGTCGGGCGATCTGCTCGACCTGCTCGACGGTGAGCACGGGTGCGGCACCGCCCTGCAGGGCATCACGCAGCAACCGACGCACCAGCGCCGACGGTGACACCTGCTCAGCGGCAGCACGCTGCCTGAGCTTCGTCTCCAGATCTTTGGTGATGCGCAGCGAGAACGCCACATCGAGCGCGGCGGCGTTCTCGGCCGCCTCGATCTCGGCGGCCTCGGCCTCCTCCTCGGCGTACTCCTCGCGCACCGCCCGCACCTCGGCCGCTATAGCGTCCTCGTCGTACCTTGGGTTCGTGTCGTGGTTGCCTCGCTCATCGGTCATGATCCGGCCTGCCCTTCTTGGTCGCGTAGATCCGCGCCACTGCTCTTCCACGCTGTGACCCCGGCGTGCGCGCCGCCGGTGGCGATGATCGTGATCACAAACCCGGCGCTCGGCGAGTAGCCGGTGATCCGCACAGCGTCGGTGCGGCTCTTGGGATCAGGATCACGCTCAACCCGGCGCCGATCCCTCGTCGACTCACACGTCCACCCGGGTTCGATATTCACCGCGCCGGGATAGCGGTCGCTACGACGACGGATGTACTCCGCGTCCACATCGCGCCACCACAGGTCATCCACCACAGCATTGTCGCACAACGTCTTACAGATCCCGGTGCAGCGCCGGCGGAAGGTCCGGGGATTGTCACGATTATGTTGCAACTGCCTCTTATGTGTGGTTAATGTCATCCATACGAGTGGTCTTACTCGTCACATGGTGACTCAGTGAAGCAAGGACGTCCCATATGCCCGGCTCGCGCACTTGCAGGGAGTGGGCCACAGGCCAACCCGGCGAGGCGCTCCATGGCCCGATCCGAAGAAGGAGAGATGACCGAGCCGAAGCACGTCACATCGGACTTGCCGGAGCTGGACCGCACCGACGATCCCCGGGGTGGGGCCGTTGCCTGGGCGCTGCTGGCCGCGGGAATGGCTCTGTTAGTGGTCACCAGCCTGCTAACCGTGATGTGGGCGGCTGGCGCCTGGTAGGACGTGGGGTCGGTCCATGACTGTCCTTCGCGCACCTACCACCTCAGGTCAGCCAAACGAACGCGTTGACAACCTCCACCAGATCGACCGGCGCCGGCGCACCCTGGCCTGGATCGGTGGGCTGACCACCGTTCTCGTCGTCACGCTGCCGGTCGGAGTAGGCGTCGGTCCGGTGCCGATCTCTCCCTGGATCGTGACCAGGATCTTCGGCCATCACCTCCTCGACTGGCCGCACACGGTCAGCTGGTCGACCGCGCAGGACTCCATCGTGTGGCAGGTACGGGCCCCGCGGGTGATCCTCGGGGCCATCGTCGGTGCCGGCCTGGCGGTGACCGGGGTCGCGCTGCAGGCCCTGGTGCGCAATGTGCTGGCCGACCCGTTCCTGCTGGGAGTGTCGTCAGGTGCGTCGACGGGTGCCGTGGCCACGATCCTGTTCGGCGTCGGTGCCGGCATCGGCGCCAGTGCGCTGACGGCCAGTGCGTTCGCCGGGGCGCTGGCGGCGACCGGGCTCGTGCTGGTCATTGCGCGGGTCAGCGGCCGGGTTACCTCGACCCGGCTGCTGCTGGCCGGGGTAGCGGTGGGTTACGCGCTGGCGGCCGTGACGAGCTTCCTGATCTTCGCGTCGGGGGCTCGCGACGGTGCCCAGGTCCAGGATCTCTACTCGGATCAAGAGTTCCTCGGCAGCGTCTTCGACACTGGGCAGAAAGCAAACCAGTCCGCAGCCGACCTCAAGAAGCGAGTCGATGCCGTCCAAGCCGCCAAACCGGCCGGAAACCGCACCACCGCAGCGGCGATCTATTTCCTCGGCGACAAGGTGTACACCTACGGCGAGAAAGCCATGGTCACCGACGAGATGAAGGTTCTCGGCCTGACCAACCTCCTGGCCAAGGTCGACCAGAGCGTCGAGTTGAACCGGGAATCGCTCATCGCCGCGAATCCCGACGTGATCATCGTCATCTACGGCTATGAAACCGGCGACACGTTCGACAAGGCCAAGCAGCACCTGCTCGACCTGCCCGGCGCCGGCGGCATGTCCGCCGTGAAGAACAACGCCCTGGTGGAAGTGACCGGTCCCGAGGCCGAAGCCAGCCCCATCGCCGTCGACGGCATCGAAATGATGGCCCGCGAGCTGGCGGGTTCGAAGTGATCGAAGCCACCGGCATCGACGTCGGCTACGACGGGACGCTCGTCCTCAACCGGGTCGAACTGACCGCGCAGCCCGGTCGAGTAGTGGGACTCATCGGCCCCAATGGGAGCGGGAAAACCACCCTGCTGCGCACCCTGTACCGCAGCCTGCGGCCACAGGCGGGCCAGGTGACGCTCGACGGCACCTCGCTGGAGCGCCTGACCACCCGAGAGGTCGCCCGCCTCGTCGCCGTGGTGGTGCAGGAGAGCCCCGTCGAGCTGCCGTTCACGGTCGCCGAGATGGTTCGCCTCGGCCGCTCACCGCACCGCTCGACTTTTCAGGGCTACGCCGCCGACGACCACCTGATCGCCGCGGCGGCGCTGGCCCGGGTCGGCGCCCGGCACCTCGCCGAGCGGACCTTCGCGACGCTGTCGGGCGGGGAGAAGCAGCGCGTCCTCAACGCCCAGGCGCTGGCCCAGCAAGCCACCCATCTGCTGCTCGACGAACCCACCAACCATCTCGATGTCCGCTACCAGCACGAGGTCCTCGAGCTGGTGCGATCGATCGGCGTGACGACCGTCATCGTGCTGCACGACCTCAACCTCGCGGCCCGCTACTGCGACGAACTGGTCCTCCTCGACCAGGGCCGGGTCACGTGTGTCGGGCCACCGCGGCAGGTTCTCACCCCCGAGGTGCTCGAGCCGGTGTACGGCGTGGCCGTCCGGTGCCTCGAGGATGGCGACGCCATCCAGCTCCTGTTCCGGTCGGCCACGCCGCACACCGGGAAGGGCAGCGCACCGGTGGCCGTTGACAGCGACAACGATCTCTATCTCGACGGCGACCCCCGCGCCGAGCGCAACCGGCTGAGTATCGCGCGCGGCGCCGGGCACGTGACGATCTGGTCGCGCCGGCTGATCTCCCTGGGGCGCGATCAGCGCCGGTCGATGACGGTGATGCTGGTGATCGGTCTGCTGATCACGACCAGCTATGTGGTGCAGGGCTTGCTGGTCGCCGAGGCGCTCACCCAGGTCCTGGTAGCCGGGCGACTTGACGGGGTGGTGCCGATCCTGGCGACGGCGGTCGCGCTGACCGTGGCGCGCGGTGGCCTGGTGTGGTGGCGGGAGTCGCTGGGTGCTGCGCTGGGCGAGCAGGTCTGCGCCGGGCTGCGGACCCGGCTGTACCGGCAACTCGCCCGGCTGGGCCCGGCGTGGTTGAAACAGACCAGGACCGGGGCGGTCCAGACGACGCTCACCGCGCCGTCGACGCGCTGGAGAAGTACTTCCGGATGTTCCTGTCCCAGGCGGTGGTCAGCGCCATCGGCGCGACGGCCATCCTCGCCTACCTGTGCACGGTCGATCTGGTCGTCGGGATGTTCCTGGCGGGCTGCATGCTCATCGCCGGGATCCCCCAACTACTGGGATGGTGAGCTGCCCTACCTCGATGAGCTGCGCAGGGTCGACGCCCCTGACGTGGCCACGGCCAGCCAGGGGGTGCTCAGCGGCAACTTCGACGTCGCCGAGGCACTGTCCTACGCGGCCGCCGACCAGCTCGGCAGGTCCCCTAATGCCCAGCTGATCCGGCTGCGCACCGCCACCTCGCTGGTGGCGGTGATGGACACCACGCAGGCACCGTTCACCGACATCCGGGTGCGGCAGGCGTTCAAGCTGGCTGTCGATCGCAAGGCCGTGCTGAATACCGTTTTCGCCGGGTTCGGTGAGGTAACCAGCGACCTGATGATGACGCCCAGTGACTCGTACTATCCAGACGGGCTGACACAGGTCGCCTACGATCCCGACCAGGCGAAAAGCCTGCTCGCTGCGGCCGGATTTCCCGGCGGTGTGGATATCGATCTATGGGCCTACGGGACCTACTCGCCGCTGGCCGTCGCCTACGCCGACACCGCCAAATCCGCCGGGATCCGGGCGAACGTGCAGCAGGGCAATCCGGACAACTATTTCGACGTGGTGTACCTGCACGACAAGTTCTACACGACCGACGGGGGGCAGTATTTCCCCGGAGATCTGCTCTGGTACACATTCGGGTCGGGCTCTGTCGCCAACGAGAGCAAGCTGAATTTTCCCGCGATCGACGAGCTGTACAACAAGGCGCTGCGGACCACCGACACCGAGCAACAGAAGACCTTCATCAAGGAGGGTCTTGCCCTCGCCGCGAAGAACATGGGTCTCATCATTCCGGTGATGGCCGATCAGCTGCTGCTCGCCAAGCGCAACGTCCAAGGGGTCACCCACGCGCCGTTCCTGCACTACGACCTGCGCCATGCATACCTCTCCGCCTGATCTCGTCACCACACTTGGCTCAGTCACTCGGCCGGCGCGGTCCAGGATCTGGGTAGCGGTGCTTCGACAATTGACATACGCGCTACTAACCGTGCTCGCGGTCTCGGCAGTGACGTTCCTGGCCACGAACATCAAGTCCCCGCAGGACGTCGCGCGCGGCGTACTCGGTCGCCACGCCACTCCTGAGCAGATCACCGCCTTCGTTGCGGCGCACGGCCTCGCCGCGCCCATTCCCGTGAGGTACACCCGATGGCTCGGGGACCTCTTGCAGGGTGATTGGGGGACGTCGGTGGTCACTGACCGGCCGATCCAGCCGGAGCTGGTGGCCCGGCTCAGCCGAACCGTCCTGCTGACGGGGTTGTCGTTCCTGGTCGTCGTGCCCTTGAGTATTGCGCTGGGTGGCTATCTTGCTCAGCGATGGGGCAGCCGGTCCGACGTCGCTGCGACCAGTGGGCTCATGATGCTCAGCGCGTTGCCGGAGTTCGTGGTCGGGGTGGGTGCAATTCTGCTTTTTTCGGTCCTGCTGCCTTTCCTGCCACCGGAGAGTGGAACAGCGATCGCTTTCGGGACACCGGAGGCGATCGCCGAGGCATACCTCCTGCCGGCACTCACGCTGGTGCTCGTCGCGATGCCGTTCCTGGTGCGGCTGACCCGCGCGTCCGCGCGGGAGGGCGTGACCGCAACACATACCCGCGCGGCCACCCTGCGCGGGCTGTCACGCCGCACCGTCATCTGGGATTACGGGATGCGCAGCGCTGCCGTGCCCATTGTCAGCGCGACGGGACTCACCCTGGTTCACCTGCTGGGTGGAACGATCGTTGTGGAGAACCTGTTCGGCTTCCCTGGGCTGGGCCAGGCCCTGGTGAGCGCCGTAGGAACGGGCGACACGGTCGCCGTCCAAGCCATCGCAGTGGTGACCGCCGCGCTGTTCGTCGCGGTCTCGCTGCTCACGGACCTGCTAGCGACACTGTTCAACCCACGGTTACGGAGCGCCACGTGATCTGGAGCGGAGCAAGTCCATGAGTGTCGCGATCGCACCTGCCCGACTCATTTCGCCCTCCGACGGCCGGCGACCCCGCATGTGGCGCACGATTCTTAGCACCCCGGAAGGCCGGATCGGCGTCCCTCTCGGCGCTGTCATGATCCTGGTGATCGCCGTGGGCCGGTTCGCGGCGCCGTATGCCCCGGACAAGATCGGTGTCGCGATCCCCGGGTCAGCACCATCCCGGGAGCACCTGCTGGGCGCCGACGGGCTCGGCCGCGACGTGTTGAGCCGGTTCCTCACCGGGGGCACGTCGGTGCTGGTCACCCCGCTGGGCGCGGTGTCAGTGTCGTTCCTGATCGGCGGTGCGCTCGGCCTGCTCGCCGCCTACCAGGGCGGCGGCACCGACCAGGTCATCTCCCGGGTGTTCGATCTGCTGCTGACGATCCCGCCACTGCTGACCGTGCTCGTCCTGCTCGCCAGCCTCAGGCGCTCACCGCTGGTCATCGTCCTCGTCGTCGGGCTGGTATTCATCCCGTGGGTGGGGCGCGTGGCCCGCGGCGCGGCACAACCCGTGGTGACCAACGACTACGTGCACGCCGCCGTGGCCCGCGGCGAGAGCACCTGGTGGATCCTGCGCCGGGAAGTCCTCCCGAACATCGCCGCGCCGATGATCGGTGTCTTCAGCCTCTACCTCACCTCGGGGATCGTCTTCGTCTCGACGCTGAGCTTCCTGGGCCTCGGTGACCAGCCACCGAGCTCCAGTTGGGGCCTGATGGTGGCGGAGTCGCGGGGATTCATCGTGACCAACCCGGTGGCCACGCTCGCTCCAGCGCTCGGCATCGCCGCGGTGTCGGTGTCGTTCATGCTGATCTCCGACGCCGTCACCCCCACGTGAGCCTCACCCTTGCGCAAGGCGAGGTCGTCGGGCTCGTCGGGGAGTCCGGTTGTGGGAAGTCCTCCCTCGCGCTGGCCTGCATGGGAGCCACACCTGAGGGCGGGGTCATCACCAACGGGCGCGTCACCGTCAACGGTGTCGACCTGCTGACTGCGCCGCCGGAGACCCTGCGCGCCTTGTGGGGCCGCCACCTCGCCCACGTCCCGCAGAACCCCGCCACCTCGCTCAATCCCGCAACACGCATCGGCCGGCAGCTGACCCAACCGCTCGTCACACACCTCGGTCTCACCGGCCGCCCGCTTCGGGTCAGGGCGACTGACCTGCTGGACCGGGTAGGCATCACCAACCCCGGGCAGGCCTTGCGACGGTATCCACACGAGTTCTCCGGCGGGCAGCAACAACGCATCGCGCTGGCGCTGGCAATCTCCTGCGATCCTCGGGTGCTGATCCTCGACGAACCGACAACCGGGCTCGACGTCACCACCCAGGCGAGGATCGTCGAGCTGCTCAACGGCATCATCACCGGCACCCGCGCCGCCGCGCTCTACATCAGCCACAACCTGGCGCTGATCTCCACCCTGGCCGACCGGCTGCTGGTGATGTACGCCGGGGAGATCGTCGAAGCCGGCGCCACCCAGGATGTGGTGCGCTATCCGCGTCACCCGTACACCCAGGCGCTACTCGCGGCACTGCCCAGCGCCCACGAGCGCCGCGCCGTCCGCGGGCTGGGGGGCCGTCCGCCGGGCCAGGTGGTCATCGACGGCTGCGCCTTCGCCCCGCGCTGCCGCTACACCGAGCAAGAGTGCGTCGCCGAGCACCCCATCCTGCAACCGCTTCCCGAAACACGCGAGGTCAGATGCGTGCGCCACGACCAACTCGAGCTCAACACGCACTCCGTCGACGGGTGGGCGCTGCCGGCCGAACCCGCCCCGGTGCACATCCTCGAGCTCGACAACCTGTGGTGTCAGTACCGCAAGCAGCCCGAACCCGCGGTGGCTGACCTGTCCCTGGCCATCGCCCGCGGTGACACCGTGGCCATCGTCGGGGAGTCGGGCAGCGGCAAATCCACGCTGCTCCGGGCGATCGCCGGACTGCATCCGCCCCGGGCGGGCACGATTCGATTCGCCGGACACGACCTCGCGCCCGCCGCCCGGCACCGACCACGCGATATACGCGGCGAGATCCAGCTCGTGTTCCAGAACCCCGATTCCTCGCTCAATCCCCGCCAGACCGTGGGTGAGATCCTCACCCGGCCGATCCGGCTGTTCCGCGGCGACGTCGCCCGCCGCGAGGAAGCTCACGCGGTGGCTGCAGCACTCGATGAGGTTGGGCTTGCGACCAGTACCGCTCAGCGTTACCCCGACGAGCTCTCCGGCGGGCAACGCCAGCGCGTCGCGGTGGCCCGAGCCTTCGCCGCCCGACCCGTCCTGCTGCTGTGCGACGAGGTGACCTCCGCGCTGGACGTGTCGGTCCAGGCGACCATCCTCGAGCTGATCGCCCAGCTCGCCACGACGTTGACCACCACCGTGGTGTTCGTCAGCCACGACCTCGCCGTCGTCCGCACGATCTGCCGGCGCGCCGTGGTGCTGCGGGCCGGCCGGATCTGCGAGGACGGCTCGACCGGCGATCTCTTCGCGGCGCCACGCCACCCGTACACCCGAGAACTCATCGCGGCCATCCCATCCACCCGCGATGCCGGGTGAAAGTACTATCATCGGGTATGCCCAAGGAGAAGGTTACGCTGACGCTTGACGCTGGGCGCCTTGCGGAATTGCGGGCCCAGGTAGGCAGCCGGAGCTTGTCGGCGGCGGTCGACGCTGCGCTGGCTGTCCACCTCGACCGGTTGCGGCATGGGGCTGCGGTGGATGAATGGCTCGCCGAGCTGGAACGCGACCATGGTCCGGTGCCGGTCGAGACCTTGGAGTGGGCCGCCCGGCTGGTTGAGGACTGGGCGGATACCCGGTCTGAAGGACGTCGCGACCTGGCCGGCTGATGCTGCTGCTCGATAGTGAAGCTCTGTCGGCGGTGGCGCACGGCCCGGCTGCCCGCCGGGACCGGGTGCGGGCATTGATCGTCGAGATGCGCCGGCGGGAACTGCCGATCGCCACGGTGGCGGCGGTGCTGGCCGAGGTGGTGCGTGGCCGCGCGGCGGATGCAGGCGTGTTCGCCGGCCTACGCCGGGAACGGGTCATGGTGCATCCCGTGGACACCCGAGTGGGCGTCCGGGCCGGGCAACTGCTCGGCAAGGTGGGGGCCGGTTCGGAGTTGGCCGTGGACGCCTTCCTGATCGCCGTCGGCGATCTGGCGGGCGGCGCGGTGGTGGCGACCGTTGATCTTGGTGATCTTCGACGGCTCGCGGCCCACACGACTGGAGTGTCGATCGTGGGCCTGGCCACCCAGTGACTGAGCGTGGCGCATCGACGCTACGTCGGCAGGATGTGATCAGTTCCGCATTCGCGACAAGGATGACAGCGCGCGATTGATCTCCTCGACGTTGAAGTGCGCCGGGTCGAAATCGTCGGCTGATGCCAGCCCCAGCCAGGCCAGACGTTCGGAGTGTTCCAGGTGCTCGGGGTCGGCCAGGATTGCCACCAGGTCGGCATAGCCCCAGATCCCGCCGCAGTCCTCCGGCGGACCGGCCCGGCGCCCGGTCACGCACCGGGGGTAGGTATGATCGGCGTCGGTGGCGCGGACGTCCTCCACGACGATGTCGTGCTCCCAGTCGTCGCCGAAGTCGTAGGTGTAGCGCAACCGGTCGCCGCGATCCCCAGCGACGGCCGCGAGCGTCGTGTCTGCCGTATCGGCCTGGCCGAGTTCGGCGTCGAGCGGGCCGAACTCGTCGTCGGGGCAGGAGAACATCCACAGGTGGCCACCTGCCCAGCCGAAGCAGGCCCCGATGATGGCGTGCAGGCCGTCCAGCGTGGTGTCCGACGGTATCTCGATGCGTCGCCAGATCGGCGGTTTCGACCCGCGCAATTTAATCTTGAGACGGTGGACTGTGGATGTCTCACCCCGCGGCGCGCGCGCCGATGGTGGGGCGGCCCGCAGCAGCTCCACCCGCTGTCGCAGCAGGTTCAGGTGGATGGCGACGTCCATGACCTGGTCGAGTTCCACCGGGCAGGGTGGCTTCGCGAGCGCCTGATCCAGGATCGTCACGGCCTCGGCGGGGGTGTAGTCGCACAACTGCACTCCGGCCCGCCGCGCGCTATCGGCGTATGCCGCGCGCAGCTTGCGGGGACCGTCGCCTACCCAGCAGTCCTTCACGCCACCACCGAGGAAGTGATCGATGAGCACGGACATGATGTGGCGTTTACGCCCGTAGTCGAAGGCGATCGCGATGATGTCCTGGTCGCCGAGCGGACCGCTGTAGCCGAAGCACTCCGCGAACGTTGGGCATCCCAGCGACGGGGCCCACGAAGGATCGACGACTCCTGCCGCGCGGAGCCGGTCCGCCGCCGCTGCCGCCGCCACCTGCACCGGCGCCGGTCCGGCCATGGCCAACACCCGGGCCATCGCCAATGCCTCCGGGGTACCGGTTCCCTCGGCGGCAGTGATCATCGAGACCACGATGTCGGTCAGGTCGGCCTCCTCGACACCACCCGATCGCAGTGTCGCGACGAACTCATAGCCCGCCAGCTCGGCGCTCACCTCGTCACAACCCCGCCGCAGCAGCGGCTCGAACCCGTCCAGCATCCCGGCCAGCACCTCGTCCGGAGTAGGCAGCACGCCAGCGGACATGAGCAGGTCAAGGACCTCGTCGACGTCGCGCGCACCCTTGAGTGCCTGCATGATCCCGGGAGGCACGGCGTCTGGGTCGAGGTGTTCGAACAACGCCTCCATCGCCGCGTTATCCCGTGCGCCTACATCCCGCCTTGCCCGTCGTTGCCGCCGCGACGTCGTCATGGCCGCCATCCTGGCAGCCCTGCGGATGTCGACGCGGGCCGGGCGCGAGCTCGCGGCACTGGCCCACTACAGCCTCGCAGCCGCCACCACCTGAACACCTGTTTGGCTGTCAGAGCACCCGGCGTGCTGTGACGAAACCGCTGAGATACATTGGGCGAACCTGGATTGGTTTGCCGGGTTGGGAGGCTTCCACGATGTTGCCGTTCCCGACGTACATGACGACATGCCCCACTGGTTGATAGAAGAAAAGCAGGTCGCCTGGCTGCAGCTGGTTGACGCTGACTCTGCGACCGACGGTGGCCTGAGCTGCCGCGGTGCGGGGCAGCGCGACACCGACTTTTTTATAGCTCCACTGCACAAGGCCGCTGCAATCAAAGCCACCCGGTGCATTACCACCCCAGACGTAGGGTGTGCCCTGCTGAGCCACTGCGGCGGCGACAACGCGCATTGCTAGGCGAAGATCGACCGTTCTAGTTGCGATCGGGGCAGATGATGCGGCGCTCGGTAGGGTCGTCTTGCCAGGTGTGGACGTCGCAGCGGCTGCCCGTCTCGGAGTAATGGCCGCGATCGCCGGTGGAGCGGCCGCGGACACAACTGCCGCGCCGGCGTCGGGGAGCGTCAGGTGCTGGCCAACGAGGACGAGATTGGGGTCGCTGATCGAACCTCGGTTAGCATCGTAAATCTGCTGCCATCCGCCAGGCATGGAGTGAGCAGCGGCGATCTGCACCAGGGTGTCACCAGTGGCCACCACATAATCCACGGTGCGGCTCATGAGAGCCTGCGCAGCGTGCACCACACCAGGGTCAGCGGGCGCGGCGTGCCTGGGTGGTGACAGGACAGCGTGTCTTGCGGGTGGGTTGTCGCTGGCGTGCCGTCCGCAGACTGGCCAAGCCTCGATACCGCGGGATGCCAAAGTGTGCTGCCCGACGGTGATCTGCGGTCGGGCCTGCCAGGCACTGGGCTGGTACCCACCTCCGCCGTAGAAGCCGCTTCCAGTATTGGCCGCCCAGCTCCAGCCGGAATCACAGGCGGCAACCGCACCCACATGAGCCTCCAGCCCGATCGACGCGGTGCCAGCAAGCAGTCCGCCAGCGGCGAGCGTAGCGCTCGTGACACGGACCGCACCGCGTTGGCGGCGCGGGGCAAGGTAACGGTGCCTGCCTGACATCAGAGGACCTGCTCTTCCCGGCCACATCAGAAGACGAGCCAATGCACTGGGGTCACGCTGTTCTCTCGTGCATCACCTCACAAGAAAGCGACAAATAATCCAAACAGGACAACGGTCCGCGCCCAGCGGTAGGTGCACATCGGTCAGCGGTGTATCCATAGGGGCTCGGTCGAGGGCTGGTCAGTAACTTGACTGGAGTGATCGCGTCGTGAAGCGGCCCAGCGCGATGTGGTCGGGCGGCGACTACCCTCAAATCGCCGCCCGTTTCGAGCCCATCGCCGCCGACCTGCTGGCTGTGCTGGGCGCGGAACTCACCGGTCGGCGGCTGCTCGACCTGGCAGCCGGCACCGGCAACGTCGCATTCGCCGCAGCCACCCGAGGGGCCGTCGTGACCGCCACCGACATCACCCCCCGGATGGTGCAACTGGGACGAGCCCGTATGGGGACCACAGGCCTGAATGTCAGGTGGGTCTTCGCCGAGACCACATCATCGCATCGAGGTCATCGCCGTCTGAGGGGCTTTCGACATATTCAGCTCTTGACTGCGGCGGTGAGACGACGGGTGTTCTCCTCGAAGACGCCAAGCAGGTTCAGGTCTGCTCCCGGAAAGTTGATCAGCTCGACGGTGTGTGCGCCGGTGATGTCGGGGTTGGCGGGCTGGTGGGCGTTGTCGAGCACCAGAGTGGGGTGCAGCGCGGTGAGCTGGGCCAGCTGCCCGGCGGTCACCGGTTCGGGACCGTAGGTGCCTTTCACCGGCAGCCCGGCGAACTCAGCCCAGTAGGCCATGAACAGCTGCGCCACGGCATTCGGCGCCGGCTGCGGCTCGGCGGCCTTGACCTGGGCCGATAGCTGCGCATAGCGCTGGTCGAAGGTGGCAAGCCACTGGGCAGGACCAGGACGGGACCAAGCGGCTGGTCCAGAACCAGCGCGACGATGAAGCCCAGCGCGTTGCCGAACAGCCCGAGGATGATCGACCAGATCACCATCGAGCGCAGCGAGCGGCCCAGGTTGCGGGCTCCCAGCGCAGGGAGCAGGGTCAGCGCGTCGACCAGCAGGGCACCGGTGAGCCGGATCGCGCTACCGATCGCCACCGCGGTCACCACCAGCAGCACCAGCACGATCCGGTCGGCGTTGACTCCCGAGCACAGCGCCAGCTCCCGGTCGAACAACACCAGCGATCCCGAGCAGGGCCACGTGCATGACGGCGAAGCGCACCGCGATGATGTCCAACCCGACGATGAACACCCCCACCACGGGCAGACTCACCGCACCGATCAGCAGCCCGAGCGCGGAGCGCTGCACCGCCGCCAGGGACCACAACTCGATCAGACTTGTCACGCCACCACCCGCAGCCGACCGGCAGCCATCTCCGCCACCCGGTCACACGCCTGGGTCACCGCACGATCGTGACTGATCACCACGACGGTCACCGGCCAGGAACGCCCGTTGCAGCTGGCCGCCGGACAGCCTGTGCAGCGGCCGTGCGCCCAGCTTGCGCAGGCCGAGCCGGCTGGCCGCGCTGCGCGCTGCATCACCACCTGCGCCGGCGCTGTCCAGCAGCTCGTCGACCAGCAACGGGAAGCGTCCGGTCGCCAGCCGCTGCGGCACCCAGGCCACCTCGCGGCGCCGCCACACCCAGTCCGCAGCGCAAAGGGCCGGGGCGCCATCCACCGACACCATCCCGCCGGCCAGCGGATGCAGACCGAGCGCAGCGCGCAGCAGCGTCGTCTTGCCTGAACCGTTCGCGCCGGTCAGCGCGACGTGCTCACCGGCGGCGACGTGCAGCTCCACTGCGTCGACCACGGTGGCCCGCCCGTGGCGACAGCTCACCGAGGTGAAGGCCACCGCCGCTGCCGTCATGCGGCGCTACCCGCGTAGACCGTATTCATGCTGCGGACCTCCACGGGCAGCTCCGGTGGGCAATGAAGTAGTCGCCGATGAACCCCACGGAGTTCCCGATGTGGTCAGCAGATTCACCATGTCCACCTGTTGCGGCCCAAGCAGGGCAACCCCGAGCCGTGGTCGGCCGAGAGGGCCGATCGTCAGGGCCCGATGGTCCGGCGGGTCAGGCTGCACCAGAACTCAAGTTCCAGCACGGAACCGACGATCCCACTCCTTTGTCACTGTCAGTATCCGGTGAGTTGACCGCGTTGTAGGCTGTAGCGGTGAACGTCGAGGATATGACTCCGGCGGCGCGGGCGGCGTTTGCGTCGCGGGATATCGGCGCTCTTTTTCGGTTCCTGCGGGATAGTGGTATGACTCAGCGCGAGTTGGCCGTACTCGTGCGAATTAATCAGTCGGAGATTGCCGCGATCGTTAATGGCCGCCAGGTGCAGGTATATGACGTGCTTGCTCGGGTTGCTGATGGTCTGGCTATCCCGCGTGGCCTGATGGGCTTGGCCTACAGTGAGGATGAACCCGAGCCGGTCGGGGAGGTTGACGAAGACATGGAGCGTCGGAAGCTGCTCGCCATCGCGGGGGCCATCCTGTTTGGTAACCCGGTGTTTGGGAAGCCGGAACCGCTGGCGGTTCGTCGTGTCGTGATCGACCCGCCTCGCCGGGTCGGAATGGCTGACGTCCATATGTACGAGGCGACCATGGTCGAGTTGCAGGCCCTGCAGCGGCAGGTAGGCGGCCTGGCCACCCTCGAACCCTTGGCGGCCACCGCGAGGGCCGGTGAGCAGCTCCTCCGGGCTGAGGCGACTCCTGACGTGCACCGGCGGCTGAGGTTGCTGGTCTCGGATGCGCATCGTCGGGCGGGGTGGGCGGCTGGCGATGTTGGCCTGGTGGACGACTACCGGGCACACATGCATGCGGCGCTTGACCTCGCGGTGGGCGATCCTGATCGGATTGCGCAAGTCCTGTGTACAGCTGGGGCGATAGAGAAGTCGCTTGGTGACCCGGAGTTTGCTCTGAAGCTCTTGCAGATCGGCCAGACGGCGGCGGCCGGATCGGCTGACCCGCAGGTCCGGGCCGTGCTCGGTGGTGAGGCGGTCGCCGGGTATGTGACCGCTGGTCGGCCTGATATAGCGAAGAGGGAACTGACAACCGCTAGGAGCTTATTCGCTGATGCTGACATCAGTAAGTCGCTGCCCGGCTTTGCCGTTTATGGTAATGGTCATGGCGTTTTAGCCTCAGCTGAGCTTAAGCTAGGAAATTTTGAGGGTGCTCGGGGTGAAATATTAAATGCACTGCGGAAACGGCCGAAAGATGACGCCTGGTGCACTGCGCTGGATACGATCATTTTGGCTACGGTGAACATGCGGGCCGGTGAGGTTCGGGAAGGCATCCAGGACACTCAACGAGCCCTCGTGTTTGTTCGGCGGGTGGGGTCGCGGCAGTTGCAAGACCGCATGATGCCGTTAGCCGATGAGCTCGACCGCCGTAATGATAGTACATGTCATGATCTTGCTCGCGCGGTGCGAGCGGTTAAGGTGTAAATGAAAAACGGCCCTTAGCTTAGATAGCTCCGCGATGTGCCGCGGACCGAGGACTGGGTTACCCGCTTCAGGAGCCACCGCCGGCACCGGCTCGGCTTGGTGCGAGCGCCGTTGAGCAGCAGCAGCCGCGCTGCTGAACCGGCGCAGAAGTACTCACTCATCGCAGGTGTTGCTTATCTTGCCCTCGGAGTGATCGGAGCCTTCCGGACCGGCTTGAGCATCGGTACCGAGATGCCGAACGACATGATGATGAACGACATGCTGTTCGGGATTTCATGGTGAACCCGTTCCACAACGTGGTGCACCTTGCCTCGGGACGGCTGTGGCCACCCTGGTGTTCGGCACGGGCCTGCTGCGGGCCATCAGCGGCCGTGCTCGACCCCCTCTCTGTCAAACTCTCGTGGGACATGGCGATCATGTGAATCTGTGTAGCGCGTAGGGCGAAGACAGGACTCCAAGACCAGTGACGTTGACCATGGCAGACATGCCGTCCTCC
>JBOHFK010000029.1:0-46629 GCA_050699635.1 Pseudonocardiaceae bacterium | reverse complement strand
AGCAATGGCCGAGAAGTCTCTTGCACGGGATTGGCGTGCACGGGATTGGCGCCTACGCTGCCAGCGTACTCAACGGGGTAGTCAGCCCCGGGCGCCGGCAGGTGTCTCGTGTTCAGCTGATCCGGCGGGCTCGTCGACGCTTGGTCAGCTCGTCCTCCGGAGTTGCCTCAACGTGGCCACCATCGGCACGCTCCGGGGGAAATCGGCTGATCGATCCGGCGATCTCCTTCATCGCGCCGCTGACGGCGATGCCGAACACGCCTTGGCCACCCTGCAGCAGGTCAACCACCTCTTCAGGAGAGGTGCATTCGTAGACCGTGGTGCCATCGCTGAACAGGGTGATATGAGCCAGGTCGTGCACTCCGCGGCGACGCAGGTGCTCGACGGCCACCCGGATGTTCTGCAGTGACACCCCGGCGTCGAGCAGCCGTTTGACCACCTTGAGGACCAGGATGTCTTTGAAAGAATACAGCCGCTGACTACCCGATCCGGAGGCCCCTCGAATCGATGGCGCCACCAAGTTGGTTCGCGCCCAGTAGTCCAGCTGGCGATAGGTGATACCGGTGATCTGGCAGGCCGTAGGGCCACGGTAGCCGAGCAGATGATCGGTGACTCCGTGCGGGTCAGCCAGGGCGGAATCTGGGAACAAGGTGCCTTGCTCGGCTGGCGCCGCAGCCCCGGAGAACCTACGGTCCTGCTCTGGAGCGTCCGATGCGCCGCGCGGTCCGTCGACCACCCATGCCTCCCACGCAATGCGTGCCGGTGAAACGTGGCCCGGCTGTTGCTCCGGCCGTTCCGGGGCGAATCACACCGGCGCGACTCACTATGAAGGGTCGACGGTAGGCGTCGCCGGGTAGTCGGTCAATACGACGCGCGGCAGGGCTCACCCTCAACCTGACATCGAGGTCCGCAGCGGTCCTTCAGGTATCCGCTCCGCGAGAGCGTCTCAGGTATCCGCTCCGCGACAGCGTCTCAGGTATCCGCTCCGCGACAGCGTCTATGTATCCGCTCCGCGGAAGTCCTCCGGGGACACGGAGTCGAGGAACTCGCGGAACCGCTCCACCTCGTTCTCCTGCTCATCCGGAATGATCAAACCAGCTTCGGAGAGTACCGACTCCTCGGCGTGAATGGGCACACCGGCCCGTAAGGCCAGCGCAACCGAGTCGCTCGGCCGGGCGGAGACTCGTACGTTGCCGTCGAAGACCAGCTCGGCGAAGAAGGTGCCTTCCTGCAGCTCGGTGATCCGAACCTGTTTGAGCTTCCCACCCAGCGCCCGGATCACGTCTCGGAGCAGGTCGTGGGTCATCGGCCGGGCCGGTTGCACGCCCTGCTGCTCCAGCGCGATAGCAGTCGCCTCCCCGGAACCGATCCAGATCGGAAGGTAGCGCTCGCCCTCGGTTTCCCTCAACAGCAGGATCGGCTGGTTCTGTGGCAATTCCACCCGGACCCCGACGACACGCATCTCGCTCATCGCGTTGCGCCTCCCTCCCGGTGCACCCTGTGGGCTGGGCGCCTCGAGGACCGTCGTGCTCAGCGGTGGATGGGCACCGGCCGCGTTGCTGATAAACCCTGTCACGTCTCCACCATCGCTACCCTTGAGACGCTACACGGGGCACCGTCCCGATGCCGAGTCTTGCGGCGGCCCAAATTCGCACGACGCCATCTCTGGCGTCTCCACGGACTGGTTGCTCGGTGGTCTGCGACGGCCTCAGCTCCCGATGACGCCGCGTAATCCGATCTTGACCAGGAGGGCATGCAGCCGCAAGGACAGCACCGCCAGCTCCCGGACCACCTCGTCGGCGCGGGCCCGCGCGTCCGGATCTCGTTGCCGGCTCACTGGGGTGACGATCTGTGACAGCAGGCCTACCTCACGGTCGGCGGACGCGCGGAACGAACGCAGGTGCCGGGGCTCCAACCCAAAGTCGGTCATCGCCTGCGTGGTCCTTGCCACCAGCACCGCGTCCGTGTCGTAGAAGCCGGCTGGGCCCGGCCGAACCAGGCCGAACTGCTCAAGTTGAGTCAGCACGGCCTTGGTGATACCGGCCTCGGCAATCAACTCCTCCTGGGTCATCCGCGCCAGATCAGCTGCGTGCAGGTCGTCCGACCCAACCCGTTCGGCAGCCTGCGTCGCCGTGTCGGGGCAACCACTGACGGGTGACCGTAATGCCTGCGGCCAGCGCTGGGCGGTGCGCCTCCCGGAGTTTCGAGTGGGGAGTCCTTGCCATGGACGTTCGGGCTCACCCCGGTCCCGCGCGTCCAGATACTCTTTGATGACTCTGAGCGGGAGGTAATGATCGCGCTGGGCGGCGAGTACGTAGCGCAGCCGTTCTACATCCGCTGCAGAGAATTGCCGGTAACCAGCGGTGGTGCGTTCTGGCTGGACGAGCCCCTCGGACTCCAGAAACCTGATCTTGGAGATGGTGACATCGGGGAACTCCGCACGTAGCTGAGCGAGCACCGAGCCGATGCTCGCCCCGGTGCGGTCTCCGGAGCGGCGCGGGGCCGTCACCGCGACCCCTGGTCAGCCTCTCGGCTCCCGGCGCGCGGACCAGCCAGGAACACCAGCCGGAACTTGCCGATCTGGACCTCATCACCGTTGGCCAGCATCGCGGTGTCCACCGGCTCGCGGTTGACGTAGGTACCGTTCAGGCTCCCGACGTCGACCACCACGAACTCGCCGCCCTCGCGCCGGAACTCGGCGTGCCGGCGCGACACCGTGACGTCATCGAGGAAGATGTCGCTGTCCGGGTGCCGGCCCGCGCTCGTGGTAGGCCGATCGAGGAGGAACCGGGAACCCGCGTTAGGGCCACGGCGGACGACCAGCAATGCCGAGCCGGCCGGTAGTGCGTCGATTCCTGCAATGGGGGGCGCCGGAGACTCAATGCTCTCAGCCTCAGTCAGAAAGTCGGCCCGGAACGTCGAAGTCTGCTCCGGGCCCCGCTCTGGTGGTACGCCGGGCCCATCCTTCGTGCTCACGCTGGGCTCTCCTTCGCGGGGTGGTCACCGTTGATCGGACCACAACCTACCGTGCCACAGCGCGCAACGCGGAGGCGGAGGTAGGTGCTCTGACAGCTTGATCTCGATCATCATGCACGGTTGGCGCCTGCCGCAGCGCGGACCGTGAGCAGAAACTGCATGATGTAGAGAACTCCAGACCAGACGTACAGGGCGCCGCCCCACCCGGTGAACGCCACCGCGAACGCGCGCGCCACCCCCCCCAACCACCCGTGCCCGGCGTGGGCGAGCAGCAGCAGCGGAAATGCATACAGCAGGCAGAGCGTGGCTGCCTTACCCATGTAGTGCACCGGCAGCGGACCGTGGCCGTAATGGCGCAGCACAGGCATCGTCGATGCCAGCGCCAGATCCCGTCCCAGCAGCACAGCGATCACCCACCACGGCAGGATGTCCCGCGCACCGAAGGCGAACAGGGTGCTCAGCGTGTACAGGCGGTCGACTGCCGGGTCAAGCAACGCACCCAGCCTGCTGGACTGGTTCAGCAGGCGGGCGAGCTTTCCGTCCAGCCAGTCGGTGATACCTGACAGCGCGAGCACCAGCACTGCGAGCAGATCGTGGTGCGGGCCCAGCAGCATCCATAAGAGCAGCGGGATTCCCCCCAGCCGAAGCAGGCTGAGGGCATTGGGCACGGTGAGCAGCCGATCGGCCGGATCCCGCACGGAATCCCTCAACCCGCTGTCGGACACCCTGTATCACCTCATCGACACCGTACGGTGTCTGCTAGGCCGCACTGGCCCGGATCTGGTCAGTGATCCGATCTGGTCAGTGATCCGATCTGGTCACTGGCCCGATCTAGCCATCAAGGGTCCCGTCGAGCGCGCGACCGTGCGCAAAGTAGGGAGCGATCTTGTTGTCGAACATCGTCAGCGCGGAGCCGATGGCCATGTGCATGTCCAGATACTTGTAGGTGCCCAAACGGCCACCGAACAGGATGTTCCGCTGCATGGTCTCGGCTTTCGCCAGGTCGCGATAGCGTCCCAGCTTGACCCGGTCCTCAGGGGTATTGATCGGGTAGTACGGCTCGTCTTCCTTTTCGGCGGACCGGGAGAATTCTCGCACGATAACGGTCTTATCGGCCGGGTAGTGGTCACGCTCGGGGTGGAAATGCCGGAACTCGAGGATACGGGTGAACGCGGCATCGGCGTCGGCGTAGTTCATGACCGGGGTGCCCTGAAAGTCACCGCAATCACGCAGAACTTCCTGCTCGAAGTCCAGGGTGCGCCAGCCCAGCCAGCCCTCGGAGTAATCGAAGTACCTGTCCAGCGGGCCGGTATAAACAACCGGGGTGCGCTCCAGGAGATCATCGCGCAGCTCGAAGTAGTCGGTGTTCAGCAAGACGTCGATGTTCGGGTGGGTCGCCATTGCCGTGAGCCATGCGGTGTAGCCGCCCGCTGGGAGGCCCTCGAAGGTGTCGTTGAAGTAGCGGTTGTCGAAGTTGTAGCGTACCGGCAACCGGGTGATGATCGCGGCCGGCAGTTCGGTGGGGTCGGTCTGCCACTGCTTCGCCGTGTAATCACGGACGAATGCCTCGTAGAGCGGGCGACCGATGAGGGAGATCGCTTTTTCCTCGAGGTTGGTGGCGTCCTTGCCGTCGATTTCGGCAGCCTGTTCGGCGATGAGCGCGCGCGCCTGCTGGGGTGTGAAGTAGTGGCCGAAGAACTGCGAGATCATTCCCAGGCCCATCGGGAACGGGTAGACCTGGCCGCGGTGGATGGTGAAGACCCGGTGCTGGTAGCCAGTGAATTCGGTGAACTGGTTCACGTAGTCCCACACGCGCTTGTTCGACGTGTGGAACAGGTGCGCGCCGTAGCGGTGCACCTCAATCCCGGTTTCCGGTTCAAGCTCGGAGTAAGCGTTGCCGCCCAGGTGATGGCGCCGGTCCACCACCAGCACCCGTTTGTTCAATTGGGTAGCGGCGCGCTCGGCCACGGTGAGGCCGAAGAAGCCGGAACCGACGACGATGAGGTCATATCGCGCGAAGCCCACGTCGCGGGAGGGTAGCCGGGGCAGGGGAGCGGCCTCAGAACCGGGTGTGCGCAAGCCAGTGATCGAGAACGCTCGCATCGCCGAGCACTGTGATCGGCGCCTGGCTGGGCGCGATCCGACGCATCATGACCAGCAGCAGGTCCACCACCGCACCCCGGACCGCGACATCACCCTTGGCGTGACCAGGCTCCCAGACCGGACCCGACGGGGTCCGCCGCACGATCCACTCCCCCGCCTCGCCGAGCCCTGGGTCGGTGGAGTGCAGGTGCAGGATCTGCCCGTCGCCGCGCAACTCGGCGAGTTCGGGCCGAAACTCAAGTGCCTGCGGCAGGCTGAGCACGCTGAGCCATTCGGAGATTGCATCAGCGGCGAGATCGGCCTCCAAAGAGAATTCGCGACCGAGTGCCAGCTCGGCGTCGGCGCGGTGCACCGCGGTCTCGTGGGTCATCCGGCGAACCCAGAAGCCGGCACTCTGGTCGTCAGCCCAGGTCCAGATGGGGGTCTGCGGACCCACCGATCGGATTGCCGCAGCCAGCTCATCAGCACCATCGACCAACCAGGTGCACAGCGCGCCGTCGTCGTCCGGGGCGACCACGCTGAACGTGCTGAAATCGGGCGCAGTAGTGAGGCGTCGATTGACGATCATGGTTGCCGACCGATGGGCCTGGCCAACGTGCTCGACAAGCTGCCGCAATGTCCAGTCGGGACAGGTCGGCACCCGCAGCGCCCAGTCGGCAGCGGCCAGCGCCTCGGCCAGTAGCGCGGACTGGGCCGTCAACGCATCGAGGTAGCGATCGTTGCGCAGCGGTGGCATCGGGTGTCCCTCCCGTGGTCGATTCGACTCGCAACGTAGTGCACCTCCGAGGGTGGTAGTGCGGCGGCGCACCGGGTGGTGTGCACTGTGCCCTATGGCCTCGCATTCCGCCTCGCATCCACCGGATCCCGTACAGCGAGCCCTAGGCGGGGGGCGCGGCGCCTTCCTTGCGGCGGCAGTGCGTTCTCCCCGCGATGTCGGGACGCTGCTGCCCTCCGGGCCCCAGCTGGCCCGGCGGCTGGCCGCGGTGGTACCCGGAGCCGGACACGGTGCGCGGCCGGCGGTGGTGGTGGAGGTCGGGGCCGGCGCCGGAGCGGTCACCGCGGCGATTGCCCGGCAGGCAGACCGGGGTGCGGTGGTGATCGCGGTCGAGAAGGATCCGGGGCTCGCCGACCGGCTCCGGTCCCGTGAACTGGGTGTGCGGGTGGTCACCGCGGACGCCGCGACGCTTCTGGCGATCCTCGCCGACCACGGCGTGGACCGCGCCGACGTGATCGTCTCGGTGCTGCCGTGGACGCTGTTCGGCCCGCAGCAGCAGCGCGAGTTTCTGGCGATCTTTGCTGCCGCGTTGCAGGCCGACGGCGTGTTCACCGCGGCCGCTTACAGCCTGAGCTACTGGATGCCCGCGGCTCGCCGATTTCGCCGCGAGCTCGGCCGCGTCTTCGGCGAGGTGCTGCCAACTCGCACCATGTGGCGGCACCTACCGCCGGCGATGACCTATGTGTGCCGGCAGCCGGCGGCGGCCGCTGACGGCGTCACCGCGGATCCGAGTCGATCAGCAGATGGCCAGCCTGGCGGGTCACCCGCAAGGCCCGCTTGACGACCTCAGTGTTGCCGCCCTTGTGGTAGGTGACGTCGACGGGTACCCGCACCGAGCCATCGGGATTGTCTGTGACGCCGAAGGCATTGCGGGCGCTGACCGAGGAATACCCGCTCCAGTACGACCGGAACTGCGACTCGGTGCCGAAGGTGGCTTGCGCGGCGGGTGTCAGCCGCGCCCACGACATCGACAGGTTGTCCAGGCCGTTGTAGTAATCGATCACAAGCTGCCCAGCCTGGCTCCAGGAAATGGAGTCGTTCACGCGCTGCACCTGCGGCTGTGGTAGCGGTGAGGGCACCGGCGGTGCCGGTGTCGCCGCAGGCGCTGAGATTGCTGGCGACCCGGTCTGTTCTCCCGTCAGACCTCGCGTCAGCAGCAGCCCGCCGCCGGCGAGCATGAGCAACGCCAGGGAGGCGCCCACCAGCACACCCGCCTGGGGGCGCCCTGGTCGCGGGTGCAGCGCGACACTGGCAGCAGACCGGGCCGGCGGCGCGGGAGCCGACCGCGGCGCAGAACTGGGCGATGACGCCGACACCAATGGCGCAGACACCACGGTCGGTGGCAGGCCGGCAGCTGCGGAGCGCGGCCGAGCCGGCTTGGTGGCCGGGGTTGCCCGGCGCACCGGTCGCGTGGGCGGTGCGGCAGCGAACTCCAGACCGGCCCGGTGCATGTCGGGGCGCGCTGCCGGGTCTTTGGCCAGCAACTTCATCAGCACCGCGGTTAGTGGGCCCGCGTGCCGGGGTGGCACCACCTGCCCGCTGGCCACCGCGTGCAGCAGTGCGAGCGGGTTGTCGCTGTCCCCGAACGGACCCTGCCCCTCCAGCGCCGCGTAGAGCGTGGCGCCGAGGGAGAACACATCCGAGGCCGAGGTCGGGAGCTGGCCGCGAGCGACCTCTGGAGCAAGGTAGGCCGGAGTGCCGGCCATCATCCCCGTCTGGGTGACCGTGACATCGCCGACAGCGCGCGAGACGCCGAAATCGGTGATCTTGGCGGTGCCGTCGTCGGCGATCAGGATGTTGCCCGGTTTGACGTCCCGGTGCACGATCTGCGCCGCATGGGCGGCGGCCAGCGCCGAGGCGATCTGCCTGCCGATCGAGGCAACCTCGGGTACCGGCAGGCAATACTGCTCGCCGAGCACCGCCGCGAGGCTGCGCGAGGGCAGGTACTCCATCACCAGGCAGGGCTCACCCTCATGCTCAGCCACGTCGTAGACGACGATGGCGTTCGGGTGGTGCAGCCGGGCGGCAATGCGCGCCTCGCGCAGCGCCCGGGCCCGGGCTTCGTCGGTCGCCCTCGGACTGAGCTCTGGCTGCAGCAATAGCTGCTTCACCGCCACCAGCCGCTGCAGCCGCTCGTCCATGGCCTGCCAGACGACGCCCATGCCGCCGCTGCCAATCCGGTCGAGCACCCGGTAGTGGCCGGCGATCAGCTGACCCGTGTCGATATGCGGTCACTCCCTCATGTTGTCCCGCATGCGCGCGCTGCGTCCCCGACAGAAGCCAGGTTACCGCCAGGCTGCGGGTCAGCGTGCCGGCCCAGGGCCCCCGGCTCGCCACGAGGTGGAGATTCCGGGCACCATCGTGACCACCATGACTCTCACCGAGGCGCTGCCCAGCGGTTCCGGGCCCGACGAACTGTTCGATACCTTCGCGGCCTGGGTGTCGGGCCAGGGACTCGTCCTGTACCCGGCCCAGGAAGAAGCACTGATCGAGATCGTCTCGGGCTCGAATGTGATTTTGGCCACCCCTACCGGTTCCGGTAAGAGCCTGGTGGCGACGGGCGCGCACGCGACCGCGTTGGCGCAGGGCAGGCGCAGCGTCTATACCGCGCCGATCAAGGCGCTGGTGTCGGAGAAGTTCTTTGCGTGCTGCGGTGTGTTCGGTGCCGATCAGGTCGGGATGCTCACCGGTGACTCCAGCGTCAATGCTGCGGCGCCGATCATCTGCTGCACGGCCGAGGTGCTGGCCAATATGGCGCTGCGCACCGGGCCGGACACCGACGTCGGCCTGGTCGTGATGGATGAGTTCCACTTCTACGCCGACCCGGATCGCGGCTGGGCCTGGCAGGTGCCACTGCTGGAACTGCCGCAGGCCCAGTTCCTGTTGATGTCCGCGACGCTGGGCGAGATGACCCGCTTCGAGGAGGATCTGACCCGGCGCACCGGTCGCCCCACCGCGGTGGTCCGCTCCGCGCAGCGGCCGGTACCGCTGCATTTCCGGTATACGACCACCCCACTGCACGACACGCTGGAAGAACTGCTGGCCACCGACTCGGCGCCGGTGTACGTGGTCCACTTCACCCAAGCCTCGGCTGCGGAGCAGGCCCAAGCGCTGACCAGTATCAACGTTTGCAGCCGCGCCGAGAAGGACGCCATCGCCGAGCTGATCGGCGGCTTCCGGTTCACCGCCGGTTTCGGGCGGACTCTGTCCCGGCTGGTGCGCCACGGGATCGGGGTGCACCACGCGGGGATGCTGCCGCGGTATCGCCGCCTGGTGGAGCGGCTCGCCCAGTCCGGCCTACTCAAGATCATCTGCGGTACGGACACGCTCGGGGTGGGCATCAATGTGCCGATCCGCACGGTGCTGCTCACCGCGCTGGCAAAATACGACGGGACCCGCACCCGTCACCTCACCGCCCGGGAGTTCCACCAGGTAGCCGGCCGGGCCGGCCGGGCCGGCTACGACACCGCCGGCACCGTCGTCGTGCAGGCCCCCGAACACGTGGTGGACAACGCCAAGGCGGTGGCCAAGGCGGGCGACGATCCCCGCAAGCGCCGCAAGATCGTCCGCAAGAAACCTCCCGAGGGTTCGGTGTCCTGGAGTGACCGCACCTTCGAACGGCTGGTGGCCGCCGAGCCGGAGGCGTTGAGCTCCAGCTTCGCGGTCAGCCATGCGATGCTGCTCAACGTCGCCCACCGGCGCGGCGACGCCTTCGCCGCGATGCGCCACCTGCTCACCGACAACCACGAGGACCGGCCGGTGCAGCGCCGGCTGATCCGCCAGGCCATTGCGATGTACCGCGCGTTGCTGGCCGCCGGTGTGATCGAGCGGTTGCCGGTCCCGGATGCGGATGGCCGTACGGTGCGGCTGACCGGGGACTTGCAGCTCGATTTCGCGCTCAACCAGGCACTGTCACCGTTCGCGCTGGCCGCAATCGAGTTGCTGGACCCGGATTCGGTTGACTACCCGCTGGATGTCCTGTCCGTGCTCGAGGCAACGCTGGACGATCCGCGGCAGGTCCTGGGTGCGCAGCTGTCCAAGGCCAAGGGTGCGGCCGTGGCGGTGATGAAAGCCGAGGGCATCGAGTACGAGGAGCGGATGCGCCTGCTTGAGGACATCACCTACCCGATGCCGCTGGTTGAGTTCCTCGACGCTGCACTGGAGATCTACCGGCAGGGTCACCCGTGGGTGTCCGACCACCGGCTGTCCCCCAAGTCGGTGGCCCGGGATCTCTCCGAGCGGGCGATGACCTTCACCGAGTACGTCGGGTTCTACGGCCTGGCCCGCTCGGAGGGGTTGGTGCTGCGCTACCTGGCCGACGCCTACCAGGCGCTGCGGCGCACAGTGCCGGACGACGCCAAGACCGACGCGCTGCGTGACCTCGAGGAGTGGCTTGGTGAGTTGGTCCGGCAGGTCGATTCCAGCCTGCTCGACGAATGGGAGAAACTGCGCAACCCCCAGGAACCGGATTCGGCGTTGGGGTCGGTACCGGCGCCGATGGACTACCGACCGCCACCGGTCACGGCCAACTCACGGGCCTTCCGCGTGCTGGTACGTAATGCGCTATTCCGCCGGGTGGAGCTGGCTGCCCGGCACCGCTGGGACGAACTGGGTGAGCTCGACGCCGACGCCGGCTGGGATGCGCAGGCCTGGCGGGACGCGGTGGAACCATACTTCGGCGAACACGCCGAGATCGGCACCAGCGCGGACGCTCGCGGCCCGCAGCTACTGATCATCGACTGCCTACCCGACCGGTGGGCCGTGCGGCAGATCCTGGACGATCCGGCCGGGCACCACGACTGGGCCATCAACGCCGAGGTCGACCTGCCGGCCTCCGACGAGGCCGGCACAGCGGTGCTGCGGGTGATCACTGTCGGTCCGGCTTGAGGGCTCCCTCAATCCGGCTCGTTGCCCGGTTTCCACTTGATTCCGCAGCCGAGACTCGGCATCTGCGGTTCTCCTACCGGCTTATCTGCCAGCACCCGCTCCAGCGCCGCTCGCAATGCTTGCCCGGTTACCGGGACGTCGTTGCGAGGCCGGGAATCATCGAACTCTCCCCGGTAAGCCAGCTGACCCACCCCGTCGTAGAGGAAGAAGTCCGGGGTGCAGGCGGCCCGGTAGGCCAACGCGACCTGCTGGGTCTCATCGAGGAGGTAGGGGAAGGTGAACCCGGCGCGGTAGGCCTGTTCAGCCAGCCCATCCGGACCGTCATCGGGATAGTTGGCGATGTCGTTGCTGCAGATCGCCACTGCGGCCACAGAGTCGGCATATTCGGCGACGAGCGAACCGAGCTGCCGCTCGAGGTGCCGGACATAGGGACAGTGGTTGGACAGAAACATCACCAGCAACGGCCGGCCTGCGGTGAGGCGGTCTGAGGTAACTAGCTGACCGTCGAGGGACGGCAGCGCGAACGGCGGTGCCAGCGAGCCGAGCGGGACCATGAACGAGTTCACTGCCATGCCCGCGAGTTTCCCATTACTCGTGGTGGTTTGGCAGGCAGCTGAGCAATGGGCGGTAGGTTGGCCGATCGTGGAGCTCTACGAGGTCATGCGAACTACACCAGCAACCCGGTCGTTCACCGGACAGGCAGTGCCGGACGAGGTAGTGCACCGCATTCTCGACCATGCCCGATTCGCCCCCAGTGGGGGAAATCGGCAGGGATGGCATGTCGTCCTAATCCGGGATGCTCAGATTCGACGTCGGATACGAGAGCTTTACGGCCTCGGTTGGCGCGAGTACACCGCGCACGTCGAAGCAGGGCTAGTCCCCTTCGCCCCGCGCGAGCACGGCCGCTGGACCGGTCCGGCAGTCGATCTCGATGTGGGCCGCCGGCAACCGAGGCCCAACGACTTCGCTGACACCCTGGACATCGTCCCCGTGCTGCTGCTGCTGATCGCCCGTCTCGGTGCGCTGGCTTGCGTCGATAACGGGCTGGATCGGCAGAGCATCGTCGGTGGCGGATCGGTCTATCCGTTTGCGCACAACATCCTGTTGGCAGCCCGCAACGAGGGCCTCGGTGGCGTGCTGACCTCGGTGTTGGTTCGGCAGGAGAGCGCCGTACGGGAACTGATCGGCATCCCTGACGACCACGCGGTGGCTGGCCTCATCGCACTGGGACACCCGGAGCGCACAGTCCGCAGGCTTCGTCGCCGGCCTGTCGAGCAGTTCACCACCGTGGACCGGTTCGACGGGCCAGGCTTCGAGCCCTGATCATCGGCCGTGATCAAGTAGCTTGGCCGGCCCCCGGTGCATCCAGGCCCCGGTGCATCCAGCTCAGTCTTCACCGCCCTGGAGTTTGCGCACCAAGCCGTCGATCTGGTTGTGGAACTTGCCCTTGGTGAGGTTATCGACGAGGCCGGCAACCTGCGCCGCAATCTGCGCGGCCGCCTCGGGGTTGGCCTTCGCGAAACGGCGAGCGCCTTCCACAAGTCCCACCAGAACCAGCAGCTTCCTCAGCTTCCCCAGCATTGTTTCCTCCCTATGGCCAACCAACGCCTACAATGAGGTTACCGTCACGAGATCACCGCGAAGTGGCGAGGATACCGCGACCGGATCGGGCACGGGAGGATGGCCGGGAAAAGTCTGCCACAATCCCCCAGTCAGGATCCCGCGGCAGGATTCCCTGACGCCCGCGGCCGGTCAGAATCCCATTGCCTGGGCGCGGCGCTTGACCTCGCGACCCCGATCGGTTCGCAACGCACCGATTGGGGTGCCGGGCAGCGAATCCTCCGCGGTGAACAACCACCGGAGGATCTCCTCGGCTGAGTAGCCGGCGTCGCGCAGCAAGGTGATCGTGCCGGGCAGTCCCTTGACCACGGCGTCACCACTGAGGAACTCCGCGGGCACCACCACCACGCCGTGACGGCGTATTCCCAGCATCTGCCCATCACGCAGCATCTGATGCACCCGGGTCACCGGCAGTCCGAGCCGTTGCGCCACGTCGGGTAGCGGCAGCACCACCACCTCGGGATCGAGCACGTCCAAGGCGATCGGGAGGTCGCTCACAGCGGTCACCATGCCATAACTACCAGTCCCCGACCTTCCGCCGTTCGGGGCGCGCGGCGAGTCTCCTACGATCCTCGAATTGTGGAGGTGCAGGGGCCCGATCACAACGGGAACCTGGTCGGCACCCTGTTGGAGGGGCGCTACCGGGTTGGTCCGGTACTGGCCCGCGGCGGCATGTCCACGGTCTACCGCGGCACGGACACCCGGTTGGAGCGTCCTGTTGCTATCAAGGTGATGGCCCCGCGGTTCGCCGCTGACCCGGTCTTCCTGCAGCGTTTCGAGAGGGAAGCCCGTGCCGCCGCTCGGCTGCACCACCCCGGGGTCGTCGGGGTCCATGATCAAGGCGTCGACTCCTCCCCGGCCGGTGACTACGTGTTCCTGGTGATGGAGTTGGTGGACGGCGGAACCTTACGGGACCTGCTGCGCGAGCGCGGCAGGCTGCCGGTTCCGCTGGCCCTCTCGGTGACCGAGATGGTGCTCTCGGCGCTGGCCGCGGCGCACCGGGAAGGGCTGGTCCACCGCGACATCAAGCCGGAGAACGTGCTCATCGGCCCTGGCGGGGCGGTGAAGGTGGCCGACTTCGGATTGGTCCGCGCCGTAGCCGAAGCCAGCAGCAGTACCGGAGATGTCATCCTGGGCACGGTGGCCTACCTCTCACCAGAGCAGGTCGCGACCGGGGCGGCCGACGCCCGCAGTGACGTCTACGCCACCGGGGTGCTGCTGTTCGAGATGCTGACCGGTGCGCCGCCCTACACCGGTGAGACCGCGCTGTCCGTCGCCTACCGCCACGTGAACGACGACATGCCGGCTCCGAGCAGTGCGGGCGCCGCAGTACCCGCACTGCTCGATGACCTGATCGTGCAGGCCACCCGTCGAGACCCGGCGGCCCGCCCACCACACGCCGCGGCGTTCCTGGATGCACTGCAGCGGGTGCGCCAGGACCTTGGCATCGGTCTAGTGGGAATACCCGTACCCAACGCCGCTGGATCGGCCGCCGTCGGGCTGGCACCGGCTCATGTCGGACCGAGCGGAACCCGGGCTCTGACCAGAACCGAAGCGGTGGCGGGTGGACCGGATTCGCGTCATGACGGGCAGCCGGCGTCGCCAGTGGCCACCGCGCACGGGCCCCTACCCGTCTCGCTAACTTCCCGCCACGATCCGTATCTGCGCGAGCGTGCCCGCAATCGGCGCGCCTTCATCGCGTGGGTGGTCATCGTGCTGGTCCTGGCGACCGCGGTGGGGGTGGGTGCGTGGTGGCTGGGTAGCGGCCGGTGGACCGTGGTGCCCAACCTGGCAGGTCTGCAACGCGGGGCGGTAGCGACCGCGTTGGCCTCCGCAGACCTCAAAGCCAGCATCGTCGGGGACCACAACGACACCATCCCCGGCAACACAGTGATCCGCAGCGACCCCGCAGCAGGTCAGCGGGCCACCCGTGGCTCGGGCATTACCGTGGTGATCTCACTGGGCCATCCGGTGGTGCCCGACCTCGCGGCTGGCGCCACTGTCGACGAGGCCGAGCGGGCGATCCAGCAAGCGGACCTGAAGCCGCGAACCGGCCCGGACTCCGAGGCGTTTGACGACACCGTTGCGGCGGGCGCGGTAATCGGGCTGCGGCCCACACCCGGCACCGTACTCACGGTCGGTGCACCAGTAACGGTGCTGATCAGCAGGGGCCCGGCCCCGGCCACCGTGCCAGAGGTCCGGGGAATGCGCCAGGCCGACGCGATCGCTGCGCTGCGCCGGGCCGGCCTGACCGCGCAGGTGCAGCGACAGCTCGACGACCAGATAGCCGGCGGGCACGCGATCGGCACTGACCCCAGGGCCGGCACCGGCCTGACCCGGGGCGCCAGCGTCATCCTGCTGGTCAGCACGGCGCCAGTAGTGCCCGACGTGGTCGGGCTACCGGTCGATCGGGCCCGTCAGATACTCGCTGACGCGGGGCTGAACAGCACAGTCAGCGGGACTCTGGGCGGATTCGGCTTTCTTGGTGGCCTCTCAAACCGGGTGATCTCCCAATCACCCGATCCAGGCCAGCCAGTGCGTCCCGGCCAGACGGTCGCGCTGCGCACTCTCTGAGCTAGGCCACCGCATTCAGCGCGCTCAGGATCCCCAGGCTCAGGACCTCAGCATCTCGGCGACTAGGAACGCCAGTTCCAGGGCCTGCTGGGTGTTCAGGCGGGGATCACACGCGGTCTCGTAACGGCCGGATAGGTCAGCGTCGGAGATGTCCTGGGCACCACCGAGGCACTCGGTGACGTCCTCGCCGGTGAGCTCCACGTGGATGCCGCCGGGATTGGTGCCCAGCGCGTGATGCACCTCGAAGAAGCCCTGCACCTCGTCGACCACCCAGTCGAAATGCCTGGTCTTGTACCCGCTGGAGGACTCGATGGTGTTGCCGTGCATCGGATCGCACTGCCAGATCACCAGGTGCCCGGTGGCGGTGACCTTCTGCACGATCTCCGGCAGCAGGTCGCGGACCCGTTGGGCGCCCATCCGGGAGATCAGCGTGAGGCGGCCAGGCACACTGTGCGGGTCCAGCCGCTCGACGTATTCCACCGCCTGATCCGGCGTGGTGCTCGGACCCAGCTTGAGCCCGATCGGGTTGGCCAGCAACTCGGCGAACGCGATGTGCGCCCCGTCCAGTGCCCGGGTCCGATCCCCCACCCAGAGGAAATGCGCCGACAGGTCATACAGCTTGGGTGTAGGACCGGTGCAGTCCAGGCGGAGCATGGCCCGCTCGTAGTCGAGTACCAGCGCCTCGTGGCTGGCATAGATCTCGGTGGAGCGCAGCGAGGAGTCCTCCACACCGCACGCCGACATGAAGCGCAGGCCACGGTCGATTTCGCCGGCCAGCGCCTCGTAGCGGGCCCCGGCCGGCGATCGAAGGACAAAGTCCTTGTTCCAGTCGTGCACCCGGTGCAGGTCCGCCATGCCGGCCAGGGTCAGCGACCGGACCAGGTTCATCGCCGCGGCGGCGTTGGCATAGGCCCGGATCAGTCGCGATGGGTCGTGCACCCGCGCCTCAGGTGTGGCGACCAAGGAGTTGATCATATCGCCGCGGTAGGACGACAGGCCGAGCGCGTCGAGAGCCGCGGACCGCGGTTTGGCGTACTGCCCGGCCACCCGGGCCACCTTCACCACCGGCAGGCTCGATCCGTAGGTGAGCACCACCGCCATCTGCAGCAACGTGCGGATGTTGCCCCGCAGGTGCGGCTCGGTGTTGTCGGCGAAGGTCTCGGCGCAGTCCCCGCCCTGCAGCAGGAACGCCTCGCCCCGAGCCACCGCCCCGAGCTGATCCCGCAGCTGATCCACCTCGGGGGGCACGGTGATCGGCGGGACGCTCTCCAGCACGGTGCGGATGCTGCGCACCGCATCAGGGTCCGGCCAGCTCGGTTGCTGTCCGGCTGGGCGGGACAGCGCGGTATCAAGCTTGGCACGGAGTTCAGCGGGCAGCGGCGGCAACTCCGGCAGCGTGTCGATCGGAACGTCCACGGTCCAGTTCACGGTGCTTGAGCGTATGGGGTGATACCCAGGGCCACTTCAGTGGGCCCGGGCGACGGGCCCACTGAAGTGAGACCAATCAGCCGAAGAAGACCTCGGCCTCCGCGTAGCGGCCCTGCGGAACCGTCTTGACCACCGCGGTGGCCTCCGCGAGCTTCACTCTGACGATGTCAGTGCCGCGCAGCGCCACCATCACACCGCTGTCTCCCTCGTGCACCGCATCGATCGCATGCACGCCGAACCGGGTGGCCAGCACCCGGTCGTATGCGGTTGGCTTGCCACCGCGCTGGGTGTGCCCCAGCACCACGGCGCGGGACTCGGCGCCGGTGCGGCGCGCGATCTCGTCCGCCAGCCAGTTCCCGACTCCGCCGAGGCGCTTGTGACCGAAAGCGTCGACCTCCGCGGCGGCGAGCGACTCCGCGCCACCTTCTGGTACCGCCCCCTCGGCCACCACGACAATCGCCGCGTCGTCCCGCTCAAGGCAGCGGACGACCCATTGGCATACCCGGTCGACGGAGAACGGCCGTTCCGGAATCAGGATCGCATTGGCCCCGCCGGCCATTCCGGAGTGCAGCGCGATCCAGCCGGCGTGGCGACCCATCACCTCGACGACCGCCGCCCGGTGGTGCGATTCGGCGGTGGTGCGCAGCCGGTCGATCGCCTCGGTCGCGATGTGCACCGCGGTGTCGAAGCCGAAGGTGTAGTCGGTGGCGCTCAGATCGTTGTCGATGGTCTTGGGCACGCCCACCACGAAAAGCCCGTCCTCGCTCAGCCGGCTGGCCACCCCGAGGGTGTCCTCGCCACCGATGGCGATCAGGGCGTCCACGCCGTGCTCAGCGAGGGTCTGCTTGACCTGCTCGGCCCCACCGTCGCGGTAGGGATTGGTGCGCGAGGTACGCAGGATGGTGCCGCCGAGCGGGAGGATGTGCTCCACGTCAGGCAGACCAAGCGGCTGGATCAACCCTCGCATCGGACCCCGCCAGCCATCCCGGAATCCGATGATCTCGAGCCCGTAGGCATCGATTCCCTTGCGGACAACCGCCCTGATCACCGCATTGAGCCCGGGGCAGTCACCACCACCCGTGAGTACGCCGATGCGCATGTCGATTTACCTTCCCACTCCCGTACCGGACTGACAGGCGAGAGCGTTTCACGAGGCGGATGGAGGCAGCAAAGCGACCGGTCATCGGGGACGATTCTGCTGCGCCATGCGATGCTGCTCGATCACCCGCCAACGGGCGAGGTTGTACCGGGCGTCGGCCACGGCGTCATGAGCGTCACCCGGTGGCGGGGGCAGCGCCGGCTTGCCGGCGTCCTCCCAGCGCTGCCGCAGATCCCGGGTAAACCGTGGCAGTGCCTTGGGCAACGCCGGCATCGGGCCCCAGAGCTGGGCAAGGGCGACATGATCGTAGGCGGCCAACCAGGCCCACAACTCCACCCGCTCACCCGGCCCGGTGAGAAACGCCAACAGCGTGTCGCGGATGGCGGCCCGGCCGCGCCATGCTCGGTCCGCGGGAGGCGGCAGCTTGGGTAGGACGTGCGACCTGACCCACTCACCGGCCCGCTGCGGATCGAATTCGGTGGACACCGCGTAGTACTCCCGGCCCCGCTCGTCCACCACTCCAATGGAGATCAGCTCAATCGTGACGCCGTCCTCGATGAACTCGCAGTCGTAAAAGTACCGCACGTAGCTGCACCCATATCCTCTCTGAGCTGCGCGAACGCCACGATGATCTCTCACCTGCCCAAGATGACGCTTCCCGGGCTGCCGGGCCATTGGCCAACGCGGCCCGCCGGTTGCGGATGCTCCGAGACGATCAGTTACGTCGAGCCGTTCAACCGTTGAGGGTCAGCCGTGGTGGTGCGGACTCGCGCTCTTTCACCGACGTTGCGTAGATGTCGACGTACTCCTGGCCGGAGAGATCCATCAACGAGTACATGATTTCGTCAACCATGGACCGCTCGACAAATCGGTCACCGGCCAGACCCTCATATCGAGAGAAATCCAGCGGCGTGCCAAAGCGTATTTCGACCGGATGGGGGCGCCACATCTTGGTACCGGCTGGGCTGACTTTGTCGGTGCCCACCATCACGACGGGGATCACCGGAACGCCGGCCTCCAGCGCCATCCGGGCGACGCCGGTCTTGCCCTTGTACAACCGCCCATCCGGAGAACGGGTGCCTTCCGGGTAGATGCCGAGCAACTTACCCGCAGCCAGCAAACGTACCCCGGTATCGAGGGCGGCCTGGGCGGCGGACCCGCTGGAGCGGTCGATGGGAACCTGGCCGGCGGCGCTGAAAAACCGCCGCTTGAGCCATCCCCGCAGACCAGGCGTGGTGAAGTACTCCCGCTTGGCCAGAAACGTGAGCCGGCGTCGGATCATCAGCGGCAGGAAGAACGAGTCGGCGACGGCGAGATGATTACTGGCCAGAATCGCTCCGCCACGCTGGGGAATGTGCTCAGCGCCGCGGACCCGCGGGTGGCATGCCAGCTTCATCAGCGGGCCAAGCAACAGATGTTTGAGCAGCCAGTAGAACACCGCCTACCGATCCTTCCCGTGTGCCCTCGCGGGCTGCAGCAGCAACCAGCCTACGGACGAGGTCGTGCGCCGCACAACGTTCCCGCACCCATGGTCCCGCACCCATGGTCCCGCACCCATGGTCGCCCACCATCATGGCGTACGCAGCGCAGGTCACCCCTGGTTCGCCCGGCTGCTTCGTATTCGCGGCGTGCCCGGTTTCCGGGGCGCGAGGTACTGTTGACTCCGCAGCGGGCCCCGAGCGCGGAGAGTGGTGTCGTCGGTTGACCTACCCCGATCCCGACGAGCAGGAGCATGCGGATCATTTCGACCCGCCAGAACCACCACCGTTCCCGATACCTCGCCCTCGCACGGTGGGCGGCGTGCTTACGCTCGCGGTGGGGTTGTTGTTGCTGGTAGAACCGAGCTTGTTGGGTCTGGGTGAGCGCGTGGCGACACCGCTGGGCCTGTTGGCCCTCACCGCCGGGATCGGCTGGCTGGTGATCGGTCTGCGACCCGATCCGCCAGCGGAGGGCTCAGACGACGGGGCGCGGCTCTAGCCGTCGCGAGCCCGTTCAGGCGTGCTCCACCCGGCGCTTCAGTTCCTTCAGCGCCGTGTCCATGATGACCTTCTCGGCTTTTCGCTTGATCATGTTGATCATCGGGATCGCGAGGTCGACGGTGAGACTGTACGTTACTTTCGTCGCGGTGCCCGAAGGTTGCCGGACGCCCACAGGTTCCAGGACGCCCACAGGTTCCAGGACGTAGGAGCCATGTTGCGCCTTCTGCATCTGGCCCTCGACCAGTTCCCAGGCCACCGTCAGCCCATCCATCGACCAGACGTAGTCAAGCACATACACGTCCTTGAATAGGCCCGCGTCCAACGAGAACCGTACCCGCTCCGCACGGTCGTCCACGCCGGGTATGATCACTTCAGCCTTCTTCACTGCCTTTGCCCATTGTGGATAGCCGGCGAAGTCGGCGATCACATCCATGATCGTCTTGGGCCTGGCGAGGATGACGATGGACTGGGTCGAGTGGTCGGCCATGCCGCGCAGGCTACCGGTCAACCAATCGTCAGGAGTGGTCAACACCGCAGCACGTGGGGAATGCCGGTTCGCTGGAAATGTCCCACGTTGACGCACTCGGTTCGCCCCACCCGGACCCGCTGCGCCAGCGGCTGATGAACGTGCCCGAACAGTGCGGCCCGCGGCCGGTCCCGTCGGATCAGTGCGAGCAGCTGCTGCGAGCCGGTCTCGGGTCGCCGAGCCTGCACGTCGTAGACCAGTTCGGGGACAGCCGGCGGGATGTGGCTGCACAACATGTCAACCCGCCCGAGCGCCGCGACGGCCGCCGCATACTGCTCCGGTGTCCGCAGGTAGGAGCGAAACACCGGCTCGCGCTGGGGGACGAAGCCCTCTGGTAATAGGCCACCACCGACGAAGCCCCAGTTCAGACCACCGATCTGGGTGCTCTGGCCGTCGAGGACACGCACACCGGCGTGGGCGAAGCGCGGCCACAGCTCGGGGAGGTCCACATTGCCGGGGGTGGCGTAGGTCGGGCTGGGCAGCGCCGCGAACAGCCGTTCGTACTGCTCGGCGATGGCCTGGCGGACGACCTCGCGGGAATCCGGCAGGTCGGCCCACAGCTCTCGCACGAACGCCGCCGCCGCACCCGGCGCTGCACCGGAGCGCAGTTGCGCAAACTGGTGGACCGCCGCCGGCCCGAACACCGCGCCGAGAATGCCACCGGAGTGGTCGTGGTAATCCACAAAGTCGATCAGGTCTCCGAGCACCAGCAGCGCATCAGCACCGTCACCCGCCCTGGCCAGCGCGTCCGCGTTACCGTGCACGTCGGACACCACGTGGACCCGCACAATCAGGGAGATTACCCGGCGTCGGCTCCAGCTTGGAGCTGATCAGCCAACGGCCGCGCTATGGCAGCCCGGGGCAGCCACGGCCCGACGCCGGGGCTATTGGATAAATCGCCGGGCGCGATACGTTGCCAAGCACATAGGAGAGCAATTGCGAGCTGCGGAGGTACCGGTGCGGGAGTATGCGGTTCCCACCACCACCAAGGTGGATGATCAGGAGAACCTTACCGACGCGGTATGGGCCAATGCCGAGCGCTTCGCCGCCAGCACCAGCTTCCGCCGCCGGATCGCGGGCGGCTGGGTAGACGTCACGGCGAGGGAATTCGCTGATCAGGTGCTTGCGCTGGCGAAGGGCCTCATCGCCAGTGGCATCGTGCGGGGGGATCGCATCGCGCTGCTGTCCACGACGCGCTACGAGTGGACCCTCGTGGACTACGCGATCTGGGCCGCCGGCGCAGCAACGGTGCCGGTCTACGAGACGTCCTCTCCCGAACAGGTGGAGTGGATCCTGTCGGACTCCGAGGCCACGGCGATTGTGGTCGAGACGTGCGCGCACCGCGAGATTGTCCAAAGCTTGGCTGATCGGCTGGGCCGGGCTGCCCAGATCTGGCAGATCGACCCGGGGCTCGATGGCGTCGACCCGGTGGGCGCAATCGAGGAACTCACTGCGCTGGGGATCGAGATCTCTGCCGATGCAGCGCGGGAGCGCGCTGGCACGGTGGGCGCCGATGATTTGGCAACATTGATCTACACCTCAGGTACCACCGGACGACCCAAGGGTTGCGAGATCACCCACCGCAACCTGCTCGCGGTGACCCGGTCGGCGTTGGCGGAGTTTCCCGATCTGATGCAGGCAGGCAACTCGATACTGCTGTTCCTGCCGCTGGCGCACGTGCTCGCGCGAATGATTCAGACGGCCTGCGTATACGCCCGTATCACTATCGGGCACACGGCCGATGTGAAGAATCTGGCCGCTGAGCTGGCCGAGTTCCGTCCCACCTTCGTGCTGGCGGTGCCCCGGGTGTTCGAGAAGGTCTACAACTCGGCCAGGCAGAAGGCGCATGCCGAGGGCAAAGGACGCATCTTCGACATCGCCGTCGCCACCGCAGTCGAGTGGAGCCGAGCCACCGACTCCGGTGGGGCGGGACTCGTCTTGCGAGGGAAACACGCGTTGTTCGACCAGCTTGTCTACTCCAAACTCCGGGCAGTGCTCGGCGGACGGTGTATCGCGGCGGTCTCGGGTGGCGCTCCGCTGGGCGAGCGGCTCGGGCACTTCTTCCGGGGTGTCGGGGTGACGGTGTTCGAAGGCTATGGGCTGACCGAGACCAGCGCGCCCGCCACGGTGAACACCGAGAAGAGCCTGAAGATCGGCACGGTGGGCAGACCGCTGGGCGGAGTGACGATCAAGATCGACGATGACGGCGAGGTGCTGGTCAAGGGCGCCAGTGTGCAACGTGGATATTGGCGCGACGAGCAGGCCACCAGGGAAGCGATCGTCGGTGGTTGGCTGCGTACCGGTGACCTCGGCGAACTGGATCAGGACGGCTTCCTTCGGATCACCGGACGCAAGAAGGAGATCATTGTCACGGCCGGTGGCAAGAACGTTTCGCCCGCCGCGATGGAGGACCGGATCCGGGCCCACCGCCTGGTCAGTCAATGCATGGTGGTTGGCGACCAGCAGCCCTTCGTCGCCGCCCTGATCACCATCGACGCCGAGGTGTTACCGGCCTGGCGCGCCGAACACGGCAAACCTGCGGGTAACTCCGCCGCCGATCTCGTTGAGGATGCTGATCTGCGCGCTGAGGTGCAACGCGCGGTGGACGACGCCAACAAGACAGTGTCAAGGGCCGAGACGATCCGCAAGTTCCGGATCCTGCCGGTTGACTTCACCGAGCGGGACGGCCAGCTCACCCCGAGTTTGAAGGTGAAGCGCCCGGTAGTCGCCAAGGAATTCGCGGCCGAGATCGACGCCCTCTATGCCACCTGAGCGCGACATGCCTGTGGTGGTCACCGATTCACGAGTCAGTGGCGCCGAGCAGGAGGGCTACCCGCTCGGCCCTGCTGGACCACTGCCAGTCCCGGAGCATCCACTGCCGCCCGCGCCGGCCCATCGCTGCCGCCCCTTCGGGGTCGGCCAGTAGCATCGTGACGGCTCTAGTTACCGCGGCGACGTCATCGCCGTTCACCAGCTCGCCGGTTTCCCCGGGGCGGACTGTCTCCCGCGCCCCACCGGCGTCACCTACCACTACCGGCAATCCGGTGGCCGCAGCCTCGAGGAACACCAGACCGAACCCTTCGACATCCAGCCCGTGACCCCGAGTCCGGCACGGCATCGCAAAAACGTCGCCTGCGGCGTAGTACGCGGGCAGCTCAGACCATGGCACTGCGCCCGTGCACACCACGGCGTCACCGACGCCACACGCCCCGGCGAGCCGGTGCAGCGCTGCCCTCCGGGGTCCGTCCCCGACAAGGAGCAGGATGGCCCCAGGCACCTGACGGCGGATCCCTGACAACGCTCGTACGAGAACATCCTGCCCTTTGCGAGCCACCAGCCGGGACACGCACAGCACCATCGGAGCGTCCCCCAGTCGGTGGCGGCGCCGGATCTCGGTCCGCGCGACGGAGTCCGGGTGAAACGCTGCGCAGTCCACACCCGGTGGGAGTAGTTCCAGAGCGGCCCGGGGTCCGAAGGCCGAGGCGATCCGGCGGCGGGTGTACCGGCTCACCGCGGTAACCACGTCAGCATCTGCCCCAATTCGGCGAAGCGCGACCCGGCCGGGCGGCACCATCGACCAGCCCACCTCATGCCCGTGGCTGCTGGCCACTACCCGCTGCACCCCGGCGCGGCGCAACGCCGGGCCGAGCAGGGCCAACGGGGCGGCCGCACCGAACCACGCTGTGTCGCAGTGCAACTCCTTGAGCAGCCCGACTGCGCGCCGCAGGACCGACGGCGTGGGAACCATGAGGGTGCCGGGATGCCGGATGACGGGAAACGGCAGCCGCGCATCGAAGGGCCGCGCGCCCGGCCAGTCCGGTGCGTACACGGCGATCTTCCCTGCGGGCAGTGTCAGGGCCAGTTGGTGCAGGTATGCCTGGATTCCACCGGACCGCGGTGGGAAGTCATTGCTCACCAGCAAGATCCGCGGTACCTGTTTGTCGCCGGTAGGCTCAGCCAACCCGGCTCATGGCGGTGACCAGCCTCCACGGCACCGGGACGACCTTCACCACGTCTCCGCTCTGTGGTGCGTTGACGTAGAGGCCGTTACCGATGTAGATCCCGATGTGGCTGATCGGGGAATACAGCGCAATCAGATCACCAGGCATCAGCTGGTCCTGGCTCACGCTGCGCCCCATCCGCGCCTGTTCCGCGGCGGAGTGCGGCAGACCCGGCAGGCCGGCCTGCTCGAAGGCCCACTTCACCAGACCCGAGCAGTCGAAGGTGATCGGGCCATCACCGCCCCAGACATATGACGAGCCCTGCTTGCCCAGCGCGATGCGGGCAGCTTGCACCGGGATACCGGTGCCTACCAGGTTGACCGGGAAGTGGGTATTGCCACCGGAGAGGTATGCGGCACGTGCCTGGCTGGACAGTTCAGCGAGACGCTTGATGACCACCTGGATCTGGCGGTCCATCTCGGCGCGGGAACGGGTCAGGTCACCTTCGATGCGCGCGGCATCCTGTTCGGCCTGGCCAGCCCGCGTCGCGGCATCACTGGCCGATCGCTGTGCCTGCTGGGCCTGCGCAACGGCGCCGGTGAGCCGATCCAGTGCGTTCTTATTGTCCACCGCGAGCATGTCCAGCGCCGACATCTGGTCCAGGAGGTCTTGAGGCGAGTCGCTGACCAGGAAAGCTGACAACTTGGACAGGCGCACACCCTGGAACGAGGCGTTGGTCAGCCTGTCGACTTGCCCGCGGTACTGATCCTGAACTGCCCGGGCGCGATCTGCAGAGGAGGAGGCGGCGTTGACATCTGCCCTGGCGCGGTCCAGATCAGCGCGGCGGGCGTTCAACTGATCGCGAGCATAGTGCCATCTCTCGGTGAGCACTTCGGCCTGCCGATTCAACTCGGCAAGCTGCTCCAGCGCTGTTTGACCGTCCCCAGGTAGCGCGGGATCGGCGATTGCCGTGGTGGGCGACACGCTCGCCAGAAGACCTACCGTCACGACGACAACAGTTGCCGACACCGTGCGTCTCAAACCGGACCTCAGATGATGCGACGACACGTCGCAGCTGTCTCCTGTTCCCTTGGGCCGCCTACCGGGTTCAGCTGACGGGTTCGGGCGGTGTGGATATGCCCTACCGGGCGGACACGTGCCCACCCGGATTCACCCAGGAAAAGGTGGATCTCCGGCTCGGCTCCCCGACGCAGCCGATTCGGCGGCGACCTGCGTCGCCGCCCGTCTGGGAGGCGTTTACCGCAGAGTCTCGCGAAGATTACGAAAAGTTACCGGCACTGTCACCACCGACGCGCCAGCGATAAGTCAAAGTGGCCGCTGGGCACGATGGACGTCCGCACACCCGCGGCAGTGTTCGGTTCCACCGATCAGCCGACATACCGTCGAGACCGTTCATCGTCGTTGACGAACCGCTGAGCGCCGTCGCAGTGGTGGGCACCACCATCAGACCCTGCCCGACCATCAGACGCTGCCCGCTCCACCAGTTGCAGACGGGGCACCATGCCGACCCCGGCCAGGGTGTCCAGCGCCCCGCGCTCAGTACCGTCAAACTCAACACCGCCGGGCGGCTTGCCCAGCAGGACGGTGATGACGCAGTCCTGGCACGCGCCGCCCCGCACCGCACACCGGTCGCAATCCACAATCATGTCGGGCTCCATCTCGCTCGTGATCTGGTCACTGCGGACGGTAGACCGCGACACTGACATTCTCGGTCCAGCCATACTCGGTCCCGGTCACTGCTAGGGAGAGCTCAGCCAATCCGGCGGATCGCCGTGACATCGCGCCACGGCACCCTGGCCACTTTCACCACATCGCCACTCTGCGGGGCGTTGATGTAGAGCCCGTTTCCGACATAGATACCGATGTGGCTCACCGGCGAGTACAACGCAATGAGATCACCGGGCAAGAGCGCCGAAACCACCGCAGTGCCCACCCTGGCCTGGTCGAAGGCCACCCGCGGCAGGCTGACCCCAGCCTGCCGGTACGCCCACATCACCAGACCCGAGCAGTCAAACGTGCCTGGCCCCTCGGCACCCCAGATGTAAGGCGCTCCCTGCCGGGTCAGCGCGGCGCGTAGGGCTCTGATCCCCAGAGTGTCACCGACCAGGTCGATCGGGTAGTCGGTGAATCCTTCCGAGGCGTAGTGGGCGAACTCATCGGCGGTGAGCTTGCCAAGACGCTCCTGCACCAGATTGATCTGACGACCCATCTCAAGCCGGGCCTTTGCGACATCGCCAGCGATCCGGCCCGCATCAAGCTCGGCAACGGCCGCCCGCGTCTCGGCGTCGGTGGCAGCGAGTTCCGCCTGCTCGGTACGAGCAACAGCAGCACCCAGCTTGTCCATCACCGTTCTGTTGTTCACTGCCAGTACATCCAGCGCAGACATCTGATCCATGAACTGCTGCGGCGAGTCACTGATCAACATAGCGGTCAAGCTGCTGATGCGGACGCCCTCGAACGTGGCACTGGTCAGCCGATCCACCTGCGCGCGGAACTCGCGCTGGGTCGCGCGTGCCTGGTCAGCCGTGGCGGTCGCGGCTGCTGCGTCGCGATGTGCCCGGTCTGCATCGGCCTGGCGGGCCAGCAGCCGATCGCTGGCCAGTTTCCACTGCTCGGTGATCACCTCGGCCTGACGGCTCAACGCGCGAACCTGAGCAGCGGTCCCGGCCGGGTCGGGCGCAGGGGCGGGGTCGGCGGCCGCAAACGCTGGTGGCATGCTCAGTACGGCAGCGAAGGCCACGCCAGCCGCCACGCTACGCAGCACGCGGTTCTGACGATGGGACACCACCCGCGACTATCTCCTGTTCTCGGGCCGCAAGGCCCGGAGGCGTGACTGGTAACGGGAGATCATCCCGCTTAATTGCCGTAACGGCCCCCTAAGCCACAAAGTCGCGTTCCTTCACTCCAAAGAAGTCGCGATGCCACCCCACGGCGGCATAACCTTGTTTCCCATTACCCTGCGTAACAACCATAGGATTGCCGGAGTGTCAACGGGTCAGCCCCAACCTTAGTTAGCCCCCAACTTTAGTTAGCGCAGTGTGGCGGACAGCTCATTTGCTAGGCCCATCCAGCGCTCTAGCAGGGCCGTCGCGGCACCGGAATCAACAGCGTCGGCGGCACGCTGCGCCATTTCTGGAACGTCATCGAGCAGATCACCGGCGAGGCCGCGGTACGCGACAAGGGCCGCGGCCGCGTTGAGCAACACCGCATCCCGCACCGGGCCCGGATCTCCGGCCAGCAGCCGCCGCACCGCATCGGCATTGGCCGCAGCGTTCCCACCCCGTAGATCCTCTCGCCGGGCCACCGGCACGCCGAGCGCAGCCGGGTCCAACTGATCACGCCGCACCACTCCGGCCTCGACCACCCACACCGACGTGGTGGTCGTGGTGGTGATCTCGTCAAGCCCATCGTCACCGCGGACCACCAGCGCACCGACGCCACGATCGGCGAGCACCTGGGCGAGCACCGGCGCCATTCGCAGATCCGCGCAGCCCACCAGCGCCGCTGCCGGCTGCGCCGGATTGGTCAAGGGACCGAGGAAGTTGAACGCCGTGGGGACGCCGATCTCCCGGCGCACTCCAGCCGCGTGCCGCAGTGCCGGGTGAAACAGGGGTGCGAAGCAGAACCCGATTCCCACCTCGGCGACACATCGCGCCACCTGCTCCGGGCCGAGGTCGATCGCGACGCCCAGCGCCTCGAGCACATCCGCGGCACCGCATTGGGAGGACGCCGCACGGTTGCCATGCTTGATCACTGGTGCACCTGCGGCGGCGGTTACCAGGGCGGCCATTGTCGAGATGTTGACCGTGTGTGCTTGGTCACCCCCGGTGCCGACCACGTCGACCGCTCGCTGGGTCAGGTGCACCCGGCGCGCGTGTGCCAGCAGACCTGCGGCCAGGCCGGCGATTTCCGCGGGCGTTTCACCCTTGACCCGCAGCGCGACCGCGAACGCGGCCACTTGCGCGGGTGTAGCCGCACCGGACATCACCTGATCCATCGCCCAGTTCGTGTCCTGGGTGTCCAGGTCTGTGCCGGCGATCAGCTGGGCGAGCAGCACCGGCCAGCCGCGGGCCCGAGTCGGCGCCACCATGCTGTGCGAGCCTCAGCCGTGTGCTGTTCGGCGCCGGTGCGAGCGCAGCACCTCAGCGACGGTCTCGGCGGCAGCCAATGGATCGAGCGGGTGCACCATCACCGCATCGGCCTGCGACCACACCGCCAACCAACGGTCGTCCCTGCGTTTGACCGAAACGATCACCGGCGGGCACTTCGCAATCTCGTTCTTGAGCTGCCGGGACAAGCCCATTCCACCGGTGGGCTGCGCCTCGCCGTCGAGGATGGCCAGGCCAACACGACCGGCATCGACCTCGGTGAGCACCTCAGCAATCGTGCCCGCCTCGACGTACTGCAGCCGACCCACATCCGCAGCAGGACGGCGCCCGACAGCGTTGATGATGGCCTCGCGCACCCCCGGCAGGTGGCTGAACACCAGCACCGTGGTGGCGTCGATTGGGGCGTTCATCCGATGTTCGAGGCCCTCGCTGTCCTAGGTGCTGTCCTAATGTCGCTGTCATGGCCGCTGCTGTCCGCAGCCCCGGCGGCCAAGCGCACGCTCGAGATGATGGTATAGGGGCGATAACCTCCGGTTTGAGGCGGCGTGGCATTGACGTCGCGTGGTATCATGCTGCCCGCACTCAACAGCCTGAGCAATCATTCGGATGGCTCGCCGGTCGCGGCGTGGCATTCCTCGGCCCCGGTCCTGCCGACGTCGGCAGCTGCCGTCATAATGCTCAGCGTGACCTCGTCGAGCCTGGCAGGGCCCTCCATCAGCCAGCGGGTGCACTCGCTGAACAGACCCAACATGGTCAGCGTCGGCACCATCGTGTGGTTGTCCAGCGAGTTGATGTTCTTCGCCGGCCTGTTCGCGATGTTCTTCACGGTGAAGGCGCAGCACGACGGGCCGTGGCCGCCGATACTCGCAGCCACCGGGGAACCGATCATCCTCAACAAGCCCTACGCGCTGGTGGTCACGATCATCCTGGTGTCCTCGTCGTTCACCTGCCAGTGGGGCGTGTTTAAGGCCGAGCAGGGCGATGTATTCGGGTTGCGTCTCTGGTACACGATCACCCTGATCATGGGCACCATGTTCGTCCTGGGGCAGGCCAACGAGTACCGGAACCTGGTCCACGAAGGTGTCACGATCCCCTCGGGCGCCTACGGAACGGTCTTCTACCTCACCACCGGATTCCACGGGTTACACGTGACCGGTGGGCTGATCGCCTTCATCATCCTGATAGTCCGGACCAAGCTGAGCAAGTTCACGCCAGCTCAGGCAACCGCCGCCATAGTGGTGTCCTACTACTGGCACTTCGTCGACGTGGTATGGATCGGTCTGTTCGCCACCATCTACTTCTTGCCTTGAGTACCGCCGTAGGGGGGTCGTTGCAGTGGGCCTGATCCGGCCCGAGCACCGAACGTCGAACAACACAGCAGGGGTAGCCGAACTGATGACCAGCGTGACACCCGACGCCCAATCGGGCGCGAACGGATCAAAGTCAACCAGGTCATCGGACCCGGGAGCCAAGCGGGGGACGCCGCCGGACGGACAGCGGGGACCACGCGGCCGGGTACGTCGACGATTGGCGGGAATGCTCGCCCTCGCCGCGGCCCTGCTGGCCACCGGCGGCCTCTATGTTGTGCTCGCACCACAGCCGCAGACTGCCCAAGCCCAGGCCGATCCGGCTCTCGTCCGGCAGGGCGAGCAGCTCTACAACAACGCCTGCATCAGCTGCCATGGGGCGAACCTGCAGGGGGTGACCGATCGGGGACCAAGTCTGATCGGGGTCGGCGAGGCTGCCGTGTACTTCCAGGTCTCCACTGGCCGGATGCCCGCGTCGCGTCAGGAGGCACAGATCGCCGAGAAGCCGGTCAAGTACGGCCCCGAGGAGATCGACGCGCTAGGAGCCTTCGTCCAGGCAAACGGTGGCGGGCCGGTGGTGCCCAAGGATAGCCTCGCCGGTGGCGACCCGGCCAGGGGCGGTGATCTGTTCCGGCTCAACTGCGCGTCGTGCCACCAGTTCACCGGGCGCGGTATCTCCCTGTCCTCCGGCAAGTACGCACCCGCGATCAAGGATGTTAATCCCCAGCAGATTTACACCGCGATGGTCAGCGGGCCGCAGAGCATGCCCAGGTTCTCCGACCGGCAGGTGACTCCCGAGCAGAAGCGCGACATCATCGCCTACGTGGAGTCGATCACGGAGGAGCGCAATAACCCAGGTGGCTACTCCCTAGGTGGTTACGGGCCGGTCTCCGAGGGTCTGATCGCGTGGATCGTCGGGATCGCGGCGCTGGTCGGTGTCACGCTGTGGATCGGAGCGAAGGCATGAGCAGCCACGAGCGCCAACTCCCCGGTGATATCGATCTCTCGACGGCGAGCCGGGACGACCTGGTCCGGCTCGGTCTGGCACTGGATGGCGTGACCATCGAACATCGGGAGGACCCATTCCCGGTACGCGGTACCCGCGCGGAGAAGCGCACCGAACGCAAGATCGCGCGCTGGTTCCTCATCGCTGCGCTGGCCGGGCTGGTTTTTCTGGCGGCCTACCTGTTCTGGCCGTTCGAGTACGCGCCGCCCGGCAGCCCGGGCAGCCGGCACCTGCTCTACCAGCTCTACACGCCCATCATCGGTGTGTTCTTCGGGTTGGCGGTGTTCGCCGTGGGGGCCGGGACGATCGCCTATGCCAAGCACCTGCTCCCACACGAGACCGCGGTGCAGCAGCGCCACGTCGGTGGCTCCTCAGCGGTTGACCGGGCAACCATCGGTGCGATCCTGACTGACTCGGGCGCCAGCAGCGGCATCGCCCGGCGGTCCCTGATCAAGCGGGCGGCCGGGCTCGGGGGCGCGGTCCTGGGCGCCGGGCTGGGGATCTTCGCCCTGGGAGGCCTGGTGCGCAACCCCTGGAAGGGCGGGGACCAGGCCGCGCTGTGGGTCACCCCGTGGCGCTCGCCCAACGGTGAACCGGTGTTCCTGCGATACGATTCCGAGAAGCTCACCCTGGCGCGCCCCGAGGACCTCGCCGCCGGCAGCATCGCGACCGTCTTCCCCTACAAGCGTTCCTGGTCGGAGAAGGAGGCCCACACCGCTCTGCGGGCTTCCGACAGTCCGGTGATGCTCATCCGCCTGCGACCGGAGCAGGCAGCGCAGGTGGTCCAGCGCAAAGGCCAGGTCGACTTCCACTACGGCGACTTCTACGCGTACTCGAAAATCTGCACCCACCTCGGCTGCCCCGCTTCGCTGTACGAGGCCCAGACCGCTCGGCTGCTGTGTCCATGCCACCAGTCGCAGTTCAACATGCTCGAATACGCCAAGCCGGTCTTCGGTCCCGCTACCCGGGCCTTGCCTCAGCTGCACATCGACGTGAACGATGAGGGATACTTCTATGCTAAGGGCGACTTCATCGAGCCGGTAGGACCAGCGTTCTGGGAGCGGAGGTCATGAGCGAGATGTCGACTCCGGCCACCCCCGGCGGTCTCGCCGCCCGGGCGGGCAAGACTGCCGACGAGCTAGATCAGCGATTCCACCTCGCCTCCGGCATGCGCCGGCAGATCAACAAGGTTTTCCCGACGCACTGGTCGTTCATGCTCGGTGAGATCGCCCTGAACACGTTCATCGTGCTGCTGCTGTCCGGTACCTACCTGACGCTGTTCTTCGACCCCTCGATGGAGGAGGTCACCTACAACGGCGTCTACCAGAACCTCCACGGGATCGAGATGTCCCGGGCGTACGCATCGACGCTGGAGCTGTCCTTCGACGTCCGTGGTGGGCTGTTCATCCGGCAGGTGCACCACTGGGCCGCGCTGCTGTTCGTGGCCGCCATCGTCGCCCACATGTTCCGCACCTTCTTCACCGGCGCGTTCCGCAAGCCGCGGGAGACCAACTGGACCATCGGCGTTCTCATCGCAATCCTGGCCGGGATGGAGGGCCTGACCGGCTACTCGCTGCCCGACGACCTGCTCTCCGGCACCGGACTGCGGATCATCTCCGCGATCACCATGTCGCCACCAGTGATCGGCACCTGGGCACACTGGGCGATCTTCGGCGGCGAGTTCCCTGGTTACCTGATCATTCCCCGGTTCTTCATCGTGCACGTGTTGCTCATCCCAGGCATTCTTCTCGCGCTCATCGCCGTGCACCTCGCACTCGTCTGGTACCAGAAACACACCCAGTTCCCCGGGCCCGGGCGCACCGAGCAAAATGTGGTCGGCGTCCGCATCCTGCCGGTCTTTGCGACCAAAGCCACCGGCTTCGCCATGGCGAACATCGGTGTGATCTGCATCATGGCAGGGCTGTTCCAGATCAACCCGATCTGGAACTTCGGTCCGTACAATCCGGCCCAGGTCTCGGCGGCTTCTCAGCCCGACTGGTACGTCGGTTGGCTCGATGGATCGACCCGGCTGTGGCCGGCCTGGGAGATCTACCTGGGCAACTATATGATCCCCGCGTCGTTCTGGCCGACGATGGTGATCCCCGGCATCATGTTCGGTCTGGCCTTTGGATATCCGGCAATCGAGCGCCGGCTCACCAAGGACAACGCCTCGCACAACCTGCTGCAGCGTCCCCGGGACGTCCCGGTGCGCACCAGCTTGGGCGTGATGGCGATCTCGTTCATGTTCGTGCTGTTGCTCTCCGGCGGCAACGACGTCATCGCCTACACGTTCGATATCTCGTTGAACGCCACCACGTGGGCGGGTCGGATCGGCATGCTGTTGCTGCCCCCGATCGCGTATTACGTCACCTACCGGATCTGTCTCGGGCTCCAGCGAGCGGACCGGGCGATTCTCGAACACGGGATCGAGACCGGCATCCTCAAGCGGCTGCCCCATGGTGAGTTCATCGAGGTGCACCAGCCGCTCGGCGGTGTCGACGGTCATGGCCACCCCATCCCGCTGGAATACCAGGGCGCGCGGGTGCCTAAGCGGATGAATCAACTCGGCTCAGCCGGTAGTCCGGTGCCCGGCTCGGCCTTCCGACCGGATCCCTCGGAGCAGACCCTGGCCCTCGAGCAGGCTCGGCACAACGGCTCCACGACAAACGGAGATCAGGTCGGTACCAACGGATCAGGCCGGAAACTGGCAGGTCGCCCGAACCAACCCAGCGACTAGGGGCGAACCAGCATCGGTGGGGTACGCGTCAGGCTCGTTGGCCCCCGCCCGATCACTCTGGCTTGGGGCCGATGTGGTATTCGAAGACCAGCCCGGTGACGGTGCCGATCACCAGCGCTACGCCGATTGCGACCATCCACCACTGGTTAAGGGCGAGGGCGTACCCGAGCACGCTCGCTCCCAGTGCCATCCCGAACGGCCAGTAGCTGCCCGGCGAGAAGAAACCCAGCTCACCGGCGCCATCGGAGATCTCCGCCTCGATGTTGTCCTCTGGGCGCATCCGGACCCGCCGGGAAACGAACCGAAAGTAGGTGCCGACGATGAGGGTCAGCCCACCGGTCAGCGTAATCGCGACCAATCCGACCGGCTCACCATGAGACATCAGGCCATAGACCACCGCGGACAGGAAGAAGAACGCTGTGATGATCTCGAAGATCCGGGCCTCGACCCTCATGGTGCTGCCTCACTCTCGAACCTGCCAAGGACCACCTGATGCTGAAGGTTAATGATGGCCGCCCCGGGCTTGGCGCGCTTCCCGGGCGGTGCGGTCGGTATCGAACGGGGAGGTGGTCACTGCCTCGGGGGTGCACAGCCGGCCACAGTTCAGTTGGGCGAGCGCCTCACCAGCGCTGTACGCGCGATGAGTCTGCGGGTTGGTCTGAGCCCGCAGCGCGAGGTACCGATCGAACAGATCCGGGGACAACGCCCGCATCTCGAAGTTCATCATTGAGTGGTAGGTACCGCACAGCTCCGCACAGCGACCGACAAAGGCACCTTGGCGCTGGACCGTGGTCTGGAAAACGCTGTCGGTGTCGTTTTTTTCGGGGTGCGGAAAGACGTCACGCTTGAAGAGAAAATCCGGGATGTAGAACGAGTGCAGGACGTCTGTGGACTCGATGTGGTATTCCACAACCCGGTCAGTAGGAACCACCAGCAAAGGAACGGTGTTGGACGAGCCAACGGTGGACAACGGCTCTCCGTCGTCGGTCCGTCGCACCTGGTAGGCGCCATCTCTTCCCGGACGTTCCTGCAGGTACTGGAACTCCCAGTTCCACTGGAATCCGATTACCTTTACCCGCAAATCCGGGTTGTCGACCTTGGCGTTGACGAAATTCTGCGCCGTCACCGTGAAATAGAAGAGCACGGCAACAATCACGAACGGGATGACCGTATAAATGATTTCCAGCGGAAGATTGTACTGCGTCTGCCGGGGTATCTCGTCGGATTTCTTCCGATGGAAGATCACTGTCCACATGAGCAGCAGCGCGACGATCAACCCGACTGCCAGAGCCGCTACCGTCGCCCAGATCCACAGTGACCGCATCCGCTCAGCTTGCGGGGTGACCCCCTGAGGCCAGCCGAACGAGAACGCCTGATATACCGAGCACCCCGTGGAGATGAAAGCAATCATTCCGGCCAACCCGGCCACCTTCAGCAGCCGTCCAGCACGGGAACGGACCACGCCGATCACGCCCTGTTCCTCCTCGTTGACCAGACGCGGCTAGCCAGCCCACTGACTGGAGCCTAACCCAGCGCGACGGTCGCAGGTCGGCCGGGGCGCAAGTGGGCTAGCGTCCCAGTACAACGCTGACCCGTCCGGGTCGGCCGCTGATAGGAGGGCACACGAGTGTGCGGGTTGCTGGGATTACTGACCGCACAGTGGGACGCGGCGCAGCGGGTAGCCGACGTGACCGCGGCGCTGCACTGCCAGCGGCATCGCGGACCCGATGAGACCGGGACCTGGCACGACGCCGACGTCGTGCTCGGCTTCAACAGGCTGTCCATCATCGACCTCGAGCGCTCGCACCAGCCGATGAGCTGGGGTCCGCCGGAGGCTCCGGAGCGCTACACCATCCTGTTCAACGGAGAGATCTACAACTACCTCGAGCTCCGCGAGGAGCTACAGCGCGAACCGTACGACGTGAAATTTCTCACAGCGGGCGACACCGAAGTGGTTCTGGCTGCTTACCACCACTTCGGGGCGGCCGCCGTCACGCGGCTTCGGGGGATGTTCGCGTTCGTCATCTGGGACGCGCAGCGCCGGGTCGCCTTCGGCGCCCGTGACCCGTTCGGGATCAAGCCCTTGTTTTGTTGCGCCGGCCCGGCCGGGGTGGCGCTGGCCAGCGAGAAGAAGAGCCTGCTTGAGCTGGCGCCGTCGCTGGGAGTACCGACGGCGATAGACCACCGAGCGCTGCAGCACTACCTGACCCTGCAGTACGTGCCCGAACCGGCAACGCTGCACACCGCCGTCACCCGTATCGAGTCCGGCACCTCGTTCAGCCTCTCCCCCGGCGGCAAGCTGATCACCGAACGGTACTTTCATCCGCACTTCCGGCCACGTCAGATCCGCTCCGACGCCGATGCCGGGGCCCTGCACGACGAGATCACCGCAGTGTTGCGGGACTCAGTGGCCAAGCACATGCGGGCCGACGTCACCGTCGGCGCCTTCCTGTCCGGCGGAATTGACTCCACCGCCATCGCCGCGCTGGCCCGCGAACACAATCCGGATCTGATCACCTTTACCACCGGCTTCGAGCGGGAGGGCTACTCCGAGGTGGATGTGGCTGCGGAGTCGGCCGCCGCGATTGGCGTCCGTCATATCATCCGCACCGTTTCAGCCACCGAGTTGGCCGAGGCATTGCCGCTGATCGTGTGGTATCTCGATGATCCGGTGGCTGATCCGGCGCTGGTACCGCTGTGGTTCATTGCCCGGGAGGCGCGCGAGCACGTCAAGGTGGTGCTCTCCGGCGAGGGTGCCGACGAGCTGTTCGGCGGTTACACCATCTATCGGGAACCGTTGTCGTTAGCCGCGTTCGAGAAGGTGCCCGGCGCGCTGCGCCGCACGCTGGGCCGGATCTCCACCCGGATCCCCGAAGGCGTGCGCGGCAAGGACCTGCTCCGGCGCGGCGCACTGACACTGGAACAGCGCTATTACGGCAACGCACGGATCTTCCGGGACGACCAGCTGCGCGAGGTGCTGCGCGGATATGACCCGGCCGTCTCGCACGCCGATGTCACCGCCGAGCCCTACGCTGCCTCCAGCGGCTGGGATCCCATCGCCCGCATGCAGCATGTGGACCTGTTCACGTGGTTGCGCGGCGACATCCTTGTCAAGGCCGACAAGGTGACCATGGCCAACTCACTCGAGCTGCGAGTGCCTTTCCTTGATCCGGAGGTGTTCCGGGTGGCGGCCACCATCCCGCTGGCGGAGAAGATCACTCGCGAGACGACCAAGCATGCGCTGCGCCGGGCGCTGCGCGACATCGTTCCCGCGCACGTGCTGAACCGGTCCAAGCTGGGCTTCCCCGTGCCGATCCGGCACTGGCTCCGTCATGATCTCCACGACTGGGCGCGTGGCATCGTCGACGACTCGGGCACCGCGGACCTGCTCGATCTCACGGCAGTGCACCGGATGCTCAACGAGCACCGTGTGGGTCCGCGCGACCACAGCAGGCGGATCTGGGCGGTGTTGGTGTTCATGCTCTGGCACGGCATCTTCGTCGAACAGCGGATCACTCCAGCGGTACCCGAACCGCGCTACCCCGTGCAGGTTTGACCGACCATCTGTGCGCGACACACTGAGCACCAGAGCACGACACACCGAACAACAGGGCCCGACACACCAACCTCGCCGGACCCCATCGGTCCTGCTACCTGCTTAGTTGAAGGAGTCTCCGCAGGCGCAGGAGCCGCCTGCGTTGGGGTTGTCGATGGTGAAGCCCTGCTTCTCGATGGTGTCCACGAAATCGATCACGGCACCCTGCAGGTACGGCACGCTCATCCGATCGACCACCACAGCGAGTCCGTTGTAATCCCGCTTGGCGTCGCCATCGAGCGTGCGCTCGTCGAAGAAGAGCTGGTAGCGCAGCCCGGCACAACCACCAGGTTGTACGGCGATGCGCAAATGCATGTCGGTGCGGCCCTCCTGGTCGAGCAGCGCCTTCGCCTTGGTGGCGGCGGCGTCGGTGAGCTCGACACCGTGCGTGTGCACCTCGGTGCCGACGATGTTCTCGACGGTCATGGACTCTCCCCTGGGATCTCAGCTCGGCACGGACAGCTTGTTCTACTCTACGCGAACGCCCGCGACCCGCCGGGTGATTCCGCAACTTCATGGTGACACATGATTGGTCACCTACCCGTGCCCTAGGCTGGTCATCGTGAGGTTCCTTCGCGGCAAAATCGGCTCCGGCGCCACCGATCCCGAGCCCTCCGAGTTGGAGCCCCTCGAGCTGAAGCGCACAGCGGAGGGCGAGGCGGATCCTGACGAGATCGCTCGCCGAGCCCGCACGGTAGGCAAGGGCAGACCGACCCCGAGCCGCCGGGAGGCGGAGGGACGCAAGCGCGGCCCGGCGCCGCCACCGCCCCGCACCCAGCGGGAAGCCCTCACCCGGATGCGGGGATCCAAGGACGAACGCCGCAACGCCGCCGCGCAGCGCCGGGAACGCATGTTGTCCGGCGATGAGAAGTACCTGCTGCCGCGCGACCGTGGCCCGGTGAAGGCCTACGTGCGGGATCTGGTGGATTCCCGGCGGCACCTCGCCGGCGCGTTCATGCCGCTGGCCCTGCTGGTGATCGTAGTGCTCGTGGTGCGGGACCCGATCGTGCAATCGTATGTGTCCCTGGCGTCGATGGTGATGCTTGTCGCGATCGTTGTCGAGGGGGTGCTGCTGGGCCGGACCGTCAAGCGCCGGGTCCAGGAGCGGTTCCCCAAAGCGACGGAGTCCGGGGCGACCCTGGGGTTCTACGCCATGACCAGAGCAACCCAGCTGCGCCGGCTGCGGGTGCCCAAGCCTCGGATCAATCGCGGCGACCCGATCCCGTAATACCCGACCACGCACCGCAAACCCGCCATCGCCCGACGGTAACGTCTGTCAGATGCGGACGCTGGTGCTCGGCGGTGCACGGTCGGGTAAATCGGCCTACGCCGAGGGGTTACTGAGCGAGGCACAGGTGGACTATCTGGCCACGGCCCGGCGTCACCCGGACGACCCGGAATGGGCAGCGCGGATCGCCGCGCACATCGCCCGCAGGCCGCCGGGATGGCGCACCGTGGAGCTAGCCGACCTCCCTGGTGCACTGAGGTCCGCCGGTCCGGTACCGGTGCTGGTCGACGACATCGCCACCTGGCTGACCGGCGAACTGGACGACGCGGGAGCGTGGACGGGTGGTGTGGAGACGTTGTCGGCCTGCCGCGCTCGGTGCACGGAGTTGGTGTCGGCAGTGACGGCCTGCCCGGCGCGCCTGGTGCTGGTCAGCGCGGAGGTGGGCCTCGGCGTGGTGCCGGCGACCCCCGCGGGGCGGCTGTTCCGTGACGAGCTCGGTGCGCTCAACGCGGCACTCGCCGCAGTATGCGACGAAGTACTGCTGCTGGTGGCGGGTCTGCCCGTCAAGCTACGTGGAGGGGAGGATGGAGCAGCCGATGGACACCGAATACCCCAGGAGAGCCGCGTGCAGTTCCCCACGATCGCGCCACCAGACCTGCAGACCCACCGCGAAGCGGTGGCCCGCCATGGGCAGTTGACCAAACCGGCGGGCTCGTTGGGCCGCCTGGAGGAACTGGGGGTGTGGGCTGCGGCGTGCCAGGGAGCCTGCCCACCGCATCCATTCGCCCGACCGCAAGTTGTGGTGTTCGCCGGGGACCACGGCGTTGCCGCACATGCGGTGTCTGCGTATCCCAGCGAGGTCACCCAGCAGATGGTGGGCAACTTCCTGGGCGGAGGAGCAGCGGTGAATGTGCTTGCTGCGGCCGCGGGGGCAACGGTGCGGGTGGTCGATCTGGCCGTGGACTGCGACCCCGCCACCGGTGCCGTACCGCTGGTTATCAAGCACAAGGTCCGCCGCGGCAGTGGCGCGATCCACCTGCAGGACGCGCTGACCGACGTGGAAATAACCCAAGCGCTGAACGCCGGAGTGATGATCGCCGACGAGGAGATCGACCGTGGTGGCGACCTGCTCGTCGCGGGCGACATGGGGATCGGCAACACCACTCCCGCAGCAGTGCTGATCGCGGCGCTCACCGGGGCCGAACCGGTGGCGGTGGTGGGCCGGGGCAGCGGGATCGACGACGCCGGCTGGATGCGCAAGACCGCCGTGATCCGCGACGCGCTGCGCCGGGCCCGCGCGGTCGTCAGTGATCCCGTCGCGCTGCTGCGGACCGCTGGCGGCGCCGATATCGCGGCGATGGCCGCCTTCCTGGCCCAGGCCGCGCTGCGGCGCACCCCGGTGATACTCGACGGTGTTGTCGTCGGGGCAGCGGCGATGCTCGCCGACGAGCTCGCACCCGGAGCGCGCCATTGGTGGGTGGCGGGGCACCGGTCGGTGGAGCCCGCACACACCTTGGCGCTGCAGCATCTGGAGCTGGACCCCATTCTCGAGTTGGGCATGCGGCTGGGTGAGGGTTCCGGGGCGGTTGCCGCACTGCCGCTGGTGCAGATGGCGGTCCGGGTGCTCGCGGAGATGGCGACCTTCGCCGACGCGGGCGTTTCCGGGCCGGTGGATGCCCAGTTGCCGACGAGGTGATCAGCGGGCTGCGGCTCGCGGTGTCCTGGCTGACGGTCCTGCCAGTACCTACGCCCGGCGAAGTGAACCAGGGCACAGCTCGCCGGGCGCTGTACTGGGCGCCGGTCGTCGGTGCCGGGTTGGGTCTGCTTGCCGCTGGGATGCTGACTGCGCTACATGCGCTCGGCGCGCCCTCCCTGCTGGCCGGGCTCGCTGTGGTGGCGCTGCTGGCCGGGCTGACTCGCGGGATGCACTTGGACGGCCTGGCCGACACAGCCGACGGGCTGGGCTGCTACGGCGGGCCCCAGCAGGCCTTGGCGGTGATGCGGGATGGGTCGTGCGGGCCGTTCGGGGTTGTCACGCTGGTGCTGGTCCTGACCATGCAGGCCACCGCGCTGGGAGCCCTCGCAGACACCGGCCGGCTGATTCCCGTCGTACTGGCGATGGTCGCGGGCCGAGCCGCCTTCGGCTGGTGCGCCCGCAGAGGCATACCACCCGCCCGGCCCGCCGGCATGGGAGCACTGGTGGCCGGTAGCCAGCCCGTCGCAGTACCCGCGGCCTGGTCGGTAATTCTGCTGGCCGCCAGCCTACTGGCCGTCCCCGCCCGCCCCTGGCAGGGCGCGCTGGCAGTAACCCTGGCCGCCGCCACGGTGGTGGCACTCTCAACCCACACCCACCACCGCCTCGGCGGCCTCACCGGCGACGCCCTAGGCGCCGCCAACGAACTAACCACCACCATCATCCTCACCATCTGCGCCCTGGCCTGACCGGGATGTGGCTTGGGGGAAACGTGGCGTCAGGTGAGGGAGGTCATCCAGTGGTGGGGGTCGGGGGCGGCGCCGCGTTGGATGGCGGTGAGGGAGGCGCGGAGCTGGGCAGTGATGGGGCCGGGGGCGCCGCTGCCGATGGTGAACTCGCCACCGGCGTGGGCCACCCGTCCGACGGGAGTGATCACCGCGGCGGTACCGCAGGCGAAGACCTCTGAGATGTCCCCGGAATGGACTCCCTTCTCCCACTCCTCGGTGGAGATCCGTCGCTCCTCGACGCCCAGCCCGTGATCCCGGGCCAGGATGAGCAGCGAATCACGGGTGATCCCGGCCAGCAAAGCGCCGGTGAGCTCAGGAGTCACCAGCCGCGCCCGCTTGCCCTCGCCGAAGACGAAGTAGAGATTGTTGGTGCCCATCTCCTCCACCCAGCGCCGCTCGACCGCGTCCAGCCACACGACCTGGTCACAACCGTTGTCGGCGGCTTGCTGCTGAACCACCAGGGAGGCGGCGTAGTTCCCGGCGAACTTGGCTGCTCCGGTACCACCGGGCGCGGCCCGGACGTAGTCAGTGCACAGCCACACGCTGACCGGCTCAAGCCCGTCGCGGAAATACGGCCCAGCCGGGGAGGCGATGAGCAGGTACCGGTAGGCCGACGAGGGCCGCATCCCGAGCCCCACCTCGCTGGCGAACAGCATCGGTCGCAGGTACAGCGATTCCTCCCCGCCGGCGGCGGGTACCCAGCCGATGTCGGCGCGCACCAGCTCACGCAGTGAGCCGAGAAACAGCTCGTCGGACAGCTCTGGCATGGCTATCCGGCGGGCTGAGGAACGCAGCCGGTCGGCGTTGGCCAGCGGCCGGAAGCAGGACACGGTGCCATCGGGCTGCTGGTAGGCCTTCAGGCCTTCGAAGATCGCCTGCCCGTAGTGCAGCACCATGGTGGCCGGGTCCATCATCAGCGGCTGGTAGGGGCCGATCTGGGGGTCATGCCAACCACGACCCGCGGTCCAGCTGATCTCCACCATGTGATCGGTGAAGTACTTGCCGAAGCCGGGCGCGGTCAGGATCTCCGCGCGCCGTTGGGGCGACACCGGACCGTGGTGCGGCAGTCGAGTGAACAGTGGCGCGGCGCTCATGAGCTGCACGGTATCCCGTCGGGCGCAGAAATGGTAGGACGTCCCACTACTCCAAACGTACGGCATCCTGGCTCGCGTGAGCGAGGTAGCGACCGTGCGGATCACTCGCACCCGGCTGGCCGACGGCCGCGCATTGACGTATTACGACGACCGCGAACCGTACGTATCCGGGGCGGCGACCCGAGCATTACGCGATACCCGCGATCTGCCCCCGGATCAGGCCCAGCCCACGATGCGCCTGGACGTGCTCACCGGAGAGTGGGTCATTCTCGCGCCCCACCGGATGGACCGAACGTACCTGCCCGAGGCGGCGAACTGCCCGCTGTGCCCCAGCCGCAACGGTACGGTGACCGAGATACCGGCCGAGGATTACGACGTGGCCGTGTTCGACAATCGATTCCCGTCCATGGTCCCCAACACCGATCCGGTGCCGGCCGTGGTGGACGGCAACCCGCTGTGGCCGCAGCTGCCCGGGACCGGCCGGTGTGAGGTGATCTGCTTCACCAGCGAGCACAGCTGCTCATGTGCCGACCTCACTCCGAGCCGGGCAGCCACAGTGATCGAAGCGTGGGCCGACCGGACCCGACTGCTGTCGGGGCTGAGCGACACCAGGCAGGTGTTCTGCTTCGAGAACCGCGGTTCGGAGATCGGGGTCACGCTGGACCACCCGCATGGCCAGATCTATGCCTACTCCTTCATCCCGCCGCGCACCGAGCGCCTGCTGGCCCGGGCCACCGCGCACCGCGAGAGCACGGACCGCGACCTGCTGTCGGACGTGCTCGCCGCGGAACTGCGGGCCGGCACACGTGTCGTGCACCACGGCGCAGCGTGGACGGCGTATGTGCCCGTCGCCGCCCGGTGGCCGGTGGAGGTGCACCTGGTGCCACATCGGGCGGTGCCCGACCTGGCCGCCCTGAACAGCACAGAGCGCGCTGAGCTCGCCACTGTCTACCCAGCCTTGCTGCGCCGGGTGGGCGAGTTCTTCGCCGACCAGGGCAGCACCGGACCGGTGCCGTATGTGGCCGGGTGGCACCAGGCCCCAGTCGGTCCCGGACGCGACCTGACCCGGCTGCACTTGCAGCTGTTCTCGGTACGCCGTGCTGCCGGGAAACTCAAGTACCTCGCCGGATCCGAGTCCGGGATGGGCGTGTGGCTCAACGACACCACCCCGGAGCGGATCGCCCACCGGTTGCGGGAACTGGCATGAGCACCGCGTTGCGGGCCGCCTTCCGCGCCGCGTTCGGCCGGGATCCCGACGGCCTGTGGGCTGCCCCGGGGCGGGTGAACCTGATCGGCGAACACGTCGACTACGCAGGCGGGTTGTGCCTGCCACTGGCGTTACCACTGCGCACCGTGGTCGCAGTGGCGGTTCGAGACGATGGCCAGCTCCGCCTGCGATCGCTGCACCCGGATGCCGAGCCCTGGGATGGCTTGCTGGCAGGGGTGGGTCCCGGCCATCCGCCAGGGTGGGCGGGGTATCCAGCGGGCGTGATCTGGGCGCTCGGGCATCCGGCCGGCGGAGTTGACCTGCTGGTCGGTGATTCGGTGCCGCCGGGCGCGGGTCTGGCCTCTTCCGCGGCCTTGGAGTGTGCCGTCGCGCTGGCGGTCGATGCGCTGTGCGGGCTTGGGCAGGCCATGACCAGCGCCGGTCGGGCCGGGCTCGCGACGGCGTGCCGCCGCGCCGAGAACGAGGTCGTCGGCGCACCGACCGGCGGGATGGACCAGCTCGCATCATTGTGCGCCACCGCAGGGCACGCCTTACTGCTCGATTGCCGGGATCAGACGATGCGCCAGATTCCGCTTGATCTGGCCACCGCCGGGCTGGTTCTGCTCGTTGTCGACACCCGGGCGCCGCACCGGATCGTCGACGGTCACTACGCCGCGCGCCGGCGTAGCGCGAAACAGGCCGCGACCGAGTTGGGCGTCCTGAGCTTGCGAGAGGCCTCACCCGAGCAGGTAGAGAGCCTGACCGATCCCCTGCTGCGCAGGCGAGCCCGGCACGTCGTGACCGAGATCACCAGGGTGCGCGACGTCGTGGCGCTGCTGGAGTCTGGCAGCTACGGCGACATCGGACCGCTGTTGAACGCCTCGCACACGTCACTGCGCGACGATCTTGAGGTATCCAGTCCGGAGCTGGACTGCGCGGTTGACGCGGCCTGCGCCGCCGGCGCAGCGGGCGCCCGGATGACCGGCGGCGGCTTCGGCGGCTCGGCGCTGATCCTGGTCGGGCAGCACTCAGCAACCGCAGTGACCCGCGCCGTGCGGGCCGCCGCCGCCCATCACGGCTACCCGGCACCTGCGGTGATGTGCCCGTAGCCCTGAACGTCACACACGAGCGGATCAGCGCACGTGGGAGGGCACGAAGGGAGTTTTGACGACCTCGCAGGGCAGCGCCCGGCCACGGACGTCGATCTCGACAGTGTCTCCGGGTTGCACCGCGACGTCGAGCAGCGCCAGCGCAATGCCGGTGCGCAACGTCGGGGAAAAGGTTCCCGAGGTGGTCTCCCCGAGCGGCACACCCGCCGTGGACCGCACTGCCATGTGCGGTCGCGGTACCCCGCGCGTGGTGGCACGCAGCCCGCGCAGCCGCCGCGACGGACCGGCCTGGCGCTCCGCGAGCAGCGCCGCCCGACCCCAGAACGCTGGCTTGTTCCAGCCGATCGCCCAGGACAGGCCGCTCTGCACGGGAGTGATGCCGGGCCCGAGGTCCTGGCCGTGCAGGGGATACCCCATCTCCGTGCGCAAGGTGTCGCGGGCCCCGAGCCCGCACGCCCGGCCACCCAGCGCGCCCGCGGCAGCGAGCAATGCCTCCCACAGCACAGACGCCTGCGCCCACGCCACCACCAGCTCGTAGCCGCGTTCGCCGGTGTATCCGGTGCGACCAACCCGCACCGGCCCGCCGTCCTGCTCAACGTCGGCAAAGGCCAGGTAATCGAGATCGGCGAGCGCCAGGCCCACGACGCCGAGCAGCTCCATCGAGCGGGGTCCCTGCACGGCGAGCACGGCGTACTCGCCGTGCCGATCGGCCACCGTCAGCCCCGGAGGTGCCGCAGCGACCAGCCGCTGAGCGACCGCCGCGGCGTTCGCCGCATTCGGTACGCAGAACACCTCGTTCGGGGCGACCAGGTAGGCGATCAGATCGTCCACCACACCGCCGTCCTCAGCGCAGCACAAGGTGTACTGAGCGTGCCCAGGCGCGACCTTGGCCAGGTCAGCGGTAAGACACGAGTTGACGAATTCTGCGGCCCCGGGCCCAGTGACGCTGACCTTGCCGAGGTGCGTGACGTCGAACACGCCCACTGCCTCGCGCACGGCGGTGTGTTCGACGACGACACCCCCGCCGGGAAAGCTGATCGGCATCTCCCACCCGCCGAACGCACCCAGGGTGGCGCCGGCTGCTAGATGGGAGGCGTGCAGGGGTCCGCGGTGCAGGTCAGGACTCACGGCTATGGAACGCTACATCCAGTGGCGACCGCCACCATCACCTGCCCCGCAGCATTCCGCCCCATCTGGTCAGATTATCGAGGAGATCACCGTGACCACCCCGACGCTGCGTCTCACCGATGCTTCGGTGACCACCGCGACCGTCGATGCCCTCGTGGTGGGGACCATGCTCGGCGAGGGGGGTCCCCGGCTGCTGCCGGGCAGTGAGGACGTCGACGCCGCATTCGGCGGGGCGCTCACCGAACTGCTCTGTCTGGTCGGCTCGCGGGGCAAGGCCGACGAGGTGATCAAGGTACCCACCCGGGGAGCCGTCAGCGCCCCGCTGCTGCTGGCCACCGGCCTCGGCAAGGTCGACGGCACACCCAGCAGCGAGCAGGTGCGCCGAGCCGCGGGAGCCGCATCCCGCGCGCTGTCGGGCACCTCTCGAGCACTCACCACGCTGTCCCGAATCGATCTGACCGCCGCTGCGGAGGGCACCGCGCTGGGCAGCTACGCATTCACCGCATACCGATCCAGCAACGGCGACGGACCGCTGGGACAGATGGATCTCTCAGTGCCGTCGGCCTGCGACGCTGACGCAACACGGCAGCTCGCCTGGGCCACCGTGATAGCCGAATCGGTCGCCGCCGCCCGCGACCTGGTGAACACGCCCCCCAATGACCTCTATCCCGCCTCGTTCGCCGATCGGGCCGTGACGATGGCGCAGGCGGCGGGGCTGCGCACCGAGGTGCTGGATGAGAAGGCCCTGCGACGGGAAGGCTATGGCGGGATCCTCGGCGTCGGCAGCGGATCATCCCGCCCGCCTCGGCTGGTCCGGCTGCATCACGCCCCGGCCGCACCGCGAGCGAAGGTGGCCCTGGTCGGCAAGGGGATCACCTTCGACACCGGCGGTATCTCGATCAAGCCGGCGGCGAAGATGGAAGAGATGACCATGGACATGGCGGGCGCGGCCGCCGTAGTGGTCACCGCGGTGCTGGCCGCCCGGTTAGAGCTGCCGGTGGAGGTGATCGCCACCGTGCCGATGGCCGAGAACATGCCCTCGGCCACCGCATACCGGCCGGGAGACGTGCTCACGATGTACGGTGGCACCACCGTCGAGGTTCTCAACACTGACGCCGAGGGCCGGCTTGTTCTCGCCGACGCGCTGGTCCGCGCGGCGCAGGACTCCCCGGACTACATCATCGACACGGCCACGCTGACCGGTGCTCAGATCATCGCGCTGGGCAACCGCACTCCGGGGATCATGGGCACCCCAGAGTTCCGCGACCGGATCACCGCGATATCGCAGCAGGTCGGAGAGAATGGCTGGGCCATGCCGCTACCCGAACATCTGCGGTCTGATCTTGACTCCAAGCTCGCCGACATCGCCAACGTGGCGGCGCACCGCTGGGGCGGCATGCTCGCCGCCGGGGTGTTCCTGTCTGAGTTCGTTCCCGATGGCATCCCGTGGGCGCATCTGGACATCGCTGGCCCGGCCTACAACACTGGCTCACCGTGGGGCTACACCGCCAAGGGAGGAACCGGAGTGCCGGTACGCACCCTGGCCGCGGTGCTGGCGGACATAGCCGAACAGGGATGATCGGCTGGGGCTACTCCGGCTGGTCCTGCTTGCGCTGGCGAGCGGTGTAGTCGCGCATCCGCTGCGGGTAGCCGACCAGGGCCACGTCGTAGACGGGGATGCTCAGCCGCGTGCCCAGCC
>JBOHFK010000028.1:0-47000 GCA_050699635.1 Pseudonocardiaceae bacterium | reverse complement strand
GGTGTAGCCCCGACGGGATTTGAACCCGCGCTACCGCCTTGAGAGGGCGGCGTCCTAGGCCGCTAGACGACGGGGCCGCGAGAACGCGATGACGACATTCGCTGGGGTACCAGGACTCGAACCTAGACTAACTGAACCAGAATCAGTCGTGCTGCCAATTACACCATACCCCACCAACTGTCCGTTTCCGGGGCCACCCCCGGATCCGAACGAGCACCGGGCAGAGACTCTAGTCGACCGTCCGCGTCCGCTGCCACCCGGATGCCGCGGATTCACCTGACGTGCCCGGTGACCAGCGCAGGGAGCTCAGCCAGTTGCCCGATCACCGACACACCGGCTCCCTCCGGGAGGGCACCGCAGCCGGAGCGGTCCAGCCACACGCCATGCAGCCCAGCGTCGCGCGCGCCCACGGCATCGGTGTCGAGCCGGTCTCCGACGTGTACCGCCTGACCCGGATGCACTCCCAGGGCCCGGCAGGCCCTCCGGAAGATGGCTCGGTGTGGCTTGGCCACCCCAAGTTCCCCGGAGATCAGCACAGCATCGAAAGCGGAGCCCAGGCCCAGGGCTCGGAGCTTCGTTCGCTGGTGCTCTCCGGCCGCGTTGGTGATCGCGGCCAGCCGCAGTCCGAGCTTCCGCAACGCCCGCAGGCACGGCAGCGCATCGTCGAACAGCCGCCAGGCTCCCCGGACGGCAGCCGTGCGGCGCTGTTCGCGCTCCACCACCTCGCCATCACACAGGAACTCACCCCGGCGCGCGAAGAAATCCTTGGTGCGCAGCGCAAGCATCGGCTCAAAGCCGATCCGTCCGGCCAGGTAGCCCGCGTAATGCTGATCGGTCAGCGCACACCACTCAGCCCAGGCGTCATCGGTGCCGAGGAGCTCACGCAGCCCCGCGCGAGTCGATGCTTCGTAGTCGACCAGAGTCGCGTCCACGTCGAAGCAGACGGCGGCGACCTCGCCGGGAACCGATGGTGCGGGGATCAGCTCAGGCGCAAGAGTCACTCGCTGCACGTTAGAGGCAGTGGGCCCGCGCCGACTCTGCTGACCCGGTGAAAACTCGTAACGATTCCGCGATCATCTCGTCACTGTGAGCAACCACGCAGAGCACTACGTGTCTGAAATCCCGCTGTCGTGCTGCTCACACTCCGAGCTGAATACAACATTGACACGTGAACCCTCAATAAGGTCTCGTGAGGACCGGGCCACTTCGACGTGGCCCGTGGATTCGCCATCGAAGGATCCTGTTCTGGGCTCGGGTATCGATGTGGAAGCGGGCGGATCGGTGACGCAGGTGTGGGCGCAGCGGGCGCCGCTACCTAGTGATCGGTCCATGCAGTGGCGTGCTCTGGGGCCGGTGGAGGCGGTGGTCGCGGGTCGGCCGGCTGATCTGGGGCCGCCGCGGCAGCGGGCGTTGTTCGCGTTGTTGCTCAGCCGGGTGGATCAGCCGGTGGCGATCGATGCCGTGATTGAGGACTTGTGGTCGGGGGATCCACCACCGGCAGCGATGACCTCGGTACGGGCATACGTGTCGAATCTGCGGCGGGTGCTGGAACCGGATCGTCCACCTCGGGCGCCCGCGACGGTGTTGTGCACCCGCGCGCCGGGTTATGTGCTGGACAGCCGGGGCGTGGATTTCGATGTACACCGCTTCGCGGTGCATGCCGCGGCGGGCCGGGGGGCACTGAGCCGCGGCAATTCCACGCGAGCGGTGGCTGACTTCGAAGCGGCGTTGGGGTTGTGGCGAGGCAAGCCTTATGCCGACGTGTGTGACGCCGGATGGGCCGTGCCGGAGGTAGCGCGCCTGGAGGAATTGCGGCTTTCGGTGGTCGAAGCACGGTGCGCAGCACAGCTGCAGCTAGGTGAACACCACAGCGTGGTGGCCGAGTTGGAGATGCACGTACGAGCCCATCCGCTGCGCGAGCACGGCTGCGAGTTGCTGGCGTTGGCGCTGTATCGAGCCGGGCGACAGGCTGAGGCGTTGGGGGTGTTGCGAGTCACCCGGGCGCAGCTTGCCGAGGAACTGGGCATCGACCCGGGAGCGGTGCTGCAACGGCTGGAACAGGGCATTCTCACCCATGCGCCGGTGCTGGACTGGCACCCGCCCACCTCGACGCCAACCGGAACCCTCGCCGAGCCATCTGCAGCAGCCACACCGGCCACGATGGCGACTGAGGCGCCGGTGCGGTCGACCGCCGATCCCGCACTAGACGAATTCGGTATGCGGGCCTCCCAGCGAGTGGTGTCCACCCATGTGCAGAGCCTGTCCGAGGTAGTCGGCCGGCACAGGGAACTGGCTGCGTTGCGGGCCGCGTTCACCGATCCAGCACGCCAGCAGCGTCCGGTCATCCGGGTTCTCACCGGTCTGGGTGGGGTGGGCAAGACCAGCCTGGCGCGGGCCTACGCCCAGCGTTACCTGGCCCATTACGGCCTGGTGTGGTGGGTCCGGGCCGAAGACCCCGAGGCGGTGCCGGGGGAATTCCGGGCGTTGCTTGACATTGTGGCCCCGCAATACGCCGAACATGCCCATGATCCGGTACAGGCAGTACACGCCATGTTGGCTAACCGCGCCGGTAGTTGGCTGCTGGTGATCGATAACATCGCCGAGCCCGAGGCGCTGCGGGGCATGCTGCCCGCGGCCGGCAATGGCGACGTGCTGGTCACCAGCCGCGCGGGGACCTGGCCGGATCGGCAGATGGTGCTGCCGATCCAACCGCTGGCCGCGTCCCACGCGGTGCGGCTGGTCACGGCGCTATCCGGGGACAGCGACCAGGACAGCGCCGCCATCCTGGGTCACGAGCTGGGTGGCCTGCCGCTAGCTCTGGCCCAAGCCGCCTGCTATGTGGCGCACAGTGCGCTGGACCTCGCCGGTTACCTGTCCTTGTACCGCAGCCGCCGCGCCGAGCTCCATCAGCAGGGCCACGCCCCGGACTACCCCGCCACCGTGGCCACCACCTGGCAACTGGCGTTCGACCAACTCTCGTCATCGGCGCAGGCGCTGCTCAACGTCCTGGCCTGGTATGCCCCCGACACCATTCCGCTGGACCGGCTGCTCACCTGCGACACCGACCGTCTGATGCTTCCTGAACCCGCCAATGGCCTGCTCCGGCCGTTGCTGACCGACGCCCTGCACCGGCACCGGGCGATCACCGAGCTGATCTCCTACGGCCTGCTCACCCGCATCGGCGCTGGCGGATCTGTCACGGTGCACCGCCTCGTGCAAGCTGTCACCGCCGACCAACTCGCCGCCGATGACAGCCACCGCGCCTGGATCGACACCGCCGCGGCGCTGCTTGACACCGCCTGCCCGCCATGGGCCCGCACCCAGGTCACCATCACCTCGTTGCCCGACATGCGGACCATGCAAACGCTGCACACCCATGTCCGGACCCTGATCGAGCACCTGCATCCCGACCAACCCGTCACCCTCGATCTGCGGCACACGCTCATCGAGTGGGCCGGGCTGACTGGTGACAGTGGCAGGGCACGCAGCCTGGGCGCCGCGCTGGTCAGTGATTCCGAGCGGATACTCGGCTCCGATGATCCGGCCACGGCGATCGCCCGGAGCAGCCTCGCCCGCTGGACCGGGAAAGCCGGGGACGCGAGCCGGGCGCAGGCGCTAGCCGCAACGGTCGTCGAGAACATGATGCACGTGCTCGGCCCCGACGATCGGCACACTCTGCTCGCCCGGATCAACCTGGCCCGCTGGACCGGGGAGGCCGGGAACGCCGAACAAGCCCGGGAACTGGCTGCGGCAGTGGTCGAGGACGTCCAGCGGGTGCTCGGCGCCGACGACCGGTACACCGTGGTCGCCCGGGCGACCTTGGCTCATTGGATGGGAGTGTCCGGCGACGCGATAGGTGCGTGGAAGGCGGCTGCTGTCGTAGTCGAGGACGCCCAACGGGTACTCGGCGCCGACGACCGGTACACCCTGGTCGCCCGGTCTGATCTGGCCCGGTGGGTCGGTGAGGCCGGCGACGTGGTCGCCGCCCGGGAGCTGGCTGCCACGCTGGTCGCGGATCACGAGCGGGTGCTCGGAGCCGAGCACCGGTACACCCTGCTCGCCCGGGCCAACCTGGCCCGCTGGACCGGGGAGATCGGCAACGTGGAGCAGACCCGGATGCTGGCCGGTGCGGTGCTCGGGGACTTCGCGCGGCTATACGGCGCTGACCACCGGTACACCCTGCTCGCACGCAGCTGGCTTGCGCCCTGGGTGCCGGAGATCGTCGACCACTAGCTGATTGGCGATCCACCGCCGCACGCCCGCCGACCTCACGTGCTGGGCGGCTCCAACATAGCGCCAATTCGCGGCCAAGCATGGTGCCCGACGGTGGGCGTAGCTCGAAGCCCGTCAAGGGAGCGCCCGCCATGACCCGACACCGCCAGCAGTAGGGGGTCGCGATTCCGATGCCAACTGCCACCATGAGCCCTACCCCCGCCGAGGCCCCAGACAGCGTGGCCTCCCTCTTACTCCGGATCCGTGACAGTGACGCCGCGGCCTGGGACGAGATCTTCCGCCGGTACGGCAAACTCGTATCCTCGACGGTTCGGTCGTTCCGGCTGCAGGAGGCTGACGCGCTCGACGCGGCCCAGATGACCTGGCTGCGGCTGGCCGAAAACGCCCACCGGGTGCAGTTTCCCGAGCGACTCGGAGGGTGGCTGGCGACCACCGCCCGCCGTGAATGCCTGCATATCCTGCGCCAGGTCAAGCCCATCCCCGGCCTCACGGACATCACGCCGGACACGGTCGCCGATCCCTCGGTAGGCCCCGAGCAGCACGTCATCGACGCTGATACCGCGCAAGCGTTGCAGAAGCTCGTCTCCGAGTTGTCGCCCCTCCGGCGGACCCTCGTGCGGATGCTGTTCACCGACCACCCCCGCTCCTACGCGGAAGTCGCCCAGACCGCCGGCATCCCGCCAGGCGGGATCGGGCCCACTCGGGCGCGCGCCCTGCGTCAGCTGCGGGACAAGCTCCACGAACACGAACTGGTCGAGACATAATCATCTCGCCCCATCTGATAATGCGGGCACATCTGACAATGCCGTCAGCGCGGTCCTTCCAGGATAGAAGAGAAACGCCGTACCTTTCGTGTGCACGAAGTCGGGCAGGCTCTTGACCGTCGCACCACCACCTGGGCCGGGCAGGGTGAAATCCGCGCAGGTACCCGGCATGGCCCGGTTCCCGAACAAGGGATCCTGAACGCGGCGATTCGCCCCGTATACGGGGCTGAAGTCGTTCTTCATGATCCAGCTGGTTAACGTATGAACCTGCTTGCGTAGATCTGCACCCAAGAACACGCCCACCAGGCCACGGTCGGCCCCGTCGTCCGTGGTCCCCGGCAGCGGCGCGCCGTACGGCATCCCCCGCCGAAGGGTACGGGGAACTCCGCCGACCACGATCGGATCGAGCGGCGTGTCCCGGGGGTTCGCGATCCGGATGTGAGCGGAGAACGGGCACCGCACGCCGTCCGGATCTTGGTTGGCATACCCGAAGTCATTGCTGGCGGCCAATTGCGGATCCGGACGTTCCGGCGAGAGAACAAGCGGCGTGCCATCGCGCCAGCGGCCCATCAGCTTCGCTGCCAGCAGCTCCTCGGCATCGGCGGGGGCAAGGTCGGGAAACAGCGTCGGGCCCTCGGTACTCAGGAACGAGTTGAATGCCGCCACATCTTGATAAAGCCACCGGAAGACGCCGTAGGTGCTGTTACGCGCGAAGTCAGCGGCCGGGCCGATTGCGGGAGCGGAGGGATAGTCGGCGGTTGAATAGCCCAGCAGGAACTGCCGAAAATCGACCTGCCCCGCTGCACGATTCAGGCCCGCGGGTTCGGCATCATCGTCCCAGCAGACATCGGGCTGCGAGAGGCCGTCGGTGTAGCCGAAGTGCATCTTTGCTCTGGCAAACCAACGCCCCTGCAGGATCGTGCCGTCCCGGCGCGGGATCAGCTCGGTGACGGCGTTGACCCGCGCCAGCTCCCGCACCGACTCAGTCGCCTCCTGGGCCGCTTCGTCTGACTGGGTATGCAAGGTCACGACGCAGTGCACGTCGTCAGTCGTGAATTGACCTTCCCACCAGCCCGCCGGGTCGCTACGGCTGCCCGCGACATCTCCCAGAGCCATACCGACGGCGCGTGGTCCGAGTTTGAAGACCGCGTCGAACTTCACCAACAGTGCTGGATCGGCTTCCAGCGCACACAGACCGTTGTACGTGAAACCAACGTTGAGCAGTGGATCCGGGGCGACGTCAGGCTCCACGTCGGCCATGGTGACTCGCTGTGCCAACGCCCGGAGGAATGCGCGGGCGCCCGCACCGGCACCGAAATGGAATATCAGGTAACGAGAGGTTTGCCGCCGGTACGTTTTGACGACCAGCGCTTGCACCCCACCCAGGTCGACCTTCATCGTCGCGTCTCAGATACTCGGGCCAAGTTTATCCTTGATCTCTCGGACCGTCGCGTCACCGAATGCCGAGAACAGGTAGCCATGATCGTAACCGGCCTCCGGCGAGGCGCCCAGAGCCTGGAGGTTGAACGAATGGGTGTACTCGTAGAAATCGTTGGGGTTATCGATCTCCTGCCACGGTGGAGCACCTTCCACCAAAGAGAAGATATGCTCGAAAACCGACGGGAGCTCGGTGCGGAAAAATTCCGTGTAATTCATCGGGTCGCCATCGAATTCCGTCAGAACCTGAATGTACTTGTTGTCGATGACCAGGATCCGCGCGAAGTGGACCAGCTCTGATTTGGCCAGCGCGCCGTCTATCACCGGCTGGACCTGGGCGGCGAATACAGCTGCCAATTGCTGTAAGCGCTGCTGAGATTCCGGGTCCTGTTTGAGCGGCGCAGTGAAATTGAGACTCAAGGCCATGGCGATACCTCCCGCTGGGTAGCATCTCGATTATTGTTGACATCATTGTTTCCGGTGGAAGCACTGTTTCCGGTGGAACCTCTTCCCCGGGTGATCCACCACGTCCTGAGCACCCGGTCGGGCCGGAGCAAACTCTCAGCCCGGTCGAGCAACCCCAGGACCCGGATGTACGCAGTGCCCAGGGCGGCGTCGGAGCTGGCCGCCGCGAGCAGCCGGGGCAGGTAGGCATTGGCGATCCGGATCCTGCGGGTGGGGGTTCCGGGTACGCCGGGCAAGGCCAGGTCGGCGCCCACGGCGAACTCCCATGGCTGATCGACTGTCTTCGCGATCGCCCGGAAATACCGGCCCGGCGGGGGATTCGGGCGGTGCGACAATAGCCGGCGCAGCACCAGCGCCTGGTTGGCCGCCACGGTCATGCCCTGCCCGTAGACGGGGTTGAACGAGCACACCGCGTCACCGAGTACCAGCAATCCCTCCGGGAAGTCGTGCAGATCTTCGTACCGGCGCCGCACCGCGGCCGGGAATCGGAACGCGACCGGATTGTCCAGCGGCTCGGCGCCGACGATCGCGTCGGAAATGTCCCCGAAGGGCAGGCTGGCCGCGAATGCCTCGAACGCGGCCGGGTCGGTCGATGGATGATCTCCGAGGATGCCCCCCAGCGTGAGCATGTGCCGGCCACCCTCAAGCATGCCCAGCACCCCGCTGCGCGGGTTGTCCGGCGTGGCGCCGATCAGGACCAGTCCGTCCGAGCCAAGGGCGCCCGCACGCAGCCGGTAGGTCCTGGTGGCGTAGCCCAGTCCGATGTCGATCCGCTCCTCGGCCGGTGGCTGGTAGCCCCACTCGGCCAGCCAGACCGGTGTCCGGGAGCCGCGGCCGGTAGCGTCCACGACGAGATCAGCCGCCAACTGCCGGTGCTCCCCGGCCCGATCGCGCACCTGGACTCCGGTGACCTGGCGCCCGGCCGTTGTGGTCAAGCCGGCGATGTCCCCGCGTTCCACGAACGTCACACCGGGTAGCGCCCCCACTCGGGCTCGGACCTGGCCCTCCAGGAACGGCCGGCTGGCAATCAGGCCCAGCACGCCCCCCGTGGCTTGCCTGAGCCGATGTCCGGACAGTATCCAGCGACAGTGCCGCAACACGTCTCCCGAACCGGCGCCGGCCCGCACGGCAGCTGCGGTGAAGCCAGGGAACAGCTCTTCGAGCACCGCGACGCCGCGCGGCTGCAGGGCGTGGTGGTGGCGTCCGTGCGGCACACCGCGGCGGTGCGCACCGATCTCGGGCATGGCGTCGCGGTCGATCACTGTGACCCTGCGGTAGGCATCGGCGAGCACCCGAGTGGCCAGCAACCCGGCCATACTCGCGCCCAAGACCACCGCGTGGTCACCGGGCTGCTGCGGCATCGCGAATCTCCTACCTGCGCGCGGGTTGTACGTGTCCGCCGATGAGACGTCGGGCCATTACACACGCGCTCGGGGCTCCAGGGCACAGGATTATTGAGGCGCTCGATGTTGGTCGGGTGAACGTTGGTCGGCTTGCGGTCGTGCCGCGCCCACCATCCGTTGCACCGGTTGGCGGCAGGTTGGAACCGGATTGGCCCCGGCGGCGGTGCAATCGGCTGCTGACGCCGGTCATAGGATCGCCCAGATGGCGCTGCGCGCAACAGGTCAGGACGTGAGCGAGGCACTGCAGGTGCTCCGCCGGGTCTTCGGCTACGACTCGTTCCGGGGGGCACAGCAGGAAGTCATCGACCACGTCACCGCTGGTGGTGACGCGCTCGTGCTCATGCCGACCGGCGGCGGCAAGTCGCTGTGTTACCAGATTCCCGCGCTGGTGCGGCCCGGGGTCGGAGTCGTCATCTCGCCACTGATCGCCCTGATGCAGGATCAGGTGGACGCCCTCACCGCGCTCGGCGTCCGGGCCGGGTTTCTCAACTCCACCCAGGACGCCGCCACGCGCCGCGCGGTCGAGTCCGCCTTCCTCGCCGGCCAGCTGGATCTGCTCTACCTGGCCCCGGAACGCCTGCGCCTCGACTCGACGCTAAGCCTGCTAGAGCGCGGCACGATATCACTGTTCGCCATCGACGAGGCGCATTGCGTAGCCCAGTGGGGGCACGACTTCCGGCCCGACTACCTCGGCCTGTCCGCGCTGCACGAACTGTGGCCCAGCGTGCCCCGCATAGCACTGACCGCAACAGCGACCAAGGCGACCCACGCCGAGATCGCGTCGCGACTGAACCTCACCGGGGCCCGTCATTTCGTGGCCAGCTTCGATCGCCCGAACATCCAATACCGGATCGTGTCGAAGGCCGAGCCCAAGCGCCAGCTGCTGGAGCTGCTCCGCACCGAGCACGCCGGCGACGCGGGCATTGTCTACTGCCTGTCCCGGGCTTCGGTCGACAAGACTGCGGCGTTTCTCGTCACGCAGGGTATCGAGGCACTGCCCTACCACGCGGGGCTGGACGCGCGGAGCCGAGCCGCCAACCAGTCTCGGTTCCTGCGCGAGGACGGCTTGATCATGGTCGCCACGATCGCGTTCGGCATGGGCATCGACAAGCCCGATGTGCGCTTCGTCGCCCACCTCGACCTGCCCAAGTCCGTCGAGGGCTACTACCAGGAGACCGGCCGGGCCGGGCGGGACGGGCTACCGTCCACCGCCTGGCTGGCCTATGGTCTGGCCGACGTCGTGCAGCAACGCAAGATGATCGACACTTCGGAGGGCGACCAGACCCATCGCCGCAGGCTGGCCACCCATCTTGACGCCATGCTGGCGCTGTGCGAGACGGTCGGCTGCCGCCGCGCCCAATTGCTCGGCTACTTCGGCCAGCTAGCCAGCGCGTGCGGCAACTGCGACACCTGCCTGTCGCCACCCGAGTCCTGGGATGGCACGATCGCCGCGCAGAAGCTGCTGTCGACCGTGTTACGGCTGGACCGCGAGCGCCACCAGCGCTTCGGCGCGGGCCAGGTGATCGACATTCTGCTCGGCAAGCAGACTCCCAAGACCACCCAGTTCGGCCACGACTCGCTGACGGTCTTCGGTGTCGGCACCGAACTACGGGAGGGTGAGTGGCGCGGTGTGGTGCGCCAACTGCTGGCTCAGCGCCTGCTGGCCGTCGAAGGTGACTATGGCACCTTGGTGCTCACCGACTCCAGCAGCGACGTGCTGAGCCGGCAGCGCCAGGTTCTGCTGCGCCGTGAGCCTGAACGCCCGGCCAAGTCAGAGAAGACGGCCAAACCCCGCCGTGCCGCACCACTGGAGCTACCCGAGCAGGCGATTCCGGTGTTCGAGCAGCTCCGCGTCTGGCGCGCCGCTACCGCGAAGGAGCAGGGCGTGCCCGCCTATGTGATCTTCCACGACGCAACCCTGCGTCAGATCGCGGCCGAGTCCCCGGCCACCCTGACCGAACTCGGCACGGTGAGCGGCGTCGGCGAAACCAAACTAGCCAAGTATGGACAACAGATCCTCGATGTCCTCTCGGCGTAGCCTACTTGGTCGTCACGCACGTCGCTTCGAGGTAATCCATCAAGGTCGCGGTGGCCCTGTCGACGTCATGCGCTTCTTTCAGGTGGTCGGCCACCTGGCGCATAAGATCCTCTTTGTTGGACGCAGTGTACTGGCTAAAGCACTCTTGGTGCCCGCACTGGAACTGGTGCATCGCTGTACTCCATCTGTCGTCATTCACCCGATCGACATCCGGCGGCAACCTCAGTGATCGCAACCGTTCTCCTTCACCCAATCGTTCGGACGGCAGATCCTCCCGGTTCGATTTTTAGACGGTGAAACCCAGCGCCCGCAGTTGCTCCCGGCCGTCCTCGGTGATCTTGTCTGGTCCCCACGGTGGCATCCATACCCAGTTGATCCGCACGTCGTTGACCAGGCCCCCGCCCGGGCCCGCGGTGAGCGCGGCTCGGGTCTGATCCTCGATGACGTCAGTCAGCGGGCAGGCCGCGGAGGTCAGTGTCATGTCCAGGGTGGCGACGTTGCCCTCGCCGACCCGGATGTCATAGACCAGACCCAGGTCGACCACGTTGATGCCCAGCTCCGGGTCGACCACATCGCGCATGGCTTCTTCGAGGTCGTCAACGTCAGCTAGCTCGCCGTCCGATCGGACCTCGGGGATGTCGGGCATTCCGGCCGCACCGCGCACGACCTCAGATTCCTCGTTCAGGCTCACTGTGCCTCCGTTCGCTGGGCACCGTTGCCCGCGCTGCCCGCGTCTGCCCGGCCGACGGCATCCTTAAACGCCATCCAGCCGAGCAAGGCGCATTTCACCCGGGACGGGTAACGCGACACGCCGGCGAAGGCGACCGCGTCTTCCAGCACATCCTCGTCGGGTTCCACCTGCCCCCGGCTCTGCACCATCTCCACAAAAGCATCCATCGTGGACGTCGATTCGGCGACGGTCCGGCCGACCACCAGATCGGTGAGCACCGACGTCGCCGCTTGGCTGATCGAGCAGCCGATCGCGTCGTAGGACACGTCGGCGACCCGGTCGCCGGCGAGCGCGACCCGCAGCGTCACCTCGTCCCCGCAGGTGGGGTTGACCTGGTAGGACTCGGCGTCGAAGGGCTCCCGCAGACCGCTGCGGTGCGGATTGCGGTAGTGATCCAGGATGATCTCCTGGTACATCTGCTCGAGTTTCATGCCCCCACCCGGAAGAAGCGGCGCACCTCGTGCACGCCGGCCAGCAATGCATCGACCTCGGCGGGAGTGTTGTACACCGCGAAGCTGGCCCGCACCGTCGCGGCGATGCCGAAGCGGCGGTGCAACGGCCAGGCGCAGTGGTGGCCGACCCGTACCGCGATGCCCAGGTCGTCGAGGACCTGCCCGGCGTCGTGTGCGTGCACGTCGCTGAGCACGAAGGACACCGCGCCACCCCGGTCCGCGGCGTCGGCCGGGCCGATGATCCGCATGTCGTCGAACTCCGACAGACCGACCAGGGCCTGCTCGGTCAACGTGTGCTCATGGGCGGCGACCCGGTCCATGCCCACCGCCGAGAGGTAGTCCACCGCCGCGCCCAGGCCCACCGCTTGGGAGGTCATCGGGACGCCGGCCTCGAACCGTTGCGGGGGTGGGGCATAGGTGGAGCCCTCCATCTTGACCAGCTCGATCATCGACCCGCCGGTCAGGAAAGGCGGCAGCGCCTCGAGCAGTTCGCGGCGGCCGTAGAGCACGCCGACCCCGGACGGTCCCAGCATCTTGTGCCCGGAGAACACCGCGAAGTCGACGTCCAGCGCGGCGAAGTCGACGGGAGTGTGCGGCACCGACTGGCAGGCGTCCAGCACGGTCAGCGCCCCGACCTCGCGAGCCCGGCGGACCAGCTCGGCGACCGGCGGGACGGTACCCATCACGTTGGACTGGTGGCTGAAGGCCACCACCTTCGTGCGGTCAGACAGCTCCAGCGAGTCCAGGTCCAGCCGGCCGCCGTCGGTGACCTGGTACCAGCGCAGCGTGGCCCCGGTGCGCCGGCACAGCTCCTGCCAGGGCACCAGGTTGGCGTGGTGCTCCATCTCGGTGATCACGATCTCGTCGCCCGGCGCCACGACGAAGCGTTGCGCCCCGGCGACTGCGGCATTGCTCAGCGCATAGGCGACCAGGTTGATCCCCTCGGTGGCATTCTTGGTGAACACCACCTCGTCCGGCCGGACGCCGACGAACGCGGCGATCCGGGCCCGGGCCGACTCGTAGGCGTCGGTGGCCTCTTCGGCGAGCTGGTGCGCCCCGCGGTGCACCGCAGCGTTGTGCTGCTCGAGGAAGGAGCGTTCAGCGTCGAGCACCTGCCGGGGCCGCTGAGAGGTGGCCCCGGAGTCCAGGTACACCAACGGGCGGTTTTCCCGCACCGTGCGGGACAGGATCGGGAAGTCGGCGCGGATCGTATCCAGCTCACTGGCTGTGAGTGGCCCGGCAACCACATCAGTCACGATAGTCACCCCTTGTCACGCGTGGGCGGTGAAACGCTCGTAGCCACCGGACTCCAGGTCCTCGGCAAGCTCCGGTCCACCGGATTCCACAATCCGCCCACCGAGAAACACGTGCACACAGTCGGGCGTGAGGTACCGCAGGATCCGGTTGTAGTGGGTGATCAGCAGCACACCGACGTCCCCGCTGGCCCGGTACCGGTTCACGCCGTCGGAGACCACCCGAAGCGCGTCGACGTCCAGGCCGGAGTCGGTCTCGTCCAGGATCGCGATCTTGGGCTTGAGCATGGACAGCTGCAGGATCTCGTGGCGCTTCTTCTCGCCGCCGGAGAAACCCTCGTTCACACTGCGCTCGGCGAAGGCCGGGTCGATGTCCAGCGCGGACATCGCCGCCTTGACCTCCTTGACCCAGGTGCGCAGCTTGGGCGCCTCACCCCGCACCGCGGTGGCAGCGGTGCGCAGGAAGTTCGACATCGAGACCCCGGGCACCTCCACCGGGTACTGCATCGCCAGAAACAGACCCGCCCGGGCGCGTTCGTCCACCGACATCGACAGCACGTCGACCCCGTCGAGGAGCACCTGCCCGGAGCTGACCCGGTACTTCGGGTGCCCGGCGATCGAATAGGCCAGGGTGGACTTACCCGACCCGTTGGGGCCCATTATCGCGTGCGTCTCCCCCGCCCGCACGGTCAGATCGACCCCGCGCAGGATCTCCTTCTCGGGGTTCTGCGCATCGTCGGTAGGCACCACAACGTGCAGGTCCTTGATTTCCAGGGTGGTCATCGGTGTGTTCTCGCACTCCTGCTAGCGGTTGGTCGGGCTGGTTGGGTCCACGTACACATCGTCACCGTCGATCGTCACGGCGTAGGTGTCCACCGGTTCGGACGCCGGTGGTGAAGAGGGCGCACCGGTGCGCAGGTCGAAACACGAGCCGTGCAGCCAGCACTCCAGGCCCTTGCGGGTCACCTCTCCTTCGGAGAGCGCGATCTCGGCGTGCGAGCAGATGTCAGCCAGCGCGTAGACCTGCTCGCCCTGGCGCACCAGTACCACCGGCACGCCCTCGACCGCGAAGCCGGCGGGCGCATCGTCCTTGAGATCGGTCAGGCTGCACACCCGGACTGCGGTCATACCCCCACCGCCTCCAGTTCGGCCTCGATCGCCTCCGCCAACCGTTCGCGGACTGGTGTGACGGTGATCTTCTGCAGGATCTCGGCAAAGAAGCCCCGCACGACCAGCCGCCGGGCCGCCTCGACGGGGATGCCCCGGGAGGTGAGGTAGAACAGCTGCTCGTCGTCGAAGCGGCCCGTGGTGCTGGCATGCCCAGCGCCGACGATCTCGCCGGTCTCGATCTCCAGGTTGGGCACCGAATCGGCCCGGGCGCCATCGGTGAGCACCAGGTTGCGGTTGACCTCGAATGTCTGGGTGCCCTCGGCGGCAGCCTGGATGAGCACGTCCCCGATCCACACGGTGCGTGCGTCCGGTTGTCCGGGGCTGCCCTGCAGCGCTCCCTTGTAGGCGACGTTGGAGCGGCAGTGCGGCACGGCGTGGTCGACCAGCAGGCGGTGCTCCAGATGCTGCCCGGCGTCGGCGAAGTACAGCCCGAGCAACTCGGCGTCGCCGCCGGGCTGGGTAAACGTGACGGTCGGAGACTGCCGGACCAGGTCGCCGCCCAGGCTCACCGTGGTGGCCCGCAGGACGGCATCGCGACCCAGCCTGGCGTGCTGCGCGGCGACGTGCACCGCGTCGTCGGCCCAGTCCTGCACGCTGACCAGGGTCAGCCGGGCACCGTCGGCGAGGACCAGCTCGACGTTCTCCGCGTAGGTACCGCTGCCGCGGTAGTCGAGCACCACCACGGCCTCGGCGAACGCCTCCAGGCGTAACTGCAGGTGACCGTAAGCGAGCTGCCCTGCACCCGGGCCGGCGACCGTGATCATCACTGGGTCCTCGATCCGGCGCTGCGCCGGCACGGTCACCACGGTGGCCTTCTCCACCGCGCACCACGCCTGCGCCGCCACCCGGTCGGCAGGGATTCCACCGTCACCCAGCCGCGGGTCGGCTCGGCTCACGTCCTCGACGGTGACGCCAGCGGCCTGCACGCTGACCTGAGCGGTACCGGTGGCAGCGACACCCTGGTGCAGGCCGCGCAGCCGCCGCAGCGGGGTGAACCGCCACTCCTCCTCGCGCCCCGTGGGTACCTCGAAGGCGTCCACGTCGTAGGAGGTGAACCGCTGCCCCCGCGAGACCATCGGGACCTCGGGTTGCCCAATCTTGCCGTGCGAGTGCTCGACCAGACCGCGATCGGCCGGCCGGCCAGTGGTAGCCGTCATATCAGCCGACGGCTCCTTCCATCTGCAGCTCGATCAGGCGGTTGAGCTCCAGGGCGTACTCCATGGGCAACTCACGGGCGATTGGCTCGATGAACCCCCGCACGATCATGGCCATCGCCTCGTCCTCGGCCAGCCCCCGGCTCATCAGGTAGAAGAGCTGATCGTCGCTGATCTTGGAGACGGTGGCCTCGTGGCCCATCGACACGTCGTCCTCGCGGATGTCGACATAGGGGTAGGTGTCCGAACGGCTGATCTGGTCAACCAGCAGCGCGTCGCACTTCACCGTGGAACGCGAGTGATGGCTGCCCTCGTTGACCTGCACCAACCCACGGTAGGAGGTACGGCCGCCGCCGCGGGCCACCGACTTGGACACGATCGTGCTCGACGTGTGCGGTGCGGCGTGCACCATCTTCGCCCCGGCGTCCTGGTGCTGGCCCTCGCCGGCGCACGCCACCGAGAGCACCTCGCCCTTGGCGTGCTCGCCGATCAGCCAGACCGACGGGTATTTCATGGTGACCTTGGAACCGAGGTTGCCATCGATCCACTCCATGGTCGCACCCTCGGCCGCGGTGGCCCGCTTGGTGACCAGGTTGTAGACGTTGTTCGACCAGTTCTGGATGGTGGTGTAGCGGCAGCGGCCGCCCTTCTTGACGATGATCTCGACGACCGCGGAGTGCAGCGAGTCGGACTTGTAGATCGGCGCCGTGCAACCCTCGACGTAGTGCACGTAGGCGCCCTCGTCGACGATGATCAGCGTCCGCTCGAACTGGCCCATGTTCTCGGTATTGATCCGGAAGTACGCCTGCAACGGGATGTCGACCTGTACGCCGGGTGGCACGTAGATGAACGACCCGCCCGACCACACTGCGGTGTTCAGCGCGGAGAACTTGTTGTCACCAGCGGGGATCACACTGGCGAAGTACTGCTGGAACAGCTCCGGCTGCTCGCGCAGCGCCGTGTCGGTGTCCAGGAACAGCACGCCCAGCTCTTCCAGGTCCTCCCGGATCTTGTGGTAGACGACCTCGGACTCGTACTGCGCGGCCACGCCGGCCACCAGCCGGGCCTTCTCCGCCTCGGGGATGCCCAGCCGGTCGTAGGTGGCTTTGATGTCATCGGGCAGGTCCTCCCAGGAGGTGGCCTGCTTCTCGGTCGACCGGACAAAGTACTTGATGTTGTCGAAGTCGATGCCGGACAGGTCGGCACCCCAGCGCGGCATGGGTTTGCGCTGGAATAACCGCAACGCCTTCAGCCGGGTCTCCAGCATCCATTCCGGTTCGTTCTTCTTGGCCGAGATGTCGCGTACCACAGCCTCGGAAAGACCACGCTGCGCGCTGGAGCCGGCGAGGTCGGAGTCGGCCCAGCCGTATTCGTAGCGGCCCAAGCTGGAGAGCGTTTCCTCCTGGCTTAGCGGTGTACGCACATCCTGCTCAGGGGCAGTCGTCATGCGTCAGACGCCTCCATCCGGTTCAGTGGTGCCAAATCAGTGGTGGGATCAGCAGTGGGAACAGTCAGGTGGGCACCGTGCGGCACCCGAGTTTCGGGAACATGCGTGGTGCACACCACATCGCCGCGGGCGATCGTGGCCAGCCGCTGCACGTGGACCCCGAGCAGGTCTGCGAAGGCCGCCGTCTCGGCCTCGCACAGCTGCGGGAACTCCGCTGCGACGTGCGCGACCGGGCAATGATGCTGGCACAACTGCGCACCGGCACCGACGTGCTCAGCTGACGCAGCGTAACCCTCCACGCTCAGCGCGACGGCGAGCAGCTGTGCCCGCGCTACCGGGTCGGCCGCGGCGACCACGGCGGCCCGGTGCCGGCCAACCAGATCTGTCACACGTTGCTCGGCGAACGACCGGACCGCCTGCTCGCCATCGCGGTCGGAGAGGAAGCGCAGCGCGGCGACCGCCAGGTCGTCATAGGTGTGCTCGAACCGCGCCCGGCCGGCGGCGGTGAGCAGGAACACCTTGGCCGGGCGCCCCCGGCCACGGGGACCTCGGCGCGGCGCCGAACGGTAGCTGGCCTGCCCGTCGGAGAGCAGGGCATCCAGATGGCGGCGCACCGCCGCAGGGCTCAGCCCCAGCGAGTCGGCGACCTGCGCGGCAGTCACTGGACCGTGCTCCAGCAACATCCGTGCCACCAACTCGCGGGTGCGACGATCAGCCCCGACGTTTTTCACAACGTCCATGTTACGTAATTCCCCGCCCAGTGCACAACACATGTCGCCCATAGCGGTGTCATGATCCCCATCAGTCGTCGTCGGGGCCGGGCTTCCTCGGCGTCGAGCCGGGCCTGCACGCGGCGCAGCACGATGTCGTCTATCCGTCTCGCGTCGCGGAGGCGCACAACGGCAAAATCAGCAACACCACATCCGGCGGCAGCCGCACACCCTCCAACCACGGCACGAACGCCAGCGGCACCCCACCCAGCAGCAACACGATCGGCGGTGCGATACGCAGGCGCAGCCAACTCAACGCGATCACTGCCACCCCGATGAGCACCACCACCGGCAGCAGGTGGGCGTCGGGCACGGTCGCACCCCCAGATCGTCGACAGCCGAGAGATCACAGCCGGCGACCGAGCGGAATTCGCCCAGACCACCCCCTGTCAACCAGGATGGAGCACCACGTCAAATGCAGCTCCTCGTTGATTGTGGGAGAGGCCATGTACAGGTGGTTGTTCTCGGTCTTCTTCCGGCGTGTTCCGGCGGAGACTGCGCATCATCTGGGCTTCGGGCTGATCCGCGCTGTGGCCACGGTTCCCGGGATCGGCGCCTTGCTGCGTTACCGGCTTGTTCCCCGCGACCCCGTGCTGCGGGTTCGCGCGCTCGGGCTCGATCTTCCCGGGCCGCTGGGTCTGGCAGCGGGGTTCGACAAGGACGCACTGGGGGTCGACGCTCTGGGCGCACTGGGGTTCGCTTTCGTCGAGATCGGCACCGTGACCGCGCGACCGCAGCCCGGCAACCCGACTCCGCGGCTGTTCCGCCTGGCACCCGATCGGGGCCTGGTCAACCGGATGGGGTTCAACAACGCCGGCTCGGCGGCCGCCGCTGACCGGCTGCGAGCGCGCCACCACGGGCGGAGCCGACGTGTCGTGGTCGGGGTCAATATCGGCAAGACGAAGGGGGTGCCCGAAGGCGAGGCAGTCGCCGACTACGCGGCCAGCGCGAGGCTGCTGGCTGAGGTCGCGGACTACCTGGTGGTCAACGTCAGCTCACCGAACACCCCCGGGCTGCGCACTCTCCAGGCCGTCGAGCATCTTCGGCCGCTACTGGTGGGCGTGCGCGAAGCACTGGACGACGCCGGCTCGCGGCGAGTACCACTGCTCGTCAAGATTGCTCCTGACCTGGCCGATGAGGCCATCGACGCGGTGGCCGATCTTGCGCTGGAGCTCGGGCTGGACGGAATCATCGCCACCAACACCACGGTCTCCCGGGACGGGCTGACGGCCGACGCGGCGCTCATCGAGGCCATCGGTCCGGGCGGTCTCTCCGGTGCCCCGCTCAAGGAGCGCTCCCTGGCCGTGTTGCGCCGGCTGCGCACCCGGGTGGGAAATCGCCTGGTCCTGGTGTCGGTCGGTGGGATCGAGACCGCCGACGACGCCTGGACCCGCATCCGGGCCGGCGCGACCCTCGTACAGGCCTACACCGCTTTCGTCTACGACGGACCGCTGTGGCCACATCGCATTCACCAAGGCCTGGCCCGCCGCGCCCGCCTGGCCGGCTACACCTCCATCAGCGAAGCCACCGGCTCGGCGGCCCCCGAAGTCAACGAGGGCAGCTAGCCGCTTCAACGGTCGGCTCGTAACCGCCGGGTACCCGGCTTCCCTTGCGTCGCGGGCGCCGGACCATCGCACAGCTAGGGTGCGCAGGCATGCGTGCACTTGTGACGGGCGGTGCTGGGTTCGTCGGTTCGCACCTTGTCGACCGCCTCATCGCTGACGGTCATCGCGTCGCCGTACTGGACGACTTGTCGGCCGGCCGACGCGACCGCATTCCCAGTGACGTCGAATTGCACGTCGTCAATGTCGTCAACGCGAGTGCGGTCACCGACCTCGTGACTACATACCAACCTGAGGTGATCTACCACCTCGCGGCCCAGATCAGTGTCCGGCATTCGGTGGCCGATCCGGTAGCAGATGCGACCACCAACACCATGGGCACGCTGAGCCTCCTCGACGCTGCCACCACGGCCAATGCTCGCCTGATCTTGGCCAGCACGGGCGGCGCAATGTACGGCGACGGTGTTCCCCTGCCCACGCCGGAGACCTGCCTACCCGCAACCCGGGCCCCGTACGGGATCTCGAAATATTGCGCTGAGCAGTACCTCACGTTGTTCAATCGACTCCACGCCGGGCACCACGTCGCTCTCCGGCTGGCCAACGTCTACGGTCCTCGGCAAGACCCCCACGGCGAGGCAGGCGTCATCGCAATCTTCTGCGGCCAGGTGGCGCGCGGTGAGGCGCCCACCATCTACGGTGACGGCAAGCAGACCCGTGACTACATCTACGTCGACGACGTGGTCGACGCCTTCGTCGCTGCGGCTGGCTACGCCGGCGGTGAGGCCGTGTTCAACATCGGCACTGGCACCGAAACCGCCGTGATCGATCTCCTGGACGTCATCAACGCCGCGGCGGGAACGGCTATGGAGCCGAATTTCGCATCAGCCCGGGCTGGTGAGTCGCGCCACGTCGCACTCGACTGTGCTCGAGCGGCAGCTGAGCTCGACTGGGCTCCCCGCACCAGCATCGAGGCCGGCATTCGGCATACCTACCAGCGACTCACCCAGAACAGCTAGCCTGCACGCCTCGGTTACCCTTCGCGGCGTGGTGACCGGGAAACTTCAGGGTGACGGGGCACCTCAACCCGAGCCGGAAGACCCAGGCAGCACTCAACCTGGAGCCCTGCAGGGCAGCGCCGGCCTCAATCCGGTCGAGACCCGGCAGCTCGACACCGTGCGGCGTTTCGGCACAGTCGGTGCGCTGCTCATGGGGCTGGGTTCGCTGGGGGCGGGGACAGCACCGGTGCTGGGCAATCCGGTCGTCGGCCGGCCGGTACTGGGCCTGTTCAACCGGATGCCCACCGCGTCGCTGGCGGTGGCCTACACCGGCATTGCCATGGTGGTCTTAGCCTGGCTATGGCTCGGAAGGCTAGCCGCTCCAGGACGGGTTCGATTGATCTCCCGGGCCCAGCTGGATCGGACAATGCTGATGTGGGCGCTCCCGCTGCTGGCCGCTCCACCGATGTTCAGCCGGGACGTCTACAGCTACCTGGCGCAGAGCGCGATGGTCAATCGCGGCCTGGACCCCTACGTTCTCGGTCCGGCCGAGGCCCTTGGTGTAGATCACCCGCTGGTCCGGGGAATCCCCACGATCTGGCGCAACACGCCAGCACCCTATGGCCCGTTGTTCCTCACCTCGGGCAGACCAATCGACTGGATCGCCGGGGACGACGTGGTGCTCGGCGTGCTGCTGCACCGCACCCTCGCGGTGGCCGGCCTGGTGATGATCGTCTGGGCGTTGCCGCGGCTGGCCCGCCGGATGGGTGTCTCGCCGGTGTTTGCACTGTGGCTCGGTGCGGCTAATCCACTGGTGTTGTTCCACCTGGTCAGCGGTGTGCACAACGAGGCCCTGATGATCGGCCTGATGCTGGTCGGCCTGGAATTGGTGCTGCGTGACCCTGCGATGGGGCCGACCATGCTCGATGGCACCGCCCTCATCGCAGCCGCCGCGCAGGTGAAGGTTCCCGCTGCGCTGGCCCTCGGATTCGTCGCGATGTGGTGTGCCCGGCACCGGGGTGGGCGGCTGCGCGACGTGGCGTGGGCCACGGCGGCGATCAGCGGGATCGCCGTGGTCACCACCGTGGCGATCGGGCTGGGCACCGGTCTCGGTTTCGGCTGGACGGGTGCACTGGGAACACCCAACGTGGTGCGCAGCTGGATGTCGGTGGTCACCGAGCTCGGCCTGCTGGCCGGAAGAATCGGCAGCATCCTGGGTTTGGGCGACCACACGACCTCAGTACTTGCGCTGGCCCGGCTCACCGGTCTGGCCGGCGCAGGCGGTGTGTGCCTGTTGCTGTTGTGGCGCTGCTGGCAGGGACGTCTCGAGCCGCTGGCTGGAATCGGGATAGCGCTGGGTGCTGTGGTGCTGCTGGGGCCAGTGGTGCATCCGTGGTACCTCCTCTGGGCCGTGATCCCGTTGGCGGCTGCCGCGACCCATCCTGCGTTCCGCGTCTCCGCTACCGCGGCCTGCGCGGTATTGGCGCTGGTCGTGGCACCGACCGGAGCGGATTTTCTGTTCCGCGCCTGGGTGTTGCCCTCCGCGATCGCGGCGGCCGCGGCCAGCCTGATCGTGCCGCTGCTGGTGGTTCGCGGGCGCACCCCACCGCTGTGGCCGATGAGCAGAGCGGCCCGGTCGACCGCTGCACGATGACCAACCTAGGCTCTGTAACCGTGGACCCGCCCGCGCCACCCGCTGCCGTCGAGATCTGCGGCCTGGTCCGGAGCTTCGGTCCCCTCCGCGCTGTGGACGGCCTGGATCTGCGGGTGCCGGCGGTGACGGTGCTGGCGCTACTGGGTCCCAACGGTGCGGGCAAGACCACGACGGTCGAGGTGTGCGAGGGGTTCCAGCGCCCGGATGCGGGCACGGTGCGGGTGCTGGGGCTGGATCCGATCGCGGACAGCGCCGCGCTGCGTCCCCGCGTCGGGGTGATGCCCCAGGGCGGCGGAGCCTATCCCGGGGTGCGGGCCGCCGAAATGCTCAAGCTGGTCGCGGCCTGCGCTGCGCAACCGTTGGAAATCGGGTGGCTGCTGGACGTGCTCGGGCTCACCGGCGTGGCGCGGGTGCCTTACAAGCGGCTGTCCGGCGGCCAGCAGCAACGGCTCGCGCTGGCCTGTGCGCTGGTCGGGCGACCTGAGGTGGTGTTCCTCGACGAGCCCACCGCCGGGATGGACCCGCAGGCCCGGCGACTGGTCTGGGACATCATCGATCGGCTGCGCGCCGATGGCGTCAGCGTGCTGTTCACCACGCACCTGATGGAGGAGGCCGAGGCGCTGGCCGACCAGGTGGTCATCATCGACCACGGCCGGGTGGTGGCCGAGGGCACGCCCGCGGAGCTGACCTCCTCCGGCGCCGAGCGTCAGCTGCGCTTCCGGGCCTGCTCCGGCCTTGATCTCGGGCCGCTGGGCGCTGCGCTTCCTGAGGGGTGCAAGGCCAGCGAACCGACTCCCGGTGGATATCTCGTCGAGGGCCTGATCGACCCGCAGGTGATGGCCACCGTGACGGCGTGGTGCGCTCAGCTGGGCGTGTTCGCTGAGGATCTGCGGGTATGCAGGCGCAGCCTGGAAGACGTGTTCCTTGAGCTCACCGGCCGCGAGCTGCGGTCGTGACCAGCTTCTCCCCCGGCACCTTCACACCCGCACCGGGGCGGGGCCGGCTGTCGCGGATGCTGCTCACCCAGGCGCGCACGGAGTTCGTCCTCACCCTGCGCAACGGGGAACAAGTGCTGCTCACCCTGCTCATCCCGTTGGGGATGCTGATCGGGCTCACCCTGCTCAACGTGGTGCCGGTGCCCGACCCGCGGGTGGACAACGTCACTCCGCGGATTCTGGCGCTGGCCGTGATGTCCACCGCCTTCACCGGCCAAGCCATCGCGCTGGGCTTTGACCGCCGCTACGGGGTGCTCAAACGGTTGGCTGCCACCGCGCTGCCCCGCTGGTCACTGGTCGCCGGCCGGATGCTCGCGGTACTCGGCGTGGTGCTGGTGCAACTGGTGGTCCTCGGGGCGTTGGCGCTCGCCCTGGGCTGGCACCCGTCGCCGGCCGGTCTTATCCCGGCCGCGCTGCTGATCCTCGCCGGCACCGCCGCGTTCGGCGCACTCGGAGTGCTGCTCGGGGGGTCGCTGCGGGCTGAGGTGGTGCTCGCGGTGGCGAACATGGTGTGGCTACTCCTGGTGGTGGCGGGCGGCATCGTGCTGTCTGTGCACGCCTTACCCGGCCCGCTTTCGGTGCTCGCCGCCGCGCTGCCCTCCGGCGCGCTGGCCGAGGGGCTGCGCATCGCCCTGGTCACGGGCGCTACCCCATGGGGGGCGCTAGGAGTGCTGCTGGCGTGGGCAACAGGCGCCGGCCTGCTGGCCGCGCGCACGCTGCGACTGTCATAAACCGCCGGCGGATGTAGCCGATAGGCGAAACTGGCGGAGAGCGTTGAAGCCGCGGATCTCGGCGGCCCGATAGTTCTCGTCGATGCTGTGACCTGCATCCTTCGCTGCGTCGGCTTGCGCGACTTCCAACCGCAGGCGGTCCCGGATCAGTGGAACGAGAATGGCGGTGGATGTCACCGGCCCGCCAGCGGCTTGGTACGCGGCGATGAAGGACGACGCGCGGTCGATGAGCATCGTGTCACCGGTCGGCGCCTTCGCCAGCTCCCACGTCGACCATGCGAGCTCGGTGACCAGCAGGTCGACGTGAGCGTCGTCCCAATCGATGAGACCGACGATTGTCCCGGCCCGGCAAAGGATGTTCCTGCGGTAGAAGTCGCCGTGCACCAGTGCCCGCTGCTCGGTGCGCGCAGCGCCGTCACGCCAGGCCGTCAGCTCGGCGTCAAGGTCGGCGTCGGGGAGCACCCGGACACGCTCGTCAGGCGGGATCGGATCTGGCGGTTCGTCGTTGAGGTCACCTATGGCCAGCGCGGACCGATGCAACCGAGCGAGAAGGTGTGCGGCCGCAGTGCGCTGGTTGACGTCGTCCCGGTCTAGCGGCCGGCCCTCCACGTACGGCCAGACGCTGACTGGTCGGTCTCGCCAGGCGAAGATGGTGGACCCGTCAAGCCCGGGAACCGGGCAGATCACCTCGGTGCTGCCGGCGGCCAGAGTACGCGCCGCGCGATGGGTCCAGGCCAACCTGGCAACGCGCTTCGCGGGCCAGCCCGGCGAGGACGATCTCGACGTAGCGCCTGCGCATCTCCGGCGGTGCTTCGTCGGCAGGAGCGGCGCCGAGAAGCATGACCAGGTCGGCCAGCGTCAGATCGGCGCGCACCACCCCCGCCGATCGGGCCCGCTCCAGCAGCGTGGTGATCGCCGTAACCGCCCGTGCGGTAGCAGACCCGAGCGGGGCGGACGCGAGGTCGCCTGCCGACGGGTTCTCCAGCTCGCCGGCGGCAGCTTTGAGCGCCCGATCGGTAGCGTGCCGATCGACGACGGCTGCGAACAGCGCCCCGAGCTGCTCCCCCGCCCCACCCCCGCCGTCGACTCGCCAACCTGCTGTTCACCACGGAGCTGCACCGGCGGCTCACTGACGCAGCGGCCCGAACGATCGCCGTCGCCGCTCACCCCGGCGCCTCGCGCACCGACCTCGGTACCGAAGGCAGCGGCCCGCTCAACCAGGTGATGCGCACCCTGGCGCCGCTGGTCACCCAGAGCGCAGAATTCGGCGCACGGCCCATGCTGCGCGCCGTCACCGATCCCGCCGTGCACGGCGGGGAGTTCTACGGTCCCCGATTCCTGGCCCTGGGCGCCGACCCGGTGCGCGAAACGCCGTCACGAGCCGCCCGCGACACCTCGGCCGCCCGCCGGCTCTGGGACCTCTCGGTGCAGCTGACCGGGCTCGCACCGGCGTTTACCCCCTGACCAAAGCCGGACGGTTGGCGTGCCCGCCAGCCGGCGGGCGCAGCGGGTGCATACGATCAGGGTCATGCCCGCCACTAGCCGCCCGCTGGCAACCCTGTCCCGGTTCACCGCGGTCGCTGCAGTGATCACCCAGGCGGGCATCGCGGTGACCGGCTCGGTGGTGCGGGTGACCAGTTCGGGGCTGGGTTGCCCGACCTGGCCGCAGTGCTTCCCGGGCAGCCTGGTGCCGCAGCCGCATCCGGACGTCGCTGCCCTCCACCAGTGGATCGAATTCGGCAATCGCCTGCTCACCAGCCTGGTCGGGTTGGTGGGGCTGGCCTGCCTGGTCGTCGCGCTGCTCGTCCGGCCCCGGCGCCGGCGGCTGATCCTGCTGGCCGCGACGATGCCAGCCGGTGTCGTGGTGCAGGCGGTCCTCGGCGGCATCACGGTGTTGACCGGGCTGACCTGGTGGACCGTCGCCGGGCATTTTCTCGTCTCCATGCTGCTGGTGTGGCTGGCGGTGTTGCTGGTCGCTGCCTTCGCCGAGGGCGACGCCCCGCCGCGCTGGCGCCTGCCGGGCCCGCTGCGCGGCTTGTTGTGCGCCGCTACCGCGGTGCTGGTGATGCTGCTGATCGCCGGCACACTGGTGACCGCTGCTGGCCCGCACGCCGGCAGCGTCGCTACTCCACGGCTCGGGGTCAGCGTCCCGGCTCTGGCGCAACTGCATGCCGATCTGCTCGTCGCTTTCCTCGGGTTGCTCGCCGGCCTCGGATTCGCCCTTCGAGCCACCGGCGTGCCCGGCCACACCTGGCGGCGCTACGTCGTGCTGGTCTGCGTAGTGCTCGCGCAGGGCACATTGGGTCTCGTGCAATACCTCACCGGGGTCCCCGAAGCGCTCGTCTCGCTGCACGTCCTGGGTGCCGCTTCGGTGGTGGTGGCGACGGCCGCGCTCTGGACGAGCTGCCGAGTTCGGGACGATCAGCTCGCCGTCACCTTGGGTAATACCCGGCCGCTGGCCGGAGCAGACACAGCCTAGGCTCTCGACGCTGGGGGCGTACGCACGCTGTCGCGTCGCGCTGAGGCAGCCAGTTGCCTCCGGGCGACCTGTTGATGGGGGTCGTCATGGGCATTTACGGGGTGGACATCCACCCACGTTTCCAGGCCGGAATCAACATCGAGGAGATCCGCCGCGAGGGCTTCGACTTCATGGCGGTCAAGGTGTCCGAGGGCCTCGACGGGTCCTACCTACCGGCCGGGTCTGCGGAGTTCCTGCGTCGGGGCCGCGCGGCGGGGCTGCTGTGCCTGGGCTATCACTACCTGCACGCAGGCGACGAGGACACCCAGGCGAAGGTGTTAGCCGAGGCCCTGCGCGCCACCGGGGTCCCTGGCTTGCTCGACGCCGAGGCCCTCGCCACTGACCAGCGCACCCCGACCCTGACCGTCGCCGGGATTCGCGGCTTCCTGGACGCCTGCCAGCAGCTCGGCGCGAGCGTGCCGCTGCTGTATCTGCCCCACTGGTACTGGGACCGGCTTGGGCGCCCCTCCCTTGCCGGACTACCACCGTTATGGGCCTCGTCGTACGTCAGCTCCGGCGTCGCCTCCGCGCCCGCATCGCAGATGTATCAGTCACACCCCGCGTCGGGTTGGGACGCCTACGGGTCATTGGGTGTCGAAGTCCTGCAGTTCACCGACCGCGCCCAGGTGGCCGGTCAACTCATCGACGCCGATCACTACCGGGGAACCCGCGAGCAGTTCGCGGCACTGATCGGTCGACCACACCGTCGTAAGGATCATCACGAGATGGATAAGCTACCCGCCACCGCGTTTCCTGCCGACCCCAACAGCGACCCTCGCAGCTGGCCACAGCTCAATTACGACGTCGGCTTCGACCCCTCCGGCGGGTGGGAGGGCGGCTTCGCGTTCAGCTTCGGGGTGCAGGAGTGGGCGGGCCGCAGCGTTGACCCAGCCAGGGGCCACCTGGCCCTGGCGTCGTGGATCATGGCGGATCGCAGCCTGACACCCGTCGATCCGGTATTCACCCGTGAGGGTGCCGGCCAGGTGATCTTCGCGCACAACCCGACGCATACCTTCGGTGCGCCCGAGGGCGCGGTGGGCCTGACCCTCAATTACACCGCCCCCGGTGGCGCGTATGTCACCGAAGGCCGCTCAGGCTGAATCACTCGGGCTGAATGACCTGGGGCCCGGGCCGCGGCCACCAGGTGATGCCAACGCATCGGTGGTCGCCGCGTCGGCCGGGAAGAACGATTCAATGGCAAGTTCGGCGATAGTGATGTCCAGGGCCGTGCCGAAGGTGGCGATGGTGCTGAAAAAGCGCAGCTCCCGCCCACGGTGGCGCAACACCAGGGGAACGAACAACCGGTTCACGAGATCATCCGTCGGATGATCGGATGCCACTCCGGGATAAGTCCTTAATTCTTCGGCGAGCGCGCCGAGATCGGGATCACCGCTGGCCGCTATCTGGCGATGGAGACGCTCCAGGAGATGCGTTGACCATTCCGCGAAATTGACGATCCGCGGCGCCATTCCGTCCGGGTGCAGGCTGACTCGCAGCGCATTCGTCGGAGGCGCCAGCAACACCGTCGACACGCCCTCGGTCAGCACGTCCAAGGCCGCGTCGTTGGCGGTGACGAGGTCCCAGCGCCGGTCCACGACCAGCGCTGGGAACGGCTGGTGGCCTTGCACGATTGTGTCGAGGGCGGCTCGCACCGGCATGGGCAGCTTGTCGACCCGCCGATCGACGGATCCGGGCACGACGGTATCAGCGACATCGCCGCCGCCGTCCAAGCCCAATTCCCGGGTCACACGTTCCGGCGAAGCACCGACATCGATGCACATCACAGCTTCGCCCGCTACGGATGGGAGCTCGTCGCTGCGGGAGGTGACATCGCACTCACCGGCCTGGATATCGCTGAGTTCGGCGATGACGGGCGCCTGCACCGGATCATCGGGTTTCTCGGCGACGTCCCACCGAGACAAGGGTGACCCGGACGCCAATGCTCGGACCTGGCCGACGCTATCGGCCAAGCGACTCAGGCAGGCGCTCCCGGGCCCAGGTCGGGGGTCCGGGCCCAGGAGCGCAACGGACCTTACCCACCAATCAGGGCGCTCGCTGACCACCCCCCTCCTCCTGCCTGTCCACCACTGGCGAACCACTGACAAGGTCAACACGTACCCGTTCCGGAGGGCCGGACGGGTCAGCAGGGAGGCCACGATGTCAGCGATACCCACCCCAGCCGGCGTGGAGACCGCCGTCTCCCGCCGATACAGTGCCGGGGCAATTGCCGTACAACCGACGCTGTGCTGCCCGGTGGACTACGACCCACGCCTCTTGGCGGCGATCCCCCAGGAGGTCCTCGAGCGCGACTACGGGTGTGGTGATCCCAGCCGCTACCTCGTTGAGGGTGACACGGTGCTCGATCTCGGCTGCGGTGCAGGCAAGATCTGTTTCATCGCGTCGCAGGTGGTGGGCGAGGCCGGCCGGATCATCGGGGTGGACCTCAACGAGGACATGCTCGCCCTTGCCAGAAGCGCTGCGCCTGCCGTCGCCCAGGCCATCGGCCACGACAATGTGGAGTTCTGCAAGGCCCGTATCCAGGATCTCGCGCTTGACCTCGACGCTCTGGCCGGTTGGTTGGCCGAACATCCAGTCTCCGACATGTCCACGCTGGCCGCCCTGGAAGCCGAGCAGCAGCGGCTCCGCGCCGAGCAGCCACTGATCGCCAGCAGCTCAGTCGACGCAGTGGTGAGCAACTGTGTCCTCAATCTGGTCGCCACCGAGCACAAAGCGCAGCTTTTCAACGAAATCTTCCGGGTGCTCCGCCGCGGCGGCCGGGCGGTAATCTCGGACATCGTCAGCGCGGTCGAGGTGCCCCTCCCGCTGCGCGCCGACCCTGAGCTGTGGAGCGGCTGCATCTCTGGGGCCTACCAGGAGGAGGCGTTCCTGGAGGCGTTCGAGCGGGCCGGTTTCTATGGCGTGCACCTGGTCAAGCGGGACGCCGCCCCGTGGCGGGTGGTGGAGGGCATCGAGTTTCGCAGCGTCACCGTGGTTGCCTACAAGGGCAAGCAGGGGGAATGCCGCGACCACGGCCAGGCGGTGATCTACCGCGGCCCGTTCAAGGCGGTACTCGACGACGATGAGCACATCCTCACCCGGGGCGTGCCGACCGCGGTGTGCGCCAAGAGCTTCGAGATGTACGCACGCGAGCCCTACGCCCAACAATTCCACCTGCTCGAGCCGGCCGAGGCAGTCGATCCGGCCAGCGCGCCGCTATTCAACAGCACAACGCCGGCGAGCCTGACCGCATCCGGCCCCGCGCCGGTGGTGCGGCAGCCGGTGTCCGGGATGGCAACCACTGGGTGCGACCCGGCGACCAGTTGCTGCTGAGCGCCTGTTCGCCCGCTAGCCAGCGCTCTGGCTGGCCAGCTCTCTCAGCGGCCCGGTCAAGCGGTTCGCGAGGCCTGCATCAACCAGTTCAATCTCACCGAGCAGCGCCTCGATGATCACACCAAGAGTACGTCCGAGCTCAGCGATGTCGAGCGAACAGACGAGCGCCGCGGTGAGTCCCCCGGTGATTTCCGATGGAAGGCTGTCCATGCCCCGACCCTGAACAGCGGGCACACCGTGACGCAGGCAGGCCAGAGCGAGCACATGGTCCCGCACGCCGCTGATCATGTACTCCGCCTGCCAGACGCGGCCCCGCGCAATGCTCGATCGAGCATGCAGCGCATAAAGCCAGCCCATGCCGATCAGCTCTGCAGCGACGGGCGCCGTCGGCTTTGGTCGTTCGTTGGCCGTCCCGAACAGCAGCCAGAAAGCCGGACCGACGGCACCGAACTCCGCCGCCGACCAGAAGGCCAAGTCGACCTGCAAGGTGCTCCCCAGCAGGAACACCCGATAACGGGTGACACCGCGGGTCACATCCAGGTGATGGACCGCGGCATGCTCCTGGTACATCCGGTCGGTCCAGTCAGCAACCACCTGCCCGACATCGGCGTCACCGGCAACGCACAACGCGAGATCAATGTCCGACCATCGATCTTCCCGACCCACCGCGGCCGACCCGGTCACCGCGGCACCTGTGATGCGGATATCGGCATACGCCGCCGAAACCAGCCCCGCACGCAGCCGTTCTCGCTGCTCTGGCGTGAACACAGCGCCAGACACTACGAGGGTGTCGGCAGGAGCAGTGAATCCCTCTGCTTGGAGAGCGCCTCCTATACCTGTCCAGACACGTCCGAACTCGGATCCGGAAGTCCTCGTGGTCGAAATCAGCGTTATTGTTGTCGCCGTTGTGCTCATCTGCGCGTGCAGCGTCACCGTGCTCCGTCGCCGGGCGCGCGGGCGTCGCTGAGATGCCCTGGCCGCAAGAGCAACTGATCGTCGCGGCGCAGCGCGGTGATGTCGCGTCAATCGCGGCTCTGTTGGCGGGGTCCCACCCCCACGTGCAGCGTTTCGCTCATTCGCTGTGCGCAACACCCGAGGACGCCGAGGACGCCGCGCAAGAAGCGATGATCATTCTTTATCGGAAGGTCGGTACGCTCCGAGCCTCGGGCGCGCTGGCGTCGTGGATGTTCCGGATCGTCCGCAACGAGTGTGTGCGCCGGTCCCGGCTGATGCTGCGCCACGTCGAACTGGTCGCCGACGTCGCCGCACCCCCGTTCGAAGACCAGGTGCTGCAACGGCTGGAGGCCCAGGGGGTTGCGGCCGCGATCGCCGCCCTGCCTGCCGACCAGCGCCGTGTTCTCATCATGCGCGACGTGCAGGGATACCCGGGGCGCAGCGTCGCCGACGCGCTCGGTCTGAGCACCGCCGCGATGAAGTCGCGGTTGCACCGCGCCCGCGCAGCGGTGCGGCACTCGCTGCACGGCGAGCCCCCACCCAGCCGAGGAGGCACCCTTGACTGATGATCACAGCACCGGAGATCACAGCTTTGCCAGCGCCACGGTGGCACGCCACCTAACGCGCGGTGTCATTGGTTTCAGCGCGCTTGTCGGCGCACTCGCGCTCCTCCCGGTGGTCGGACCCGTGAGCCTGCTCTTGCTCCCGGCCAGCTTGCTTGCCCTGCGCGGTTGCCCGACCTGCTGGGCGGTCGGGCTGATGCAAACGATCTCGCAAGGGAAACTGCAACGGTCCTGCGTCGACGGTCGGTGCGCGCTCACCGTGACCAGCAGCACCCCTGCCATCCCCGATGACCAGCACCAGGTCGAACCGACGCAGCGGGGTCGAACACCTCGGCACCTGTTGGACGAGCGGGTATGGTCGGCTGCCCGCCGGGCGGTGTGGGGCCCTGGTGGTCAGAATGGTGGACGGGTAATAACACACATTCGGGTTTCCACACCATAGAGGCCCGGCCCAGGAGCGCCGCCGTGGTCGGGGTAGACCTGTTCAGTAGGGTACGCCGAGCTCGCGTAGCCGATCGCGTTGCGCGGTGAGGTCTTGTTGTCAGTGGAGCAGCGGGCGTAGCCGATCAAGGCTACGGACATGATCGGAAGGTAACAGATAGCTACCGCTGAGTGAGAATCAATTCGTACCGGCTATGTGAGACGGCGCTGGCCCAGCTCATATCAGTGTCCACGGTCGTGTGCGCGGGTGTCCGTTTGGGGTTCCGTTTCTGGGACGCAATGTATTTGCTCGCCGCGGCGCGTCCGGGCCCGATCATCGGCGGCCGGTAATGTCGTCGTCGGGCCGCGGGGAGTCGCAGTAGCGTCGGCGCGGTGAGCGTCGCCCCGTCCGTTGTGGCCGCTGCGACCGTGCGTCTGGCGGGGCGTGAGCTGTTGGTGCTTGGCGGTGTGGTCAGCGCGGTGCTGCTGGGGGTGGCGTCGGGGTACGGCCCGCACCGCGACGAGTTGTATTTCCTGCGGGCTGGTGCGGAGCCGGCGTGGGGGTATGCCGACCAGCCGCCGCTGGCGCCGCTGCTGGCGCACTTGTTGGACGTCGTGTTCGGTGGCTCGCTGGTCGGGTTGCGGGCGCCGTCGGCGCTAATGGCCGGGCTGGTGGTGGTGCTTACCGGGTTGATTGCCGGTGAGCTGGGCGCCGGCCGCGGCGCGCAGCTGTTGGCCGGAGGTGCTATGGCCGTTTCGGCGTTCCTGTTCGCGGTCGGGCACCTGCTGTCGACCTCGACGCTGGACCTGCTGGTGTGGACGGGGCTGTCCTGGCTGATCGTGTGTGGGGTGCGGGTGGGTGGCCCGGTCTGGCTGGCGGTTGGGCTGGTCGCCGGGATCGGGCTGGAGAACAAGTGGCAGCCAGCGTTCCTGCTCGCCGGTTTGCTGGTCGGCGTGGTGGTGGTCGGCCCGCGCGCGGTGCTGGGCACGCGGTGGCCCTGGCTGGGCGGGTTGGTCGCGCTGGCGTTGTGGGTGCCGAACTTGGTCTGGCAGGCCAGCCGCGGGTTCCCGCAGCTGCAGCTCTCGGCCGCGATCGCCGCCGGTAGTTCCGGTACCAGCCAGGCTTGGTGGGCGTTTTTGCCATATCAGCTGGTGCTGGTCAGCCCGTTGCTCGCGCCGATCTGGCTGATCGGGTTGTGGCGGCTGGCCCGAGACCCGGCGCTGGGTATCTGGCGCGCCTTTGCTGTGGCTTGGGTGCTGCTTGCCGCGCTATTCATTGCCACCGGTGGCAAGCCGTACTATCTGGCCGGGCTGTTCCCGGTGCTGCTGGCCGCCGGTGCCCCACCGGTGCTCGACTGGGCCCGCGTAACGCGGGTGCGCATGTGGCTGCTCGGCGGCGCGCTCGCTGTCGCCGCCGCGGTCAACGCCGTACTGATGCTGCCTGTGGTGCCCGCCACCGCGCTGGCCGCCACCCCGATCCCGGCGATCAACTACGATGCTGCCGAGACCGTGGGCTGGCCGCAGTTCGCCGCCACCCTCGCTGGGGTGCGCGCGCAGCTGCCTGATACTCACGTCGCGGTCCTGGCCCGCAACTACGGCGAGGCCGGCGCCATCGACCATTACCTGCCTGCGCTGGGCCCCGCCCACAGCGGGCACAACGGCTACTGGGACTGGGGCCCACCAGCCGACGACACCACCGCCGTGATCGTCATCGGCTACCGGGATACACAGCTGCGCGCTTGGTTCGGTCACGTCGACCTCGCCACCCATATCGACAATCGACTCGGCCTGCACAACGACGAACAAGGCGCACCCGTGTGGATCGCCCGCAATCCTCTCGCACCCTGGGCGCAGATCTGGCCACAACTCCGCCACCTCGGCTGATACGCACAGTCAGCTGCAAACAACCGATTCGCCAGCAATATCCCGGTCAAGGATCCTCTAACGAACGGCACGGCGGTCAGAGGTGGGTGAGTACCTTCAGCGCTTATGGTCGGCCATGGCGCGCTAGCCGTCGGGGACCTCGTTCAGACCGATGGTGCGGTCGAAACACCCAGCCCGGCGCGATCGTGCACACGAAGTGGCCGGCCTCGGGTTGGGTGAGAGTCCAGCCGCCCTGGTGTTTCTTGGTGTGGTCGCGGGGACAGGCGGGGCCGGTGTTGGTGGTGACGGTGGGTCCGCCGTGGGCGTGGTCGTGGGTGTGGTCCAGGTCGGTGGCCGCGGCGCGGCGTCGGCAGCCGGGGCCGATGCAGTACCGGTCGCGCATCTGGACGTGGCGGCGTAGCGCGGTGTGGGCGAAGCGCCGATTCGGGTGCTGGTCCAGGGCGGCCCGGGCCTGGTCGCGGTGCGCCCAGCTGCCGGAGATGCCGTGCAGGACCCGGGCCCACTGGGGTGCTCGGCGGCCAGGGTGGGGAGCTGATCGAGCATCGTCACCGGCAGGGCGATCTCCACGATCCCCCCGGCGCGGGCACCGCGGGCGTGGGGTGGGCCGGGTCGGCGGCGGGTGAGGTCACCGTGGAGCAGGTACCCGTCGGTATCGACGATCGCGATGCGCCATTCGGCCCCGTGTTGGGTGGCGACGAGGTCCCGCGCGGCCGCGGCGGGGATCGGTCCCCACCCGGGCAGTTCCGCGGGGTGCTCGTCGAGCCCGAGCAGGGTGGACAGTCGCACCCGGACCTCGATGCCGTAGCGCGCCGGGCGAGGTGTCCCGGTCTGAGTGGGAGCGCCGGTGGTGGGTTGCTGGGCGCACTCGGGCTGGTCTGGCCGCTCGGCCGGTGCAGGCTGCTCGGCCGGTGCAGGCTGCTCGGCCGGCTCGGGTTGCGCGGGTCGCTTGGGCGGCTCGGGTGGCATGGGCGGCTCGGGTGGCATGGGCGGCGTGGGCGGCGTGGGCGGCGCGGAGTGTTTGGGCGGCTCGGATTGCTCGGGTACGTCGCGTTCCGGAACGTCATGGTCCCGCTCTGCCCGGTTCCGCTGCTGGGTGCCCTCCGCGTCGGGGTCACCGTCGGCGGGGGTGAGGGGGCCCAGGTGCAGCATGGTGGTCTGGATTTGTGGGCGGGTTTGTCCGTCGAGGGTGCCGTCGAGTAGTCGCAGGTAGAGGTCGGCGCGGGTTTGGTTGACTGTGGCGGGGTAGCCGGCCGAGCGCAGGTCGTCGGCCAGGGCGTCCAGGCGTGCGGCGGCGGCTGCGGCGTCGGCGGGGGGCAGCCCGGATGCGGTGAGCACGGCGGTGCCGGTGTGGTCGAGGTAGCCGTGCACCGCGCGCTGGCGGATGGCTTGCTGGTAGCTGCGGCGGGTGTAGTCGGGATCGATGGCGTGGACCTCGCGCAGCAGCCGGGCGGCGAGCTGCCCGGTAGTCCAGCCCGGTGCCACCGGGACCAGCCGGGCGCTGATCCGGTCGGCCTGGGCGGGGGTGAGGTTGGCCAGGTAGTCGGTGAACACCCGGGCCTTGTGGTGATCCAACTCGCCGGTGGCCAGGGCGGTGTGCACCCGGGGCAGTTGCTCGATCAGGGTCTGGGCACAGCCCAGTTCGTAGTCGGCCCGCCGCGAGGTGAAGGTCAGCGCTGCGGCGATCTCGGCGGTCTCCCAGCCCGTGGTGGTGCGGGCGGCTACCTCGGTCATCGCTACCCAGCACCGCGCATAGGCCCGGGACACCTCGGCCCACGCCGCGCGCAACTCATCGACGATCTCCTCATCGGAGATCACCGAGCCAGTAGCCGCCGCCGAAGACATGGATCGACCATACGTTCGACCCCTGACAGAACCGGGCCCACTCCAGCAGCCACCACCCCGATTCACCCAACCGGGTGAGGTAGCGGCCAATGCGTTCGGCACGGACGCGTCACAGAAACCAGCACGGCGGACCCCAGTCCATCAGCCCTGACGCGTGGGAAGGACGATGAGTTCGGCAACGTTCACCTGGGTCGGCAGCCCGGCTGACCAGGTGATTGCCTCGGCGATGTCGGCGGGCGAGATCGAAGCCAGCTGCGCGCGGAAGTCGGCCAGGAACTGGCGGGCGCCCAGATCCAACATCGCGTCGCCGAGTTCGGTGTCAGTGAGCCCAGGCTCGATCGTCCGGACGCGTACGCCGCGCGGACCGAACTCGGCGCGCAGCGATCGGGTCAGTGCCGCGACGGCGGCCTTGGTGGCGCTGTATACCGCGTAACTCGGGAAGAAGGTGTGAGAAGCGATCGAGCCGACGTGCACGAGGTCGGCGGGTCGCCCGTCAGCCGCGGCGCCGAGCAGATCGTCGATGAACGCTCGTCCGGTGTCCATGAGTCCGCGCACGTTCGTGTCGATCATTGCCGTCCACTCGGACTGGTCCGCGGTCTCGAACGGCGCGGCAAGCATCACCCCCGCGTTAGCGATGACCAGGTCAGGACGACCAAGCTCGGCGCGCACTGTGGCTGCGGCTACGGCCAGGTCCGCGGTGACGTCGGCGACGACGGCAAGCCCGTTGATCTCCTTCGCCAACGCCTGAAGCCGGTCGGCTCGGCGGCCGAGCATCGCTACGCGCGCTCCGCTTTCGGCCAGCAATCGGGCGGACGCAGCGCCGATGCCGCTGGATGCCCCGGTGACGACGGCGGTCCGCCCGATCAGATCATGTGTGTTGGTCATGACGACCACACTGCGCCGATGCAGCAAAGTCGGACAGACCGTGCCGGGAGGGGTAGTCGCAGAGTCACCTCTGACGGGGACAGTTCGGCCTAACTGGGTGCATGCCGTCGGAGAATCTGCTGGGTCAGTTCCTGCGGGCTCGCCGCGAGCTCGTCCGTCCAGATGAGCACGGGCTGCCCGATCTGGGGTCGCCGTCGCGTGCCGGGATTGCGTCGCGAGGAGGTCGCGATGCTGGCCGGGGTCAGCGCCGAGTACTACATTCGGCTCGAACGTGGGCGCGATCGCAACCCCTCCGAGCAGGTCTGCAATGCACTCACCAGGGTGTTGGGGCTGGACGAGGAATCCCGCGGTTACCTTGCCTCGGTCGTCGCGCCCAGCCCGACGCGCCGCGTAAGAATTACCGCCAGCGAGCAGGTCCGCATGCCAGTCCTGCGACTGATCGAGGCAACGCCCAGCGTGCCGGCCTTCGTCCTCGGCCGATTCATGGACGTGCTCGCCCGCAACCGCGCGGCCGAGGTGCTGCATGGCCAGTCGATTCAGGACAACCTCGTACGGTTTATGTTCCTCGACCCGAGCGCGCGCGCGATCTACCCGGACTGGGAGCAGGTCGCGGCCGAAAGCGTCGCGTCGCTGCGGGCCTCGGCCGCCGGACAGCTCGACGATCACCGATTGACACAGCTGGTAGGCGAGCTGTCGCTGAAGAGCCCCGAGTTCGGCAGGCTGTGGGCGCGCCACGACGTCCGCGCTAAGTCGAACGGGACGAAACGGATCGTTTCGCCCACGGTTGGTGAGGTGACCGTCAGATGGGAGGGCCTCGCAGTGACCAGTGCGCCAGGTCAGCTGCTCGTGACCTACTTCGCGGAACCGGACACCGTATCGGGCGAGGCCCTGCGCCACGTGGCGTTGTTGGCAGCCGAATACGACGACGCGATAATCGGGCCTTAAGGCGACCATGGTTTCCGGCGAACCCCCGGCGCGCGATGCCGGCACCGCGCGCCTAACCCTTCAGGGGGTGAGAGGGACCGGCCCCTCCAAGTCCGGCCCGGCGGGCCCGCTGGATAGCCTCGGCCCGGCCGCTGACCTGCAGCTTCGCGAACAACGCCGAGGTGTGGTTGGTCACGGTCTTCACGGCCAGCCCAAGCCGGGCGCCGATCACCGCGGTCGGTAGGCCCGCGGCCATCAGCTCCAGGACCTCGCGCTCGCGCGGAGTCAGCTCGGGAAATGGATGAGCCGCCGCTGCGGGCCCAGCCAGCTGGTTGAGCACCCGCCGCGCCACGCCGGGCCCGAAGATCGCTTCACCGGCGGCCACCGCGCGGATCGCCCGGACGATCTCCTCCTGGGTGGCGCCCTTGAGCACATAGCCACGGGCACCGGCCCGCATCGCCGCGAGCACCGAGTCGTCATCATCGAACATCGTCAGCATCAATACCGCGACGTCCGGGGCGACCTTGCCGATCTCGCGGGCGGCGCCGACGCCGTCCAGGTCGGGCATCTGCACGTCGAGTACCAGCACCTGCGGGCGCAGGGTGACCGCGGCCCGGACGGCCTCCCGACCGGTCGCCGCGGCCCCGGCTACCTCGATTCCCGGTACCGACCCCAGCAGTGCTGACAGCCCATCGCGCACCACGGGGTGGTCGTCGGCCAGCACCACCCGGATCACCCCGGTGACCGGATCACCCATCGGCCGGCCCCGAGGGTAGAGACTCCAGGGGCAGCCGGGCCCACACCAGCCCGCCGCCACCGTCGGCCGGGCCGGCCCGCCACTGCCCACCCAGTTCTGCGGTCCGCTCCCCGATAGAGCACAACCCGACGCCGGCTGCCCAGCTGCCTGCGCCGCCAGGTCCGTCGTCACTGACCGCGATCTCCAGCGCCCCGTTGACCACGAGCCGCAGGTCCACCCGTACCGCGCCGGCGTGCCGGACCGCATTGTTCAAGGCCTCCACCGCAATCCGGTAGGCGGCGACCTCGACGGCGGCGGGCAGCTCTGGCAGCAACTCAGGAGCGTCCACCTCGATCGACGGCTCGCGACCGCCGGCGCCGAGGTGCTCGGCCTGCCGGCGTAGCGCTCCTACCAGACCCAGCTCGTCCAACGCGGGCGGGCGCAGCGCGTACACCAGCCGCCGGACATCATCGATCGCCTCCGTGGCGCCGGCCCGCAACGCAGCGACGAGCTCGGCGGCGCGATCCGGCTCGGCGCGGAGCAGGTTGCCGATGGCATCGGCTTGGAACGCCATCCCGGTGAGTGCGGGCCCGAGACCGTCGTGCAGGTCGCGGCGCAACCGGCGGCGCTCCTCCTCGCGCGCGGCGACGATGTGCTGCCGGGAGCGCTGCACCGCCGCGGACAGCGCGGTCGCGTGTACCGCGACCGCCAGCGGCGCAGCCAGCAGCTCCAGCGCGGCCCGGTCGGCGGGGTCGAGTCGCCGCTGCCCGGATCGCGCCCCCACCGTGAGTTCGCCGACGCGCTCACCGCGGTAGCACAGCGGGATCGATTCCAGCAGGTCGGGCGGCTCACCCACGGCGGCGCGCTCGGTGCCCTCGGCCCGCAGTGCCGCGTAGGGCAGCCGCAGCGCCTCCCGCACGGCGTTGAGCACGTCGGTCGGGTCAGCACCGGTGCCGGCGGCCAGCCGCTCGCCCATCCGGGTCACCGCGCGCACCGGGTCGGCCCGATCGCCGTAGAGCGCCCGGTCCACCACCCGCTGCAGCCGCACCCGGATCGGGTTGAACCCGGCCGCGATGACGAGGGTGGCCAGCACCGAACTGCCCCGCCCGACGCCGTCGCGCAACACCGCATCGGCGGCGGCCACCAGGCCGAGGTACGTGCCGATCACCGCAGCGGTGAGCAGCCCGTAGAGCACCGTGCGGGAGACCACCAGCCGGATGTCCAGCAGCTGGTGGCGCAGGATGGCGATCGTCATCGCGGCCGGGACCAGGACGATCAGCAGCAGCGCCAGGATCGGCGTGAGCTGGTATATCCCCCACAACGGGAACAGCACCGCCACCGCGAGTACGGCGAGGATCAGCCACAGCAACTGCCGGCGTAACCGCTCGTCGCCCCGCCGGTAGCGCACCACCAGGCCAACCAGCGCGGCCAGTACCACCAGGTTGTTGAGCAGCTCGGCGGCCAGCCAGAGCGGCCCCAGGTCGGCATAGTTGGGGATCACCAGCCACGGTTGGGGCCGCCCAGCACCCGGGAAGGCGGCCGGATCCGCGCCCACCTCGAGCGCGAACAGCGGACCGACGAGGAACGCCACCCACCGCACCACGCGCCATCCGGGGCCGGGCAGCCGGCCATCCGGGAACAACAGCAGCGCCAGGGGCAAGCACAGCCCGATCGACCACGGCCAGGAGTACGCCGCGATCGTGGCGACGGTACGCAGTGCCGGTTGCGGCCAGCGGTGCGCGATGCCCGCGCTGACCAGTGGCTCGGCCGCCGCGGTGGCCGCCTGGAAGCAACCGGCGGCCAGCAGCAGCCAGCCCACCGGGTTGCGTGGCCGCTGCCAGGCGATCAGCACCCCGGCTATCCCGCAAGACAGCCCGATCGCGGAGTTGGTGACGACGAAGGAGTCCGTGCTCTGGGCAAGACTCAATCCCACGAGCGGCGCGCCGATCACGGCAGTCAATACCTCGGCGACCGCCAGCCCAAACAGGGCGAATGCGGTCATCGTGCTGCGGCGGGTGCGGCCGGGCACCTCGCTGGTCATGCGGACCATCATGCGGTGTGGACGGCCCGGTTGTCCCGGGTCTTGCGCCCAGATTCGGTCGGGCGATTGCCCAGCCGGTCCGGCTGTACCTGCGTAGTAACCGGGAGCCAGCTCCATGCAACCTGCTGTTGGTGTGTCCGGCAGCACTGCAGACGGCCGATTCATTCCTCACTATGTGCCTTCTCATCACCGACGAAAGGCCGCGCCATGTGGACCGCAGATCGTCCGCTTTGGAGGGAAGCCGAACGCTGGCGAGCCGGGGCCGCGGGTGAATTCGGAGCTCAGGGCGGTGATCCGGCTCGCGTGGTAGCGATCGACCTGAGCACCTGCGTGAAGCCTGGCCACCGTGCTCGGGACGCGGTTCCTGATCGCAGCCGTCCTCCTGGCCCTCGCTATCCCCGCCCGCTCATGACTGCGCAACCAGGCACTAGCGAGCACAGCCGCCCTGAGATTGACGAGGTAGCGGTGTGATGAGCAATGTTGCGCGCTTTTTCGCGGAGCACAATCCACCGACGCCCTGTCTGGTGCTCGACCTGGCAGTGGTGGCGCAACGGTACCGGGAACTCCAGGCCGCAATGCCGTTCGCTACTCCCTACTACGCGGTCAAGGCGTGCCCGGAGCCGGAGGTGATCCGCGTGCTGACGGAGCTCGGCGCATGCTTCGACGTCGCAAGCCCGGCCGAGATCGATCTCTGCCTCGAACAGGGCGCGGCGCCGGACACGCTGTCCTACGGCAACACCATCAAGAAAGAATCGGACATATCCTATGCCCACCACAGCGGCGTACGGCTATTCGCGTTCGACAATACCCGCGAGGTGGACAAGCTGGCAAAATCGGCTCCCGGGGCGTCTGTTTTTTGTCGGCTGCTCACCGGTAGCGCCGGTGCCCGTTGGCCACTGAGCGACAAGTTCGGCTGTTCACCCGCATTCGCCGTCGGCCTGCTGCAGCAGGCCGCCATGCTTGGTCTGAATCCGTGCGGGCTTTCTTTCCACGTGGGTTCCCAGCAGACCGACCCATCCCGGTGGGAGGCCAGCATCGCGGCCGCGGCGCAGGTCTTCGCGGAACTCAAGCTGGCCGGAATCGAACTCAGCATGCTGAACATTGGCGGTGGGTATCCGGCCCAGTACGTCGAAGAGATTCCTCCGATCAGCCGTTATGGCGAAGTGATTGGCGCAGCGCTCGACCGTTGGTTCGGCACGACAGACCGACCGGCGATCGTTTCCGAGCCTGGCCGGTATCTCGCCGCCGACGCAGGAGTGCTACGAACTCAAGTCGTCTCCGTGCGCCGTGCCATCGAAGGCGGAGACCGGTGGGTTTACCTGGACGCGGGGAGGTTCGGCGGGCTCGCCGAGACCGAGGGTGAAGCGATCCGTTACCGGCTGGTCACCAACTATCAGGGGCCGACGATCCCGGTGGTGCTGGCCGGGCCCACCTGCGACAGCGTGGACATCATCTACCGGCAGACGAAATACCACCTGCCGCTGGCGCTGGACATCGGCGACACGGTCGACTTCCTCAGCGCCGGCGCTTACACCGCGAGCTACTCATCATCGGGATTCAACGGTTTTCCGCCGCTGCCCACCTACTGTATCGGAGAAGAATCATGGCATCAGCAGAGCGAATCGGCTTCGGTGGACGAATACTGCTGCTCGGCTGCGGATCTGTTTCCCAATGCCTGCAACCACTCCTCCTACGGCATGTCGACATGTACTTCGACAAACTCACCGTGATGGACTTCGAGGATCTGCGGGACCGGATTCCCCAGACCTTGGCGGCCGGGGTTCGCTATGTCCGGCGCCGCATCACTCCCGATAACCTGGCCTCGACGCTCGGGGGGCATCTGGGGGCCGGGGACATGCTCATCAACCTCAGCTGGAACATCGGTGCCGAGGACATCATCTCCTGGTGCCATGACCATGGGGTGCTTTACGTCGACACCTCGGTCGAGCAGTGGGATCCCTACGCCGACATGAACGACCGGCATCCCACCGAGCGAACCCTCTACGCGCGGCATCTTTCGCTGCGGAAGATGACCGCGAGTTGGTCGGATCGCGGGCCAACCGCCATCGTGGAACACGGCGCCAATCCGGGACTGGTGAGTCACTGGACAAAGGTTGCCCTGGAGGATCTCGCTATGGCCATTCTCAGCTCGCCCAGCCAGCTACCCCAGCCGCCGCCCACCGGGCGCCGGGCCCACCTGGAACAGGCCTTGCACGAGGCCGACTATGCACGGCTGGCGATGGAAACCGGAACCAAGGCCATCCACATCTCCGAGCGCGACACCCAGATCGGCAGCCGCCCGAAAGAGGTGGGCGAGTTCGTCAATACGTGGTCCGTTGAGGGCTTCTACGAAGAAGGCGTGGCCCCCGCCGAACTCGGCTGGGGAACTCACGAGAGGACGCTGCCGCCCAAGGCGGTAATCCACGACAACGGCCCGGGCAACCAGATCTGCCTCGCGCAGCCGGGGATGACGACCTGGGTACGGTCCTGGGTGCCGTCGTCTGGACCAATACTCGGTCTGCTCATCCGCCATGGAGAAGCGTTCACGATCAGCGACCACCTGACCGTCTGGCAGGACGGGATGGTCGCCTACCGGCCGACGGTGCATTACGCCTACCTCCCTACCGATGCTGCGATTGCCTCGGTCCATGAGTGCTGGATGCGGGGTTTCCGGCTGCAGGAAGAGCAACGGATCATGACAGATGAGATCACCAGCGGCATGGACGAACTCGGCGTCCTGCTCCTGGGCCATGACCTCAATGGCTGGTGGACCGGATCGCAACTCACCATTGAGGAAACCCGGTCCCTGGTGCCGCATCAGAACGCCACCACACTCCAGGTCGCAGCGTCCGTGCTCGCCGCCGTTTTCTCCCTGGTGCGGCATCCGGACCAGGGATTGTGCGTGCCCGACGATCTCGACCACCGGGAGGTGCTCTCGGTTGCCGGCCCATACCTCGGGCCGAGTCCCTCGATAACGACAGATTGGACACCGACCCAGGCAGGCCCCGGACCGTTCGATAATTTCCTCGGGATTCGCCGGCCCACTGATATCTGGCAGTTCAGCAATATCCTGGTGTCGTAGCGAAACAATGACCACTACGTCATCCCGGTTCCTCCTGGCCGTCGCCGCGATCGGCTGGGGCAGCGCAACCACGGCAACGAAGTACGCGCTGGGCGGGTTCGGCCCAACGACGCTGTTGCTGGTCGAACTGGTGGCAGCGGCCGCGGTGTTGTGGGTGATGGTGGCGGTGCGCGGCATCCCCCGGATAGCACGCAAAGGACGCCTTGCGGTACTCGGCCTGCTCGAACCCACCCTCGCTTACGGTGGCCTGACCCTGGGCCTGACCTACACCACGGCGACCAACGCTGCCCTGCTCGGAGCAAGCGAAGCGTGTTTCGTCATCGCCATGGCCGCCCTCTTCCTCAAAGAACGAATCGGCGCGCGTTCACTGATCGGGCTGCTGCTGGCATTCGTGGGCGTGCTGCTCATCGAGCAGGTCTTCACCGTCGCCAGCGAACTCAACGTCGGCGACTTCCTGGTGATCGGGGGCGACCTGGCCGCGGCGATCTACGTCATCGTGGCCGTCAAGGTGGCGGCCACCGCCGGTTCGCTACCAATGACCGCCTACCAGTTCGGTTTCGGCGCGCTATTGTCACTGCCGTTCGCGGTGTGGCAGTGGCTGTCGGGCCGGGAACAGTTCCCGGTAGACGTCGATCCGCATCTGTGGCTTGTCGCGGTGCTGATCGGTGGAGTGGGATTCGTGGGAAGCTATCTACTGTACAACCATGTCATCAATTTTGTGCCCGCCGGATTCGCCGGGGTGACCCTGAACCTCATCCCGTTTTTCGGCGTGCTCACTGCGATCATATTCCTCGATGAACGCCCCACGATATGGCATATCGTCGGCGGAATCGCGATCATCAGTGGGATCTTGTTGTTCCCGGCGGGCAAGGAGGACGAGCACCAGCACCGCGAGGCCGTCACGGCGAACCCGGAGCGCTACGCTGGACCGGTGAGAGGGTCGTGAGCGACGATTCTGCGTCCGGCCCGATGGGCGCCTACCTCGACTGGTACTTCGATCAGCACCCGGTGCATGCCGACGCGCTCGGCGCGCCCGGCTACGCCCGCCGGCTCGGCGACTTCAGTGCCGCCGCCTTCGACAACCACGAGTCGGAGGCCGCGAAGTGGCTGGCCCGGTTCGAGACCGAGCCGGTCGGGATCGATCGGGATCTCGTCGTCTCCACGTTGCGGGGCAAGCGGCTGATGGCCGGCTGGCCCGCCTGGCGGCGCGACCCGTCGGTGTACCTCACCCCGGTGTTCGCCGGCTTGCTGATGCCCTTCCTGCACAAGCTGCGCCCCGAGCCGGAGCTGGTGGACGGGGTGGTCGCGCGGCTGGCGGAAGTGCCCGCGGTGCTCGCGTCCTGCCGGGACAACCTGGACCCGGAGTTGTCCGCGCCACGGTTGGTCCGCCGTGCTCTGGGCCAGGCAGCGGCCGGCCCCGCGTTTCTTCGTGACTCGCTGCCCGCGCAGGTCAGCGACCCCGCGTTGCGGGCCCGCATCGAGCACGCCACGGTGCCTGCGGTGCAGGCGTTCGAGGACTTCAGCGGCTTCCTCACCGATTTCGCCGAGCGCGCCACCGGTGACTGGCGGATGGGCGAGACGCTGTACTCAGGGATTCTCGAACAGCAGGAGCTGCTCGGCTACGGGGCCGGTGAGCTGCACCGCCGGGGCGTCGCGGCCTGGGACGCCCTCGATGCGCAGATGCGTGAGCTGGCGCCCCGGGTGCCCGGCGGCAGCACCGACTGGCGGGCCGCCACCGAAGCTCTCATGGATGACCATCCGCCCTCGTTGGCGGCGATGCGCGCGGAGTACGAAGCTGAGACCGCGCGGGCCCGCGCCTTCCTCGCCGAACGCGACCTGGTGACCTTCGCCGACGGCGAGCAGTGCCGGGTGGTGCCCGCCCCGGCCTTCCAGCGCCCGATCCTCGCGGTCGCCTCCTACCTGCAGCCACCGGCGCTGACCCGATCCCGCACCGGCCACTTCTTCGTGCCCTACACCCCCGATGGCGCCACCGAGGAGCAGATCACCCAGCGGCTGCGCACCAACGCCCGCGCGCAGCTGCCCTCGGTGGCCGTGCACGAGACCTACCCCGGGCACCACTGGCAGCTGTCCTGGGCGGCCGAGACGTCCCCAGCGGTGCGTTCGGTGCATCGCAGCAGCTACTTCGCCGAGGGCTGGGCACTCTACGCCGAGGGCATGATGCGCGAGCAGGGGTACTTCGCCGATCCGGCGCACGAGCTCGCGCACCTCGATTTCCGGATCTTCCGCGCGGCCCGGATCATGGTGGACACCGCGCTGCACTGCGGCGACATGGACCCAGCACAGGCCGAGGAATTCATGACCACCCGCGCGTCGCTGTCCCCCGGCACCGCCAAGGGCGAGGTCGACCGGTACTGCGCCTGGCCGACCCAGGCTCCGTCCTACCTGACCGGGTGCCTGGAGATCGAGCAGCTACGCGCCCAGTGGTCCGGCGAACTGCGGGACTTCCACGACACCCTGGCCGGCTCCGGGTGCCTGCCACTCGGGCTGGCCAAGCGGGCGCTCGCCGGCGACTCATAGGCTGGCGCCGTGCGCGCGATCCAGATCACCGAGACCGGCGGCCCCGAGGTCCTGCAGCTCGCCGAGCTGCCCGATCCACAGCCGGGACCCGGCCAGCTCGTCGTCGAGGTCGCCGCGTCCGGGGTCAACTACATCGACACCTACCACCGCAGCGGCGCCTACCCGATGCCGCTGCCGTTCGTCCCCGGTTCCGAAGGCGCCGGAACGGTCACCGCGGTAGGTGCCGGCGCCGATGACGTTGCGGTGGGCGATCGGGTCGCGTGGGCAACAAGTCTGGGCAGCTATGCAGAACAGGCCGTGGTGCCAGCCGACCAGGCCGTGCCGGTACCTGACGGGGTAGACATCGACATCGCCGCCGGTTGCCTGCTGCAGGGCATGACCGCGCACTACCTCGCGGTGTCCGTGCATGCCGTACAGCCCGGCGAGACCGTGCTGGTACACGCTGCGGCGGGCGGCATGGGGCAACTGCTCACCCAGCTGGCCACCGCGAGCGGCGCCCGGGTGATCGGAACTGTGTCCACTCCCGCGAAGGAACGGCTGGCCCGGGAAGCCGGAGCGGCCGAGGTGATCCGCTACACCGAGATCGACGACCTGGCCGGCGAGGTCCGCCGGCTCACCGGAGGGGACGGCGTGGCCGCCGTCTACGACGGGGTGGGCGCATCGACATTCGACGCCAGCCTCGCCGCACTGCGCCCGCGCGGGATGCTCGCGCTGTTCGGCGCGGCCAGCGGTCCGGTGCCACCAGTGGATCCGCAGCGGCTCAACGCGGCCGGCTCGGTCTTCCTCACCAGGCCCAAGCTGGCGGACTACGTTGCCAACCGCGAGGAGCTCGCCTGGCGCGCCGGCGAGGTGTTCGACGCGATCCGCAACAGCTCGCTGCGGATCACCATCGGCGGCCGGTATCCACTGGCCGAAGCCAGCCGCGCCCACCAGGACCTGCAGGCCCGCCGCACCACCGGCAAGCTGCTGTTGCTCCCCCGCTAACCGAAGCGGGCTGAGCGACAGTACGCGGGCAGCTAAAGATCACCGGCCACTGGTCGGAACGTGGGTCACGGTGAGGCCGAACTGGGTCGTCGCGGTACGCGCCAGGCACCCGTCCGTAGTAACCAGCGGGCATTGCAGGCTGGCCGCGAGGGCTGCATAGAGCGCGTCGTAGCCGGACATCGCAGTGGCGAACCGGCGGGCCGTGATGAGCAGCTCCCGGCAGGGAATCCGTTCGATCGGAGCGTCATAGAGCAGCGCGAGGCGCTCGTCGAACTGCGCCGGCTGGAGTACTCCGCCCTGTTCGGCGCGGACCAGTCGATGGAAGACCTCGGCATCCAGCAGGTCGGGGGCCGTCGTGTCCTGAAGCAGCGCCTCCACGGCCAACCCGGACGTCGAGCGCATGAGCACCTCGAGAAACGCCCCCGCGTCGATCACGATCACGAATGGCGCTGCTCCGGCAACGGCCCGAAGTCGCGGGCGGCACGATCGGCCTGAACCAGGTCGGCGGCAGGTGCACCGAGATCGAGCGGCTCGAGCCGACGAAGGCGGGCCAGCCACTCGGTCGCAGGCGGGCGTTGCTGGTCGTTTCGGATCAGGCGCAGTAGGTAGTCCCGGATGCTCAGCCCGTCCAGATCGGCCCGACGCCGCAGCTCCCGGTGCAGGTCGTCCGGAACGTCCTTCACCTGCAAGGTTGCCATAGGCATGACGCTAGCATGCTTTTTGCACCCTCCGCGAGCCGGGTGAAGCTTTCCCTGTTCGCTAGTCGTGCCGGGCATTACTGTTCGGGATGAGTCCCTTCCTGCCCGAGCGGCGCCAAGCTGTAAGGGGCGTGGCCGCCGATGCGTACCGAGTTGGTTGGTCGCGAACGGGAGCTGGCCGCGCTCGTGGAGCACCTCGAGTCGGCTCTGGCCACGCATCCGCGCGTGGTGCTGTGCCGGGGCGAGCCGGGGATCGGCAAGACGCGCATGGCCGAGGAGCTGACCGGGCTGGCGGCCACACGGGGCGTGCCGGTGGCGTGGGGTCCGGCGGCGGAGTCGAGCGGCGCG
>JBOHFK010000027.1:0-47474 GCA_050699635.1 Pseudonocardiaceae bacterium | reverse complement strand
CCCCAAGATCGAACCCATCGAGACCCTCGCCCCACGCCGTGGCCAGCGTCAGCCGCCGCAGGAAGCCCTTGTCGCCGAACTCTTTCGTGCTGTTCGTGGCCTGCGCCATCTCGCATCACCCTCGCCCCGGCCGTCACGGATCTCAGCAAAGATAACCACCGCAGTCAGGAACGCGCTGGCCAGGATGGCGCGGGAGTAGGGCCATCCGAGTCTGAGCCAGCTGACGACAGCGATTACGACAACGCACACGACAACCTTGCACCAGCAGCAGAGCGCAGAGCCGGGCCACGGCACAGATTGAGGACAGTTTTGACCGCAGCGAGCAGCACCGTGCTGCACTCGTACACCACCCGGCAACCGCCGCATGCCTACGTCGCCGGTCCGATCAGGGAGCTGCCTGCATCCGTTAATCGCAGGGTTACTTCCCAAACAGCGCGAAACGCGAAGCTGGTGCGAATAGCTACGAGTCCGATCATCGATGAATCACACAACACAGCACGTCAGAAGCTATGCACAGTCTGCTACGGTGGGGAGGGGATGTTGCCCCCGGGGCACCACGTGGTCGGGCTGCGCCAGGCTGACGGGATGCCACGCCACTCCCAGCGAGCAAGATCAACTCCATGGGTCGTAACTGGGCCGTGGGACGTCGGGAAGCATTGAGAAACCTGGAGAAGTAGTGAGAGCGTTCCTCCTGGTGCGGGCCGACCGATCCTCTCGCTGGCGTAGGTGGCGAAGTGCAAGGCGGACGGGCTGGCCTGTAAGCCGGATACAGACGCCCCCTCGGCCAGTAATCGTCCACGCGGTGACGTCGGCCGCAAGGGCGCCTACAGCGTCGCTCCGCGATGGCTGCGCCACCCTTGCCCCTGCCATCACCACGTGCAAGGCGGCCAGGACGAGGGGACGGGGGAGGGCCAGAGTTACGAGCATGATTGTTTGGACATTTTCCGGCCACTAAACCATCCAGACAACCCATTACGACAACAGATGGCCAGTGTTTGGCGCCGCAAAGCACGTAACTAATCCACGCTAGCCACGAACAATTATAAGAACAGTCCGGCACCCTTGGATTAAGGTCACCGCGCTCGTAAACAGGTACTGCCAATGTGCTACATCGCCCTTGCCCCCTCGGCACCACGAGCACGGTGGCCAGGACGAGGGAACGCGACAGGAGCAAGAGCGAGCGGGCAAGAAGTCCGTGCCCTCTGCGTGCCCTACAGGGCAGACACTCACGGTCTTTCACGGCTAACCACGGTCAGTCGAAACCGTTGCTCAGTGGTTCTGTCCTGGGCGTGTCGTGTAGTTCCCAAGCTCTGGACGCGGATTCGATTTCCCCTTACCCGCTTCATTGCATTACTCCCAGTTCATCCATGCTATGCGGCAATGAGTCGCGATCGGGGGCATTGGTTTTCTGATGATTGGAATCGTCGGCGCAACCACGACTACAATCTCAACGGTGATCGCTTTTAGATAGCTATCAACGCATAAGCGGTGAACCCATTCCTGTGAGTGATCCTAGCCGCCGCCACCGGCACATCAAACTCCTAGGTAGATCGAAAGCTAGAAGAGCGAATTAACGGTGAGCGATATGGGTGGTGATGTCGAGGGTGAGTAGGCCGCCGGATTGCTGGGTGTAAACCTGGCGGTCAGCGAGTGGGCGCCCGTGGTCAGTGTGGTGATGCGGAGTGCGGTGCCTAAGGTCACCGGAACGGCAGGACCGAGGGCGGTGGTCCCGTCCATGAATTGGATGGTGCCCGCCGCGCCGCGGGGTGCGACGTTCGCTTGAAGGATCATGGGAATGCCTGCAAATGCGGACTGGGGAACCACGTGCAGGGTAGTGGTTGTGGCGGTGGCGGGGTGGCCGCTTTGTGCCTGGATGGTTGCCGCGGCCGCGAGTGTTTGGGCCTTAAGCGTGGCGGGCAGGGGCGCCATGCCCCCGGGGAGTTGGCCGGGTGCGCCGCCGGGCTGTTGACCTGGGCCAGCTGCGTAGCGCAGGAACGCCGCGTAGTCCTTACCGGCGGCGGCGTCCAAGGTGGAGGGTGCGGCGACCGCGTAGCTCAGCGCGGTCAACGGGTAGGCCGCCGGGTCGGTCGCGGTGGGGTCGGAGGCCAGCACACCGGGCACTGCGCTGGGCTTCATGGCCGCTTCACCGGCCAGCAGGCTCGCGGTGGTGGGGGCGACGAACTGGCCTGCGGGTGTTGCGCAGCTCCGCAGTCGGCAGGCCGTACCGGGTAGCGGTCGCCGCGTCCACCACCGCGAGCAGCGCCTGCCTGCCAGGGTCTTGCCGGGGCAGCTTCGCCAGGACCGCAGCCGTGCCCGAGGATGAGAGACCGAGTGTCTGTTCCTTGCTGTCTCCGCGGCTGGCCGAGCGGCCGGCGTCATGCATGTCGTTGGTGAACGGGCGGGCATCCTGGGTGCACAACGTGCCCTTGACGCCGTTGCCGAGGTTGATATTTTCTTTGCAGCTGTGATCGTTGCGGGGGAACGTCGAGGTCGGCAGCGGGAGGTTCAGGTTAGCGGGGTTGATCACCATTCCGGACGGATCGGGCGTGCCGGCGAGGAACGCGCTGGCATCAGGGTCGGCCTGCAGCCAGCTCCACAACAGCCTGGTGACGTCCGCGCTGCCTAGCTGCACCAGCGCATCCGGCCCCGGCGGCGGCGTCGAGGAATTGATGGATCCTTTGTAGTCGGGGTTGAGGTCGAGGAACTCGGGATCGAGCAGCAAACCCAGCGGGTTGTTCTTCATGGCGTCCGGCACAACCTGCACCGCCCTCTGGTAGGACTGGGTGAGCAGCTTGGCCACCAGCCGGGGCGTGAGCTTCATCGAAGGGAACCGCTCACCGTTTAGCTTCTGCGCAGGGGTAAGGGAATTCGGATCGTTGGGATTGTCGGGCTCGGGCGGAGCGCGATCGATGTTGAAGGCAATAGCCAGTCCGGATAATCCCACGGGTGCATAGACCAGCGGATGATTTGCCGACGCCTGCCCGGGTGGGATGGGGTTGGTCACCAGCGCCAAGCCCGGCGAGCTGCCAGCACGTACCTGGTTACGGGCGACGTCGTCACTGAGTTGGGTGTAGTTGTACATCACTCCTGTCGTGGCGCACAGCGCCGCCCCAACACTGCATGATCTGCAGGAAGTTTCTACTGAACTCGGCATACGGCGTCGTCGGCGCACCGCCGCTCCACGACACGGTGATCATCTGGTTGATCAGGTTCTTGGTCTGGCTGACCGTCACCTTCAGATGCCCAAACTCGCCCGTTTGTTCCCGACTTGGTCATCGCAGAATCCGAAGGGCCTGGATCCGCCGAAGCGGGCGGGACCCCCGGCAGGACGCCAACCACAACCGCGCTCAGCAACAGCGCGAACAGCGCCACCACCCAGCGTCCGCCCCGGCCTGCCGCCCCGGCGCACCGGCGTCTCGCAGCAGCTCCGACGCCCTCAGCACGACCATGACCGACTCGCCCGATGTCAGCACCTAAGCCCAACACACATTTCACACCAGGGAGGCTGCCCCCCGGCAATGAAGCGGCAGCATCCAGCACGGGGCCTAGGGATTGCCGAAACCCCCACAACGGACAGCAAGACCGCAAAACACCGCAGCAGTCCCCCCAAAGCTGCCCGCACCAACCTGATCACACACACGCCGCACCCCCCATCAGCCTTTCCGCATCGCCCACAGCGCAGCACCCACGTGCCACACGCGTGCCACACGACAGGGTCAATCACGGTCACCAGGGGCCACCCCTGACTACCGGCAACCGCACGTCAGTCCGTGTACCAGGGCATCAATTGAGGGTTCCCAAGCTCTAGACCAAACACAGGTGCCTCCGGCGGGCCTCGCTCCGGGATGGCTTCAAAGACCAGATAGTGGTGGGTCACCAAGTGCGCGGGTACCCCGTCACGCCGACGCCGAAGGTGTAGCGGATCGGGGGCAGACATCCAGATCGTTCAGCCGTTGGGTGCTCCATCTGGATGTCTGCCCCCGATCCGCTCCAAGACAAGCTCGCCGACGCGACGAGATACCCGCTCTACCTCTCCGTCTCGCGGCAGGCCCAAGATCAGGCCGTACACAGGCCGTCAGACGTCAAGTCCCATCAGGGCGCAACAGGACACAACAAGCACAAACCAGCAGGTCAGAAACGGTCGGCCGTCTGCCACCTGCAGGCCTATCAACCAGGTCAGGAAAAGTCGGGCATCTCGCGACCCTCATGTCCACCCGTGAGTCCCACGGCGCGGCCGTCTGGTCCCGTTGCTTCGCCCTCATGTCCGGCGGCCGAGGAGACCGATTTCATGATCATCTCCACCCTTTACCTACCCGAAACAACCGTAAACTTCCGGTACCAGCACGGACCGTTGAGAAGAGGCTTATGCGCAGGCTAGAAGATGATCTCCTTGGATCCCGTCTGAGCTGCGGAGATGCAGGCTCGCGGAAGGGCTGTGAATAAGCCTCACGGATCACAAGGCTACGGGCATCACAAGGCTACGGGCTTCGAGTCCTGCCGGTTAAACGGGATTAGATGTGTCGTTGAAGCCCTCGGAGCCCCACCCATCGAAACTGACCTTAGACTTCTATTTTTCTTATCTCAAAACATGCATCGTCTAATCCAATTCAAGCCATTTTACTCGTTTCGCAAGCTTCTTTCGAACTGACCCTGAACGGTCGCCATTAGCGTTTTTGCAGTTGGCGTGACCGGGAAAGAAATCGCTTTTTGAGCGGGTTACAACTTCACCCAACTCTCGCAGCTCTCCAACTGTCAGGCGACAGATTTTATAGCCGGGGAGCTCAGTGACGAGTTGCTCGGGAAGGCATCCTGCATCCGCGATTCCGTCACTCAGGAAGACAGACATTTGCCCGTCGTCAGGGTGATCTTGAAAAGCTGCCGACGATGGCCTATCCGGAGTGATCCAGTCGGGCCTGACCAATCTGAACGCTATGCAGTCATCGCTTATCGGAGAGTCATCGTCGAGCTGCATGCGAAGGACTCCACCTGCTCACGGGCGAGAGACTGCGAGCAGTCTGGAAGCGAGTTCAGGAGTGGGCCCAAAAGGTCCTTCCCATTCCGTGTCATCCGCCCCAAGCCACGATACGTCATCGCTCGATGCCGAGAAACTAATCGTCAGATCACCCTCGCTCGATTCCCACTCAATATCGACAATCCCTGAATCTCCGACTGCAACGAATGGCTGAGGGATCCAGCCTGGCAGCGCTGCCAGGAAGCTGAATGCGCGCTCCACAACATGAAGATCCGTCACGGGACTCATTCCTGCAGAGACTGCGAGCCGTAACCGCACAGACTTCAGCCAAGGCGCGGGCCCTGTTGGTAGAAAGACGACGCTAGCCGCACTATTATCGTCGCCAACAGGCCGCGTCTCTCGAAGAGTCGACGACTGATTCGATCCATCCTCGATCACTGGGCAAGAAACCGCCATTGTCACTCGATACCCCAAACTCGACGAGCATCGTCAGTTGTCAGCGACTTGAACGAGTCAGTGATCCGATCATGAGCCATCTGCATAAAAGTAGAATACGATTCCGGCTCATCTTCATCCAATGTTCCACTTCGGGCAATAATAGTCAAGTTAATGACCGGCCCGCCAGAAACGAGATTTACAGCCGGCTGGACTAATACATGTATTCGACCTACGAAACTCCCTCGCTCATCAAGGATTTCTTTGGAGTATCTTAGGCCCACCTGTTCAGCCTGTGTCAATTCAGGGAATCGCAGATCGATTATTCGAGTCATCTCTCTGTGCGATGACCATAGTTCATTCGGGGATATAATATTAATATACGTCAGCTCAGCTTGTGAAGGCTGCACTGGCTTGCGGCCCGCACGCTCCAAAGTCGAGGAGAGCCCTTCCTTTAACGACCGGAAAGTCTCCGCTAGCAGCTCGTAGCCAGGATATTTCTGAGTTTCGTGTTTACGTCTCCAATTATATGCCAAGTAGTTAGACTGAAGCTGAACCAACCCGATTTCGTCGTCGGAAAGGAACCAATACCGAGGCTCTGGTGGCTGCATCGAGAAGACAAACTGTCCTTGAGGAGAAGTTACACCGAGAGTTCCCTTCGCGAGTGGAAACTCCAGGGGCATCTCATATGGCGCTTGCTGCTCGACCTTAGGGAATTTGTTAAGCAGATCTCCGACGGTTGCTCCCAAGAAAGGCCCGGATAGCGCCTCGTTTCGCGGGAACGCGATCGACAGAATGACCTCGTTCACCGGCGACCCGAGGGGCGTCGACATCAGGCTCCTTCCCGTCGCGTGGTCCATGCTCGCTAGCTGGCACAGTACGACCTCAGCTTACAAGATCGGCCCACACAGCTTGGGCTCATCTCCCACATCACACTCGCAGGCCCCGGATCAGCGTAGCGCCGACCAGGCTCGCTGTGTCCAACACAACGTCCCGTAAGGGACGAAGCACGTCGATGCAGGTCAGGCTCTTGATCGACGCCCAATGTTCCAAGCGTCTATGCGCGTTGATTCCCGTCACCCCGCTCCCTTCCCCACAGGGGTGACCGCCGCATCACCATCCGTACAATCGGCACCGCGCGTCAAGGGGTGGGCGGAAGCCGGCCGCAAGGCGTGCAGCACAGGCCGTCGGGAGCGAGGCAGCCAGTGCGAGCCCAACGGACCGACACTTGCCCGGCATGCTGGGCGGATGTACAAAGCAGGCCCTCGTAGCTCAGGGGATAGAGCATCGGTTCCCAATGGTCTTCGCAGCTGCGTTTGCCTCGCCGGCCCTGGGTGGATGTCAGCTTCATTCAGCACGTCGGTGCTCCTTCACCTGGCGTCCCGCCCAAGTCCGCGCTATATGGCAGGCTCCCAAACGGGTATCAGGTGTTCGCGATCAACCCGAGGCGGGTGGGCCGCTGCCGGGAGCGGCACAGCACCTCGGGAGCCAAAAGCGACGGGCGCAGCCTCCCAGACTGGCGCTAACGTGATCATCGTCAGCAAGTCGTCAGCGGAAGCGACACAACCAGAACGCACGGGCCGATACACACCGGCACGTCGCCGCAGTTCAGCGGCACGCGATGACACTCCCGGGCACGCGGACCCACGGCAAATCAGCGTTCACACCGAAGAGGTCACTGGTTCGATCCCAGTATCGCCCACCCAGGTCAGGGCCCTGATGAACGATCTTGCGGCCACGGATTCGCTCCAGTACAGCAACGAAGTACAGCAGTAGCTTATCCATGGAGGCTGTCTCCCAGTCGCTTCAGCGCGGCGCGGGTGGCTTCGGATGATGCTTGGGCGTAGATCTCCATGGTTACGGCGATCTGGGCGTGGCGGGGGATGCGCATGACCTCGCGGGGGTGCACATCGAGATCGACGAGAAGCGTGGCACAGGTACGCCGACTCTGATCTCACTTGCTCATTCAGCACGACACCAGGTCCCGCGGCTGGTCCGTGCGCCTGCGCAAGGGGTAGCCCGTCGCTGTCCAGCAGCCTGTGACCAGGCCCACGGGGCATCCCGCCCCGCACTTGCCACACTCGGCCGGTCCGGGCGGCGAGACAGCCCGGTGGTTCAGTACCGTGCGCCCACATGCCCTGAGCGCCTCGCGTCACCAGCGCTGATCTGCTCCGCGCGCTGCACCGCGCGGGGTGGACCACGAGCCGTCAATCCGGTTCACATGTGATCATGGTTCACCCCGAGCGGGCCGGAGCACGAGTTGTGGTCCCGGTCCACGCTGGCCGGATTCTCAAGCCGAAGACGCTCGCGGCGATCCTCAAGTCCGCAGAGATCGCTGGCGATGAGCTTCCGGGTCTGTTGTAATCTGCTGTCATGCGTGGGATGGCGACCTACACGATCCTGCTCGATCCCGACCCCGACGACGGCGGCTACACCGTCACGGTGCCCGCCCGGCCTGGGTGCATCACCGAAGGGGAGACCGTGGTCGAGTGCATCCAGAACGCCGAGGAGGCGATCCGCCTCTACCTTGACGACCTGCACGATTCGGGCGAGCCCGTCCCCGAGGAGAAGGTCGTCCCCCAAGCGATCACCGTCACCGTCGCCGCGTAGAGAACGCGACTGACGACGGGCCACCGTCCGCCCGAAGCTACGCGTTCTGACCCAGTGTTTCCCTTCGCCCAGTACGACCCCAGGATTCCGCGCCTAGTCCCCGCAGACGGCGCGCGGGCCGCCTCCCCTGGCGGCGGTCCATAGCTGTACAACAGCAAAGTACAGCAACCGTGGCGCCCTCAGCGGACTACAGCGGTCCCCACGAGACCGCCTGACGTGCGCGAATGACTCCAGCAACCCCGTTGCCGACAGTTCACACCGAAGAGGTCACTGGTTCGATCCAAGTATCGCCCACCCAGCTTGTACGCACGGACCCTCCGAGCGCCTGTGCTGCGGTAGCCGCTTCCGGCGAAGGTGAGGGCACCGACGATCGACGGACGAATCATTCGAGGGTGGTGTCCGCCGCGAAGTTTTTCGAGGAAACAGATATCCATGTTCACGTAGACCGGCTCACTGGTGTCTACAAATCATCCGTAAGGACAGGTCGGCGGTGTAGTACACCCCGCGTGTCGGAACGACTCTGTAGGAGCTAGGCCCCGTGATGGATGTAGTGGACGCCCGTCACGCCGATCCATAGACTTTCACTGTCCTATACTCAATGCTGTGTATGGGTGGTAGATCGCTGGCAGGGGGTTGCTATGCGGGTCGCAAGACGAGTTCTGCTGTGTGTTGCGGTGTTGTGCTGGTGCTGGTTTCTCCGGGGGTGGATCCTGCTTACAGCCCGGCAGTGGTGGCGCAGGAGGCACTGAGTACGAGGTGTTCTCAAGCGTGTCTGCCGTTGCCTGATCCGGTGCGTACACCGGATGTGCAGACCCGCCTGGCCGACGACATGGATGCTTGTCGTCGTCGGGAGGCCCTCTCGAACGACCACATGGATGATTGTCGCTGTCGGGAGGCGATATGGATGATTGTCGTGATGGCGCAGCCCGGACCCCCGAAGAATTAACGCGGCACAGCGCTAGCCAGAGGCACACGAACGCTGGGCCTACGACGAAGTGCCGCCGTGGGACGCCGACCTTGCGGCCAGTGGCTTACCTGGTGTGCGAGGACATCGCTGACGTGTTAATGCCGGCCCTTCACATAAGGCCGCTTATCTGAGCCGTCCACATTGCTGCTGTCCCTTACGAAATCTCGCATTTCTTCATCCAATTCCGGTACGCCGCCACGATTACAATCCACGATTATGCCCAGACGCTGAGCTAGTTCCCAAACCGGCAAATTCGGATCGAATGTGGCGTGCCTGTTGCGAGCTGCCTGTACGAGAAGCACAAAGCCGTCGTAATCATCCTCCTCGATCGTCTGCAGGTCTCGCAACACCGCCGTCCTATCAATTTTCTTACCCCTCACCGGCGACCACCTTTCCAGTATGAATGCGCCCGTTGAGCACTGATATTACAGCATAATGAAATCGAGCGCTCACCGGCTGTGGCATTCCGATGCTGTGGGGGAGATGCCCGGGCGGCTACGACGGGGTCTCTGGGCGTGGCCGGGCCGGCGCGCGCCTACGCGTGGCAGGCCGAGGGGTTGCCTGGCGTCGGGGCGCTGCCTTGGGCTCTGGCGGTGCCTTGGGCTCAGGTGCCTCGGGCTCTGGCGGTGGCTTGGGCTCTGGCGGTGCCTCGGGCGTTGGCGGAGCGCTCGCCGAAGGCCAGTCCACGCCTTGGCGTTTGGCGTCGTCGTAGCCGGCTTGGATCCGGGCCTCGACCGAGAACCGGGAGAAATCGCTGGCATTGGTCAGGTCGTGATCGAGTTTGGCCTCGATGACAGTGAAGCTGTCGATCCGCCGGTGATCCAACATGCTCTGGTAATCTTTGTCCGCACGTAACGGGCTATCGGCCGGGAGTTCAGCGTCGACGCGCTGGATGAGCTTGATCACCTTGTCGATCTTGTTGAAGAGTTTCTCGTCCAACCTGATCCGGCTGGTGTACTGGAGTTGCACCATCCGGTTGAGGACGTCAGGCAGGGTGCGAGGCAGCGGAGCATCCATGGGGAACAGCTGGACCACGATCAGTTCCCGGTGGATAGCGCGATTGTCCGGCTCGCACGATTCCAGGAAATTGATGGCCGGGCTGAGCGGGGTATTGGCGAACAGGCCGCCGTCCCAGTAGCAATGTCCGTCGACCTCGGTCATGGGAAAACTCGGTGGGAGGCTGCCGCTGGCCACCACATGCTCGAAAGTGAGATCGTGCTCGGCATTGTCGAAATACCTGATCAGCGCGGTCTCGAGATCGATAGCCCCCACGATCACCCGGGTGGAGCCATGGTTGAGCGTATCGAGGTCGGCCAGCTCGGCCAGCGTGCGGCGCAGCGGTCCCGTCTCGTAGATACTCGTACTCGCCCACGGCGCGAACAGCATCCCGGAGTTCAGCCCGTACATGCCAGGGTTTCCCAGCGCCGCCAGGGAACGCTCGATCTCGCGCGGCATGAACGGGATCGTCGCCGCCGGGAAGCCGGGTACCCGGGGGAGCACCGTCAACTTGTCCCGCCACAGTGTCTCCAGGGTGGCGATGGGATCGTCCCGAGCACCGCCGAGCACCGCGGAGGTCACGGCACCGATCGAGATACCCGCCACCGCTGCTGGCTTGAACCCGGGCCGCTGGTCGTAGATGGCCTTAAGCACGCCGAGCTCGTAGGCACCCAGCGCCCCTCCTCCTTGCAGGACGATCGCGGTCCGGATGTTGGCCGGGTCGGTCGGCATTGCAACTCCCTCGTCGGTGGAAACCCCGGCAGCGGATTCCGCGCTGCCAATTCACCACCATCGACCGTACCGACGCTGCCGCCGATGCGCAGAAGGTTTACCAGCCGTTGCCATGAAATATTTCCGGACGAAAGATTTGGCGGCCAGCGAAGCGATGTCACACCGGAATCAGCCGACTGGGGCGATTCTGAGCACCTTGTCGTCGTCGCCGTTACTGGTGGTGACGTACAGCGCGCCGTCGGGTCCCGAGCGCGCCGCGCGGAGCCGGCCGTAGCTGTCCTCGAGCTGCGGGAGTCGCCCGACCTCGGTAACGGCTCCATCCGCGGCCACTCGCATCAGCAGGAGCTTGGCGCCCTTCAGCGCGGTGACCGCGAGCAGGCCCTGCATGTCACCCCACTGCTCACCGGTGAGAAAGGCGGCCCCGCAGATCGCCTCGGTAGCGCCGCCGGAGCGCCACACTGCGGGGACGGCATCCGGGAAGCGTTGCAGGTCGGTCATCGGCACGCTCTCGTCATAGCCGTTGCGGGTGCCGCCACGGGAGGGGTCCCAGCCGTAGTTGGCCCCAGGCCGGAGCAGGTTGATCTCGTCGTCGACGTCCGGGCCGTGCTCTGCGGCGAAAAGCCGACCGGTTCCCGGCTGCACCGTCACGCCCTGCACGTTGCGATTGCCGTAGGTGAACACCAGCCGTTCGGCGGCGTTCGGTGAGCCGGCGAAGGGATTGCCGGGTGCCGGAGCGCCAGTACGCAGATCGATCCGGAGCACCTTGCCGCCGAGTTTGGTGCGGTCCTGAGCCACAGTGGCCGTTGCCGAGTCCCCGGTGCCCACGTAGAGGTAGCCGTCCGGCCCAATGGTGGGACGGCATCCGGAATGCCTACCGGAGGGATTCAAGGTCAGGCCGGCGACCAGCGGGTCAACCACCCGGCGGGCCCTGGCCCCATCGGGGGACAGCTCCCAGGTGACCAGCCGGACATCCACCGGCCGGCCGGCCTGCTGGTGGGTCTGGCAGGTGGTGAACCGGCGGGTTTGGGCGAAGTCGGGATGCACGACCAGCCCCATCAGGCCGCCCTCCCCGGCGACGAAGACGTCATCGAGGTCGGCGGCCACCTCGACGGCCTGGGTGCCGGGTCCGGTGGTGGGCAGCAGACGAAGCCGTCCGGGGCGCTCGGTGATCAGCGCCGCGCCGGTGGGGAGGAATCCGATATCCCACACGTGCTCCAACCCCGCAGCGACCACATCGACCCGGACCCCGGGTGCAGCCGAGGATGGCCGTGGACCTATTGAGCTACCGGGGACCTGGGTGGGCACCCCAGCGCCGATCGGGGTGCCCTGGCCGCCGATCGAGCACCCGGCGACGAGCCCGAATAAGACCAGCAGTACAGCTGAGCGAGGCATGTCGCGCGATGCTCCTGGTTGTCAGGTGAGTCCGCCGTGAGATCAGCGGCGGGTGAGGATGCGGGTGGCTCCCGCGGCTCCGGTGGACAGCAGTAGCCAGCCGACCGCAGTCAACAAGCTGGCCACCCAAGCGGAGAAGCCAGAGGTCCGCCACAGCCCGTCCTGGCCCAAGTTGACTACCGGGACCAGCAGGTCCGCGGCGTAGATCACCGGCTGCCACGAGGGGTCCTGGCCGGTGTCGAGCCGGGGCAGCTGATGGTAGGAAAACCACAGCGACCCGAGCAGCCAGCACACCGCGAGCCAGCACGTCGCTCGCCACGGCCGGTAACCGTAGCCGACGGTCCACTCCTGCAGCCAACCCCAGATCCGACCGGCTCGCCCGCGCTCGGTGTGCCAGTGTCGCTGCTTGGCCAGCAGCACCTGGCGGCTGGGCAAAGCGCAGCCGCAGCTCCTGGCACGTCATTCCCCGCGCGCGCAGCGCCGAGACGCCCTTGCCGGGCCCACCGAGCCGGGCGCCGGTGAAGTTCACCGATTTCGACACGTCGACGAGGCTGAGCCGGACTCCGCCGGCGGCGGTGAATCCGCGGCTGGCGAAGAGGTCTTTGCCGATCGTGGCGGCCCGGGCGTCGAGCGACGCTTTGGTCGAGCCATCCGGCCGGCATCGTGGCGCCTCGAGCCGGGCCCCGGTGCAATCCAGCGTCGAGCCGATATGGGCGTGGTGCAGCCGGATCGAGCCCGATACCGTCACCCCGCGCAGGAACAGTGCTCCACCGACCCGCAGCCGGTCGGCGAACAGCACGTCCAAGCCCGGACCGAGCAGCGCCACACCCGTGAGGCTCACGCTGCCGTGCACCTGCGCGCCGACCAGCCGGACCTGACCATGTGCCCGCAGCGGACCGCTTCCTTCCGACTGCGCAGCGCGCGGAACAGATCCCCGTGCCTCCAGATCGCCGAATACCTCGATCCCGTCCGCGGCCAACGCGACCGGCACCGGCCGTGGCTGATCACCGTTGTCCGGGACCGGCTCGACCGGGCCGCCCAGCGTGGCGCCGGACAGCCGCAGGTAGCCCCCGACCCGTGCGCTGGTCAGCCGGATGGTGCCAGTGGCGGTGAATCCCGCGTCGAGCACCAGGTTGCCGTTCACCCTCAGGCGGTCGGCCACCAGGGCCGCACTGGGATCGGCGCGACCACGGGGCAGCACGAGCACCGCGGGGTCGTCGGGATTGGTGGTGCCCTGCAAGGTTGCCCCGGAGAACACTGCATTCCCGGCGACGGAGGCGCCGGCCAACACCACCCGTCCCTGGCTGCGCAGTCCCCGGTCACAGCGCAGGTTGCCACCGACCTGCACCCCGGAGGCCTCCAGCGCGTCACCGCCGGGGCGGGACAGGTGCGCGCCGCGGAAGTCGATATTGCCGTCCACCCGGGCGCCGGATAGTCGCACCTCGCCCTCCACCTGCAGTCGGCGGGCGTCGAGCACCCCCCGGACCACCAGCCGGACTCCCACCAGGGCGTGCCCGCCGGGAGCGTCCAGCCGGGTGCCGATCAGCCGCAGCGGTCCCTCGATCCGGGCGTCGGGCAGCACGACCGGCCCGGTCACGGTGCAGTTCTCCAGGGCCAGCTCGCTGCGGACCCGGACGTTGGCTGCCCGCAGACCGGGCAACTCGCAGCGGGTCATGCGCCAACCGGCCAGTTCAGCGGCGTACAGGTCGATCTCCTGGTCGAATGTGCAGCCGGTCAACTCGACCAGCGCGGTGACTGCCCCTCCGGGCAGCTGCAACGGGCCGCGGACGACCGCGCCGGTCAACCGCAGTGCGGGAATCCGCCCTTCGGTAGGCGGTGCTGTTCCGGCCAGCAGCCCGGCCAGCAGCGTGGCAGGCACGTCGGCACCGGCGAGGTCCAGCGTCGTGCCGGCGGCGAATGCCCGGCGTACCTCATCAGTCGCCGTAGCGCTCTGGGTCACCGGCACCCTCTCACGCCGCGGATCCTACGGCGGACCCGCAAGATAAGGCGATGAGAATTCGCGCCGACGCCGACGACGCTGCCGCCGCGGCAGGTGACCGCCCTGCTGGTCACCCTGCGTCTAGTCACCCTGCGTCTAGTCACCCCGCGTCTAGTCACCCCGCGTCTAGTCACCCCGCGCCTAGTCATCCCGCGGGAGAACACCCACAGCGTTGGCGCGCCCTCGCGGTCACCCAACTGGCGGGCTTCATGAGCCTGCTGGACGTCAGCATCGTCAACGTTGCGCTGCCCTCCATTCAGCGCAGCCTGAGTGCGTCGGTGGCGCAGACGCAGTGGGTGGTCACGGGCTACGCGCTCACCTTCGGGCTGGTGCTGGTGGCGGGCGGGCGGCTGGGAGATGCCCTGGGCCGCCGACGGATGTTCCTCCTCGCCCTGACCGGGTTTGTCCTGGCCAGCGCGCTGTGCGGAGCAGCCCCCAGCGCGGGGCTCTTGGTTGCGGCGCGGCTGCTGCAGGGTCTTACTGCGGGGATGCTCACCCCGCAGAACTCGGGGCTGATCCAGGTGCTGTTCCGGGGCGCGGAGCGGGGCCGGGCGTTCGGCATCCTCGGCGCCACCATCGGGTTGTCCACCGCGGTCGGCCCGGTGCTCGGCGGTCTCATCCTCGCCGCGGCGGGGGAGCAGCAGGGCTGGCGTTGGATCTTCTATGTCAACGTCCCGATCGGACTGGTCGCGCTCGTGGCAGCGTGGCGACTGGTGCCCTCGCGGCCGCGCAGCGGGGGGCCGGTGGCAGCACAGATCGACGTGGTCGGTGCGTTGCTGCTGGGTGCCGGTGTGCTGTGCCTCCTGCTGCCGCTGGTCCTGGTCGAAGACGGGGGGCTGCGCCGGCTGTGGTGGCTTTTTGCGCTGGCACCGCTGCTGGTCGCGCTATTCCTCTGGTGGGAGCAGCGGATGCTGCGGCGCGACCGGCCGCCGTTGCTGGACACCCGGCTGCTGTCCAGTACGCCCGGCTACCCGGCGGGAGCTGCGCTGGGGCTGGTGTACTTCGTCGGCTTCAGTGGGATCTGGCTGGTGTTCGCGCTGTACTTCCAGCGCGGGCTGGGCTACACGCCGCTGCAGTCCGGGCTCGCAGTGACGTCCTTCGCGCTCGGGTCGGCGGTGTCAGCAGCAGTGGCCGGCCGGCTGGTGGAACGGTGCGGACGCTGGTTGACGGTGGTGGGCCTGGCCGGTGTCGCAGTCGGGTTGGCTGCCACCGCGGTGGTTCTCGACACCGTGCCGACTGCCTCGGCAGGGTGGGTGGTGGCGCTGCCACTACTGGTGGCGGGTATCGGCGGCGGCGCGGTGATCTCCCCGAACGTCACGCTGACCCTGGAGTGTGTGCCCACCCGGATGGGTGGTGCCGCGGCCGGAGCGCTGCAGACCGGGCAGCGGATCGGATCGGCGATTGGCACGGCCATGATGGCAGCGGTGTTCTACGCAGTGCTGGCATATCGCGGCGATTACCAGAGCGCCATCGCCGCCGCGCTGCTCACCGCAACGGGCTGGGTATGCCTGGCCCTCATCCTTGCCGTGCTGGAACTCCGCGTTCGCCGCCGTCGGGCATTGCGCGCAGCACCGGATGAGGCCAGCGTGGCGCAGGCCGACATGCATCGAACCTGACCGGACGCCCGCCACCGCTGACCTCACTACCGGGTATGACCATGCCTACCGGCGCTGGTACGCCGGCAATGCCGCGGTGCGGTCGGCGGCGAGCCCCACGGCCACCAGCGCTATTGCGCTGATCAGGTGCAGCCCGTGATCCGCCAGGTTCAGCGCGAGGATGTTCGCGGTGGAGCCCTGCAGCGCGATGCCCACCGCGAACACCAGGAAGTACACCGCGCCCACCGTGGTGTTGACCCGCTTGCTGATCGCGATAGAGGCAAGGCCGCCGCCGATCAACAGCGCGCCGACGAGAATATGCACGATGTTGTGCAGCGGATTGAGCATGAAACCGAACAACGTCGGGCCGGTCATGCTCGCGAAGCCGCTGAACCCGGTGAGGAAAAATCCCACCACGCCGACCAACACGTAGACCACGCCGAAGCCGACGCCCACATTCTTGTTGACCATGACCCGCGGTTCCCTTCTGCGACGGGAGCCGGAGCCACCATTGAGGGCCCCGGCCTCAGTCGATGTTCGTCACCCGGACATCGCCCGGTTCGTAGGCCCTGGGCGCAATATCTCAGCCGCCGCGGAGCAGCTTGCGGTCCTCTTGGCGGAGTAGTCCCCAGGCGAGCAACTGCCGGCCCAACTGGTTGATGTTGTCGCGGCCGCCGATCCCGATGACGTTGAGCTCTTGCAACTTCTTGCACCATCGCCCAACGCAGTCCTCGACGGCCTTGGCGGTGACCGCTTCCTCTTGGGGCCGGGCGGAAGATGCGTACTGGGCCGCTTCCCGATTGCCGACCGCTTCGCCGGGATCCTGCAGTGCCAGGAACTTGGCCGCGAGCAGCAACCGGTCACGATCTGTCAGCTCTCGCAGCGGGCGGGTGGTGTCATCACCAGGTTTCGGGTGCTCCAGCACCGCCGGTCGAGGATCGTCGACATTAACCCCCAGCAGATACCGCCCGGCTGCTCCGCTGATCCTGATCTCCAGGTCGGGCGGGCCGATCGCCCACCGTGACTGCGCGGGCAGCGGGTTCGACACGCCCCGCACGATCACATCGAAGGGACGGCTGGTGCTGTCATTGCAGAGCACCCACAGCCCCTGGTTGTCATGAATTGAGCCCGCGTTACGGGAGATGTCCAAGTCAGGTCCACCATTGACATTGTCATGCCCGAATTGCAGTATGCGGTCGCTGCCCCGGCCGAAGGTGAACGGCGGGGCGCCCGGGCACCGTGCGGCTACCCGGTGGCCCATGAAGGTCACCACCAGTCCGCGCGTTGGCTGACGTGGCCCGCTCATCGAACCACGCTAACCCGGCACTGCCAGCTTGACTACCAGCGACGGCACGGGCTGCCCTCTGGCGATGGATGGTGGAGGACGCTCTACTAAGCATTGCCGGTCAAGACTGGAGATCCGCAATGTACTCAAGGCAACAAGCCATCGAGACCACGCTGGCGCCGCCAGTCGGACCTTCGGCGTTGAGCCGCCGCCAAAGACGCATCGACCGACTGATCGCTGAATCGGGCACCACGCCCGGCAAGCTGCGGGTAGCCCGGATGATCCTCGTCATCGGAATCTTGCTGGCCGGGAGTGTCGCCGGACTCGCCGCGTACTCCCGAGCGGATACCACCCGTGAGATCGCGGAGCATCTCGCGCCGCTCAACGCGAATGCGACCACCCTGTACCGGTCGTTGGCGGATGCGGATGCCACCGTCGCGCTCGCGTTCTTGTCCGGCGGCGCTGAACCCCCCGAGCTGCGTGCGCAGTACATCCAGGACCGGGATCTGGCGGCAACCAGCCTGCGCGAGGCCGCCGCTCAAACCAGTCAGGAACGAGAAACCGGTGACCCGATTGCCGATATCAGCCGGGAGCTGCCGATCTACACCGGCTACGTCGAACGGGTGCGGGCAAACAACCGTCAAGGCAATACCGCAGCCGGCAGGGCCTACCTCGGTCTCGCCTCGGAGCTGATGAAGAACTCCATCCTGCCCCAGGCAGCGGACCTCCAGCGGCGGCAGGCCACCCGGCTTGAGACCGCCTACCAGCGGGCCGGTTCGCTGCCCGTGGTGGCACTCACCGCCGGCGCGGCAAGCCTGGGAGGGCTGATCTGGGCCCAGGTGTTTGTGTACCGGCGGACCCACCGAGTGGTGAATTTCGGCCTGGTTGCCGCGAGTGGGGCGGTGGTCGTGGGTCTGCTGTGGTGGACAACCGCAGGGGTGGCCTCGGCGACCACGCTGGGCAGCGCCCACCGCCATAGCCAGGCCGTATCCGACCTGTTGGGACCGGCGCAGATCGCGGCACTGCGGGCGCGCGCCATCGAGACCAACCGGCTGGTGTCCAGCACCGGTACCGCGACTGAAGAGGACTTCCACAAACAGATGCAGCTGGTCCAAGCACGCCTGGGTGACGCCCAACGATTCGATCCCGACCAGGTGGATCTAGCCGATGGGGAGGCGGCGGCCCGCAACTACAGCTCAGCGCACGAGGAAGTCCAGAAAGAGGTCAAGGACGGGGCCGACACCACGGCCGCGGCCGGCGCCGCCGCCGCGAGGTTCAAAGAGCTCGACCAGACGGTGTCCAATGCCATCGCCCGCGAGCGCGCGGCGTTCACCGGCGACATCCAGCACGCCCAGGGCTGGTGGCTCACCTGGCTGTCCATCAGTACCGGCGTCCTGGCGCTGGCCGCGGCGGTCGGGGTGGCGTTGGGAGTCCGGCAGCGGCTGGAGGAGTACCGATGAGTACTCGACTCGCGATCCTGTGCCCGGTGTGGGTGGGCCGGGTGTGGGTGGGCCCGGTGTTGGTGGCCGCCGTCCTGGCCGCCACGGCTGGCTGCCAAGAGTCGAATCAGCGTGCCTCGGCCCCGGTGGCGACAGAGAAGGCGTCGATCTCTTCGGGTGCCACCCCGGCGCCCGGGCCGGCGGCCCCCGAGCCGGAGTGCAATCCCCGGGCGAGCTTGCGCCCGTCGGGTCCGTTGCCCGCACCCGGTCAGATGCCCGCTGGTTCCGCTATGGCCCGCATCACCCAGCGAGGCTTCCTGATTGCCGGCGTCAATCGGGACGCCAACCCGTTCGCCGTCCGCAACAGCGAACTGAAGTGGGAAGGATTTGACATCGACGTGGTCCGTGACATCGCCCAGGCGATCTTCGGGGACCGGGAGAAAGTGCAGTTCCGGCCATTGAATGTGGCCGACCGGGTCACCGCTGCGATGTCGGGAGACGTTGACGTGGTTGTCTCGACGATCACCGTCACCTGTAAGCGCCGTCAAGACGCTGAGTTCAGTGTCGTGTATTTTGAAGCGGGGCAGCGGGTGCTGGTCAACCGTGGCTCCGGCATCGACGGCATGGACAAGCTGGGGGGCAAGCGCGTCTGCGCGGCCCGCGGGACGACGGCGCTGGAGCATATCCAGACCTACTCGTCGAAGCCGATCCCCGTGGCAGTGTCCGCCACGACGGACTGCCTGGCCCTGCTCCAGATTGGTGAGGTCGACGCGGTATCCACCGACGACGCCCTGCTGGCCGGTATGGCCGTACAGGACCCACAGACAGAGCTCGTCGGCGCGAGATTCAGCGAGGAACCCTATGGTGTTGCGATAAACCGCCTTAATCCGGACTTGGCGCGGTTCGTTAACGCAGTACTGGAGCGTCGCACCCAGGACGGCCGGTGGCAGGCTAGCTATCAGCGCTGGCTGGCAAACATCCTGGGTCTGTTACCGCCATCACCGAAACCACAATACCGAGACTAGCGATGACGACGTTCACCGCAGCAGAGGGAAATGCAGCCGCCGCACGGCTCGCGACCGAGCAGCAGGCCATTCTCGAGAGCCTGATCAACCTGGACGGCCATCTCGGGCGCCAGTTACTGGACAACACCGCCATGGAAGGAGTGACGCGCGCCCGCCGGGCCGACGTACTGGGCGGATTGGCGAGGCTCTGGACGCTCCACGAAACCTACCGATCGGTAGTGCAGCGAGTTCACGACATCATGGTGCGGCGATCACGGCCCACCCGGGCGGACCTCCTTGAGGTCGAGGAATTGGTGACCGGGGCCAGCGTGGCTCTGCCCAATGTGGATGGGTCATCGCCGTGCCGCCAGGTCACTGTCGCGGAGCTGGTGGGCGAGATCCATACGATGTACGGCGGCGTGTACGAGGTGGTGACCGCCGTCGATCGAGTCTGGGCCGAGCTGAGCCCGCGCTTCGACCGCTGCGGCACCCTGCTGCGCGAGGCGCAGACTCTCGCTGCTGACCTCGGTCTGGTGGCCCAGCGGGACCAGTCCGCCGCCGTGCTCATCCAGCTGGCCGGCCAGCTCGACACCGTGCGGCGGATCGCGCTGACCGATCCGCTGCTGCACTGGGTTGACGGTGCCGTCGACGCCACCGAGGCCGATCGGCTCATCGTGCGCTGCGAGGGGGCGCTGACCGACCTACACGCGCTTGAGGAGCTCCGCCAGCAGGCCCAGTGCCGCCTCGAGAGGGTTGACGCCATCCTCATCCAGGTACAACGCCTGGTCCAGGAGATTGCGGAAGAACGCCGCCGGGTCGAAGCCAAGATCCACCCAGTGCCGCGGCCCGAACAGCCAGCGCGGCTGGAGGATTCGCTGGATCCCCGGCGCAGCGCTGCGTGGGAGTTGTGCCGGCGCGGGCGCTGGCAGCCGCTGTCGGCCGAGCTGGCGGCGCTGGAAGCGGACGCGTCCGCGGCGCTGGCGCGGGCCGAGGTCGAGCTGGCGCAGGCTGGCCTGCCTTTGCGGGAGCGCGGCGAGCTGCGTGGGCGCCTGCGGGCCTACCGGGCCAAGGCTGCCCGGCTGGGGCGAATCGAGGACCTCGAGCTTGAGCGGCGCTACCAGCGGGCACACGAGCTGCTGTGGCGGTCGCCGTGCGAGCTGGCTCGGGCAGCCGCCCTGGTCGCGGAGTATCAGGACGCGGTCAACGAACCGGTGGCTCAGAAGGGCGGGACATGATGAACTGCCCGGCAGCGGGATGCGGCGCGGTGATCGGAGCCGACGGCTACTGCACCCGGTGTGGAACGGCGGCGCAGCCATCAAGCAAGCCTGTGCCGCATGCCCTGAGTGGACCCAGCACCACCGGACCCAGCACCACCGGACCCAGCACCACCGGACCCAGCACCACCGGACCCAGCACCACCGGACCCAGCACCACCCGGCCCGACGCATCCCAGCCCACCACGCGGGCACCGACCTCGCACCCGGTGACATCCGGGGGGACCCGCCGGGGCTCGCTGGTCAGGCTGCCCGAAGTTTCGGCAGACGAGCACCTGGCGCCGGTGCTGGATGACCCGAAGGTACCCGAACACAAGCGGTTCTGCCCGAACCCCGGGTGCCGCGATCAGGTAGGGCGAGCCCGCGATGGCCGGCCCGGGCGGATCGAGGGTTTCTGCCCGCAGTGCAGGACCAGGTTCTCCTTCCGGCCGCCGCTGCTGCCCGGTCTGCTCGTCGGCGATGGCCAGTTCCAGGTGGAGGGCGCGATCGCGCACGGCGGGCTGGGCTGGGTGTACCGGGCCTGGGACTGCCGGGTGTCGCGCTGGGTGGTGCTCAAGGGTCTGATCGACCCCGGCGATCCGGACAAGCGCCAAGCGGCGGTCGACGAGCTGGCGGCGCTCGCCGATGTAAGCCACCCGAACATCGTCACCGTGCACACCGTGGTCAAGCATCAACACCCGCTGACCGGGAGCAACATCGACTACATCGTGATGGAGTGCCTGAGCGGCCGGTCGCTCAAACAGCTCTACCAGGAGCGGCCCGACGGCGACCTCGGTCTACCGGTGGACCAGGTCTGCGGGTTCGGGCTTGAGGTGTTGGCAGCGCTGGGTTACCTGCACGAGAAGCGTGGTCTGCTGTACTGCGACCTGTCTGGTGATAACGTGATCCACTCCCCGAACGGTGTCAAGCTGATCGACCTCGGCGCGGTCCGCCGGATCGACGATGCGGAGAGCCCGGTCTGGGGGAAACCTGGATTTCAGGATCCCAAGATCGCCATTCACGGCCCCTCGGTAGCGACCGATATCTACACCGTCGCCCGGATGATGGCGGTGCTCAGCTTTCCGTTCCCAGGGTTCTCCACCGACCGCCAGGGCAGCCTCCCACGCCCGGACGAAGTGGAGCTGCTGGCTCGATATCCCTCCTACTACGGGCTGTTGTGCCGCGCCACGAACCCTGATCCGCAGCGCAGGTTCGGCTCCGCGGCGGAGATGGCCGAGCAACTGGAAGGCGTGTTGCGGGAGGTGCGCGCTGCGCAGGCGGGCCGACCGTTCCCCGGCACCTCGACCCGGTTCGGGCCCGAGTTGCGAGTGGCGGGAGCCGACCCGGACACCTTCCCCGCGGGGACGCTGGACCCCGTCGCGGCCGGGCTGGCATTACCCGACCCACAGGTCAATCCTGCGGACCGGCACGCCGGTCTGCTCGCCGCGATCAGCGCGGAGAGCCCGGATGAAACCGAGCGGGTGCTCGCCGCACTGCCCGACCCGTCGCTGGAGACGCGCCTGCGGCTGTTGCGCACCCGGATCGAGCTGCGCCGCCCGGAGTCGGGCCAGGATCTTGACGAGCTGGCCCGGCACCAGCCGGGTGATTGGCGGGTGGACTGGTATCGGGGGCTCTGGTCGTTGGTCCGCCACGACCTGAAACCCGCCCGGCAGGCTTTTGCGGAGGTGCTCGATGCGCTTCCGGGCGAGGCCGCGCCCAAGCTCGCGCTGGCGCTCTGTGCGGCCTGCGATGGCGACGACAAAGACGCCGAACACGGCTACGTGAGCGTGTGGCAGACCGACCGGTCCTATGTGAGCGCTGCGTTCGGACTTGCGTGGGCCCGCTTTGCGCTCGGCGACGTCGCAGGCAGCGCTGCCGCGATGGAGGCCGTGCCGGACAATTCCCGTTATGCGGTGACAGCCCGGCTGTGCGCCATCCGGGCCCGGGTCCGCGGACGCGTAGCCGCGCAGTCGCCGGTGGTCGACTTCTTCACCGCCGCTGAAAAACTGGCCACCCTGGACCTCGACGAGCAGCGACGCGCGCTCGTGACCGTGGAAGTGCTCGAGACCGTCCTGAGCTGGGAATGTGCCCACCGGCCATGGGCCCATGGGCAAACCCCCCCGATCCCCGACACGCTGCTCGGTCACCAGCTCAACGAGCACGGTGTCCGTGACGGGCTGGAGGCGGCGTACCGCAAGCTGGCCCGGCTGGCCCCCACCGCGGCCGAGCGGATCACCTACGTCGACAAGGCCAACGAGTGTCGGAACCGGAGCTGGAAATGACGCCTGGGCAGTGCTGTCCTCGGTGTGCAGAGCCGGTCGGCGCACACGACAAGTACTGCGAGCAATGCGGCGCCAGGGTGGCCGGACAGCCGCGGGACCGGGTTGAGGTCGATATCGGGATCGCCGCGGGAGTCAGCGATCGGGGTCGGCGTCACTACCGCAATGAGGACGCGCTGGAGTTGCGCAGTCTGGGGGGATCGGCAGGGTCGCTGAGGGCATCGGGGCGCGGTGTGGTCATGGCGGTCGTCTGCGACGGCGTGTCCACGGCAGCTCGGCCCGACGACGCGTCCGAGACCGGAGCCGAGGTAGCCGCCGAGACCCTGATGGCCGCCTTGCGCGCCGACGAAACCCCCGCAGCGGCGACGGTGGAGGCCATCCGCGCGGCGGACAAGGCGGTCTCCGAACTGGCTGGTACCGGCCAGTTCGACAGCAGCGCCCCAGCCTGCACTCTTGTCTCCGCTGTCGTCGCCGGGGACGCGATCACGGTCGGCTGGGTCGGAGACAGCCGGGCCTACTGGATACCGCAGACCGCGACCCAGTCGGCACCGCCGATCCGGCTGACCGAGGATGATTCGTGGCTGGCCCGGATGCTGGCAACCGGCGAGCTGTCCCCAGCGCAAGCGGCCGCCGACCGGCGCTCGCACACCATCACCGCCTGGCTGGGCAACGACGCAATCGAGGTCGCACCGCACGTCCGCACCATCCAGCCCGAGGGTTGCGGCGTCCTGGTGATCTGCACCGACGGGCTGTGGAACTACCTCGATGACGCTGACGAGCTCGCCGCGGTCCTCCCCGCGGATGCACTCGAAGCCCCGCTCAACGCGGCACAGCGGCTCGTCGATGTCGCCCTGCGCTCAGGTGGCCGGGACAACATCACGGTGGTCGTGATCCCGTTCGTGACCCAGTCAACTGACCCGCCGTCAGCGGAACCCAACTAGGAGGACCGTCGTGACCAGCACACCGGAGTTCCGCGGCGCCGTGCACCAGAATCTGTACCTGGCTGAGGGCGAGCGCGAGGTGCACGCCGTGATCACCGTTGATGCCCAAGGGGATCTGGCAGCTACCGAGAACGCTCCGTCGCCGGAGGCGGCCGAGGTCCTCATCCTGGACTGCTCGGGCTCCATGGGCTCGCCGGCTGAGAAGATCGTCAAGGCGAAGCAGGCCGCCGGCGTGGCGATCGACGAGATCCGCGACGGGGTGTGGTTCGCGCTGGTCGCCGGATCGCACGGGGCCCGGATGCTGTGGCCGGCGCAGCGCAAGCTGGTGCGGGCCGATGCGCAGACCCGTGGCGAAGCCAAGGAAGCGCTCCGCAGGCTCAGCGCGGACGGCGGTACCACGATCGGCGCCTGGTTGCGGCTGGCCGGTCAGCTGCTCTGTGACCATCAGGGCGCGATCCGGCACGCCATCCTGCTGACCGATGGCCGCAACCAGCACGAGACCCCCGATGAGCTGGCCGCCGCGTTGCAGGAGTGTGCGGAGCTGTTCACCTGCGACTGCCGGGGGGTGGGGACCGACTGGTCGGTGGCCGAGCTCCGGACCATCTCCTCCGTATTGCACGGCACGGTGGAACTGGTGGTCGAGCCGGAGGGCTTGGCTGCGGATTTCCGGGCGCTGATGGGTGAGTCGATGGGTAAGGCGGTCGCCGAGGTCGGGCTGCGCTTGTGGACCCCGGCGGGCGCCACCGTCAGGTTGGTCAAGCAGACCGCGCCGACGTTGGTGGATCTCAGCGCCCGCCGGGTCGACTCTGGCCCGCTGACCGGTGACTATCCGACTGGTTCGTGGGGGACGGAGAGCCGCGACTATCACATCTGCATCGAGGTCGAGCCTGGCCGCGTCGGCGAGGAGAAGCTGGCATGCCGGGTGAGTTTCCTGCACGCCGGTGCCGACGGCACCCAGCAACCGCTTCCGCAGCAGTTCAGTCACATCGAGCCGGATGGCAGCACGAACGACTTCGTTCACGCGCGCGTCCGGGCGTTCTGGACCGACGACCTCGCGGAGGCCACCGTGATCAACGACAAGGTCGCCGTGGTCACCGGCCGAGCCGAGATGGCCAGGGCGGTCCAAGACGGTCTGGCGGCGCACCGGCGTGGCGAGCCCGACCTGGCCATCGATCGGCTCAGCCAGGCGCGCACCCTCGCTGAGCAGGTCCAGGACGACCACATGCTAGCCCAGCTCGATCGGATCGTTGACCCGGACACCGGCACCATCCGGCTGGACCGGATGAAAGCCGAGGAGGAGATGCGCCTGGACATCGAATCGACCAAGACGACGCTGCTGCGCCGCGAGTAGGCAGTGTCTCCCATGCCGACCTGCCCGGCTGGCCACAACTCGGAGTGGCCCGAATACTGCAGCGTCTGCGGCGTGTCGATGACGGCCACCGTCATCAGTTGCTGCCCGCTGTGCGGGGAGCCTCGGATCGGGCCGTTCTGCGAGCAGTGCGGCCACTCCTACACCGCCGCTGCAACACCGGTGCCGTCATCGTGGTATGCGGTCATTGCGCCGGATCGGGCATATTTCGAGGCGGGCGGTCGGGGCGCGCACGGGTTCACGTTCCCGGATTCGAATCCGCCCCGGAGTATCGCGCTGACCGGCACCTCGATGCTGATCGGCAGGCACAGCGCCTCCCGGGGGATCACCCCGGAGATAGACCTCGCTGAGATGTCGGCCGATCCAGGGATCTCCCGCGAGCACGCTCGACTGGTCGCCCAGTCCGACGGCAGGTGGGCGGTGGTCGACGAAGGCTCCACCAACGGGACGTATGTCAACGGCGGCCGCCAGCCGATCCCCGCCCACCAGCAGGTTCCGCTAGCTGACGGTGACCGCGTTCACCTGGGTGCCTGGACAACGATCACCCTGTGCCGGAGCCTGTAGGACGCCTAAGATCGAGCATGATGGCGGAGAACCGGGTGCGGGTCGGCGGGCCGTACTTTGAGGATCTCGCGCACGGGCAGGTCTTCGCCGACGCCCCGGGCCTGACGCTGACCGCGGGCTACGCCGCATTGCACCAGGCGCTGTCCGGCGATCGGCTCCGGCTGCCGCTGGATCACGAGCTGTCCGCGGCGGTCACCGGCCGCGCCGAGCCGTTGGCCCATCCCACGCTGGTCTGCCATGTGGCCATCGGGCAGACCACGGCACCGTCGCAGCGAGTCCGCGGCAACCTCTTTTACCGGGGTCTGCGGTTACTGCGCCCGGTGTTCCTGGGCGACACGCTGCGCACCCGCACCGAGATCGTCGCGCTGCGGCAGAACCGCCCGAAGCCGGGACGGCCGGCGACCGGCCTCGTGGTGCTGCGAGTGCAGGTCAGCAACCAGCGCGCGGAGCCGGTGCTCGACTACTGGCGCTGCCCGATGATCCCGTTGCGCGACCCCGACGCCGACACCGGCCACGCCGACAGTTTCGACCACATCCCCGCTGACGCCGAGCCCGTCGAGGATCTGCCGTGGGGCTGGCAGCTCGGCGCGTTCCGGCCCACCGTGGTCGAACCCGGCACCATCTACGACATCGAGGTGCGCGACACCGTGACAGGTGCCCCCGAACTGGCCAGGGCCACCCTCAACCTCGCGGCCACCCACACCGACCCCGGTGCGTCGGCCTACGGGCGCCGCCTGGTCTACGGCGGGCACACCATCTCCATCGCCGGGGCACACGCCACCCGGGCGTTACCCGACCTGGTGACGATCGTGGCGTGGCGCAGCTGTGATCACACCGGACCGGTATTCGAGGGCGACGTCCTGCGCACCGAAGTGCACGTCGAGGCCGTCCACGCCCGGGACGGCTACCAGCTGATCGACCTCCGGGCGGTGGTGCACGCCTGCCCGGCGACCGATGCCGGAGATCCGACCGCAGCGGACAAGCCGGTGCTCGACTGGCGATTCGTCGCGCTGGCACGGTGAACGAGGTGGAGATGACCGGGATCCTGGCGGGGATGCGGGTGGTGGAGGGATCGGCCTTCGTGGCAGCACCGCTCGGCGGGATGACGCTGGCCCAGCTCGGTGCGGACGTGATCCGGTTCGACCCGATCGGCGGCGGCCTGGATGCCCACCGGTGGCCCGTCACGGCGGGGGGCCAGAGCCTGTTCTGGGCGGGCCTGAACAAGGGCAAACGCTCGATCGCGGTCGATATGCGATCACCCCAGGGCAAGGAGCTGCTCACCGATCTGATCACCGCGCCCGGGGCGGATGCGGGGTTGTTCCTGACGAACTTCCCGGCTGCGGGCTGGCTGGACTACACCCAACTCGCGGGCCGGCGCCCCGACCTGATCATGGTTAACATCGTCGGCAACCCGGACGGTTCGTCCGCGGTCGACTACACGGTCAACCCCGCCACCGGCTTCCCGTGGACCACTGGTCCAGCTGCCCTGTCCACCCCGGTCAACCACCTGTTACCGGCCTGGGACGCGATCACCGGCACACTGGCCGCGACGGGGTTACTGGCCGCCGAGCGCAAGCGGCGGATCGACGGCGCCGGCCAGTTCGTCCGGCTCGCGCTCGCCGATGTGGCTTTGGCTACGGTCGGGCACCTCGGCAACATCGCCGAGGTGCAGATCAACAAGACTGAGCGGCCGAAATACGGCAACTACCTCTACGGCGCGTTCGGTTGCGATTTCCCCACCAAAGACGGCAAGCGGGTCATGGTGGTCGGCCTGACGCCGCGGCAGTGGCGCGGCCTGGTGGCGGCGGTCGGGATCAGTGACGCCTGCGTCCAGATCGAAGAGCTCCTCGGGGTTGATCTGTCCAAGGAGGGTGACCGGTTCGCCGCACGCCACGTGATCAGTGCGCTCATCGAGCCGTGGGTCAGCGGCCGCACGCTGTCCGAGGTCCACGAGGTGTTCGACGCGCACGACGTGTGCTGGGGCACGTATCAGACCTTCGCCGAGCTGGTCACGACCGATCCGCGCTGCTCCACCGCCAACCCGATGTTCGCCGAGGTGGACCAGCCCGGCGTCGGCACATACCTGATGCCTGGCTCGCCGCTCGGGTTCTCCGTCGACGGCCGGGTGCCACCCGCGCCGGCGCCCCGGCTGGGCCAGCACACCGACGAGATCCTCGCCGGGGTCCTCGGACTGTCGGGTGCCGAAATCCGGCGCTTGCACGCCCAAGGCGTCGTGGCCGGGGCTGACTAGGTGTTCCTGCTCTTCTCGAGCCGCCTGGGCTGCTTCGGCTCATTGCTGATATCGGCCGCGCTCACCATCCTGCTGTACCTGATCCTCACTCGATGAGCTTGATCACCGTTTGGGAAGAATGAGCCGCGCTCACCGCGGTTGCTTCTTCCCAAACAGCGATCATGGAACGAAGGGAGCGTGGATCTTCCGCGGATCGCACCCGGATCGGCATCACGGCATGACTCGTCGCCCCGAATTGTGGGGGTCCAGCGTTATGGCACTGATCCGCCGGCTGCGGTATCACCCACTAGGGTGATTGCCGACCTTTGATGTACCCACGCTGTCCCTGGTTCCGATCACAAGGGTAGGAGCCCGGCTCGTGGGACAGTCAGGTCCCGCTGAGCAGGGGTGCGTTCATTTCCTGAGGGTCGGATGGTTAATAGGGGGCAGCCATGACAATGGTTGACGAGGCAGCCGCAACGGCGGAACAACGACCGTCCACCGGGCGGTGGCTGAAACCGAGCGGGTGGGGTGGACGTCAAGACGGCAACTCCGGTGGGATCATGCTGGCCGGGGCCGGTCTGGTAGCAACGCTCGCTGTTGTGTTCGTCCTGTGGTGGGCTTCTGCGCAGCATTCACAGGTTGAGGTTCCCAACCTGGTCGGCATGTCACGGGTCCAGGCTGAGGCTCTACTCAACGGCATGGGGCTGAAGGTGCGCGCGACCTATGACGAGGTTGCCGACAAGCCAGCGGGAACCGTGCTGCGCACCGACCCACCCGAGGGACAGGCGCTTGATCAAGGTGGCGGGGTGAGCCTGATGCTGGCGAGCGCACCGGTTACCGTCGCGCCGTCCGGTGTCGTGGAGACACCTCCGGTGCAGGAGTCCCCGGCGGTCCAGGAGGCTCCTCCAGCGCAGCCGCCGACGCCGGCTGCAGTGCCGCCTCCGGTTGTGGTGCCACCGCCAGTTGTGGTGCAGCCGCCGCCTCCAGTTGTGGTCCAGCCGCCACCTCCGGTCGTGGTCCCGCCACCACCTCCGGCTCCGGCATTCCAGCCGGTTCCTGACGTGGTCGGTTTCGATCGGTATCGGGCGGCTCGGACGCTGGCGGACAGCGGGCTGAAGGTCGGGTCTGTGATCGAGGTGGAGTCCAGCGCGCGACCCTGGACGGTAGTGCGGACCAATCCGGGGGCGGGCATTGCGGTCCGGCCAGGTAGCACGGTCGATCTAGTGGTGGCCAAGCACATCCACGTTGTCGTGCCCAGTGTGGTCGGTCTTGACCGGGCTAAGGCAGAGCGAGCGCTGGCCAAGGTTGGGCTGCGGGTCGGCTCGGTTACCGAGGTGGAGTCCACTCAGCAGGCCTCGACGGTACTGCGAACCGATCCGCAAGCGGGTACCGAGGTCGCGTACGGCAGTGCGGTCGATCTTGTGATCGCCAAGCCGGCAACGAGCAAGCCACCAGCAACGAGCGAGCCGCCGGTACCGGGCAAGTCGCCGACCACGGGCAAGTCGCCGGCGACAGGCAATCCACCGGTAACGAGCGAGCCGCAGCAGCCGAGTCCGGATGTCAAGGGCCGCGGGCCCAGTACGAACGACGGCTAGCGGTTGTCACCACCGGCGACGCAACCACCAGCCGGTGGTCGGGGAACTGGTCGAACATACAGGTGGCCGTGCCGTGACCGGGGTCAGGGTGCGAGGCGCCAGAGTGCGTCGATGGGTACCGCCCTGATCTTCTCGCCGAATGGCAGGGTCTGTTGACCGGTGTAGAGCACGTAGCCGGCGACGAAGCGGTCACCGAGAAGTCTCGCCAAGTTCCGCAACCCGGCGAGGTCTTCCGTGCGTACCGTTGCACCGGATTTCACCTCGACCCCTATCACTCTGCCGTCGGGTGTCTCGATCACCGCGTCGACCTCGAGCTTGTCCTTGGTGCGGTAATGGTAAAGCCGGCCTCGTTCTTCCGACCAGGTCAGCTGCCGGGCGAGCTCCATAACTACGAGATTCTCCATCATTGGCCCGGCCGAGCCCCCCGGTTCGCCAAGTCGGGCGGCATCCTGGCCGATAAGATGGCAGGCGACTCCCGTGTCGACGAAAGCCAATTTGGGTGTGCCTACGGCTCGTTGGGTCTGTCCGGAGGACCATGCCGGGATGGTCTTTATGAGAAAGACGGACGACAGCAGTTCCAGATAACGCACCAGAGTGGTCCTAGGGATGCCGGATTGGCTGGTGAGGGCAGCGGGGACGAGCAAACCACCAGCCCGTCCGGCAAGCAGGGCGAGCAACTTGAGCAAGTCCCCACGCCGCTCGATACTCGCCAGCTCCAAGACGTCGCGTTCGATCAGGGTAGACAGATAGGAGTCGAAGAATGCTGTTCGGCGGCGGGAAGCACGGCGTATTGCTTCGGGAAAGCCGCCGACAACGAGGCGATCCAGGTAGTTCCGGCGGCGCAGCGGTGATGAGTGGTCGATCCTGGGGCCGTGCCGGAAGGCCGCATCAACGAAACGGTCTGGTTCGCCGCTGATCTCGCCTTGCGAGAACGGCCACAACTCGATCACTTCCATGCGGCCGGGTAGCGCGTCGGACGACACGTGTGTCTGCCAGTGCCTCGATCACGAGGGACTCGGCATGCCGTGGCACGAGGCCAGGAGGTTCGATCACGGATAAATTGTGCCGTACAAGTAGATCATTGGTCAGATAGACGCACAACTTGTGGTCATCTAGACGCTCATGTAGTGGTCACATGGCCGGACGGCCGGTGTCTCGACCGAAGTCACCAGCCGCGGGCGCGCCACGCCGGAAGCGACGGACGCTCTGCGCCGAGGGTGGAGTCCTTGCCGTGGCCTGGGTAGAACCACGTCTCGTCGGGGAGGTGGCCGAACACTCGCGACTCCAGGTCATCCATCAGGCTTGCGAAGTCAGCGGGGTTGGTCGTCCGGCCCGGGCCGCCGGGAAACAGGGAGTCACCGGTGAACAGGTGTGGTGTGCCGGTGACGTCCCGGTGCAACAGGGCGATCGAGCCGGGAGTGTGCCCGCGCAGATGAATCACGTCCAGTACCACCTGGCCGACGGCTACGGTGTCCCCGTGGGCCACCAGATGGTCTGGTGGCACTGGTAGTGCGGGGGCGTCGACGGGATGCGCGACGGTGCGCGCGCCGGTCGCGCCGGCGAGCGCACCGAGGGCTTGCCAATGGTCCCCGTGCCGGTGGGTAGTGACGATCGTCCGCAGATCGGGGCGGTCCGGGCCGTAGCCCAGCAGGTCCATCAGCCGCTCCGCCTCGTTGGCCGCGTCGATCAGCAATGCCTCGCCGGTGCTCCGGCAGACCAGCAGGTAGGCGTTGTTGTCCATCGGCCCGACGGAGACCTTGGTGACGGTCAGCGTGTCGAGCGTCCGTCGCTGTGCCGGACCACCCGGTGAAACCGTGCCGTCGTAATCCTCGAGGATGTCCACAACCGGTGACCGTATCGCGTGCGTGGACACGTCCAATAGGTTCCACTACGCGATTCGGACGGTCTGGGGAGCCGCATGAGGTCCACCAGGCCGGTGGGAGGCTCAGTCCGGAACTGTCGGGCCACCCGCCTAGCATGGAAGAGATGGGCTGGGAACACAGAGTTCGAAGGGGACACAGAGCTCGAAGGGAGCACGGTGGCTGACCGACTTGTCGTGCGCGGTGCGCGGGAGCACAACCTGCGCAGCGTTGACCTCGACCTGCCCCGCGACAGCCTCATCGTGTTCACCGGGTTGTCCGGTTCCGGCAAGTCCAGTCTCGCCTTCGACACCATCTTCGCGGAGGGCCAGCGCCGGTACGTCGAGTCGTTGTCGGCCTATGCCCGCCAGTTCCTCGGCCAGATGGACAAGCCCGACGTCGACTTCATCGAGGGCCTCTCGCCGGCGGTGTCGATCGACCAGAAGTCCACCAGCCGCAACCCCCGCTCCACCGTCGGCACCATCACCGAGGTGCACGACTACCTGCGCCTGCTCTACGCCCGCGCGGGGGAGCCGCACTGCCCGATCTGCGGCGAGCCGATCTCCCGGCAGACCCCGCAGCAGATAGTCGACCAGGTACTAGCGCTGGAACCCGGTACCCGATTCCAGGTTCTGGCACCGGTGGTGCGGACCCGCAAGGGCGAGTTCGTCGACCTGTTCGCCGAACTGCAGTCCCAGGGTTACTCCCGGGTGCTCGTCGACGGCACCGTGCATCCCCTGACCGACCCGCCCAAGCTCAAAAAACAGGACAAGCACGACATCTCCGTGGTGGTCGACCGGTTATCGGTCAAGGACAGCGCCAAGCAGCGGCTCACCGACTCGGTGGAGACCGCGCTCCGGCTGGCCGACGGCCTGGTCGTGCTCGATTTCGTCGATCGTGATGAGCACGACCCGCACCGGCAGCGCCGGTTCTCCGAGCGGATGGCCTGCCCGAATGGCCACCCCATCGGCGTCGACGACCTCGAGCCGCGCTCGTTCTCCTTCAACTCGCCCTACGGCGCCTGCCCGGAGTGCACCGGAATCGGTACCCGTAAGGAGGTCGACCCCGAGCTGATCGTGCCTGATGGGGAACTGTCGCTGGCCGAGGGCGCGATCGCGCCGTGGGCCACCGGGCAGACCTACGAGTACTTCCAGCGGCTACTGGAGGCGCTGGCCGAGACCGTCGGATTCCGGATGGACACCCCGTGGCGACGGTTGCCGGCCGGCGCCCAGAAGGCGGTGCTGCACGGAACCGATGTGCAGGTGCATGTCCGGTACCGCAACCGCTACGGCCGGGAGCGCTCCTACTACGCCGCGTTCGAGGGGGCCATCCCGTTCCTCGAGCGCCGGATGAACCAAACCGAGTCCGACCATATGCGCGACAAGTACGACGGATACATGCGTGAGGTGCCCTGCCCGGCGTGCCGCGGCACCCGGCTCAAACCCGAGATCCTCGCCGTCACCCTGTCGCACACTGCAGAGGGCCGCAAATCCATCGCCGACGTCTCGGCGCTGTCCGTCCGCGATGCCGCGGCATTTCTCGACGGCCTGCTGCTGGACACCAGGCAGGCGATGATCGCGGGCGCGGTGCTCAAGGAGATCCAGGCCCGGCTGCGTTTCCTGCTCGACGTCGGGCTGGACTACCTGTCGCTGGACCGCGCCTCGGCGACGCTGTCCGGTGGCGAGGCGCAGCGGATCAGGCTGGCCACCCAGATCGGCTCGGGGCTGGTTGGCGTGCTGTATGTGCTGGACGAGCCCTCGATTGGTCTGCATCAGCGGGACAACCACCGGCTGCTGGCCACCCTCACCAGGCTGCGCGACCTGGGAAACACGCTGATCGTGGTCGAGCACGACGAGGAGACCATCCGCACCTCCGACTGGGTGGTGGACATCGGCCCGGGTGCGGGGGAGCACGGCGGTCAGGTCGTCTACAGCGGCCCGTTCCCCGGGCTGGAGCAGCACGACACCTCGATCACCGGTGCCTTCCTGTCGGGCCGGCGAAGCATCCCGGTTCCGGATCTCCGGCGCCCGGTTGACCGGTCGCGGCGGTTGACCGTGATCGGGGCGCGGGAACACAACTTGCGCGGAATCGATGTGTCCTTCCCGCTCGGCTGCCTGGTTTCGGTCACCGGGGTGTCCGGATCGGGGAAGTCGACGCTGGTCAATGACATCCTGGCGACCGTGCTGGCCAACCGGCTCAACGGTGCCCGCCAGGTGCCCGGGCGGCACACCCGGGTCACCGGTCTGGAGCATGTCGACAAGCTGGTCAGAGTCGATCAGTCACCGATCGGCCGAACCCCGCGGTCCAATCCTGCTACCTATACCGGTGTGTTCGATCGGATCCGCAAGCTTTTCGCCGTGACCACCGAGGCGAAGGTCCGCGGTTATCAGCCCGGGCGGTTTTCCTTCAACGTCAAGGGTGGCCGCTGCGAGGCCTGCGCGGGCGACGGCACGATCAAGATTGAGATGAACTTCCTCCCTGATGTGTACGTACCGTGCGAGGTCTGCGCTGGTGCCAGGTACAACCGGGAGACGCTCGAGGTGCACTACAAGGGCAAGACCATCGCTGAGGTGCTCGATATGCCAATCGAGGAGGGGGCGGTGTTCTTCGAGCCGATCTCGGCGATCCACCGGCACCTCAAGACATTGGTGGATGTCGGGCTGGGTTATGTCCGGCTCGGGCAACCCGCGCCGACGTTATCCGGTGGGGAAGCGCAGCGCGTCAAGCTGGCCAGTGAGTTGCAGAAGCGCTCCACTGGCCGCACCGTCTATGTGCTCGACGAGCCCACCACCGGGCTGCACTTCGAGGACATCCGCAAACTGCTCGGCGTGATCAACGGACTAGCCGACAAGGGAAACACCGTCATCGTCATCGAGCACAACCTCGACGTGATCAAATCATCGGACTGGGTGATCGACATGGGTCCCGAGGGTGGTGCCGCCGGCGGCACCGTGATCGCCGAAGGCACCCCAGAGCAGGTCGCCGCCATCGACACCAGTTACACCGGCCAATTTCTGCGCACCGTGGTCGACCTGCAGCACGCAGCACCGTCCCGACGCCGTAAGGCCCCGTCGCACCTGGATAGGTCGTGCACGCTGAGAGCGTGAACGCCTCACAGGCCACGGTAGATCTCGCGGCGATGACCCAAATCGACCACCAGGACTAACAGTCGGTTGTCATCGACCGTATAGATCACCCGGTAGTTGCCCACCCGGAGGCGATATGCGCGCCGAAGGCCCTGCAAGGCCAGCACACCAGGTGGCCGAGGCTGCTCGCTGAGCTCGTCGATCGCGGCCTGCACGCGGCGGCGAACCGGTTTGTCCAGTTTCGCCAGGGCACGCAGAGCATCTCGGGTGATCTCGAGCCGGTACCGAGTCATCGGGCGTAGGTACCAGTTCCCGCATCGCCAGCCTCTAGCTCAGCGACCGCCTGTTCCCAGGGCACGGTTGGCTCGTCACGTTCCAGCACTTCGGCGGCCCGGTGTGACCAGTAGGCGTCCTCCCACTGTTCGAATCGCTCGGCAACCTCCGCTGGCACGACAGCGCCGACCCGTCGGCCGTAACGAGTGAGGTACACCACGCCACCGTCGCGGACCTCGGTGTCAATCAGTTCGGGCAGCTTGGCCCGGGCGTCCGTCACGGTGATCTCGACCTGGTGTGGTGGCTCATGCGGCTGGGCAGCGGTCATGTACAGAAGGTACGTGTTGCCGGTCTTGTCGAACAAGTCCGTCGCTGAGCGCCCCAGCGTTGTGATGTAACGAACTTATGTACAGAACGGGACCCGACCCATGGCGGTGAGCAGGCCAATCGGGCAGGTAACGGGTTCCGGCGTTACCTTGTGGAGTCTGTTACCCTACCGGGGCGACCAGCTTCCGCTTCGGCGGAGGCGGCAAGTGGAGCCCGCTCCCACCCGAATCGCCACGAGGCGGTCGGGTCCGGTCGTCGGAATCCACAGGTGGATTCCGACGTTGACGCTGCGAGTTGGTACAACACACGCGGCGTCGATCGGTCGGATCTTCGGGCCCCGTACGCCACGATGGGTGCGGGGCCGCGTTGCGTCCGGGGGTGTGTCCTGGGGTGGCGTGCCCACATGCTCGGTTGCGCCGTGGGTAGGACGACAGAGGAGGCCACATCACCGTCGAGACACGCATTAACGAACGCATCCGCGTTCCTGAGGTCAGGTTGGTTGGACCGAATGGCGAGCAGGTCGGCATCGTCCGCATCGAGGACGCGCTGCGGCTAGCTCAGGAGGCGGACCTCGACCTGGTCGAGGTTGCGGCGCAGGCCCGCCCACCGGTCTGCAAGCTCATGGACTTCGGCAAGTTCAAGTACGAGACTGCGCAGAAGGCCCGTGAGTCCCGCCGTAACCAGCAGATGACGGTCATCAAGGAGCAGAAGCTCCGTCCCAAGATCGACGCCCACGATTACGAGACGAAAAAGCGTCATGTTGTGCGGTTCCTCGACGCGGGGCACAAGGTGAAGGTCACCATTATGTTCCGGGGACGCGAGCAGTCCCGGCCGGAATTGGGTTTCCGGCTGCTGCAGCGGCTCTCCGAGGACGTCGCCGAACTCGGTTTCGTGGAGACCACCGCTAAACAGGATGGCCGGAACATGACGATGGTGCTGGCTCCACATCGCAACAAGCCGAAGGCGGTAAGAGTTGATCGGGCCGCGGTCGAGGCGGCAGACACGACCGACACGGCGGAACAAGGGCCTGCGTAGCAAGCATCCGTGGCCCCCTGGCCGCGGCGATCTCTGGGGGTGGCCCTTGGGGTCACCGCATTCACAGCCGCCCTATCCAGGTGGCAGGACGAGGACGGACATGCCGAAGAACAAGACCCACAGTGGCACCGCGAAGCGCATAAAGCTCTCCGCTACCGGCAAGTTGCTGCGGCAGCGGGCCGGTAAGCGCCATCTGCTGGAGAAGAAGTCCTCCAGAGTCACCCGCCGGCTGGACGGGGTCGTCGAGGTGGCCTCGCCGGACGCCGCGCGGATCCGCAAACTGCTCGGTCGCTGACCGGCCCCGCACCGCCAGCCCCCGACCCCGGGCGATTACCCGCCCCCGAGATCGACAGGACAAACCAGTGGCACGCGTCAAGCGAGCGGTCAACGCGCAGAAGAAGCGCCGTAGCACCCTGGAAGCTGCCAGCGGCTACCGTGGCCAGCGTTCCCGGCTATACCGCAAGGCCAAGGAGCAGATCCTCCACTCCCTGCAGTACGCCTACCGCGACCGGCGAGCACGCAAGGGCGACTTCCGGCAACTCTGGATCACCCGGATCAACGCCGCCGCGCGGCAGAACGGGATGACGTACAACCGCCTCGTCCAGGGCCTGCGCTTGGCCGAAGTCGAGGTGGACCGGAAGAACCTCGCCGAGCTCGCAGTCTCCGATCCGGCCGCGTTCACCGCGCTGGTGGAGATCGCCAGAGCCAATCTGCCGGCCAGTCGTGGGGCAAGCGCCCCGGTGGCGCAGGACGGCGACGCCGCCTGAGTACATCGGTCGGCCATATCTTGGATCCGCTGGCCCAGGGGCCTCCCTACACCGAACGGACCCCGAGGGTCCTGGCGGCCCATGGCCTGCTCCGGCGGCGCAACCGAGACCGTGACGGGCGGTTCCTGGTCGAGGGCGCCCAAGCCGTGCGCGAGGCTATCAGGTACGGGTCGGTGCTGGAGCTGTTCGTCACCGAGCGCGCTCGGCATCGGCACCCTGATCTGATCGAGGTCTCCGGCCTTCCGGTGTCTTTGATCACCGAGCGGGCCGCCGCGGGATTATCCGAGACGGTCACGCCCCAAGGCATCGTGGCGGTCTGCGCCACCCTCGGGCGGCCCGCGGGGGAGGTACTGCAGCGCACTCGGCTGGCCACCGTGCTAGTGGGGGTCTCCGATCCGGGCAACGCCGGCACGGTCGTCCGGGTGGCCGACGCCGCGGGGGCGGGGGCGGTGGTCTTCGCCGGGGACACCGTCGATCCCCACAACGGTAAATGCGTGCGGGCTTCGACGGGGAGTATTTTCCATCTCGCGCTGGGGGTGGATCCCGATCCGCAGCGGGCTGTGTCGGCCTGCCGGCAGGCCGGACTACAGGTGCTGGCTGCCGACGCGGGCACCGGCCGCGACCTCGATGACATGATTGACGCCGGGATCTTGACAGCACCGACCGCGTGGTTGTTCGGCAACGAGGCCCATGGGTTGGCCCCCGAGCTGCTCGCGGCCGCTGACTGCGTCATTGCTATCCCACTGCACGGTCGCGCGGAGAGCCTCAATCTGGCTGCCGCGGCGGCGGTCTGCTTATATTCGAGCGCGCGGGCGCACCGTCGTGCTCCCGGACCGATCACCTAGGATCTCCCTCACACTGCCCCATACCGGTCCGGCAGGTCGGCGCGACGTGGCGAGCCTGCCGCAGGGCCCAGGAGTTCAACGCTCTATGTCTGGAACCAACGATACGTACGACCCGAAGCAGGTCGCGGTGCTCGCCCCCGAAGCGCTGACTCAGGCCGTCGAGGAGGCCGAGAAGGCCTTTGCCCAGGCTGTGGATCTCGACGAACTGGCCGCGGTCAAACCTGTCCATCTCGGCGACCGGTCACCGCTGCTGAGCGCCCGCCGCGAGATCGGTGCACTCCCGCCCAAGGCTCGCGCCGAGGCAGGCAAGCGGCTCAATTCCAGCCGGGTGGCCGTGCAGTCCGCCTTCGACCAGCGCCGGGCGGAGCTGCAGGCCGAGCGGGATTCCAGCACGCTGCGTGCTGAGGCCGTCGATGTGACTCTGCCGTGGGACCGGGTACCCACAGGCGCCCGGCACCCGATCAGTGCGCTGTGCGAGCGGGTCGCAGACGTCTTTGTCGCCATGGGCTACGAGGTCGCGGAGGGACCCGAACTCGAAGCCGAGTGGTTCAACTTCGATGCGCTCAACTTTCCCAAGGATCACCCGGCCCGGACTATGCAGGACAGCTTCTATGTCGCGCCCGAGGGATCCGGCATGGTGCTGCGCACGCACACCTCCCCGGTGCAGGTGCGGGCCCTGCTGGAGCGCGAGCTGCCGGTGTATGTGGTGTGCCCGGGACGCACGTTCCGCACCGACGCGCTGGACGCCACCCACACGCCGGTCTTCCACCAGATCGAAGGTCTCGCGGTGGACAAGGGCATCACCATGGCGCATCTCAAAGGCACTCTGGACGCATTCGCCCGAGCCATGTTCGGCGACACCTCGCGGATCCGGTTGCGGCCCTCGTTCTTCCCGTTCACTGAACCGTCCGCCGAACCCGACGTGTGGTTTCCGGAGAAGAAGGGCGGCCCAGGCTGGGTCGAGTGGGGTGGCTGCGGCATGGTAAATCCGAATGTGCTGCGTGCCTGCGGGATCGATCCCGACGTGTATTCGGGATTCGCCTTCGGCATGGGAATCGAGCGCACCCTGATGTTCCGCAACGGCATCGCCGACATGCGCGACATGGTCGAGGGCGATGTCCGGTTCACCCGCGCTTTCGGAATGGAGGCCTGAGCCGATGCGCATTCCGGTGTCTTGGTTGCACGATCACGTCGCGCTCCCCGAGGACGATGCCGCCCCGACCGTGACGGAGATCGCCGATGCCTTCGTGCGGGCCGGGCTTGAGGTTGAGGCGGTCCACCACCTGGGTCCGGTCAGCGGGCCCTTCGTGGTGGGCCGGGTGCTGGAGATCGAGGAACTGACCGGCTTCTCCAAGCCCATCCGGTACTGCCTGGTGGATGACGGCGAGTCGGCGCCCCGCGGGGTGGTGTGCGGCGCCACCAACTTTGTGGTGGGCGATCTGGTGGTGCTGGCGCGGCCGGGCACGGTACTGCCGGGTGAGGTCGAGATCGCGGCGCGGACCGCCTACGGCCGGGCCTCCGACGGGATGATCTGCTCGGCCGCTGAGCTGCGTCTCGGTGACGACCACAGCGGGATCATCGTGTTGCCGGCCGATGCCGCAACGCCCGGGGACGGCGCGGCAGAAGTGCTCGGCCTGGACGATGCGGTGATCGAGCTGGCGATCAACCCCGATCGCGGGTACTGCCTGTCGGTGCGCGGGCTGGCCCGGGAGCTGGCCATTGCGTTCGACGCCCCCTACGGCGATCCCGGCCTGCTGGAAGTGCCGCCCACCGACGCTGTGAGCTGGCCGGTTCACCTCGAGGACGAGCACGGCTGCCGAAGGTTCGTGGTCCGCCAGGTGGCGGGGGTGGATCCGGCTGCGGGTTCTCCCTGGTGGATGCGCCGGAGGTTGCAACTGGCCGGCATCCGGCCGGTCTCGCTGGCAGTCGACGTCACCAACTACGTGATGCTCGAGCTCGGGCATCCGATGCACGCCTTCGATGCCGCGAAGCTGGACGGCGACCTGGTCGTCCGCCGGGCCACCGAAGGGGAGAAGCTCACCACGCTCGATGGCGTGTGCCGGGAGCTGGATCCGGATGACATGGTGATCTGCGATGCCAGCGGCCCGGTGTCACTGGCGGCCGTGATGGGCGGGGAGAGCACCGAAGTCGGCCCGCAGACCACCAGCCTGCTGCTGGAGGCGGCGAACTGGGATCCGCCCTCGGTGGCGCGGGCAGCCCGCCGGCACAAGTTGCCCAGCGAGGCGGCGCGGCGCTTCGAGCGCGGGGTGGACCCTGTCTTGGCACCGGCGGCCGCCGAGCTCGCCGCCACACTGCTGACCCGCTACGGCGGTGGGGAGATCCTGCCGGGCCGCACCGACGTCGGCACGCCGCCACAGCCGGTGCCAGTGGTGATGCCGATCAAACAACCGGATCGGGTGGCCGGGAGGGCATACGAGCGGGGCGCCACAGTCCGCCGGCTGTCCCAGATCGGTTGCGCGGTGGAGGTCACCGGTGCCAACGGCACCACCACGGTGACCGTCGTGCCACCCTCCTGGCGGCCCGACCTCGTTCAGCCCGCCGACCTCGTCGAGGAGGTGCTGCGGCTAGAGGGGTACGACACCATCCCCTCGACACTGCCACCGGCACCGCCCGGCCGTGGGCTCACCGCCGGCCAGCGCCGCCGCCGGACGATCTCCCGGGCGCTGGCTGCCACCGGCTACGTGGAGGTGCTGCCCAGCCCGTTCGTCTCCGCCAGCACGTGGGACGCGTTCGGGCTGCCCGAGGACGACCCTCGCCGGCACACCATCACGGTGCTCAACCCGTTGGAGTCCGACCGCGATCAGCTGGCTACCACGCTGCTGCCCGGGTTGCTCGAGGCTCTGGTCCGCAATATCGCCCGCGGGCAGCGTGACGTGGCGCTCTACGGGATGGCCCCGGTCGTATTGCCTCGTTCCGGCGCGCCTGCGATGCCGGACGTGGGGGCGCTCGCCCGGCCCAGCGACGCCGAAGTCGCCGCACTGATCGGTGCGCTACCTGCGCAACCGCTGCACGTGGGTGCTGTGCTCGCCGGGCAGTGGGAACCCCGCGGCTGGTGGGGTACCGGCCGGGCGGCGACGTGGGCCGACGCGGTGCAGGCCGCGCGAGTGGTCGGGCATGCTGCCAGGGTCGAGTTCGAGGTGCGCGCCGCCGAGCACCCCCCATGGCATCCCGGCCGGTGCGCCCAGCTGATGGTGGATGGCCAACCGGTAGGGCATGCCGGCGAACTTCACCCCGCGGTGGTCGAAGCACTGGACCTGCCTAAGCGGACCTGCGCGATAGAACTGGATCTCGACGCCCTCCCGCTGACCGACCGGCGGCCCGCGCCCATGGTGTCGCCCTACCCGCCGGTGTTCCAGGACGTCGCGCTGGTAGTGGACGCGGCCGTACCGGCCGCCGAACTGGCCACCACGCTGCGCCGCGGCGCCGGCGAGCTGCTGGAGGACGTGCGCCTGTTCGACGTCTACACCGGCGACCAGATCGGCACCGGCAAACGCTCCCTGGCCTTCGCACTGCGCTTCCGCGCTCCCGACCGCACCCTCACCGTCGCCGAAGCCACCGCCGCCCGCGACGCCGCTATAGCCGCCGCCATCAAGACACACGGTGCCACGCTGCGCACCTGAACCCACCCCGGCGTGTCGCGCCCTGGTGTCCGGTGTGTCGTACCTCGGTGTCCGGTGTGTCGTGCTCCTGCGCGCCGCGTATCGCGCTCCGGTGCCCCGCGTGGCACACCGTCCGCGCGCTCTACAGACGGGCGCGCCTGTCCAGGTCGGTCAAGTGCCCTCTGACGGCTCGGCGGCGTCGACCGTCGCATCTTGAGTGATCTTACACAACTGTGCATAATTATTCGCATGTCAGTCAGGGTCGCGGTGGCGGGGGCCAGCGGGTATGCGGGGGGCGAGTTGCTCCGGCTGTTGCTCGGCCACCCGCAGATCGAGATCGGCAAGCTGACGGCAGGCGGCAACGCCGGAAGCTCGCTTGGCGAGCACCACCCGAACCTCGTCCCACTCGCCGAGCGCATCCTGTCCGGTACCACGGCGCAGCGGTTGGCTGGACACGACGCGGTGTTCCTCGCCCTGCCGCACGGCCACTCCGCAGCGCTGGCAGCCGAACTACCCGAGGACATCCCGGTGATCGACTGCGGCGCTGATCACCGGCTCGTGGACCCAGCGGCCTGGCAGCGCTGGTACGGCGGCGAGCATGCCGGAGCCTGGCTCTACGGGTTACCTGAGCTGCCCGGAGCTCGCGACAAACTACGGGGAGCCCGGCGCATCGCGGTGCCTGGTTGCTACCCCACGGTCGTCAGTTTGGCGCTGGCCCCGGCGCTGCACGCCGGGTTGGTCGCCCCCGATGTCGTGGTGACTGCGGTGTCCGGCACGTCGGGAGCCGGGCGCGCACTCAAACCACACCTGCTGGCCTCGGAGGTGATGGGCTCGGCCAGCGTCTACGGGATGGCCGGCGCGCACCGGCACATCCCGGAGATCATCCAGAACCTCACCGGCGTCGCCGGCCAGGCCGTCACCGTGTCCTTCACCCCCGTGCTTGCGCCGATGCCCCGCGGGATCCTGGCCAGCTGCACCGCAGCGCTACGCCCGGGCGTCGACCACGGGCAGATCCGCAGCGCCTACCACGCCGCGTACGACAACGAACCATTCGTGCATGTGCTAGCCGAAGGCCGGTGGCCGGCAACGAGCGCTGTGCACGGCTCCAATTCGGTGCACGTGCAAGTAGCGTTGGACGTCGACGCCGGAAAGCTGGTCGCGGTCGGCGCGGTCGACAACCTCACCAAAGGCACCGCGGGGGCGGCGATTCAGTGCCTCAATCTCGCGCTGGGACTTCCCGAAACCACTGGCCTGCAGTCTTGGGGAATCTCCCCCTGACTGGCCTGACCAACCTGACCAGGAAGGACACCCGATGAGCGTCACCGCAGCCAGCGGCTTCCGGGCCGCCGGCGTAGCCGCTGGCATCAAGGCCAGTGGTGGACTGGACCTGGCCCTGGTGGTCAATGACGGACCCGCCACGACGGCTGCCGGGGTATTCACCCGCAACCAAGTCAAGGCAGCACCCGTGCTGTGGTCCGCGCAGGTGCTCACCGGCCGGAGGTTGCGCGCCGTCGTGCTGAACTCCGGGGGCGCCAACGCCTGTACCGGCCCGGGTGGGTTCCAGGACACCCACGCCACCGCCGAACGGGTTGCCACAGCGCTGGGCTGCGGCGCGGTCGAGGTCGCTGTGTGCTCGACCGGCCTGATCGGCGAGCGCCTGCCATTGGGCGCCCTGCTGTCCGGAGTCGACAAAGCAGAAGTCGCGCTGGCCGCCACACCCGAAGCCGGGCTGGCCGCCGCCACCGCGGTGCTCACCACTGACACCGTCCCCAAACAAGCCGTGGTCACCCGCTCCGGTTGGACCGTAGGCGGGTTCGCCAAGGGAGCCGGGATGGTTGCGCCCAGCCTGGCCACCATGCTCTGCGTACTCACCACCGACGCCGCAGTCGACGAATCCACCCTGGACGCCGTGCTGCGCCGCGCCACCAGCGCCACCTTCGAACGCCTGGACATCGACGGCACCTGCTCGACCAACGACACCGTATTGCTGCTGAGCTCTGGTGCCTCGGGAATCGTGCCCGACGAGCCGGAGTTCGCCGCCGCCGTGCAGCAGGTCTGCCACGACCTGGTGAGGGGCCTCCAAGCCGACGCCGAGGGCGTCACCAAAGAGATCTCGATCACCGTCCGCGGGGCGACTGACGATGTCGACGCGCTCACCGCCGCCCGCGCGATCGCCCAGGACAACCTGGTCAAAACCGCATTCTTCGGCTCGGACCCCAACTGGGGCCGGACCGCCGCCGCAGTGGGCGCCTCCGCGGCCACCGTGCAGGCCGACACGCTGGACATCACCATCAACGGGGTACCGCTCTGCCGGAATGGTGCGGTCGCGGCGGAGCGCTCCAAGGCGGACCTGTCCGGCCGGGAGATCACCGTGGAGGTCGATCTGCACCTCGGGCCGGGGGAGGCGACCGTGCTGACAACCGACCTCTCACACGCTTACGTCGAGGAGAACAGCGCGTATTCGTCATGACGAGCAGGGTCGACACGGCGGTTCAGAAGGCCGCAGTACTCGCCGAGGCGCTGCCCTGGTTACAGCGCTTCCACGGGACCACCGTTGTGATCAAGTACGGCGGCAACGCCATGCTGGACGATCAGCTCAAGCGCGCTTTCGCCCAGGACATGGTTTTCCTCCGGCTGGCTGGGTTACGTCCCGCGGTGGTGCACGGCGGTGGTCCCCAGATCAACGCCATGCTGGACCGGCTGGGCATCGCCGGCGAGTTCCGCGGTGGGCTCCGGGTCACCACGCCGGAGACGATCGACGTGGTGCGCATGGTGCTGTTCGGCCAGGTTGGCCGGGAGCTCGTCGGGCTGATCAACGCCCACGGTCCGTTCGCGGTCGGCATCTCCGGCGAGGACGCCCACCTGTTCACCGCGGCCCGACGCACCGCCACCGTGAACGGCGAACAGGTCGACGTGGGATTGGTCGGCGATGTCGTGGCGGTGAACCCCGCAGCGGTGCTCGACATCGTCAACGCCGGGCGAATCCCGGTGGTGTCCGGGTTGGCTCCGGACGCCGACGGCGTGGTGCACAACATCAATGCCGACACCGCCGCGGCCGCACTGGCCGTCGCACTGGGTGCTGAGAAGCTTGTCATGCTCACCGATGTCGAGGGGCTCTACGCCGACTGGCCGGATCGCTCCAGCCTGCTGTCGGAGATCACCGCGGACCGGTTGGAGAGGTTGCTGCCGGCGTTGTCCGCCGGGATGGTGCCGAAGATGGAGGCCTGCCTGCGCGCCGTCCGGGGCGGAGTGCCGCAGGCCCATGTGATCGACGGCCGGGTCGAACACTCGGTGCTGCTCGAGGTCTTCACCACCGAGGGAGTGGGGACGATGGTGTCGGGTGGGCGGGTTGGCTCACAGAAAGGAGACGGCTGATGCCTACCGCGGAATATCAGCGTCGCTGGGAAGCCGCGTTGATGGCCAACTACGGAACACCACCCCTGGCCTTGGCCCGAGGCGCCGGCGCCGAGGTATGGGACGTGGACGGCCGGCGTTACCTCGATCTGCTCGGGGGTGTCGCGGTGAACGCATTGGGCCACGCTCACCCCGCCGTGGTACGCGCCGTCACCGAGCAGATCAGCACTCTCGGGCAGGTCTCGAACCTCTTCCTCAGCGAGCCGGCCATCGCGCTCGCCGAGACGTTGCTGGACCTCCTGGGCGCCACCGGGTCGGGACGGGTGTTGTTCTGCAACTCCGGCACGGAGGCCAACGAGGTTGCCTTCAAAATCGCCCGGCGGACTGGCCGACCAAAGATCATCTCCACCGAAGGGGCATTTCACGGCCGCACTATGGGGGCGCTTGCGCTCACCGGGCAGCCGGCCAAACGGGATCCCTTCACGCCGATGCCGCCCGGTGTGGAGTTCGTGCCTTACGGCGACGCCGCGGCGCTGGAGTCGGTGGTCGACGAGGATACTGCCGCAGTGTTCCTGGAGCCCGTGCAAGGCGAGAGCGGCGTAGTGATCCCACCAGAGGGCTACCTGCAGGCCGCTCGGGACATCACCGCGGAACATGCGGCGCTGTTGGTGATCGACGAGGTTCAGACCGGCATCGGCCGGACCGGCAGCTGGTTCGCCCACCAGTCTGTCGGCGTGACTCCCGACGTCGTGACCCTCGCCAAGGGCCTGGGCGGCGGGTTGCCGATCGGCGCGTGTATCGGTATTGGCCCGGCCGCGCACCTGCTGCAACCCGGTCAGCACGGCAGTACGCTCGGCGGCAACCCGGTCTGCTGCGCGGCCGCACTGGCCGTGCTGCGCACCATCGCCTCAGACGGCCTACTCGATCACGCCGCCCGGCTCGGCAAGGAGATCGCCGCCGCGGTGACGGCCCTGCGCCACCCACTCGTCGCCGCGGTTGGCGCAGCAGGCCTGCTGATCGGGATCGGGCTGACCTCGCCGGTGTCCACCGCGGTCACCATTGCTGCGCGCCGTGCCGGATTCCTGGTCAACCCGGCCGTGCCCGATCGGGTCCGGCTCGCTCCGCCGCTGGTGCTCACCGAGGACCAGGCTCAGGAGTTCCTCAGCGCGTTACCGGCGATCCTGGACGGGGTGCAGTAGCTATGCCCAGGCACTTTCTCCGCGACGACGACCTCAGCCCGGCCGAGCAGCGGGAGATCCTCGACTTGGCTGATGAGTTCAAGACCGATCCCTTCGGGCGCACCTCGCTGGCCGGTCCACGATCCATCGCAGTGATCTTCGAGAAGAGCTCGACGCGAACCCGGCTGTCCCTCGAGATAGGCATCGCTCAACTGGGTGGCAACCCGGTGATCGTCGATGCCGCCGCGATGCAGTTGGGCCGGGAGGAGACCATCGAGGACACCTCCCGGATGCTGTCTCGCTACGCCGATGCGGTGGTCTGGCGCACCTACGCGCAAAGTCGTCTCGACGCCATGGCTAGTGTCTCCCGGGTCCCGGTGGTCAACGCGCTCACTGACGAGTTTCACCCCTGCCAGGTGCTCGCCGATCTGCAGACCATCCGGGAACGGCACGGCCGGTTGGCCGGGCTCACCCTGACCTACCTCGGCGATGGGGCCAACAACATGGCGCACTCCTTGCTCCTGGGCGGTAGCACCGCCGGGCTGAATGTCCGGATCGCCGCACCGGAGGCCTTCCAGCCGGTGCCCGAGGTATTGCTCGCGGCGAAACACCGCGCTGGTGAGACCGGTGGGAGCGCGACCGTGCTCGTTGATCCCCACGCGGCCGTCGATGGCGCCGACATCCTGGTGACCGACACCTGGACCTCGATGGGCCAGGAAAGTGATGGGCGTGACCGGGTCTCACCGTTCTGGCCGCTGCAGCTCAACGCCGAGCTGGTGGAGCGCGCGTCCGGCGGGGGCGCCAAGTTGATCACCGTGTTGCACTGCCTGCCCGCGCACCGTGGGGCCGAGATCACCGACGAGGTGATCGATGGCCCGGCCAGCGCGGTGTGGGACGAGGCCGAGAACCGGCTGCACACCCAGAAGGCGCTGCTGACCTGGTTGCTGGACCCGGAGCGAACGGTATGACGTCCACCCGGACTGGCCGGCAGGCCCGCATCATCGAGTTGGTGACCCACCGCGTGGTGCACAGCCAGACGGAGCTGGCCGCCCTGCTCGCCGGCGAAGGCATCGAGGTCACTCAAGCAACCCTGTCCCGGGATCTCGATGAGCTCGGTGCGGTGAAGCTGCGCGGCGCGAATGGCGGTGCGCCGGTGTATGTCATCCCCGAGGACGGCAGCCCGGTGCGCGCGGTGGCCGGCGGTACCGCCCGGCTCGCGCGAGTACTCTCCGAGCTGCTGGTCTCCGCCGACGCCAGCGCCAACCTGGCAGTGCTCCGCACACCGCCCGGGGCAGCACAGTTCTTGGCCAGTGCGCTGGACCGGGCCGCGCTGACTGAGGTGGTCGGCACGCTCGCCGGCGATGACACCGTCCTGGTCGTCGCTCGCGAGCCCCTCACCGGGGCGCAGCTCGCGCAGCAAATCACGGCGCTAGCGAACCCGTGAGTGGCGATGCGAGTCCTGACTCGCAT
>JBOHFK010000026.1:0-49809 GCA_050699635.1 Pseudonocardiaceae bacterium | reverse complement strand
CAGAGATAGGAGGCCAGCAGGCTCTTGGGACCCTCGGGCAAGGCGGTCTCCACCCCGTCATCGCCGAGCAGCCAACCACTGTTGCGATCGACCTCGAGCGCGCCACCGTCCCCCACTGCGTTGACCACCAGCAGGTCACACCCCTTGCGGGCAAGTTTGGCCCGGCCGTAGGTGAGCACATCACCCGCTGAATCGCCAGTCTCGGCGGCGAAGCCGACGACCACCTGCCCGTGCGGGCGGCACTCGACTAGCTCGCCCAGGATGTCCGGATTGAGGGTCAGCGACACCGGGTCCGGGTCAGTCCCCATCTTCTTGATCTTGCTGGAGGCCGTCTTCGCCGGCCGGAAGTCGGCCACCGCGGCCGCCATCACCACCGCATCGGCGTGTGCTGCCGCCCTGAGCATCTCCTCCCGCAGCTGGCCAGCCGTCCCTACCCGGATCACCTCAACCCCAGCCGGACCGGGCAGATCCGCCGTGTGCGCCGCGACCATCGTCACCAGAGCCCCGCGCTGGGCCGCCACGCGGGCCAGCGCGTAGCCCTGCCGGCCCGACGACCGGTTGCCCAGGTAACGCACCGGGTCCAGCGGTTCGCGCGTACCACCGGCCGAGACCACCACCTGGCGTCCGGTGAGGTCGGTGGGCAGGGCGTCCGCGCGGTGCAACAGCAGCCTGGCCAGCTCGACGATCTCCGCGGGTTCCGGCAGCCGGCCAGCGCCGGAATCGGCACCGGTGAGCCGCCCGGACGCAGGCTGCGCGACGACGGTGCCACGGGCGCGCAACGTCGCAACGTTGTGCAGCGTGGCGGGATGCTCCCACATCTCGGTGTGCATCGCGGGTACCAGCAGAACCGGGCAACGCGCGGTGAGCAGGGTGGCGCAGAGCAGATCGTCGGCCCTGCCATGCGCGGCGCGCGCCAGCAGATCCGCGGTAGCAGGGGCGACCAGCACCAGATCGGCGGTCTGCCCCAGCCGCACGTGTGGCACCTCGGGAACGACCGCGAACACGTCATGGTGCACGGGCAGCCCGGACAGGGCCTCCCACGTCGGCGCACCGACGAACCGCAGTGCAGCCGCAGTGGGAACGACCTGAACCTGATGTCCGGCGTCGGTGAGGCGTCGAAGCACCTCACATACCTTGTAGGCGGCGATGCCGCCACCGATGCCGAGCACGATCCGTCGGGGTGAATCCGACCGGACGGGCCCGGCCTGGGTCACTGCCCCTCGGTGTGCTCAAGCAACCCGGCGTGGATCTCGCGCAGCGCGATCGACAGCGGCTTTTCCCGCGGTCCCGGCTCGACCAGTGGCCCAACGTACTCCAGCAGGCCCTCGCCGAGCTGCGCGTAGTAGTCGTTGATCTGGCGAGCCCGTTTCGCCCCGAAGATGACCAGGGCGTACTTCGAACTGACCTTGGCCAACAGGTCGTCGATCGGGGGGTTGGTGATGCCCTCGGGGGCGGGAGCAGCGGGCGCGTTCAGCGCGTCCAATTCGGTGGGGATGCTCACTCATTGTCTCCAGGTGCCGTGGGATGCACAAGATCGATGTTGTTCACCGAACCGTGCCGCCCATTAAGGTTATCAACTCCTGTGCAGCCCGCTGCAGGTCGTCGTTCACCACCGTCGCGTCGAACTCTCCGGCGGCCTTCAACTCTTCCCGCGCGACCAGCATCCGGCGTTCCCGTGCCGCGGAGTCTTCCGTGCCGCGGTCGGACAGCCGCCCGTCGAGCACCTCCCACGACGGCGGCACCAGCATCACCAGCAGCGCGTCGGGCATCGCTGCCCGGATCTGCCGGGCGCCTTGCAGCTCGATCTCCAGCAACGTGGACTGGCCGGCGGCCAGCGCGTGCCGCACCGGTGCTACCGGAGTGCCGTAAAAGTTGCCGGCATACTCGGCGTATTCGAGGAACTCGCCGCGCTCGATCATGCGGGCAAAGGTGGCGCGATCCACATAGTGGTAATGCTCGCCGGCCCGTTCTCCGGAACGGGGCGGTCGGGTTGTGGCCGAAACACTCACGAACAGTTGCGGCCAACGTCGCACCACCTCGGCGACCACGCTGGACTTACCCACACCGGAAGGGCCTGAGACGACGGTGAGCCGGGTACCAGTAGCCTCACTGGTACCCGGCTCACCCACCGTCACAGCGCGTGTTGATCACTCTGCGCCGATATTTCCTGGGCCGATTGACTCAGGCGTGCTTATTCTGGGCCGAACTCGCTGAGCAGCGCCTTTCGCTGGCGCTCGCCGAGCCCGCGCAACCGCCGACTCGTAGCGATCTCCAACCGCTCCATGATCTGCTGAGCGCGGACCTTGCCCACGCCAGGCAAAGCCTCGAGCAATGCCGAGACCTTCATCTTGCCCAGGATGTCGTCACTGTCGGACTTGGCCAGGACCTCCTGCAAGTTGGTCCCACCGCGCTTGAGGCGCTCCTTGAGCTCGGCCCTGGCACGTCGGGCAGCGGCCGCCTTCTCCAATGCAGCGGCCCGCTGCTCCTCGGTCAGCTGGGGAAGGGCCACGGTCTCCTCCGTCGATTGCTAGGTGCTTGAGGGATAATTCTGGGTTGGTGCGGCCGACCGTATCCCCCGGACAAGGTGCCGCTCAACCCGGGGGTACTCCTGCCGACCTGCCCTGGGCCAGATGGCGAACATCAGCGGCCTCGGCGGCGATCCGTCGCGCGGCGTGTCGCAATGACGCTGGTTGCGGACCATGACGCAACAGCTCGCGTGAGACGGCCGCCACGACATGGGGCAGCGCTGCGCCGAAGACCTGCGGCAAGTCAGCCAGCCGCGCCCCTTGCGCCCCTATCCCCGGGGCCAGTACTGGGCCATTGAGGGCGGCCAACTGCAGGTCAGCGACCGGTGCGGTGGCCCCCACCACCACCCCGACGTCACCGATGGGCTCCCGCCCGGCGTTGCGCCCGGCGACGGCGTCGACCACGGACTGCGCGACGGACTTCCCGGTTCGGGTGACTGCGGTCTGCACCTCGACTCCCTCCGGATTGGAGGTCAGCGCCAGCACGAACACTCCCCGGCCGGTCCGGCCGGCTAACTCAAAGGCCGGTTCCAGCGCACCGACCCCAAGATAGGGCGACACGGTGATCGCGTCAGCGGCCAGGGGTGCTCCGTCACTCAGGTAGGCGCCGGCGTACCCAGCCATCGTGGAGCCGATGTCCCCCCGCTTGACGTCGAGCAACACCAGCGCCCCGGCCTCCCGAGCCACCACCAGGATCCGCTCCAGCACAGCGACGCCCCGCGCCCCGTGCCGCTCGAAGAACGCCGACTGCGGCTTGATCAGCGCCACCTCCGGGGCCAGCGCCTCCACCGCCCCCAACGCGAACTTCTCCAGCCCTGGCACGTCATCCCCCACCCCCCACTCCCCCAGCAACTGGGGATGCGGGTCAATCCCCGCACACACCGGCCCCCGCAGGTCCACCAGGCGCATCAACCGCGCCCCGAATCCGCATTCAGCGGGCTCAGCGTGGCTATGGGGCATCGGATAACCCCGCTGAGCCTGCTGAATGCCATGGGGTTGAATGCGGTGGGTTTGAATGTGGCGGGTTTGCTGGGTGGGCGCGGAGGGCGGCGTGCAGGGACTGGAGGGGGCGGACGGTAAGGGCGTTGCGGATGAGGGCTTCGATGCCCTGTACTGCTGCGGCGGCGCCCTGGACGGTGGTGATGCACGGGATGGACCGGGACACCGCAGCGGTGCGGATTTCGTATCCGTCGACCCGGGGGCCCGGGTTGCCGTAGGGGGTGTTGATGATCATATCGACCTCGCCGGCGTTGATCAGGTCGACGATGTTGTCCGGACCTTCGAAGTGCTTGCGCACGACGGTGCAGGGGATGCCGTTACGGTGCAGCGTGTTGGCGGTGCCCCGGGTGGCGAGAACCTCGAAACCGAGATCGGCCAGGCGTTTGGCTGGGAACACCATGGCCCGCTTGTCCCGGTTGGCCACCGAGACGAACACCCGTCCCGACGTCGGCAACGAACCGTAGGCCGCGGCCTGGGACTTCGCGAAGGCCTCCCCGAACGCTGAATCGATACCCATCACCTCCCCGGTGGACTTCATCTCCGGACCGAGCAGCGAGTCCACTCCCTGGCCCTCCGGAGTGCGGAACCGGTGGAAGGGCAGCACGGCCTCCTTGACCGCCACCGGCGCGTCGGCCGGCAGATCGCCACCATCGCCGTGCGGGAGTAGCAGCCCTTCGGCGCGCAGTTGCGCGATACTGGCGCCGAGCATGATCCGGGCGGCGGCCTTGGCCAGCGGTACCGCGGTGGCCTTGGACACGAACGGCGCCGTACGGCTGGCCCGCGGGTTGGCCTCCAGCACGTAGAGCACGTCGTTCTTGAGCGCGTACTGCACGTTGAGCAGGCCGCGCACGCCGATGCCATGGGCAATGGCCTCGGTCGAGGCGCGCACCGTGGCCAGATCGGACTCCCCCAGCCCGATCGGGGGCAACACACAGGCAGAATCCCCGGAGTGGATCCCAGCCTCCTCGATGTGCTCCATGATCCCGCCCAGGTAGACCTCGCTGCCGTCGCACAGCGCGTCGACGTCGATCTCGATGGCGTCGTCGAGGAAGCGGTCCACCAGCACCGGGTGTTCCGGGGTGATCTCGGTGGCCCGCGCGATGTAGCCGGCCAGGGTCTGATCGTCGTAGACGATCTCCATACCGCGCCCCCCGAGCACGTAGGAGGGGCGGACCAGCACCGGGTAGCCGATCTCCTCGGCGATCTTGCGGGCCTCCGCGAACGAGGTGGCGGTGCCGTAGGCGGGGGCGGGTAACCCGGCCCGTTCCAGTACCGCGCCGAACGAGCCGCGATCCTCGGCGAGGTGAATCGCCTCGGGGGGTGTGCCGACCACCGGGACGCCCGCGTCGGCGAGCCGCTGCGCCAGGCCCAGTGGGGTCTGGCCGCCCAGTTGGACGATCACACCCGCCACCGTGCCCGAGGTCCGCTCCGCGTGCACCACCTCCATGACGTCCTCGAAGGTCAGCGGCTCGAAGTACAGCCGATCGGCGGTGTCGTAGTCGGTGGACACCGTCTCCGGGTTGCAGTTAATCATCACGGTCTCGTAGCCGACGTCGCTTAGCGCCATCGCGGCGTGCACGCACGAATAGTCGAACTCGATACCCTGGCCAATCCGGTTCGGCCCCGAACCCAGAATGATCACCTTGGGTCGTTCCCGCTGCTCGGAGACCTCGGTCTCGGGCTCGGACCCGTCCTCGGGGACGCTTTCGTAGGCGGAGTAGTGGTACGGGGTACTGGCGGCGAACTCGGCGGCGCACGTGTCCACGGTCTTGTAGACCGGCCGCACACCCAGCCTGTGCCGCAGCGCGGCGATCCCGGGCTCAGCGAGGTCGTCGCGCAGGGCGGCGAGCTGCCGGTCGGAGATGCCGGCCCGCTTGGCCCGCCGTAGCAGCGGCTCGTCCAGTTCGGGCGCGGCGATCAGCTCCGCGCGCAGCTCGACCAGCCCGGCGATCTGGTCGACGAACCACGGATCGATACCCGACGCCGCCGCGGCCTGCGCCACGGTCACGCCCAGGCGCAGCGCCCGTTCCACGGTGTAGAGCCGCCCGTCATGGGGGATCGCCAGCGCCGAGAGCTCCGAGCCCACGGTGGCATCCGGCGGGTCGGGCCTGGTCCAGAAGCCGGCGTCCGGCGTCTCCATCGAGCGCAGCGCCTTGCCCAGCGCCTCGGGGAACGAGCGGCCCAGCGCCATCGCCTCGCCGACCGACTTCATCGTGGTGGTGAGCGTGGGGTCCGCGCCGGGGAATTTCTCGAAGGCGAACCGGGGCACCTTGACGACGATGTAATCGAGGGTGGGCTCGAAGCTGGCCGGGGTCTCCCCGGTGATGTCATTGGTGATCTCGTCGAGGGTGTAGCCGATCGCGAGCTTCGCGGCGATCTTGGCGATGGGGAACCCGGTGGCCTTGGACGCCAGCGCGCTCGACCGGGACACCCGCGGGTTCATCTCGATCACAACCAGGCGACCGGTGTGCGGATGCACCGCGAACTGGATATTGCAGCCGCCGGTGTCCACCCCGACTTCGCGCAGCACCGCGATGCCGACGTCGCGCATGTGCTGGTACTCGCGGTCGGTCAGCGTCATCGCCGGCGCGACGGTCACCGAGTCCCCGGTGTGCACGCCCATCGGGTCGATGTTCTCGATGGAGCACACCACCACCACGTTGTCCCGGTGGTCGCGCATCAGCTCGAGCTCGTACTCCTTCCAGCCCAGCACGCTCTGTTCGATGAGCACCTGGTGCACCGGGCTGGACGCCAGTCCCCGGGAGGACAGGCGGGCCAGTTCCTCAAGTGTGTGCGCCAGCCCGGAACCGAGCCCGCCCATGGTGTAGGACGGCCGGATCACCACCGGCAGACCAAGCTCCTCAGCGGCTTCCCGGACCTGGTCCAACGAGGAGCAGACGGCGCTACGCGGTACCTCGGCACCGACCGCGTGCACCACGTCCTTGAACTTCAGCCGGTCCTCGCCGCGCTGGATGGCCTCGATATCGGCACCGATCAGCTCCACGCCGTAACGCTCCAGCACCCCACGCTCGTGCAGGGCAACAGCGGTGTTCAGTGCGGTCTGCCCGCCCAGTGTGGCCAGCAACGCTGTGACCGGAAACCCCACGGCACGCTCGGCAGCGATCACCTTCTCGACGAACTCCGGGGTGATCGGCTCGATGTAGGTGGCATCGGCGAACTCCGGATCTGTCATGATCGTCGCCGGGTTGGAGTTGACTAAGCTGACTCGCAGCCCCTCCTCCCGTAGCACCCGGCACGCCTGGGTCCCCGAATAATCAAACTCACAAGCCTGCCCGATCACAATCGGCCCAGACCCGATCACCAACACATGCGAGATATCAGCCCTCCGCGGCACCGCTGCCTCCAAAGCGTGCCGCGTTTCGTCTCATGGATGCTTGTAGTCGTTGTGGAGTGCCCGGAGACAACCACATGGATGCTTGTCGTTGTCGGGGAGTGGATGTCATCGCCGGCCTTCCATCAGCTCACAGAAGCGGTCGAAGAGAGTGGCTGCATCATGCGGGCCCGCGGCTGCCTCGGGGTGGTACTGGACGCTGAACGCGGGAACGTCCAGGCAGGTCAGGCCCTCGACGGTGGCGTCATTGGGGCAGGAGTGACTCACCACCGTGGACCCGAAATCGGAGTCGAAGCACTCCCCAGGCTCCCCCATCACGACGAAACCGTGGTTCTGCGAGGTGATGGCCACCCGGCCGGTGGCGTGCTCGACGACCGGTACGTTGATCCCGCGGTGCCCGTAGCGCATCTTGTAGGTGCCCCGCCCCAGGGCCCGGCCAAGGATCTGGTTTCCGAAACAGATCCCGAACAGCGGTATCCGCTGCGCGAGTACCGCGCGAGTCAGAGCGACCGCGTGATGGGCGGTGGCCGGATCGCCCGGGCCGTTGGACAGGAACACCCCATCGGGTTCCCGCTCCAGCACCTGCTCCAGAGCGACGCTGGCGGGCAGCACGTGGGTCTCGACGCCCCGAGCGGCCAGCATCCGCGGAGTGTTGTACTTGATTCCCAGGTCCAGCGCCACCACGCGGAAGCGGCGCTCGGTGGCGGCGGGCACGATGTAGGGCTCAGCTACGGTGACCTCACCGACCAGGTCCGCTCCGGCCATCGAAGGGCTGGCCAGTACCTGCGCCATCAGTTGCGCTGGCTCGGCCAGCGCGTCACCAGAGAAGATCCCCGCCCGCATCGAGCCGTGCTCGCGAAGCCGCCGGGTGAGCGCGCGGGTGTCCACCCCGGAGATCCCCACAACACCTTGTCGGGACAGCTCCTCGCCCAGCGGCCGGTCCGACCGCCAATTGGACGGGACCCGGGCGGGATCCCGCACGACGTAACCGGCCACCCAGATCTGCCGTGACTCGTTGTCCTCGTCATTCCAGCCGGTGTTGCCGATGTGGGGAGCCGTGGCCACCACGATCTGGCGACGGTAGGAGGGGTCGGTGAGGGTCTCCTGATACCCGGTCATCCCGGTGGCGAAGACCGCCTCACCCAGCGTCTGGCCCACCGCGCCGTAGCTCTCGCCTCGCGCGACAATGCCGTCTTCGAGCACGAGAACTGCGGACCCCCGAGTCACCGCCCTTGGTTTGGTCAACACTGCACCTTCCCGTCTTCGGTGGTGATCTCGCCACGGAGCATGCTGAGCATCACCCGGCCGGGCAGCTCCATCCCTTCATAGGGAGTGTTGCTGGCCAGGCTGGCCAGTTGCGGCCCGCGCACCGTCCAATTGGCGTCGGGATCCACCAGGATCAAGGTTGCCGGCTCGCCCACCGCGATCGGCCGGCCCTGGTCGGTCGCGCCACCGATACGCGCCGGGCGTTCGCTCATCACGCTGGCCACGCCCCGCCAGTCCAGCAGACCGGGCTGGACCATCGTGGCCACTACCACCGATAGTGCGGTTTGCAGTCCCAGCATGCCTGGCCGGGCGGCGGCCCATTCGCAGTCCTTGTGCTGCGGGGCGTGCGGGGCGTGGTCGGTGGCCACACAGTCCACGATCCCCTCCGCCAGCGCGGCACGCAGGGCGGCGGTGTCAGCGGCGGTGCGCAGTGGCGGGTTGACCTTGTTGACCGGGTCGTAGCCGGTCAAGCGCTCATCGGTGAGCAACAGGTGATGCGGAGTGACCTCCGCGGATACCCGGATCCCGCGCTGCCTGGCCCAGCGCAGCACCTCAACCGTGCCCGCGGTGGACACGTGGCAGACGTGCAACGCGGCATCGGCGTCCCGGGCGAGCAGGCAGTCCCTAGCCACGATCGATTCCTCCGCCGCGACCGGCCAGCCAGCCAGCCCCAGTCGGGCGGCGGTCTCCCCTTCGTGCGCCTGCGCGCCGGCGGTGAGCCGGGGATCCTCGGCGTGCTGGGCGACGACGCCGCCCAGCCCTCGGATGTACTCCAGGGCCCGGCGCATCAGCAGCGGGTCGTGCACGCACAGCCCGTCGTCGGAGAACATCCGCACGGCGGCGGCAGACGCGGCCATGGCGCCCAGCTCGGCGAGCTGCTCGCCGCGCAACCCGGCGGTGACCGCGCCAACCGGGTGCACATCGACCAGCCCCACCTCGCGGCCGCGCCGGTACACGTACTCCACGACCACCGCCGTATCGGCCACCGGGTCGGTGTTGGCCATCGCGAACACTGCGGTGTAGCCACCCAGCGCCGCGGCCGCGGAGCCGGTGGCGATCGTTTCGGCGTCCTCGCGGCCCGGCTCACGCAGGTGCGCGTGCAGGTCGACCAGGCCGGGAAGGGCGACCAGCCCACCACCGTCGAGCACCTCGGCGCCGGTGGCATCCAGCCCGCTGCCCAGCTCGGCGATCACGCCGTCGCGGACCAGAACGTCGACCGGCTCGCCCGTCCCGTAGGGCCGGATCCCGCGCACCAGCAACGGCCGCGTCATGCCTGCTCCTCGGTCTGATTGCCGGCTCGGCCGGCGGTCTCTTGGGCAGCAAGCAGGTGATACAGCACTGCCATCCGGACGTGCACCCCGTTGCGGACCTGTTCGGTGATCGCGGCCCGGGGCGAATCGGCGACCGCGTGCGCGATCTCCATGCCGCGCAGCATCGGCCCCGGATGCAGCACGACGGCGTGCTCGGGCAACAATGCCAGGCGCGTCTCGGTGAGCCCGTAGCTGATCGAATACTCCCGGGCGGACGGGAAGAACCCGCCCTGCATCCGCTCGGCCTGCACCCGCAGGATCATCACCGCATCAGAATCGGGTAGCGCGGCGTCGAGGTCATGCCCGACCGTGACGGGCCAGTGCCGATCTTCTCGATGGGAGGCGCTCCCCCAGCGCAACACCCCCCATGGCAGCAAGGTGGGAGGCGCAACGAGGTGAATCCGGGCACCCAGCGTGATCAAGAGCTCAATGTTCGAGCGAGCGACCCGGCTATGCAGGACATCGCCTACGATGGTGACGGTCCGCCCATTTAGGTCCCCTAATCGCTCACGTAGAGTAGCGGCATCCAGCAGCGCTTGGGTCGGGTGCTGGTGGGTGCCATCACCGGCGTTGATCACGTGCGTGGGCACCCAGCTGGCGAGGCGATGCGCCGCCCCCGACGCGGGATGGCGGATCACCACGCAGTCGGCGCCCATCGCAGCGAGGGTGAGCGCGGTATCGCGCAACGACTCCCCCTTGGCCACCGCAGAGCCACCCGCCGAGATGTTGACCACATCGGCGCTCATCCATTTGCCCGCGATCTCGAAGGAGGCCCGGGTCCGGGTGGAGGCCTCGTAGAACAGTGTGACCACGGTGCGGCCGCGCAGTGTGGGCAACTTGCGCACCTCGCGGCCCAGCAGCGCCTGCTTGAGCGCCTCGGCGGTGTCCAGCAGCGCGGTGACGGTCTCGCGACGGAGATCCGTGGTGGTCAGCAGGTGTCTCACCGCTGGCTCCTGCGGATCACGACGGCATCTGCGCCGTCTGTTTCGACGAGCAGTACACCGACCTCCTCCTCCCGGGAGGTCGGCAGGTTCTTGCCCACATAGTCGGCCCGAATCGGCAGCTCACGATGGCCGCGGTCAACCAGCACAGCGAGCTGCACTGCCCGCGGACGGCCGTACTCACGCAGCGCATCGAGCGCTGCGGCCACGGTGCGCCCGGAATACAGCACGTCATCGACCAGCACGACGAGCGCATCGTCCACGCCACCATCGGGTAGCTCGGTGGGCTGCAGCGGACGGGTCGGCCGGCGCCGCAGATCGTCGCGGTAGAGCGTGATGTCGAGCGTTCCAATACCCGGCCGGGGTCCGCCAAACTCCCGGATCCGGTCGGCCAGCCGGTGCGCCAGTGGGACGCCGCGAGTAGGGATACCGACCATCACCACCGGCTCAGGGGCGGTGCGCTCGATGATCTGATGCGCCATGCGGGCAACGATGCGCGCGACCTCGGCCGCCGAGAGCAGCTCACGCTGCCGTGGGGGCCCTGCCTCGCCCACCGATCCCGTCCCGGACGGGGACGACACGGTGGACCTCCTTCCCCGCCTCACGGGACGGGCCTTAAAGGATGTCAGGCGCTCCGACTGGTCGCCGGAGCCCCGTCCGGACGTTAGCACTGGGGCAGTCGCGGCGAGTTGTGCCTGTCCTGCACTGCCCCGTCCGGGTGGTGTACGTGACTCTGCGCGGTCTTGCGTCCCCGATGGCTTGACCTAGGGGATTACTCAGCGCAGCATTACTCTCCGTATCATCCCGATTTTTCGAGGGACGCTCAAGGCGTTGACTGGTCGGGGTCTGAAGAAGGAGAAGGGGCCAGATGGGCGACTATGCCAAGGCGCTGGGGTCCAAACTGCGCGGCATCCGTCAGCAGCAAGGCCTGTCGCTGCACGGTGTCGAGCAGAAGTCGGCGGGCCGCTGGAAGGCTGTGGTAGTCGGCTCTTACGAGCGCGGCGACCGGGCGGTCACGGTTCAGAAGCTCGCTGAGCTTGCCGACTTCTATGGCGTACCGGTACCTGAGCTGTTGCCGGAGGGCCGGGTCTCGTCTGGGAGCGAACCGGCCACCAAGATTGTGATCAACCTCGAGCGTCTGCAGCAGCTGCCGGTGGACAAGGTGGGTCCGCTGGCTCGCTACGCCGCGACGATCCAGAGCCAGCGGGGTGACTACAACGGCAAAGTGCTGTCGATCCGTACCGAGGACCTGCGCTCACTGGCGATCATCTACGACATGTCGCCGGGAGATCTCACCGAGCAGCTGATCGGGTGGGGTGTGCTGCCCCCCGAGGCTCGCCCGGTCAAGGACAAAGAAGAGGCCTGATACCTCTGGATGGCTCAGGCGCCTGATGAGCTGCGCGGCAGCGCAGCCAAGGCGCCGAGCACGCCGTTGACGAACCGCGGGGAGTCGTCGGTGGACAGCAACTTGGCGAGTTCGATGGCCTCGTCGATGGCCACCGCGTCGTCCACCTCGTCAGAGAACAGCAGCTCGAATGTGCCCAGCCGGAGCACCGCCCGGTCGACGGCAGGCATCCGCGCCAGCGCCCAGCCATGGGCCTGGTCGGCCAGCAATTTGTCAATGTCGGCGCCGTGTTCAACCACGCCGTGCACCAACGAGACCGTGTAGTCGCTGACCGGAGGGAGATCCGGCGCCCCGACCCGCTCGGTGAGCAGCTCCAGCGGGTCCAGCCCCCGCAGGTCGGATTCGAAGAGGATGTCGACAGCGCGTTTGCGGGCCTTGCTGCGAGCACCCACGTCAACTGCTGACGCGGCCGAGGTACCGGCCGTCCCGGGTATCCACCTTGACCTTTTCACCGGTGCTGACGAACAACGGCACCTGGATCTCCGCGCCGGTTTCCAGCGTGGCGGGCTTGTTACCGCCGGTTGACCGGTCGCCCTGCAGGCCCGGATCGGTATGCGAGATCACCAACTCCACCGAGGTGGGCAACTCGATGTAGAGCGGCGTGCCCTCATGGACGGCTACCAGCGCCGTCTGGTTGTCCAGCAGGTATCGCGCCGCATCTCCGACCACCCCGCCGGGAATGGTGATCTGGTCGTAGGTGTCGGAATCCATAAAAACGAAATCGGCACCATCAGCGTACAGATAGGTCATATCGCGCCGGTCCACGGTAGCGGTGTCGACCTTGGTGCCGGCATTGAACGTTTTGTCCACTACCTTGCCGGACAGTACGCTCTTCAGGGTAGTCCGGACGAAAGCGCCGCCCTTGCCCGGTTTGACGTGCTGGAATTTCACCACCGACCACAGCTGGCCGTCGAGGTTGAGCACGAGTCCAATCTTGAGGTCATTGGTGGTGGCCACGTCAGCCTGTCACTCCCCGGTCGTAGCTGGTGGACCGCCAGCAAGGTCATCGTCAGCAGGGCACGACCACGAGGTCCTTCGTGGTCAGGGTGAGGAGTTCTGGCTCGCCGTCGGAAACGACGAGAGTGTCCTCGATGCGCACGCCGCCTCGATCGGCCAGGTAGACCCCCGGCTCGACGGTGACCGCCATGCCTGCCTCCAGTGTACCGACCCCGTACTGCGACAACGCCGGAGCCTCGTGGATCTGCAGGCCGACGCCGTGCCCGAGCCCATGCACGAAGTTCTCGCCATGGCCCGCCTGGGCAATCACCTCCCGGGCGGCCGCGTCGACGTCGCGCACCTCGGCCCCGGGCTGCAGCGCAGCCCGCCCAGCTGCCTGCGCCGCAGCGACCAGCTCGTAGAGCTCCCGCTGCCACCCAGCCGGCTCCCCGAGCACCACGGTGCGGGTCATATCCGAGTGGTACCCCCCGATCAGCGCGCCGAAGTCCAGCTTCAGCAGATCGCCACGACGCAGCTGGGCATCGGTCGGCCGGTGGTGCGGTATCGCCGAATTCGCCCCGGAAGCCACGATGGTCTCGAACGAAGGACCGGCGGCCCCCGCTGCCACCATCCGGTCCTCCAAGTCGCGCGCCACCTCGCGCTCGGTGCGACCGGGACGAAACCCGCCGTCGGCGAGCAGCCCAGCCAGGGCGGTGTCGGCGGCGGCGCAGGCAGCTCGCAGCGTGGCGATCTCCGCATCGTCTTTGATCTGCCGCAGCGCCTCCACCGCACGGGAGGTGGCCACCAGCGCGTCCGGGCCGGCGACCTTGGCCAGAGCAACGTGCCCGTCGACCGTCACCACGTGGCTCTCGAAACCCAGCCGGCCGATCGCTGTCTCGGTGGAGTGTTTCGCCAGTCGCAGCAGACATGATCTGTCGATCAGCTGCCGCAGGTCGGGCACCTGCCGCTCAGATTGGGTGCGGTAGCGGCCATCGGTACAGAACACCGAGCGCTCGTCACCCTCGGCATGCACCAACAGCGCGGCATGAGAACCGGTGAATCCGGTGAGGTAGCGGATGTTGTGCAGATCGGTGACCAGCAGCGCGTCGAGTTGCAGGCCCTCGAGGCGCTTACGGAGCGCTGCGCGGCGCTGATGGTGGGACATGCACCCGACGGTAGCGCCCTTCGCCAGCATCCTCAGGTGCTGACTCCTCAGGTGGTGGCGCGACCGGCGATCCAGCGCAGGGCGAGTGAGTAACCCTCGATGCCCAAACCCACGATGACCCCGGCCGCGATGGCGGAGATGTGGCTGTGGTGCCGGAAAGGTTCGCGCGCGTGCACGTTGCTGATGTGCACCTCCACCAGCGGCGTCGACAGGAGCGCGGCGGCGTCCCGGATCGCAATCGAGTAATGCGTCCACGCCGCGGCGTTGAGCACCACCGGGTTCGCCGCGTCAGCGGCCTCGTGCAGCCAACCGATCATGACGCCCTCGTGGTCGGTCTGCCGCACGTCCACGTCCAGCCCCAGCTCGGTTCCCGCACGCCGGCACAGCGCCACCAGATCGTCGTACGTACCGGCTCCGTAGATGAGGGGCTCGCGCGTCCCGAGCCGGCCCAGGTTCGGCCCGTTGAGCACCAGCACCTTCACTCCGAGCGCTCCACCGCGACCTCTTCCCTCGGGCCGGCCACCGTCGGGCCGGCCACCGTCGGGGCGGCTGCCTCCGCTAGGTCCGCCATGGGGCCGGCCACTATGGGGGGATCCTCGGTCGGGCCGGCCACCGCGGCGTAGGCCGCCACGAGCAGCTCCGGGTCCGGGTCCTCCAGCCTGCCGGGTTTGGCCAGCGCGTCGAGGACCACGAAGCGCAACACACCCGACCGGGTCTTCTTGTCGTTTCGCATGCCCTCCACCAGTTCGGGCAACGCGCCTGGTTCATAGCCCGTGGGCAACCCGAGTGCACTGAGCACCTGGCGATGCCGCCGGGCGGTGACCTCGTCGAGCCGCCCGGCGAGCCGGGCCAACTCAGCGGCGAAGACCATGCCGACGCTCACCGCAGCGCCGTGCCGCCACCGGTAGCCCTCCCGGCGCTCCAGCGCGTGACCCAGCGTGTGCCCGTAATTGAGCACCTCGCGCAGGTGCGATTCTCGCAGGTCGGCGGCCACGACGTCGGCCTTGACCCGGATCGCCCGGCCGACCAGTTCCTCCAGCACTGGCCCGGCAGGATCGAGCGCGGCGGCTGGGTCGGCCTCGATCCGCTCCAGGATCACCGGATCGGCGATGAATCCCGCCTTGACCACTTCGGCCATCCCGGCGACGAGCTCGGCTCGCGGCAGCGTGTGCAGGGTCGCGAGATCCACCAGCACCGCGGCCGGTTCGTGGAACGCGCCGACCAGGTTCTTGCCCGCGTCGGTGTTGATCCCCGTTTTGCCGCCCACCGCGGCGTCCACCATGGCCAGCAGTGTGGTCGGCACCTGCACCACCCGTACCCCACGCAGCCAGTTGGCGGCCACGAACCCGGCGAGATCGGTCACCGCACCCCCGCCGAAGCCGACCACGGTGCCAGTGCGATCCAGACCGACCTGACCCAGAACGTCCCAGCAGAATCCCGCCACCGACAGCTTCTTGCCGTCCTCGGCGTCGGGCACCTCGATCCGGTACACCGGCGAACCGAGGTACTCCAGCACGGTCCGCAACGCCTCTGCGGACTCGACCAGCGTGGGCTGGTGCACGATCGCCACGGGGCTGCTGCCCACCGCGTCCAGCAGTTCGGCCCGCAAATACCGTCCCACGACGACGTCGTAGGGCTGCTCCGTCGCCACCCGGATCCGCAACGGCTCGGCATCACCGGCCTGGGCCGGTAGCACACTGGTCTCGCTCATCGCGCTCCTCCCGCGTCCGTACCCACCAAGCAGCATCCCACGAGCCGAGCATCTCACCCGTAAAGTCACTTGTGTACCGTCTGCCAGACCTCCGCGGCGACCTCCTCGGCAGTACGACCAGTCGTCGGTACGACGAGGTTGGCCACCGCTTCGTAGATCGGGCGCCGTTGCTCGAGTAGTTGCCGCAGGTGGGCCCGGGGATTGGGGAGCAACCACGGATGCAGTGCAACGAGACCCTCCCGGCGGAGCAGCTCGCCGAGGTCCACATCGAGGAATACGACGTGAAAGGGCTCTAGTTGTTTTTGAATCGCTGGGTTCAGCGGCGTGCCACCGCCAAGGGCAAGCACCCCTGAGTGATCGGTGAGAACGCCACCGATGAGCCGAGCTTCGACCTCGCTGAATCCCTGGCGGCCCAGCTTGACCACCAGCTCGCCGGCCGGAAGGCCGCACTCATCCTGTATGTCATCATCGAAGTCACGAAATGCCACACCCAGTTTCTCCGCCACCAGCCGCCCAACGGTGCTCTTGCCCGATCCCGGCGGGCCGATGAGGATCAAGACAGGTCCGCTCTCCACGCGCCCGACCTCCTTCAACGTTCCCGGTCAGCGCTGCGCGGAACTGGCGAGGTATGCACGGGCGTTGCGGATGGTTTCGGGTAGGGCGTCGCCGCCGAACTTCTCCAGCGCCGCATCGGCGAGCACGAGTGCGACCATCGCCTCGGCCACCACGCCGGCGGCGGGGACCGCGCAGACGTCGGAGCGCTGGTTGATCGCAACGGCCGCCTCGCCGGTGGCGACGTCCACCGTGGCCAGCGCTCGGGGAACGGTGGAGATCGGTTTCATCGCCACCCGGATCCGAAGCACTTCTCCGTTGGTCATGCCACCTTCGAGACCACCGGCGCGGTTGGTGGCGCGCACTACACTGTGGGGCCCGGGGGACATCTCGTCGTGTGCGGCACTGCCCCGGCGGCGCGCGGTGGCGAACCCGTCGCCCACCTCGACGCCTTTCATCGCCTGGATGCCCATCAGCGCGCCGGCCAGCCGGGCATCCAGTCGCCGGTCGGCGTGCACGAAGGAGCCCAGCCCGACCGGCAACCCGTAGGTCAGCACCTCGACCACGCCGCCCAGCGTGTCGCCGTCTCGTTTCGCCGCGTCCACCTCGGCGACCATCGCCGCCGTCGCATCGTCGGAGAATGCGCGGACCGGGCTGGCGTCGATCCGCTCCAGGTCACTCGGACCGGGCAGGGTGTCCGCGGGGGCGTCCGCTTGACCCAGCGACACAATATGAGAGAGCACCTCGACCCCGAGCGCCTGGCGCAGAAACGCCTTCGCCACGGTACCCAGAGCGACTCGAGCGGCGGTCTCGCGGGCGCTGGCCCGCTCCAGCACCGGCCGGGCGTCGTCGAAGCCGAACTTGGTCATCCCGGCCAGATCGGCGTGGCCGGGCCGAGGCCGGGTCAGCGCCTCGTTGCGGGACTGCGCGGCCAGCACGTCCGGGTCCACCGGATCGGCCGCCATCACGGTCTCCCACTTGGGCCACTCGGTGTTGCCTATCCGGATCGCCACCGGGCCGCCCAGCGTCCGGCCGTGCCGGATCCCCCCGAGCAGGTCCACCTCGTCGGCCTCGAATTTCATCCGGGCTCCACGCCCGTAGCCGAGGCGGCGCCGGGCCAGCTCAGCCTGCACGTCCTTAGAGGTCACCTCGACCCCGGCGACCATGCCCTCCAGCACAGCGACCAGGGCAGGTCCGTGCGATTCCCCGGCGGTAATCCAGCGCAGCATGCCGCCATCGTGCCAGGCACCACCGTCCCGGCGCTGAGGTCATGCCTCGACGGTCATATCTCGACCACGGCGGCCTCAACCGGGACAGGCACCGGCACAGAGTTGTGGCGGAGCATCCGGTGCACCACCGCACCCACCACGACCAGGGCGACCACGAACAACAGCGCGAGGTACTGCAGCACCCAACTGGTACCCGCCGGGTCGTACACCGCCTGCCGCGGCCAGGCGATGTTGACCATCATCGCCACGCCGTAGACGACGGCGACCAGGTTCACCGGCAACCCCCACCGGCCCAGCGAGAAGCCGCCCGGTTGCCCGGCTGGCAGACCCCCGCGCAGCCGCGCACCCAGGGCTGGCGCCGTGACCAGCAGGTACGCCAGGTACACGATCACCACCGAGGTGCTGGTGACCGCAGCGAACGCCGCCGGGTTACCGAGGTTGATCAGTAGTACCGCGATGGCCAGTACACCCACCGCGATGCCGGTGATGATCGGCGTCCCGGTGTGCGGGCTGACCCGGGCCAGCAGCCGGGCGCCGGGTAGGCGACCGTCCCGCGCCATGCTGAACATCACCCGCGACGCGGAGTTCTGGATCGCCAGGCAGGCCGACACGATCGAGATCGCCACCACCGCGAGCAGCGCCCGGCCGAGCGTGGAGTCCAGCTGGCTGGTGATGACGTAGGCGATGCCACCGGTGGACAGCTGGCCATCGGTCAGCGACGGCGCCGCCATCAGCGCAGCCACGATCATGAACCCGCCACCGACGAACGAGACCAGCAGCGCCCGCAGGATCGCCGAAGGCACCACCCGCCGCGGCTGGGACGTCTCCTCGGACAGCTCCGCGGCGCTGTCGAAGCCGTACATGACGTAGGCCGCCATCAGCGTGGAGGCGAGGAAGGCATACAGATAGGGACTGTTGCCGTTCACGTTGAGCGTCTCGGTGACCACCCCGGGCCCGCGCTCGGCATGGCCGAACAACAGGATGAGCAGCAACACCACTCCGACGAGCTCGCAGGTCACCCCGATCCCGTTGATCAACGCCATGAAGCGCACCCCGAGGGCGCTGATCACGGTGGCCAGCGCGATGAGCACCGAACCCAACAGGATCCCGTTGGCCGCCCCGGATGCCGAGGTGATAGAGGAGTCGATGCCGACGATCTGGAAGCCTGACCACACCGCCGGGAGCACCGCCTGCAGCGCGATGCCGATGGCGGCCACGCTCACGATGTAGCCGACCATCATCGCCCAGCCGGCGAACCAGCCGACGGTCTCACCGGCCAGCCGGCGCGACCATTGATAAATGCACCCGGCCAGCGGCCAGCTCGCCGCCAACTCGGCGAACACCAGCGCCACGCACAGCTGACCGGCGAAGACCAGCGGCCAGGTCCAGAAGAACGCCGGACCGCCGAAGGAGTAGCCCAGCGCGAAGAGCTGGAACACCGTGGTGAGGATCGAGACGAAGGAGAACCCGGCGGCGAAGGAGGAGAACCAGCCCAGCCGACGGTGCAGCTCCTGCCGGTAGCCGATCTCGCGCAAATCGTCGGCATCGGGGCCGCCGGTCGGGCTCGCGGGCAGGACTTGGGTACTCATGGGGCCGCCTTCCGTGGTAGATGACCGGCGCGCACGAGGCAGCCGAGGGTGTCGCAGATGACCCGGGTGGCGATGAGCGCGGTGATCTCGGCGTTGTCGTAGGGTGGGGAGCACTCCACGACCTCGATGCCCGCCAAGGGGCGGGCCGCGACGAGCTGGATGAATTTCAGCACCTCGCGGGGCAGGAAACCGCCGGGTTCGGGCCATCCCGTGCCGGGCACGAATGCGGCGTCGAGGCAGTCGACGTCGAACGACAGCCAGACCGCGTCGGTGCCGTCCCAGGCGATGTCCAGGGCGCGTTGCGCGGCGGCCTCGATACCCATTTCGACGCAGTCGGTGACGGTCATGATCGTGGTGCCACGCTCCCGTCCGACCTGCACCCCAGGCCGCGGCGCCTGCCAGCCGCCGATGCCGATCTGCACCAGGTTCTGCGGGGGCACATTGGGGATGTCGGTGGCGTGAAACCACGGGGTGGTGTGCATCCGCTCGTCGAGGTCGGTTTCCTGGGTGTCGACGTGGCGGTCGAAGTGGATGATGCCGAGGTTGCCGCCATTGAGGTGCTCGGCGACGGCGCGGGTGGTCGGGTAGCCGATGGAGTGGTCGCCGCCCAATACCACCGGAAAGGCGCCGGAGGCGTAGACGTGCCCGACTGCCTTGGAGATCTGGTCGAAGGTCTTCTCGATGTTTCCCGGGATGGTGAACACATCGCCGAGGTCGGCAATGGTGATCGACTCCCGCAGGTCGACGCCGAGCTCGAAACTATAGGGCCCGTACAGCGCCGAGATCTTGCGGATCCCTTGTGGGCCGAAGCGGGTCCCGGAGCGGTAGGTGGTGCCGCCGTCGAAGGGGGCGCCGAGCACGGCCACGTCGTATTCGCCGCAGCGGCGGACGTCCTCGACATACGGCGCCTTGAGGAAGGTGTTGATCCCGGCGAAATGCGGCAACTCACCCCGGGAGAAGGTGGGGATCCGCCGATCAACGATCGAGTCGGCGCCGGCCAGGCCCAATTCAAGGCCCCGAGCGACCTCCTGTTCCCATTTCGTGGTCGGCAGCGCCGCTTCGGCTTCGACTGCGTATCGCGCTTCAGGTCCATAGTTGTCGTGCAAGTCGTCCACTCTGGGGGCCTCCGCGTTCCACGGCGCCCGGCGGCGGGCAGCCGGGCGTGGCTGGCCTCCCGGGCTTTTGTCCCGCCGTGGAGCGGGCAGCGAACCACCCGCCTGCACCTCTCGGTCCAGTCTCGCTGCGGACAGCGACGGAACCCTAGGTGCGCCTCACTCACTAGAGTGAGTCGAAACCATCAAACGGTACGAATGTGAACAAGGTGTAAACACTGCGTTGCTGCCGGATCAAGTGTAAGACTATCTACCTATGCGTATCCGGATCATCGACGCCTTCGCGGACCGGCCGTTCACCGGCAATCCCGCTGCCGTCTGCCTGCTGGAAGCCGATCAGTGGCCCGACCCGTGCTGGATGCAGCAGGTCGCTGCCGAGATGAACCTTGCCGAGACCGCCTTCGCCCACCCGCTGCCCCACGGGGCCGACGCCGACTGGGCGTTGCGCTGGTTCACCCCCACTGTCGAAGTGGACCTGTGCGGGCACGCCACCCTGGCCACCACCCACGCTCTGCGCAGCGACGGGAGTGTGACCGACGGCACCGTCCGGTTCAGGACTCGCAGCGGCGTCCTGATTTCTCACGTCCACGACGACGGCGCCATCACGCTGGATTTCCCCTCCGCGCCCACCACCGAGGTGCCACTCCCCGAGGGCCTCACCGAAGCGCTCAACGCCAAGCCCGATGCCGCCTACGGCACCGGTGCCCTCGGTGACCTGCTCGTCGTGTACCCCGATGAGGCGGGCGTCCGCGCCCTGGCCCCGGACTTCTCCGCGCTGGCGCACCTGACCCGCCGCGACGGGCTTCGCGCGATCATCGCCACCGCTCCGACGGCCGGTCCAGGCCGCGGTTACGACTTCGTCTCCCGCGTCTTCGGCCCCGCCGTGGGCATCCCCGAGGACCCGGTCACCGGCAGCGCTCACACGGCCCTGGCCCCCTACTGGTCAGCGCGCCTGGGCCGGGACAACCTCACCGGACTACAGGCCTCCGCCCGTACCGGCCTGGTCCGCACCGCCGTCCACGGCGACCGCGTCCACCTCACCGGTCACGCCATCACTGTCCTCGACGGCACCTTGCACCACACGGCCGGGTAAGAAACGACCTTGTCATCGCAACCTCGTCCTACGGACGTGGTCAGGAGCGGTCAGCGCCGCCGATACACACTGGAGCGGTGGTCGATGTCGAGGACCTGGACTGTGTGACGTTCGAGATCGACCCGGTAGATCACGCGATATGTCCCCCGCCGTGCACCCAGACAACCCGCGAGCGGCCCGACCAAGGGCTTGCCCACTCGCAATGGGTTCTCAGCCAGCGGTCCGTCAAGAAAATCCAGGACGGCGGCCGCTACTGCCTCCGGCAATCGCTCCGCCAAGGCCCGCCGCGCAGCCGACTGGACCCGAACCTCGAACCGTCCGGCCGGGTGCCCGCTCACGCTCCCGCGCGTCGGCGAGCAAGATCGGTGCGCAGCTCGGCGACGGTCGCGCCAGGATCACCGGAGTCGAGACTGGTGAGACTCTCGGCAATCCGTGCGATGGACCCCTCGTCACTGAGCACCTCTAGGGTGATTTCGAGCCCCTCGAGGTCATCGATCGAGACCAACACGAACTGCGCCTCGCCGTTTCGTGTCACGGTGATCCGCTCGTGCTGCTCGCTGACCCGACGGCCCAACTCAGACAAGCGTGCCTTGACGTCGCTCAGCGGCAGCGTGGTTCCTGACATGGGTCAAGTTTAGCTCAGAGCCGACCTGAATTCCGACCAATTCGGCACGGCCCGGTCGAGCAGCGCAGCAACCGTTGGGGGGCTCTCGCCGAGGGCGAGCAGCAGCCAGCCTGGGCCGTCCAAGGCCGAGCATGCCCAGCGCAATCCTGGCCCCTCCCCTGCGTCCTGCGGTGGCCCGTCGATTCCCTCCCCCACGACCGCAAGCATTCCGACGACCCGGGCGCCGGCTGTACCAGCGGGGCCGGCGAGTGCCGGATCAGCACCGTCGAGCAGCAGGGTGTGCGCCAGCAGGGGGGTACGGTCCAGCTCGATGGTGAGCTCGCCGTGGTAACGCCCGCCCCGCTGGGCTGCCCGCCCGAGCACCACCATCTCGCGCAGCAGTGCGCGAGAGCCGCGTTGCAGAGCGACGGTCACCCGGCTGTGCAGCTCCGCACCGTCGCAGACGACGGTCGGCTCCGGCCGCCAGTCCAACACGGCACCTTCCGCAAGCGCCGCAGCCACGGTCCACCACGCTGCCGCCGGGGGGCGACCCGCCTGCACCACCATGGCCGCTGCCGATCGCAGCTGCAGGGATGAGCCGGCGCCGAGGTGGAGGTCCAACGCCAGATCGTCGCCACCCAGCGGACCTCCCCCGGCCTGGACCAGGTGCATCCGGCGCGGCCCAGTCGGACGCAGCACCACCGGAGGAGCACAACACCACCGGAGACGCTGGGCCTCTGGCCCGAGCTCGACCATCAGTTCGGCCCGGGCCTTCACCGGCAGCGCCTCACCGGGCGGCAGCTGACCGCAGCTGGTTGCGCACCCACTCCACAACCGGCCCGGCGTCGGGCTGGTCCCGCAGGGAGATCAGCACGGTGGGCAAGTCGGCACGAACCGCCAGCGCGTCACGGCGCATTACGTCCAGATCCGCGCCGACCAGTGGAGCCAGATCAATCTTGTTGATCACCAGCAGGTCGGAGCGGGTGACCCCGGGTCCTCCCTTGCGGGGCACCTTGTCACCACCGGCCACGTCGAGGACGAAGATCTGCGCGTCGATCAGGCCGTAGCTGAAGGTAGCGGTGAGGTTGTCCCCGCCGCTCTCCACCAGCACCAGGTCGGGATCGTGGCGGGCGATGAGTTCTTCCACCGCGTCCAGGTTGGCGGTGATGTCGTCGCGGATTGCGGTATGTGGGCAGCAGCCGGTGCGCACCGCCCGGATCCGTTCGTCGGGCAGCACCCCGTGGGCGCGGAGGAAGTCGGCGTCTTCGGTGGTGTAGATGTCGTTGGTCACCACCACCAGCGACAGTTCGTGGCGCAACGTCCGACAGATCGCCGCGACCAGGGCCGTCTTTCCGCTGCCCACCGGCCCTCCGACGCCGATCCGCAACGGTCGGCCCCGAGGTCCGGCGGCGGGGACCGAGTCGATCCGATCCTCACGATGCAAAGAGGGTCACCTCCCTGCGGGCATGCAGTTCGGCCAGCACCTCCGGCAAGGGGGTCCCGGAGCTGGGCAGCAGGCGGGGGTCGTGCCGCTGGACGGCTTCCCGCGCCATGGGCACCGCGCTCAGCGCGATCTGTTCAGCCACTGCGCCCGCGCGCGCCTGGACAGCGGCGACGGTGATCGGGTCCAGCCCCAGCAGCCGCACCGCGGCGGAGCACGCGCCACCGACCAGGTGGTGCAGCGCGAGCAACGCCGCCGACTGGGCACCGTCACCGGCGCGGGCCACCACCGCCCCGAGGACCAGCGGGTGATGCGGGCGGTTGACCCCGTGCAGTACCTCCAGGGCTGCGCAGGGCCAGACCCGCCGAGCGGTGCGTAGCAGCGCGGCGCCCTGCGCCCGGGAAGCCTCGCGCAGCGCGGCCGACGGGGTGCGCGCGCTCACCGCGGCGTCCCAGCGATCCCATTCCGGGTCGGGTACGGCGGTGAGAAGGCAGCCGACGGCGGCCACCGCGGAGATCACCGGGCCACTGCCGCTCAGCCGGCCGACCAGGAACAACGCAAGGTCGGCCGCGTCCTGCAGCAATCCGCGTTCGACGGCTGCCTCCACCCCACCGGAGTGTGCGTGCCCGCCCGTGGGCAAGCGGGAATCGGCCAACAGCACCGATCCCCACGTCACCATCGGCACAGCCTCGCCGTCAGAACAGGAAGTAACGTTGGGCCATCGGGAGTTCCTCCGCAGGCTGCGGTTGCACCACGTCGCCGTCGATCCGGACAGTGAACGTCTCAGGATCCACCTCGATGCGCGGCAGCGCATCGTTGCGCGGCATATCGGCCTTGCTCAATCCCCGGGTGTCGCGCACCGCGACCAGCCGCCGCCGCACCGCCAGCCGGTCGGCGAGTCCACCCTGCACGGCAGCCGGAGCCACGAAGTGCACCGAGGTTGCGGCGGCGCTCACCGCGGCAGCCCCGAACATCGGCCGCGGCAGCACCGGCTGCGGGGTCGGGATGGAGGCGTTGGAATCCCCCATCGCCGCCCAGGCGATCATCCCGCCCTTGAGCACGACGCTGGGCCGCACCCCGAAGAACGCGGGCTGCCACAGCACCAGGTCGGCGAGCTTGCCCACTTCCACCGAGCCGACCTCACCGTCGAGCCCGTGCGCCACCGCCGGGCAGATCGTGTACTTGGCCACATACCGCCGGGCCCGCAGGTTGTCCGAGGTCGGCGGGTCCCCGGGCAGCGCCCCGACCCGGCGTTTCATCACGTGCGCGGTCTGCCAGGTCCGCAGGATCACCTCACCGATCCGGCCCATCGCCTGTGAGTCCGACCCGATCATCGAGATCGCCCCGAGGTCGTGCAGCAGGTCCTCGGCTGCGATGGTGGATGGCCGGATCCGGCTCTCCGCGAACGCGAGGTCCTCCGGCACCGCGGGGTTGAGGTGGTGGCACACCATGAGCATGTCGAGGTGCTCATCGAGGGTGTTCACGGTGTGCGGGCGGGTCGGATTGGTGGAACTGGGCAGCACGTGCGGGGCGCTGGCGACGGTGATGATGTCCGGCGCGTGGCCGCCGCCGGCTCCCTCGGTGTGATAGGCGTGGATGGTCCGCCCGCCGATGGCGGCCAGCGTGTCGGCGACGTAGCCGGCCTCGTTGAGGGTGTCGGTGTGGATCGCCACCTGCACGCCGGTGTCGTCGGCGACCCGCAGGCACGCGTCGATCGCCGCCGGGGTGGATCCCCAGTCCTCGTGCAGCTTGAATCCGCTGGCGCCGGCGGCGACCTGCTCATACAGCGCCTGCTCGCCCACGGTGTTGCCCTTACCCAGCAGGGCGATGTTCACCGGCAGTTCGTCCAGGGATTCCAGCATCCTGGCCAGGTACCAGGTCCCCGGCGTCACTGTGGTCGCCTTGGTGCCCTCCGCCGGACCGGTGCCCCCGCCGATCAGGGTGGTGACACCCGATCCCAGCGCCTCGGGCACCTGCTGCGGGCTGATCAGGTGCACGTGGCAGTCCACCGCACCCGCGGTCAAGATCAGCCCGTTGCCGGCGATCACCTCGGTTCCCGGGCCAATGACCAGCGCCGGGTGCACCCCGTCCATGATGTCCGGATTCCCGGCCTTGCCCAGGCCGACGATCCGGCCGTCCCGCACGCCGATGTCGGCCTTGACCACGCCCCAGTGATCCAGCACCACCGCTCCGGTGATCACCAGATCCGGCGCACCGTCGGCGCGGGTGGCCCGAGCCTGACCCATGGACTCCCGGATCACCTTGCCGCCACCGAAGACCACCTCGTCACCGCCATACGGGCCGCGGCAGCGGTCCTCGGTGACCTCCAGCAGCAGGTCGGTGTCGGCCAGCCGCACCCGGTCTCCCTCGGTAGGACCGAAGAGCTTGACGTAACGGCTTCGTTCGACGGTCCACGCGCCGCCGCTGACGGCTGGGCGGGCTCCCGCGGGATCTGGAACATCGAGGCGTAGGCCGGGCACGGTGCAGGTACCACCCAGCGGCACCACCCGCACTACCCGTTCGATACCCGGTTCGAAGCGCACCGACGTGCCGGCCGGAATGGCCAGCCGCATACCGATGGCGGCGTCGCGGTCCATCTCCAGCGCCAGGTTCGCCGCAGCTAGGTGGAAGTGCGAGCCCACCTGCACCGGCCGGTCACCGGTATTGCAGACGATCAACTCCTGCCCAGAATGCGCCCCCAGCACTACGGGTTCATCAGCGGGCAGCAGTTCGCCGGGGACCACCGAGTCGCCGGTCACTGGATAGGCCAGTGCACGGTGACGAGCTTGGTACCGTCCGGGAAGGTGGCCTCGACCTGCACCGACGTGATCATCTCGGGCACGCCGTCCATCACGTCCTCCCGGCTCAGCACCCGCTGGCCCCCGGCCATCAGATCGGCGACGCTGCGCCCGTCCCGCGCGCTCTCCAACACCCATGAGGTGATCAGCGCGACGGCCTCTGGGTAGTTCAGCCGCAGACCCCTCGCTCGGCGCTCTCTGGCCAGCTGGCCAGCTACGTAGACGAGCAGCTTCTCCTGCTCATGCGGGGAAAGCAGCACGCTATACCGCCTCGGCAGGCTGAGGGACCGCTGAGCTGCTCGCTGCCCGAGGTGGGGGAACGACCGGTGCGGGCGCGGCTTCGCGCGCCGCCGCGCGGGGTGCGGGGTGCTCAACCAGGGCAAGCACCCGGGAGGCCATGAACCGTGCGGTGCGCACCGGCGTGCCCCCTCGCGTGACCTCAGTGACCTCCACGATGCCGCGCCCGTGGGTGATCTCCACCCGGCGGCCATTGCGGGTGGCCTCGATTTCATAGGTGCGGGTGGCGCCACCGGCGTCGATGACAATCTCGGTGCGATCGCCCTTCATGGGTTGCCGTCCTTACGTCCACCGCGGGTGAGCAGGGTCCGGGCCGAGGAACTGGTCGCCTCTCGGCGAAGGGCGCACCGCGGCTTCAGCCGAACGATCATCCGCGATGGCAGAGAATGTGGCCCGGTGGACACAGCCCACCCGGCCCGGACCTCCCGTACAACCAGCTGCGCTTCCCGAGCATTCCCTGCTGATGTCACTTTCCGTGAGGTATGGGGAAGGACTGTCGCAGCGCGTAGACGTGTCGTCCACGGCAACTCCACCCTCAAAGTTGCCCTCCCTGGCACCTGTGCAACAGATCCCCACACCTCCCCTTTGGGACGGGAGGGGCTGATGAGACGAACGTCCGCGCATTCTCAGATCGCCATGGCCGCCCGGACCTGCTCGTGGGCATCGGCGCCGCCGGCACCGGCAGAGGTGATCCGGCCCGCTTCCAGGACGTAGTAGCGGCTCGCGGCGGCGAGGGCGAACCCGACGTGCTGCTCGACCAGCAAGGTTGATAACCCGCCGCTGGCGGTCAACGACAGGATGGTCCGCTCGATCTCCGCTACCACTGAGGGCTGGATGCCCTCGGTCGGCTCGTCCAGGATCAGTACCCGCGGCTGGGTGATCAATGCCCGGGCGATCGCCAATTGCTGGCGCTGACCGCCGGAGAGCAGGCCGGCCCGGCGCGACAGCAGCTCACTGAGCGCTGGAAAGAGCTCCAGCATCTCGGCAATCAGCTTTTTCCCGTCTCGCCGAGTGTCCGCCACCAGTTGGAGGTTCTCCTCGGTGGTCAGTTGCGGAAAGCACTGCTGTCCTTGCGGTACGTAGCCCAGGCCGCGTTTGACCCGCTCGCTGGGCCGCATCCGGGTGACGTCCTCACCATCCAGCAGGATGCGCCCAGCTCTGGGCTGGAGCAGCCCGACCGCAGCGCGCAGCAGGGTCGTCTTTCCGGCGCCGTTGTGTCCCATCACCGCGGCGACCCCACCCGCTGGTACCTCGACGGTCACCCCGTGCACGACGGTGGTCCGCCCGTATCCGACGTGGACATCAGCCAGGGTCAGCATCAGGATGCTACCTCCGCCCGGCCGAGGTAGACCTCCTGGACCCGGGGATCGGCCTGCACCTGTGCCACCGTGCCCTCGCTCAAGATCTGCCCGGCGTGCAGCACCGTGACGGAGGTAGCGAACGAGCGCATGAAATCCATGTCGTGCTCCACGACGACGACGGTGCGCTGTGCGCCGATCCTGCGCAGCAGCTCACCGGTTTGGGCCCGCTCGTCCGCGCTCATCCCGGCCACCGGTTCGTCCAGCAGCAGTACCCGCGAGTTCTGCACCAGGAGCATCCCGATCTCCAGCCACTGCTTCTGCCCATGCGCCAGTACACCGGCCTGCTTGTCCCGCAAGCCGGCCAGGCCAACGCTGTCCATGGCCTCCTCGACCTCCGGCGGCACCGATGAGCGACGGCGCAGCAAGGACAACGGCTTGCGGCCGGCCCCCGCCGCGATGTCGAGGTTCTGCAGGACCGTCAGTTCTTCGAACACGCTGGCTGTCTGGAAGGTGCGACCGACACCAAGCCGGGCGATCCGGTGCACCTTCTTGCCGATCAGCTCGGTCCGCCCGAAACGGACCGACCCAGTGGCCGGAGCCAACCCGGTGATGGCGTCCACCAAAGTGGTCTTACCCGCCCCATTAGGACCGATCAAGAACCGGAGATCGCCCTGCAGCACCGTCATCGAGACCCCGCCGACGGCGACAAACCCGTCGAATACCACTCGGATGTCGGACAGTTCCAGGTAATCGGTGTCCATCGTCATGGGCCGGTCTCCGATCCAGCGATTACCCCGGAGAGATCCGGTGTGGGATGCGGGTGAGGACTCGCCTCATCAGACGGTGGTGGCTGCGGGTCACCGATTCGGCCAGTAACGCTCCGCCTCCGCCGCCACGAACCCCGCAGCAAACTCACCGATGACAGCCCACCCGGGAGGAAGGCGATCACCAGAACGAACAACGCACCTTGGAAATAACTCCAGAACGACGGGAAGCTTTCCGACAGCGCGGTCTGCGCCCACGCTACCGCGATCGCTCCGATCGCGGGCCCGAACAGGGTGGCCCGGCCGCCGATCGCCACCCCGATGAGGAAGGTGATCGAGGGCACCACTCCGATGCTGGCCGGAGAGATGATCCCGACGATGGGTACGAACAACGCCCCTGCGATACCAGCCATGGCGGCCGCCAGGACGTACGCCACGGTCTTGATGTTGGCCGGGTCGTAGCCGAGGAACCGCACCCGCTCTTCCTGATCCCGGACCGCGATCAGCAGCTCCCCATAACGCGAACGGTAGAGCTGCCAGACCACCCCCAGCATCACGAGCAGGGTGATCGCAGCAATGTAAAACAGCATTCGTTTGTTCACCGGATCGTACAGGTTGAAACCGAAGAATGAGCGGAAACCATTGAGGCCATTGAAGCCGCCCATGGTGAGCTGCTGACCGATCAGCAGGATTGCGAAGGCCGCCGCGAGCGCTTGGGACAAAATGGCAAAATACGCGCCGCGGACTCGTCTGCGGAAAATCGCGACACCAAGTCCGAGAGCGACCAGCGACGGTATCAGGACTACTCCGAGCAGCGTCACCACCGGGGATCGGAACGGTTCCCACCAACTGGGTACCTGTCCGGACCCGTAGAGCCGCATGAAGTCGGGTACCCCCGACGGTCCGGCGTCGGCGAGTTTGAGGTGGATGGCCATCACGTACCCACCCAGACCGAAGAACACGCCTTGCCCCAGCGTCAGCATGCCGCCACGGCCCCAGGCGAGGCCGATCCCGACCGCAATGATGCCGTAGCAGACGAACCGGCCCAGCAGCGACAGCCGGAAATCTGAGAGCACCGCAGGCGCCAGTACCAGCAACGCCACCGCGCCGAGCACGAACCCGAACAAGGCTCCGTAGTTGCGCGTGAGCTTGCCGGCGAATTTTCCACTGGTAGCCGTCATGCCAGGCTCCTGGTCCGGACACTGAAGATGCCCTGCGGCCGGATTTGCAGAAAGACCACGATCACGACGAAGACCATGACCTTGGCGATGCTCGCCGTGGTGGAGTACTCAAATGTCGCCTGCAGCAGGCCGAGCCCGAATGCCGCGATCACCGCGCCTCTGATCTGACCGATGCCGCCGGCAACCACAACAAGGAAGGCGTCGACGATGTAGCTGGTGCCCAGGGTGGGACCGGCGGAGCCGAGCAAGGTGAGGGCGACACCGGCGATCCCCGCCAGACCGGAGCCGATGAAGAAGGTGAGCCGGTCGGTACTCCGGGTGGAGATGCCGACCGTCTCGGCCAGGTCCCGGTTCTGCACGACGCCGCGGATCCGGCGTCCCAGCGGCGTTGTCTTCAGCAGCAAGGACAGCCCGATGACGGCGGCCGCTGCCAGCAGCAGGATGAACAATCGGGCCGCTGGCACCTGGGTGATACCGAGACTGACGCTGCCTGACAGCCAACTGGGGGCTCGGACGTCGACGTTCGGGGCGCCGAAGATGTCCCGGGCCGCCTGTTGCAGGATCAGTGATACTCCCCAGGTCACCAGCAGGGTGTCCAGCGGGCGGTGATACATCCGGCGGATCAGGGTGGCCTCCAGGATCACGCCCATCACGCCACCCACCAGGAAACCGAGCGGGATAGCCAGGATCAGCGAGGTTCCGGCGTCAGCTATCCCGCCCTGCACGACGAAGGCCGTATAAGCACCGGCCATCATGAATTCACCGTGCGCCATGTTGATCACGCCCATCTGCCCGAAGGTCAGAGCCAGCCCGAGCGCGGCAAGCAACAACACCGAGCCCAGCGAGAGGCCGGCCACCAGTTGGCTGAACAGGGCTTGCATGATGTTTGTCCTCTTAGCCGGTCAGGCCCTTGGCCCAGTCGTAATTCTTGAGGAAGGGATCCGGCTGGACCGGGGAGCCAGAACTCCACTCGGTGTGGATCAGCGCGTCCGGTCCCACCTTGCCGATCAGCGCTGTCTTGGCGATGTGGTGGTTCTCGCCGTTGACCGTCACGGTCCCCTCCGGGGCGTCAAAGGTCACCCCACCTGCGGCGTTGCGGACATCGTTGGTCGTGAACGACTTCGCTTTCTCCACCATCGCCTTCCACAGGAACAGCGACGTGTACGCCGCCTCCATCGGGTCAGACGTCACGCGATTCTGACCGTACTTTGCCTTGAACTGCTGCACGAAGGCCACGTTTTTCGGGGAATCGATGGTCTGGTAGTAGTTCCACGCGGTCAGCTGGCCCACCACGTTGTCCAGACCGATTCCGCCGATCTCCTCCTCGGCGATCGACACGGACACCACCGGCATGGCACCCGGGGTCAGGCCAGCGTTGCGATATTCCTTGAAGAACGCAACGTTCGAGTCCCCGTTGAGCGTATTGAACACCGCGGCGGCCCCGGCGCCCTTCACCTTGTTCACGATCGTCGCGAAGTCGGTGTAACCCAGCGGCGCGTATTCCTCGCCCTTTATCTCGATACCGTTGGCATTGGCGTATGCCTTGATTTCCTTGTTCGCGGTCCGCGGGAAGACGTAGTCGGAGCCCACCAGGAACAGCGACTTGACACCCTTCTGCTTCAGGTAGTCCAGCGCGGGAACAATCTGCTGGTTGGTGGTTGCCCCGGTGTAGAAGATGTTCGGCGAGGCCTCGAGGCCCTCGTACTGCACCGGGTAGAACAGCAGCGAGTTGGCGCCCTCGAACACGGGGAGCATCGCCTTGCGGGAGGCCGATGTCCAGCCGCCGAAAACCGCTGCCACACAGTCGGAACTGATCAACTTGCCGGCTTTCTCGGCGAAGATCGTCGGTTCGGAGGCACCGTCCTCGCTGACGACGCTGAGTTGCTTACCGAGCACGCCGCCGCTGGAGTTGATCTGCTCTGCCGCCAGAGCGAGCGAATCGTGCACCGTCTTCTCGCTGATCGCCATCGTGCCGGACAGCGAGTTCAGGAACCCGATCTTCACCGAACTGCCGGAGGTATCGGCGCAGGTGCCCGACGACGACCCACCGGCCCCCGCCGTTCCGACCCGGCTGCCACAACCGGCGGACACGAGCCCGGCAACCATCAAGACAGCGGCCCCACTCAGCAGCCGCTTCCTCGTTCGTAGTGTGCTCATAGCGACTCCTCTTCCGTGCCGCGATCGGTCGTTCCCAGTCGCCGGCCAGATCCGGATGCTCGGCTTGACCTGCTCGCCAGGATCGGGGCCATGCTGGGTAAACGACGGGGTGCCTGCGGTGCACCGTAAGAACGGGACGTGACAGAGGGATTTCGAATCTGAGTCGGCACTGTTACGTATCACTATTTCGGGTGATGACACAGTCACTATAAGTCATGAAAATAGTCATGAAACCCCTATACTCCACGACCAATCACACCGGAGGGTGTAGTACCACCAACCACGTTGTTGCCAGCATCGCTGGACCATGGGGTACATCGCGGTAACCGAACAGCCGTGCGGGCGCGGCAACCACGGCGGTCAGCACGCTCGCCGATAGCACCGCCAGCAATAGCCCTGGCCACGATGTCGCAGCGGTGAGCGCGCCCAGACTGCCGGCGAGCTTGACGTCGCCACCCCCCAATGCTCCCGGGGCGAGCAGCCGTACGACGGCGTAGCCACCGGCCCATAACGCCATGCCAGCTGCCGCGCGCGGCAGTAACCCACCGTCCCCGGCGCCGACCGCGGCGATGGCCAGCAGGACGGCCACCAGCGGATAAGCCGGCAGGGTAAGGAAGTCCGGTAGTCGGCGGGCGACCAGGTCGGCGCCGCCGAGCAGCACACCGGCCCAGCCGAGTATCAGGGGCACCGGCCACCACCACAGCGGTAGGTCTACATCAGTTCGCGCCGCGACCACCACCCACAGCACCGCTACCAGCGCGGCACAGACCGGGACCGGCACCCGCACACCTCGGGGTATCACGCGCAGCAGAATCGCTCCCGCGGCTCCTGCCGCAGCTCCCGCCACCGCCGCCAACGTGCTGGTCATGCCCTCAGCTTGCCGGGTTGCAGCGAAGCGGTGGGCCGATCCCGGCTCAGCCTGTGGATTGCGGGGTTCTTGTGGACAACTCCCGCCAATCCCCCGCGATGTCAACGGTCAGAACACGCCGCGAGCAGCAGCGTCCCGCACCGCCGCGTCGTGCTCCTCACGTGTCACGGAGAAGCACGACGCACCGTCTTTCTGGCATTTCACGAAGTAGTGCCAGGTTCCTGGCTCTGGGTCCAGCGCGGCGGCGATGGCAGCGGCACTCGGCGACCCGATGGGTGATGCCGGTAACCCGACGTTGAGGTAGGTGTTGTACGGACCGGGCCGGGCTCTGTCGGCGTCCGACGTGCTCGCCTCCTGCCGGTCGAGCGGGTAGTTGATCGTGGAGTCCATCTGTAAGGGCATTCCAGCCGCGAGCCGGTTGTAGATAACACGGGAGACCCGGCGGAAGTCCGGGGTGATCGCTTCCCGCTCAATCACCGACGCGATCACCAGTTGCTCGTAGCTGCTGTAACCGGGGCCCGCGCTGGGCGCGGGAAAACTACCGGCCAACAGCCGCGCCACGGACGTGGCGGTGACTTGCCGCAATAGCTGCACCGCGGTGCTACCAGGGCGTACGTCGTAGTTCCCGGGGACCAGCAGCCCCTCCAGGCGTCGACGAGGTTCGACGCGCGACATCGGATCGAGGGCCCAGCCAGGCACCGCGAGCTGGCGAAGGTCGGTCTGTTCCATCGCTGTGCGGAGCTGTTCCGGGCTCACACACGTGCCGGTTTCTCCGATCTTCGCGCAGCTGGCGCGGGAGATCTCGGCAAGCATGCCCGGCACGGTCTTCCCGTCGGGGAGCTCCACGTTGTCCAGTTGCTCGCCCCCGCGAATCTCCAGGCGCCCGACCCGGGCCTCTGGTTCTTGCAGCCTCGCCACCGCGGCGGCGCCGGACATCCGCTCCCGCAGCTGGTAGTAGCCGGGTTGGACGGCCCGGACCCGGGGATCGGCGTCGGCGGCGATGGTGAATGCCCGGACGCTGGCTACCACATTGAGCCGTGCCAAAGTGGCTCCGATGGCCGTGAGGCTCTGGCCGTCCTCGACCGGCACGATGGTCTGCGCCTCACCGGCGCCGGGAAAGTCAGGGACCTCCCGCAAGGCCCGTAGCTCGCGTATCCCGGCGTAGACCCCGCCGAGTGCCAGCGTCAGCACCACCAGGACGATGCCGACCACTACCCGTCGCCGACGCCGTTCCCGGGCGCGGCGCCGTCCCTTGCGTGCCGCGGTCCGCTGCCCTGGGCGCGGCTGCTGCGTTGCCCCGGCGGTATCCCTGAACAGCCCGAGGTCGTCGCTCATGCGTTGGGGTCCGGGGTGGGGTTGGGGCCCGGAGTGGGGTTGGGGCCCGGAGTGGGGTTGGGGCCCGGAGTGGGGTTGGGGCGCTGTGCCTCGAGCCAGCCTTGCAGGATTTCCACGGCGGCAGCCTGATCGACCACGGCCCGCTGTTTGCGGCCGCGTACCCCCCGCGCGGCGAGCATCCTGGTGGCCGCGACGGTGGTGAGGCGCTCGTCGGTCAACCGGACTGGGACGCTGTCGCCGAGTCGGGTGGCCAGGTCACGGGCATAGTCCACGGCGGCACTCGCCGCAGGGCCGTGCCGCCCGGCCAATGTGCGCGGCAGCCCTACCACCACCTCGACCACCTCGTGCTCAACCACCATCGTCGCCAGCGCATCGAGGTCCCTGCCCCCCGACCGGTCGCGGCTCAGCGTAACCAGCGGTGTCGCGAGGATTCCCGCGGGATCGGACAGCGCTACCCCGACCCGCACCTCGCCGACGTCCACGCCGAGCCGACGCCCGGCTCGGGCAGGCCGACCGGGATCGGACCCGCTCACGCGCCGTTGCGCCCCGCGAGCTCGGTCCGCAGGGCCATCAGCGCAGCGGGGATCCCGCCCGGCTCGGTACCACCGCCCTGGGCCAGGTCTGGTTTGCCCCCACCGCGACCACCCACCGCGGGCCCGAACACTGGCACCAGCGAGCCCGCAGCTAACCCCTGTTCCCGCGCGGCGGCGGTGGTAGCCACCACGAAGGACACCTTGCTGTTCGCCTGGTCGACGCTGAACAGCGCGACGACCCCGGATCGTTCACCGAGCCGGCCCCGCACCTCGGTAGCCAGTGCCCGCAGGTCCGCACCGCTGACCCCGGCGCCCGTTTCGGCGGCCACCAGCGCGGTCGCGCCGATCTGCTCGGCACCCTCGGCCAGAGCGCCCGCCGAGGACAACACCGCGCCGGCGCGCAACCGCTCCAGCTCCCGCTCGGCCGCGCGCAGCCGCTCGGTCACGGCGCCGATGCGCTCGGGCAACTCCTCGGGCCGGGCCTTGAACTGCTCGGCGAGCTGCGCCACCAGCACGTGCTCGCGGGCCAGGAAGCGGAAGGCATCCAAGCCCACCAGCGCCTCCACCCGGCGCACCCCGGCCCCGATGGACGCCTCGGAGAGCAGCTTGATCAGCCCGATGTCCGCCGAGTTGTGGACGTGCGTCCCACCGCAGAGCTCCTTGGAGTAGTCGCCGATGGTCACGACCCGTACCGCGTCGCCGTATTTCTCGCCGAACATCGCGACCGCACCCACCTGGCGGGCATCCTGCATCGACATCACGTCTGCGGTGACCGGGAGCGAGCGCAGCAGCACCTCGTTGACCTCGTCCTCGACGTCGGCCAGCACGCTGGGCGGCACCGCACCGCCCGGTGAGGTGAAGTCGAAACGCAACCGTCCCGGAGCGTTGAGCGAACCGGCCTGTGCCGCGCTGGTGCCCAATGCCCGGCGGATGCCGGCATGCACCAGGTGCGTTGCGGAATGGGCCCGGGCCACCGCACGCCTGCGGGTGATGTCCACCTTGGCCTGGACCGGGGCATCGAGCGGCACCTCGCCGGTGACGACCGTTCCCCGGTGTACCGACAGGCCCGCCACCGGGGACTGCACGTCAGCCACCTCGATGGTGAACCCGTCGCCGACCAGGGTGCCGGTATCGGATTGCTGGCCACCGCCTTCGGCGTAGAAGGGGGTGCGGTCCAGCACGACCTCCACGGAGCTGCCGGCACCGGCCGCGGGCACCCCTGTGCCGTTGACGAGCAGCCCGATCACCCGGGCTTCGGCGGACAGGTCGGTGTAGCCGAGGAAATCGGTAGCACCGTGCGCGTCGAGCACCGTGCGGTACTGGCTGAGGTCCCCGTGACCGGAGCGCCGGGCAGCGGCGTCGGCTTTGGCCCGCTGCCGCTGCTGCGCCATCAGCGTGCGGAACCCGGCCTCGTCGACGGACAGGCCGGCCTCGGCGGCCATTTCCAGGGTGAGGTCGATCGGGAACCCATAGGTGTCGTGCAACTGAAAGACCTGGTCACCGGCCAGCTGCGAGCCACCGGCCTGGCGGGTCTGCGTCACCGCGAGGTCGAAGATTCGCGACCCGGCGGACAACGTCGCCAGGAACGCCTCCTCCTCGGCCGCTGCGACCGCCTCGATCCGGTGGTAGTCAGTGGCGATCTCCGGGTAAGACGGGCCCATCGTGTCGCGCACGACCGCGGTAATCGCGTTGAGTACGGGTTCGGTCACGCCGAGTAGTCGCAGCGAGCGGACCGTGCGGCGCAGCAGCCGCCGCAGCACGTAGCCGCGGGCCTCATTACTGGGGGTCACCCCGTCGCCGATGAGCATGACGCCGGTGCGGGCGTGATCAGCGATCACCCGAAAGCGCACGTCGTCGACGGAGTCCGCGCCGTAGCGCCGGCCGGAGAGCTGCTCGGCGAGGGTGATCACCGGCCGCAGCAGGTCGGTCTCGTACACATTGGGCACGTCCTGGAGCAACAGCGCGACCCGCTCGACGCCCATTCCGGTATCGATGTTCTTGGCGGGCAGTGGCTCGAGGATCGAGAAGTCACTTTTCCCCGGGCCGGTGGACTCTCCCCGTTCGTCCTGCATGAAGACGAGGTTCCAGATCTCCAGGAACCGATCCTCATCGACGATCGGGCCCCCAGGACGGCCATGGTCCGGGCCCCGGTCGATGTAGATCTCCGAGCTGGGCCCGCACGGGCCGGGCACGCCCATCGACCAGAAATTGTCGTCCATGCCGCGGCGCTGGATGTGCTCGGCGGGTATTCCGGCGACCGTGCGCCACAACTGCTCGGCTTCGTCGTCATCGGTGTAGACGGTGACCCAGACGCGGTCCGGATCGAACCCGTAGCCGCCGGTGTCTGCGGAGCCGGCCACCAGCCGCCAGGCGTGCTCGATGGCCCCTTGCTTGAAGTAGTCCCCGAAGGAGAAGTTGCCGGCCATCTGGAAAAACGTGTTGTGCCGGGTGGTCTTGCCGACCTCATCGATGTCCGGGGTGCGCACACATTTCTGGATGGAGGTCGCCCGGCTGTAGGGCGGCGTCGCCTGGCCGAGAAAATATGGTTTGAAGGGCACCATGCCGGCATTGACGAACAGCAGGTTCGGGTCGTCGACCAGCAGGGATGCGCTGGGCACCACCGTGTGTCGGGATTGCTGGAAATGGTTCAGGAACCGTTGACGGATCTCGTGGGTTTGCACGGGTCTTCCTCTAAGCCGGATGGTTGCGCGCCGTCGCGATCGACAATCACGACGCTCACACGTGGGCCGCTCCCGCTCGACTCGCTCGCGAACCGGAACCGGCGTGCTGTGGTGCGGTGTCGATGCCGGTGCGATCAGCGACGGCGGCGTGCAGCTGCGCCTCTCGCTCCACCATCCCGGCCCGGACGTCGGCACCGAAGGAACCCACTGCCGTAGCCAGTTCCCGCATGGCGTCACCGATGTTCTCGGCCGCGCCCGCGGGAGTCAGCTGCCGGACGCGCGCCCTCGCCCTACGGGTCGCCGCAACCCCGGCAGCAATTCCCAGACCGAACCAGAGTATCCGCCTCACCGCTTGTCCCCGTTCCGTCGGCGCCCGCGTGGCCGACGGTCAGCTACATCGTCCTTGCGCTTGCGACGACGCATCGCTTTGCTCACGCCATAGGATAGCGCCGCGACCCGCACCAGCGGACCACCCAGAGTAGCGGTGAACAGGGAGGTCAGCGCGGAAACGTTGCCGGTCACCGCCTGAGCATTCGCGGTGATCCCGTCCAGGCGCTCCAGCTGGGCGTTGACCTGAGTGACGGTGGTGTTCGCGCCGGTGAACAGTGGATCGGCTTCCGCGCTGGCTTTGCGGATCGCCAGCGTCGCCTCATCCAGGGTGCGGCCGAGCTTGATCAGTGGCACAGCCAGGAGGCCCACCAGCACGACGAACGCGCCAGCGGCAATCAGCGAGGCGATCTGACCTGCCGACACGTGCCCTCCCGCCGATGGCGACCGGTGATGGGCGATCAGGTTACCGGGCCCGGGCACCCGACGTCATGGTGGGCCGACAATGAGCTGGGCCGGATGGGGATGGCTGAGAAAATCGTGATGGGAGATTTCCCAGCCGTACGCTCCGGCGAGGGGAAACACCAGCACGTCACCGATGCGGAGCCGTTGGACCCAGACGCCCCGCGCGAGCACGTCACGCGGCGTGCACAGCTCGCCGACCACGTCGACGCACACCGCCCGCACCTCGGGGCGGCCGAATGGGTAGCGCCACTGGTCGATCGGCAACACCGCAAACGGGTGGCTGTACCCCCAGGCGGCCGGCAGCCGGAAATGATGAGTACCGCCGCGCAGCACCGCGAAATGGCGGTCGTGCGTGCACTTGAGGTCGACGACCTCCGCGGCGTACCAACCGGCCTCGGCCACCAGGAACCGACCCAGTTCGAAGATCAACCGTACCCCGGCCGGCAGCCGGCCGACCACCGCGCCGATTCCCTGGGAGAAGCTCGCCAGGTCAAAGCCCGCACCACCGGTGTAGGGCACCCCGATGCCGCCGCCGACGTCGATGACGTCCAGGTCGATCCGGTGCCGGTCGGCCTGCTCGGAACACCACGCCACCGCGTCGGCGACGAACCGCGCGTGCGCGTCCGCGTCGAGGTTGTTCGACGCCGCATGCAGGTGAAAGCCGCGCACCGCGACCGCGGGAAGCCCGCGGGCCAGCTCGAGCGCGTCAGCCAGCATGGCCTCGTCGATGCCGAACTGGGTGGCGGCGCCGGCCATCGTCAGCTGCCCTGGCAGCCCGCTGGCCCGCCGGTTGACCCGCAGCGCCACCGGCACCCGGACACCGGTCTCGGCCGCGATCAATCCCGCTCTGCGCAGCTCGTGCGTGCTCTCCACGTTGAGCAGGTCCAGGCCGGCTGCCAGCGCACCGGCGAGCTGCACGTCGGTCTTGGCCGGACCGCTGAACACCAAGCGCGTGACGCCCGCGGCGAGGGCCTTGCCGATCTCCCCCAGCGAGGCCACCTCGAATCCCTCGACCTGCCCCGCCAGCGTGCTGAGCACCGCGGGATGACCGTTGGCCTTGATCGCGTAATAGAGCTCGCAGCGGCTGGTCAGCGCGGCACGGACCGCGTCGACCTGTGCCAGCAGCGTGCCCAGGTCGTAGACGTATGCGCACACCGGCTGGGCGCTGCAACTCTGCTCGCGTAGCGCCTCGCTCACCCGGTCCCAGGCGGGACCGTCGGGCTGCCGGGCCCGGACGGTCAACGGCGCACCTGATGAAGCGGGTTGTGCACTTGCGCGTATTGGTCACCGCCGGCGGGATCCAGCCGCATCCGGGCGAACGCCTTGATCGGCAACGTCGGCCCGAACAGGACGGCGCGGTCAGCGGCGACGTCCTCCCGCGAGGCCGGGTCCGCCGCCACATCGTCGAGGAGCTCCCCCACCAGCGCAGTGATGCGCTGCCAGGCTTGCCCCGGATCGACGCCACACCGGGTGACCAGGTGAGCCACGATCTCGCCGAGGTGGTTGGACAGCACCGTGTAGAGCACCTTGGCGCGCATCACCTGGACATCGTCGGTCACCGTGACCGTTCCCGGCCGGGGTTCGAACGCCAACCCGTGCCGGCGTAGCCGTGGAGGGTAGATCCGCATCCCGCCCCAGTCCCGCAACACCAACCGGGTGGGCACGGCGTCGACAAAGGTGAAGATGCAATTCTGCAGGTGGGCCTCCACCGCGATGCCGTATTTGGTCATCAGGATCACCGACACCGGCAGCAGCAGGGCGGCGTACTCCTGCGCGAAGTGCAGCCCAGCGGCGCCGAGGTCTGCTTCCCCACGCGTCATCGCGTAGCGCGTGACGAGCTCGACCAAGACACTGGAGTCGGTCACCGGCGCGTGAGCGGGCAGCGCGCAGCCTGGCACGGGCAGCTCCTCGGGGCGAAGGGAGGCACTGACGTCACGACGGACGAGTGCGGACAGCGCCCGGGAGCGCCGGTCGGGATCCGGATCGTCGGCTTGCGGCCGGTAACTGGCGCCGGCCAGTTCGTCGAGCAGCACGATCCGATCGATCAGCGCGGGCTCCCGGTCGATGATCTGCCGGAGCAGCCGGCTGTACACCGGCCCATTGTTCGTGGTGTGCGCCGAGATGGACCGCCGGGTGGAGCCGATCAGGGTGTCCAGCGCGGTCTTGACCAGCAGGCGCCGACCCTGTGGTGAACGCTCGGTGAGCAGCGTCCGCACGCTCGAGGTCGGCACGCCGGCCAACCGGGCCGCGGGTACGGGCACCACTGTGCGGTCGGCGATCTCGTCCGCGAGCAGGGGGTGGACGACCTGGTGGAGCTGCCACGGGTGCACCGGCACGAACACGTAGGCGGCGGGGTCGAGTTGATCGATACGGAAGTGCTCCCGGACGGCGGTGCGGAGTGCCGGGTACTCGGCCCACAGCAGCTCCCCGACGTCACGACCCCGCTCATCAGGCGTGGACTCGATGCGTTCTCGCCTGATACCCACCAGGATCAGGTCGGTTGACGTCTGCGACTCCAGGTCGTGGGCCAGCAGGTCGGCTGGCTGCATACCCAGCCGGCCGCGCCCGCACGGATGGAGATTGTGCCCCTCGGTGTTGAGCCTTTCGAAAAACACCATCGCGTCCTCGGGGGCCTCGCCGATGGCGCCGATAGCGAGGCGCTGGGCAAGGCCCACGGTGTCCGGCGCGTTGCGCTGGATCGCAAGCCGGCGCAGCGCCAGGGCCTGCTCCCCGGATCGGGTGTAGGCGAGCGTGAGGTTAGCCACGGTGTCGGCAAGCTCGGCGGCGAATGATCGCCAGCCCGGTGCTTGCGCGGACCCGGCCAGGATCTCGACGAGCTCGTGCGGTGACCGGATCACACTCGCCTCGCCAGCGCGCAGGCACAGCACCGGATAGCCCGGCTTGACGTTGTTGAAGGCGTGCTCAGCACGGACCGGGAAGGCCAGCACCACCGTGGCGCCTAGCTCGACAACGAGCCAGCTGCCCGTTCGGATCTCGCGCAGCTGCGTCTCGATCGCCGGAAGGGCCGGACGGTCCGTGTCCCCCGGCGCGGGTGGGCTGAGGTCGAGGCGGCGGCTGGTCGTCCGGATCTCGCCGACGTCTTCCCGCCAGAGGGCGGCGAGCAAACGGTGTAACACCACGGTCCGCGCCCTGGGCAGGTGCTCGAGGAACGTTGCGGCGTACTGCGGGGCGGTCGCGCGCAGGGTCGCATGCATGCTCAGCTCCTCGGGGGTGCCCAGCTCTCCGGGGATGCCCAGCTCTCCGGGGATGCCCAGTTGGACCCCAGCTGGGGTGCCGTCCGGTGAGATGTTCCCGCGCGGGTGATTCATCCGGCTGTCGCCAATGGGTTCGGCACTGCCACCCACTGTGCGGCATGGGGATTGGCGGACAGTTGGACCCGCAACAGGGACTTGGCCGGCAAAGTCTGATCGAACAGTGCGGCCTCGTCCCGGCTGGCCTGGGCCGCGATGTCCGGGTCCGCGGTAAGGGCGGTGTACAGCGAGCGGCAGCGCTGGGCCACCAGCCGCCACAACCGGGTGGATTCGATCTCCCCCGCCCTGGCAAGCGCCGCAACGACCTGACCGAGATTGGTGCCGACCAGGGGGAAGAACAGCGCCGCCCGCAGCTCGACCTCGTCATCGGTGGGTAGTGCGCCATTCAGGGCCGGAGGGCGCACGCGGGCCCGCGCCAGCCGGGTGGTGCTGACCCGGATGCTGCCGAAATCGCGGTAGAGCAGCCGGGTTGGCAAGCCGTTGCGTAATACCACGATCGCGTTCTGCCCGTGTGGCTCCAGGGCAATCCCCCACCGGGACAGCAGGGTGAACATCGCCGGAAGCAGGCAGTCGCAATAGTGGGCGAGGAACTGCCCAGCGGAGGCGGAACGGCGGCATCCGAGGGCGGGCGTCAGCTCGTCGAGTACGTCGGCGAACAGCGGCCGGCCGGTCAGCGGCGAGCGGGCAGCCAGCGCGGCGACCGGTAGGGCGACCTCACCATCGCGGGTGTGGCATTCCGGGGATTCCCGGATGATCGCGGCGAGGCTGGCCGCTGCGTCGGCCGCTTCGCCCGGCGCTGGCCGGTAACTGCCGCTGGCCAGCTCAGTGAGGATGACCAGCCGCCCGCCGAAGCCGTCTTCGCGGCGGCAGATCTCAGCCAGCAGGGCCGACATGAGGGGACCGTTGTGGGCCGTTGCCGGTGAGACGATGCGGGTGGCGGTGGTCAGCCTGATGTCGACCGAGGTCTTGATGTGGGCGGTGCGCCGGTCTGCCGAGGGGACGAGGGTCCGCAGCGAGAGCAACGGCCTGGCGAGGATCCGCGCTCGCGGGATGACGATGAGCCGGCCGTCGGCGAGCCCGCCGGCGTAGCGGTCCGGCAGGGTCCGCCGCAGCTGCCAGGGGTGGACCGGCAGTAGCTCGTAGTCGGCCGGGTCTCGGCGGGCGCCGAGTAGGTGCGCGCCGGCGGCATCAGCGGCCTTCGGGTGCCAGTGGCGCAGCTCGGCGGTCAGGGTCCGCCGAGCTGCGGACGGTTGGGTGAACGCGGACCGGGAAATGGCCACAATCCGCAGTGCGACCTCATCGGCCCACTCCGGGGCGTAGCTGAAGAGCTCCTCGGTGGTCATCCCGCCCCGGACCCGGGCGCATGGGTGCAGCGGATGCCCGTCGACGACGGCTTGCTCGAACAGGGCGAGCGGACTGAACGCCGGATCGGCCGCGGCCCGCCGGGCGGCCCAGCGCAGCACGTTGTGCTCCGGGATCCCGGCTCGGGTGAACCGCTCGCGCCGCCACGACTCACCGACGAGCGCCAGCGCATGGTTGGCGACGCTCTGAGCCAGCTCAGCGGACAGCTGCCACCAACGATCGGCGTCGACGAGGATTGGCTGGGCCGCCAGCACCGCCCTGAGCAGCGCTACTGGGTGGTCGATCAGTTGGGGGTGCGCTCCGTGCAGCGTGACGGCTAAGCCGGGCGGATGCTCGACGAAGGCAGTGGCGATCGAGGTGGGCGCAGCAAGCCGGGTGCCGTCGGTCAGCAGGATCGCCGCTTGACCATTGCTGGTCTGCGGGATCAGGCCGTCGATCCGCTCCCGGGACAGCGCTACCCACAACTTGCCCAGTGCGACGGCCCGGGCTTGTCGCACGGCCGCGCCGTAGCCGGCCGCGAGCTCGGGGTGCGCGCTGCGCAACGCCGCGAACCCGGCCTGTTCCGCCGTCGTCTCGCCGCCAAGCCGCGTACTGCTCACGCTCGCCCCCGCCCGTTTACGCGTTCTGGGTACAGACTGCGGCAACACGCCGCCAAATACCCGCAGTTTGTACCCAGAACGCGGATCAGTGGCCGCGGATGATCCGGCGGAGCCGGATCATCCGCTCACCGAGTGCGCGTTCGGCGCCGTGGTTGCTGGGTTGGTAGTAGTCGCGCCCAATCAGCTCGTCTGGGGGGTACTGCTGGGTCAGCACACCCTCGGGCGAGTCGTGCGGGTAGCGGTAACCCTGCGCGTGCCCGAGCCGGGCAGAACCGGCGTAGTGCCCGTCGCGAAGGTGCGCAGGCACCGGCCCGGTGGCACCGGCCCTGACCTCAGCCAGTGCCGCGTCGATCGCGGTGATCACCGCGTTGGATTTTGGCGCGGTGGCCAGGTGCATGGTGGCCTGCGCCAGCGCCAAGCGGCCTTCGGGCATCCCGATGAACTGCACGGCGGTGGCCGCGGCCACCGCCGTCTGCAACGCCGTCGGGTCGGCCATCCCGATGTCCTCGCTGGCGTGCACCACCAGCCGGCGGGCGATGAACCGGGGGTCCTCGCCGGCCTCCACCATCCGCGCCAGGTAATGCAGCGCCGCGTCCACATCGGAGCCGCGGATGGCCTTGATGAACGCGCTGATCACGTCGTAGTGCTGGTCCCCGGCCCGGTCATAGCGCACCGCGGCGCGGTCTACCACGGACTCGACGCAGGCCAGGTCCACCTCGGTGCCCCCCGCCGCCAGCACCGCCTCAGCGGCGGTCTCCAACGCGGTCAGCGCCCTGCGGGCATCGCCGGCGGCCAGCCGCACCAGGTGCTCCTCCGCCGCGGGCGCCAACGTGATCGACCCGCCCAGCCCGCGTGGGTCGGCCACGGCACGCCGGATCAGGGCCCGCACATCGGTATCGGGCAACGGGTGCAGCTGCAGCACCAGCGAGCGGGACAGCAGCGGTGACACCACGGAGAAGAACGGGTTCTCAGTGGTCGCCGCGACCAGCAGGATGACCCGGTCCTCGACCGCGCCGAGCAGCGCGTCCTGCTGGGTGCGGGAGAAACGGTGCACCTCGTCGATGAACAGCACGGTGGCCTCCCCGCCCTCACGGCCCAGCCGGCGCCTCGCGCTATCAATAACGGCCCTGACTTCCTTCACACCGGCAGAGAGCGCCGACATCGCCTCGAAGCGGCGGCCCGTCGCCTGCGACACCAGCCGGGCCAGCGTGGTCTTCCCGGTCCCCGGCGGGCCGTAGAGGATCACCGATGCCGCCGAGCTTCCCTCCACCAGCCTGCGCAGGGGGCTACCGGATGCCAGCAGGTGATCCTGCCCGACGACCTCCTCCAGCGAGGCCGGCCGCATCCGGACCGCCAGTGGCGCTGAGGTGGTCAACCGCTGCTCGGCGACCTGCTCGGCGTGAGCAGCAAACAACCCCCCATCGAAGAGGGCATCATCCCCGTCCCGCCCCTTGTCCCCGTCCCGCCCCTTATCTCTGTCCCACCCGTTACCGGACACACCGCGACGGTACCGCCGCGGACCGACCAAGCAGGTCCCGCCACATGAGCCCGACCGCGTGCGGCACCAGGTCCCGGCTGCGACGGACCAGCCACGGCAGACCCTTGAAGACCAGCCACCCCACATGGTCGGCGGCGGTCAGCTGCTGGCCTCCCGAGCAGGTCCGGCCGACCGGGTAGGGCACCGCGATACCTGCTCCGGAGAGCAACTCGGCGTACCCGGAGGCGAGCATCCGGTGCCCGAGCTCGGCGGGGTGCAAGCGGTCCACGCTCCACGTTGCGGTGTCGTAGGCGCCGGGCAGCAGGTGCAGATCCAGGCACAGCGCCCCATGCTCGGCCACCACATGGTCAGCGGCGAGGTTGAGTTGATCGATCCGGTGGTGCAGCGCGCGGCGTAGCGGCCCAGGCAACCGGAACACCCGTCCGTGCTCGTGGTATCGCGTGACCAGCACCACGGCACCACTGGCGCGAAGCGCGCTGACCGTGGCGGCCAGGTTCTCCCGAATCTCGCCGGAATCGAAGTCGGAACGCAGCGTGTCATTCATTCCGGCCAGGACCACCGCGACGTCGGGCCGCTTCGCGAGCGCTGCGGGCAACTGCTGGCGCCGCAGGTCCGCCATCCGGGCACCGATGGCGGACAGGTTGTGGTACCGGATCTGGTCTGGGGCGCCGAGGGCCGCCGCGAGCAGGGGACCGAAACCACGCCAGCCACCTGCGGGCACCGGGTCACCCATGCCGACCGCGGTGGAATCACCGAGTACGGCCAGGCTTGTGACGGGACGGCGGATCGGAAGGACAGGGACGGCGGACAACATTTCCACGGCCACGCGCTGAGGATCACCCGGCCGGGCTCACTACCGGTAAGCAACTGATGACGTGTTGAGGACGGCTGAGCGAACGATCCGTGCCTCGGTGGGAGTTGATGGAGCGCTGATCCCTGATAGAGCTCAGCCTTGGATTAACGGGCGCTGGAGGTTGCGGTCATCGCGCCGGGTGCGCAACCCCAGCACGAGCACCCCCGCGAGCACGATGCCGACCAGATTCACCAGAAGTTGCACGGTTGACTCCGCGGCCATCCGCCAGGCACCGGTGGTCACCGCGACCACCGCGAACGCCGCCGCGGGCACCGTCGTCACCGAGATGAACACCCCGATGAGGGCAGCCGAGCGCGCCGAGGTGAGGCTGAGCATCCCGGCGGCGCCGGCCAGCAGGGCGAGGATCAGGGAGAACGGCCCGACCTGGTAGATGAAGTCCACCTGCTTGAGCGAACCGACGACTCCCATGTCGATCAGGCCGGTCCACTCGCCCAGCAGCGCGCCGGCCGCCGCGATGAGCATCGCGAGCGGGAAGCCCACCCCCAACGCCACAGCCGCCCTGCCGATCAGATCCCGGCGTCGCAGCACGAGCCCTACCGCCAGCGCCGCGAGCGGCGCGAACTCCGGGCCGACGACCATCGCGCCCACCACCGTTATCGGGGAATCGGTGACCACCCCGACCACCGCGATGAGACAGGCCAGGGTGAGGAAGGCGAGGTAGGTGAGCGTCAGCTGGGAATCGCCTCCGGAGCGGGCGATGAGCTCGTCCCACACCAGTGCGTCAGCGGGGTCCCCCGGTGCCGCCACTGCGGCGGCGTCCGCGGCGTCGGAGAGCACGGTATCCAGCGATCCGAGAGTGATCCCGCCAGCGTGGTCGACACCGAGTGCGGACAAATCGGCCAGCAGCCCGTCGACAGCCTCGCGGACCACGTCTGCTTGCACCAGGTCACCGGGCGGGTCCACCGCGGCGCCGCGCAGGACCGTCAGATGAACTGTGCCGGGGCTGTCGCGCAGCGCGCCCAGCACCGCGTCTGTCGCCTCCGCTGCACAGGTGATGCGCAGGTGCTGCACCCGCTATCCCTTCGCGGCAGGCTTCGCGTCCACTCCGGCCTCGGCGCGCTGCTCGGCCGTGATGGGAGCCGGAGCACCGGTGAGCGGGTCAAGACCACCACCGGACTTGGGGAACGCGATCACGTCGCGGAGTGAGTCGGCACCGGTGAGCAGCATGCAGATCCGGTCCCAGCCGAAGGCAATCCCCCCGTGCGGCGGCGGTCCGTAGCGAAACGCCTCCAGCAGGAAACCGAACTTCTCCTGCGCCTCCTCATCGGAGATGCCCAGCAGCCGGAACACCCGTTGCTGCACATCGGGCTGATGGATCCGGATCGAGCCGCCGCCGATCTCGTTGCCGTTGCACACCAGGTCGTAGGCGTAGGCCAACGCCGAGCCCGGATCCTGCTCGAACCGATCGGCCCAGTGCGGCGTGGGGGCGGTGAACGGATGATGCACGGCTGTCCAGCCGCTGCGCCCGATCGCCACGTCACCGCTGCGGTCAACTGGTTCGAACATCGGCGCGTCGATCACCCAGACGAACGACCAGGCGGCCTCGTCGATCAGCCCACAGCGCCTGCCGATCTCCACCCGAGCGGCGCCCAGCAGTGCGCGCGCGTCCCGGGGATCTCCGGCCGCGAAGAACACGCAGTCGCCGGGGTTGGCGCCGACCGCCTTGGCCAAGCCTTCCCGCTCGTGTTCGGCGATGTTGCGGGACACCGGACCGGACAGCTCACCTTCGGCGCCGATCAGCACGTAGGCCAGGCCCTTGTGGCCCCGCTGTTTGGCCCATTCCTGCCAGGCATCCAGCTGCCGCCGGGACTGGGCTGCACCCCCAGGCATGACGATCGCACCCACGTACGACGCCTGGAACACCCGGAACGGGGTGTCGAGGAAGTAGTTGGTGAGCTCGGTGAGCTCAAGCCCGAAGCGCAGGTCAGGTTTGTCGGTTCCGTATCGGGCCATCGCGTCGAGGTAGGTCAACCGGCTGATGGGGAACTCGATCTGGTACCCGGCCAGCTCCGACCACAACGCGGCGATCACGGTCTCGGCCAGCAGCATCACGTCGTCCTGCTGGGCGAAGCTCATCTCGATGTCAAGCTGGGTGAACTCGGGCTGCCGATCAGCCCGGAAGTCCTCGTCCCGGTAGCAGCGGGCAATCTGGTAATACCGCTCCACGCCGGCGACCATGAGCAGCTGCTTGAACAGCTGCGGGGACTGCGGCAGTGCGTACCAGCTGCCCGGCTGGAGCCGGGCCGGCACCAGGAAGTCCCGTGCTCCCTCCGGGGTGGACCTGGTCAGGGTCGGGGTCTCCACCTCGGTGAAGCGCTCCTCGTGCAGCACCGTGCGGGCAATCCGGTTGGCCTCGCTCCGCAGACGCAACGCGGCGGCCTGGCTGGTCCGGCGCAGATCGAGGTAGCGGTGCCGCAACCGGATCTCCTCACCGACCTCCAGGTGATCATCGAGAGGAAACGGCAACGGCGCCGACTCACTGAGTACCGCCAGTTCCTCGGCGGTGACCTCGATGCCTCCGGTAGGGATATCCGGGTTCTCATTGCCCTCGGGGCGGACCGCCACGGTGCCGGTGACCTGCAGGCAGAACTCAGCACGCAGCCGGTGCGCCCGCTGGGCCATCTCACCCTCGCGGAACACCACCTGGGTCATCCCGGAGGAGTCCCGCAGGTCGATGAAGATCACTCCCCCGTGATCGCGCCGCCGCGCGACCCACCCAGCGAGGGTCACGGTGTGCCCTGCATGCTCGGTACGCAGCGCGCCGGCAGGGTGGGTACGCATCACGGGGAGTGCTCCTAGATCTCCGACGGCAGACTCAGACCTGCAGAGGTTAGCCGCGCCTGCACCCCGCCGCCCGCCCCCTCCCTCGTCACAGCAGGGTGAGCTGCTCCGCCGACTCCGCGATCTTGGGTCCAACAGCGGCCGACGTAGGCCCCGCCCGCACCCCAGCGCGACCAACCGGGCGTCGGCGTGCCTCGCCCGATGACACGGCGCCCACGCCGTAACGTCGGGTCAATTCAGCGACCCGGGCACAGATACCGCGCTGGTAGGTCTTGGGCGCGTACGCGCCCTGCTGGTAGAGCTCGTGATAGCGAGGCACCAGCTCGTGATGTTCGCGCTGCAGCCACGCGAAGTACCACTCCCGCGCACCGGGACGCAGATGCAGCACCAGCGGGGTGATGCTGCGAGCACCCGCTTCGGCGATGGCCTGCACCGTCGCCTCGAGCTGGCTGGGCGAATCGGTGAGGTACGGCAGGATCGGCGCCATCAGAACCCCGCATCCGATGCCTGCGTCGGTGAGCGTGCGACATACGCTGAGCCGGGCCCGCGGTGCTGGCGCGCCCGGCTCGACCTGCCGCCAGAGCGTCTCGTCGACGAGTCCTGCTGAGTTGACGAAACCCACTGAGACGTTGACTGCGACGTCTGTGACCTCCGCGGCCTCGCGGAGCAGGTGAAGGTCGCGCAGCACCAGGGTGCCCTTGGTGAGGATTGAGAACGGATTCCGCGCGTCGCGTAAGGCCTCAAGGATGCCGGGCATCAGCCGGTAGCGTCCCTCAACGCGCTGGTAGGGATCGACGTTGGTGCCCATCGCGATGTGGCTCCCGGCCCAACGCGACGGGGTCAGCTCCTTGCGCAGCAGCTCCGGCGAGTTGACCTTCACCACGATCTTCGAGTCGAAGTCGAGTCCCGCATCAAGATCGAGATACTCGTGGGTTCGCCGCGCGAAGCAGTTGTGGGACACCACACCGTTTGCGATGAAGTCCCCGGTGCCGGTCGTGATATCGAACATCGGCAGCTCCATGCCGAGGTCCTCGATCGACACCACCCTCAGCCGCGCCTGGTTTTTGATCGCAAAGCCAGCGATCAAACGCTTCCGGCTGATTGCCGGGTCGACGGTGTGAAAGAACCGTAGCTGCTCGCAGATTCCGCCAAGTAGCCGCACGTACCTGAGATCATTGGGCCGATGACGGTCCTCGATGACAAAGGCAAAGCCGAAATGAGCCAAGGATGAGACCACCGACTCGATGATATCCGAGTCGGTATTGGCGATCCGGAGAATGCCGTTGGAACAGCTTCCCTCTGCGTCGAAGATCCCGGCCAAGAATCCTTTGCGCCAGGCGTCACTCGGACGGACGGGCCAGGAGATGATGCGGGTGATGGCTTCAAACCCGGCACGCGTCTGGTTTCGTATTGCCGACACGGCCTGCCGCGCACCGCTAGCGGCCTGGAACTCCAGCTCGCTGGTGGGCACGCCTGCGCTCCCGAG
>JBOHFK010000025.1:0-50409 GCA_050699635.1 Pseudonocardiaceae bacterium | reverse complement strand
TTCGACATCAGGGCTGCCGAAGTCGACCCGCACAGCCGTGGTGTCGAACTCGGCGACACGAGGGCTGTGCGGGACTCCTATCCCATTCACTGTCGATATTGAAAGGACGCTGACTGTGCCGCCGAAGAGGAAGGTCGACGGTGCGCCGTCGACGATGAAGGAACTCAAGGACACCCTGTGGAAGGCGGCGGACAAGCTGCGCGGCTCTATGGACGCCTCGCAGTACAAGGACGTAATCCTGGGTTTGGTGTTCCTCAAATATGTCTCGGACGCGTTCGAGGAGCGCCGGGAGCAGATCAGCGCCGAGTTGGCGGCAGACGGTTGGGATGAGGCCCAGATCACCGGTCAGCTCAACGATGTCGACGAGTACACCGGCCACGGGGTGTTCTGGGTCGGGCCGTACTCTCGGTGGACCTATTTGGCGGAGCATGCCAAGGGATTACCCGCCGCGATGGGTCAGCCACCCAAGTCGATCGGTGAGCTGATCGACGACGCGATGGATCTGCTCATGGGTGCCAACCCGTCGCTGCGCGCCACGCTGCCCCGGCTCTACAACAAGGACAACGTCGACCAGCGACGCCTGGGCGAGCTGATCGACCTGTTCAACAGCGCCCGGTTCACCGGCCAAGGCGCCAAGAAGGCCCGTGATCTGCTGGGGGAGGTCTACGAGTACTTCCTGGAGAAGTTCGCCGCCGCCGAGGGCAAGCGAGGCGGCGAGTTCTACACCCCGCCCAGCGTGGTCCGGGTGCTGGTCGAGGTCCTGGAGCCGACGCATGGCCGAGTCTACGACCCGTGCTGCGGCTCGGGTGGCATGTTCGTCCAAACCGAGAAGTTCCTGGAGGCTCACCACCACGAGGGCTCGGACATCTCGGTCTTCGGCCAGGAACTCAACGAGCGCACCTGGCGGATGGCGAAGATGAACCTCGCCATTCACGGGCTCAACGGCAACCTCGCGAGTCGCTGGGGTGACACTTTCGCCCGCGACCAGCATCCCGACATCCTGGCCGACTACATCCTCGCGAACCCGCCGTTCAATATCAAAGACTGGGCGCGCAGCGAAAAGGACCCCCGCTGGAAGTTCGGCGTCCCGCCCGCAGGCAACGCGAACTACGCCTGGCTCCAGCACATCATCTCCAAGCTGGCCCCCGGCGGCAGCGCAGGCGTGGTGATGGCAAACGGCTCGATGTCCTCGAACTCGAGCGGCGAAGGCGAGATTCGCGCCCAACTCGTCGAGGCGGATCTGGTGTCCTGCATGGTGGCGCTGCCCGCCCAACTTTTCCGCAGCACCCAAATCCCCGCATGCTTGTGGTTCTTCGCCAAGGACAAGTCGGTGGGTAAGCAAGGCGCGGTGGACCGCACCGGCCAGGTGCTGTTCATCGATGCCCGCAACCTCGGGTACATGGTCGACCGTGCGGAGCGATCATTCTCTGATGACGACATCGCGAAGGTCGCCAACACCTTCCACGCCTGGCGCGGCGCCAAGTCGGCAGAGGAAGCCGGCTTGACGTATGTCGACGTGATGGGCTTCTGCAGGTCCGTGACCCTGACGCAAATCAAGGCCGCTGACTACGCGCTGGCGCCGGGACGGTACGTCGGTGCGGCCGAGGCCGCAGACGATGGCGAGCCCATCGCGGACAAGATCGAGCGGCTCACCAAGGAGCTGTTCGACCAGTTCGACAAGTCCGCCCGCCTGGAAAAGGTGGTCCGCGAACAGATGACGAGAGCCCGATGACTGACCACCGACCGTTCGGAGATCTGCTGGCGTACCCCCTTCGCAGCGGCGTGACTGTCGCTGCAGACAGTCGTGGAACTGGCATCAAGATGCTGAATATGGGCGAACTATTCCGCTACCCGAGGATTCCAGCTATCGAGATGGCTCGCGTCGAGGTCAACGTGGCAGATCCCGAAAGGGTGCTGCTACAGCCAGATGATCTCATGTTCGCTCGCCGTTCCCTCACTCTTGAAGGTGCTGGCAAGTGCAGCATAGTAAAGGAGATCGACGAAGCTACGACGTGGGAGAGCTCGATCATTCGAGCTCGCCTAGACAAGCGCATGGCGCACCCTCCCTACTACTTCTACTATTTTGAATCGCCGATAGGTAGAAGAGCTGTTGAGACCATCGTGGAGCAAGTGGCAGCCGCAGGTATCCGGCTTAGCGAGCTTCGGAAACTCCGTGTCCCTGTTCCGGAGCTGGCAGAACAGCGGGCGATCGCGGAAGTATTAGGGGCGCTCGACGACAAGATCGCCGTCAATATCACGATTGCCAATACGGCAGAGGCCGTTCTGGCGGCGGAGTTTGCAGCTACTGGGATCGATGAAGAGCCAGAGAATCTAGATGCTGCCATCTCTTTGCGGAATCTCGTGGAGCTCAACCCTGCGGTTTCGCAACCGAGCGAGGCGGAGCCCGTGTATGTCGATATGCAGAAGTTGCCAGTCTCGGGGATGAGCATTACCGATTGGACGACGCGACCCGCCAAGGGTGGAACACGCTTCGAGAATGGCGACACTCTCCTGGCTCGCATCACGCCGTGCCTTCAAAATCGTAAGACTGGGTATGTCGACTTCTTGAACAAGGGACAGGTGGCCCTAGGGTCAACCGAGTACGTTGTCCTGCGCTCTCGGCCACACGTTCCAGTTGAACTCTCTTATTTTCTTGCTATTAGCGAACGGTTTCGCTCCTTCGCGATCCGCCACATGGTGGGCACATCTGGGCGTCAGCGGGTCTCTGCGTCTGACCTCGCAGGATTTCAGTTGACTTCGCCGGTTCCGAGCCTACTCGAAGCGTTCGGCAGCAAATCAAGGAGACTTTTTGCGCTTGTTAAGTCTCAACGCGATGAGAATCGTACGCTTTCTGGGATCCGAGATGCGCTGTTGCCGCAGTTAATGTCGGGGAAGATTCGGGTGAAGGACGCGGAGAAGACGGTGGAGGAGGTGCTTTAGATGGCTGCGGCGGATGGTGGGTTCAGTGAGGAGCAGTGGGAGGAGCTCGCGCAGGAGGTTCTTGGCGAGCTGGGCTGGAAACCCGTGCATGGCAGCGCGGTTGCTCCCGGCAGCGGTGAGCGGCAGTCGTGGGATGAGCTTGTCATACCGTCGCGGCTACTGGAGGCGCTGCGGACGCTGAACCCCGCTGTCCCCGTGCAGTACCTCCAACAGGCGATCGCCGAGATCACGTCACCGAAGTCTCATGACGCGATCACCGAGAACCACCGGTTGCACAATTACCTCGTCGACGGCTTCCGTGGCATCACCTACATCGATGCCGACGGGGCCGAGGTCACCCCCACGATCCGGCTGATCAGCGCTGATCCCGACGCCAACGATTGGCTTGCGGCCAACCAGGTGCGGATCGTGCAGGGCGACTACCAGCGCCGGTTCGACCTCCTGCTCTACTGCAACGGCATGCCCGTCAGCATTATCGAGCTCAAGAAGGCCGGCAGTGAACAGGCCGACGTCGCCGGTGCACACGCCCAGCTGCAGACATACCTCCGTGAGTTCCCGATGGCGTTCCGTTTCGCGGTCTGCGTCGTCGCATCGGACGGCATCATCGCGAAATACGGCACGCCCTTCACGCCGCTGCACCACTTCTCCCCGTGGAACGTGAACGACGACGGTGCACCCGTCGCGATCGGAGACATGTCCGAGGACTGCACCGCTCTGGAGATCGCGTTCTACGGATTGTTCAACCAGGAACGCTTCCTGCAGCTCCAGCGATCGTTCACCGCCTTCGACGAGAGCGACAAGGGACTGACCAAGCGGATCGCCAAGCCGCACCAGTACTTGGCGGTCACCAAGGCCGTCGCTCGCACCGTGACCGCCGTCGAGAGCAATGGCAAGGCCGGTGTCGTCTGGCACACCCAGGGCTCCGGTAAGTCGATGGAGATGGAGCTTTACGTCAGCCTCGTCAGTCATCAGCCCAAGCTACTCAACCCCACCATCGTGGTGATCACCGACCGCAACGAGCTCGACGGGCAGCTCTACAACACGTTCAACCAGAGCCTGCTGCTGCCGGAGAAGCCGAAGCAGATCAAGCGACGCGCAGAGCTGCGCGACGCACTGAGCAACACCAGGACCGGTGGCATCTACTTCACAACGCTGCAAAAATTCGGCCGCAGCAAAGACGAGCGCGACGCCGGTGCCGACCACCCGCTGTTGTCCGACCGGCGAAATATCATTGTCATTGTCGACGAAGCACACCGCAGTCATTACGACGACCTCGACGGGTATGCCCGGCATCTGAAGGATGCGCTGCCGCGCGCAGCCCTCATCGCGTTCACCGGAACGCCGATCTCCTTTGAGGACCGTGACACTCGTGAGGTCTTCGGTGCCGATATCGATGTCTACGACCTCACCCGTGCAGTGCGCGACGGTGCCACCGTTCCGGTTCATTTCGAGCAACGACTGATCAAGATTCAGCGGGCCGCGGACGTCACCGAGGAGGATCTCGACGCCGCCGCAGACGAGGTCACCTTCGGACTCGACGACGCCGAGCGCACCCGGATCGAGCGCAGCGTCGCCGTCGTCAACGCCGTCTACGGCGCACCGGCCCGCCTGGTGACCCTCGCCGAGGACATCGTGGCGCAGTGGGAGAGCCGGCGTGACCGGATGCGCCCGTTCATCGAGTCACCGGGCAAGGCGATGATCGTCTGCGCCACCCGCGAGATCTGCGCCAACCTCTACTCCGCGATCGTCGCGCTGCGCCCCGACTGGCACGGCGACGACGTCGGCAAGGGCCGCATCAAGGTCGTCTACTCCGGGACGCCGTCGGACACCCCGCCGGTGATACATCACGTGCGCCGGGACTCCCAGAACGCCGCGATCAAGGAACGGCTCAAGAACGTCGATGACGAGCTGGAGATCGTGATCGTCAAGGACATGATGCTCACCGGGTACGACTCGCCGCCGCTGCACACCCTGTACCTCGACCGGCCGCTCAAGGGTGCCCTGCTTATGCAGACGCTGGCCCGAGTCAACCGCACCTACCGCGGCAAGGAGGACGGGCTGCTCGTCGCCTATGCCCCGCTGGCCGACAACCTGCACAACGCCCTGTCGGAGTACACCCAGGATGACCAGCAGCACAAACCCCTCGGGCGCAACATCGACGAGGTCGCCGCTCTCACCGACACGTTGGTGGCGACCATCAGGGGCCTGCTCACCGGCTACGACTGGAAGGCAATCCTCACGGCAGGTGGCCCCCGGGCATCCCTGCGAGCCGTGACGGGCACGGTCAACTACCTGCGTAACCCCGCCACCGCAGGCAACCAGGTGGCGGAAGGCGAGGAGACCATCGCGGTTCGATACCGGAAGCTGTCCAGCCAGCTGGCCCGAGCGTGGGCGGTCTGCGGCGGCAGCGAGACCCTGGCTCACCTGCACCCCGAGGTGCGGTTCTACGAAGAGGTTCGGGTGTGGATGGCGAAGTACGACGCCGAGGATCGCCAGTCCCGCGGCGACCCCATCCCCGAGGAGATCCAGCGGCTGCTGGGACAGCTCCTCGCGGAGTCCACCGTCTCCGGGGAGGTTCTCGACATCTACGCCGCCGCCGGGATGCCCAAACCGACGCTGACCGACCTCACCCCCGACTTCGTCGTCAAAACGCAGCAAGCGAGCAATCCCCATCTGGCGATCGAGGCGCTGCGCAAGCTGCTCAACGAGGAGTCGGTCAAGGCCACCCGCACCAACATCGTGCGCCAGCGCGCCTTCTCCGAACGCCTCACCGAACTGATGAACAAGTACACCAACCAGCAGCTGACCTCCGCGGAGGTCATCGCCGAGCTGATCGAACTGGCCAAGGAAGTGGCCGCCGAAGCCGGCCGGGGTGCGCGCTTCTCCCCGCCGCTGAACTCCGACGAGCTCGCGTTCTACGACGCCGTCGCGCAGAACGAGTCGGCCGTCGCCGAGCAGGGCGAGGACGTCCTCGCAAGGATCGCTCGGGAACTGGTCTCGGTCATGCGCCGTGACGTGCGAACGGACTGGACGGTGCGTGATGACGTGCGAGCCAAGCTGCGCTCGTCGATCAGGCGGCTGCTCGTCAAGCACGGTTACCCTCCGGACAACCAGCCCGGCGCGATCAAGCTCGTGCTGGAGCAGATGGAATCCATGGCCCCGCGATACGCGGCCGAACGCACATGAAGGACCCGCCTTGGCAGCCGGTGAGACTGCTGCTCGACGGCCCGCCGAAGGTGGGCAAGACGGTAGTGATGTGCCGCTTGGTGGAGCTGCTGCGCGGGCGTGGCGCAGTGGTCAGTGGCTTCGTGACCGACGAGATGCGCGAGCGGGATCAGCGAGTTGGGTTCGTGGTGCGCGACATCGCAGGTCCGGAAGCTATCTTGGCCCACCAGGACTTTCAGACGGGCGTGCAGGTTGGCCGCTTTGGCGTGGACGTGCCCGCCTTCGAGCGGGTGGCGTTGCCGGCCCTGCGCCGCGCGCTGGACAGCGACGGTGTGGTGATCATCGATGAACTCGGGCGCATGGAGTTGGCGTCTGGGCCGTTTGTGGAAGCGGTGGATACTTTGCTCGCCGGCAGCTTGGCAGTGGTGGCCACAGTGCATGTGTACGAGCACCCGGTGACCGATGCGCTCAAGCGACGCGCAGACGTACAGCATGTCGCGGTCACCGAGGCCAACCGCGATGAGTTGCCCGCTCAGCTGTTGCGGCGGCTCATGCACTCGGCAGGGCTGGACGGCTGAGGTTGACGGCCAACGCCTGCCGGTGGTTCTGCACTGTGCGGGTGACATCGAGTGCCGGATATTTCCGGTTCAGCGTGACCGCAAGGTCGCCCAGTCGGCTGATGACTGAGCCCGTGAGACGTTCGGAGGCGAGTGCAGTGTCGATTTCCTGTGCCGCGTCGTCCGGTGGTCCTGCGGCGATGATCAGCGGCAGCGTGCGCTGCGTTCGGCAGGCACTCGAAGACACCGGCCACCCCGAGGTCCAGATCATGCCGCACCTGATTTTCGACTCGCGACTGTACGACGCCTACCGGCAGACCATGGACGCGAGCCCCGCCTCCGGCGATCGTCGTGTCTTCCAGATTGATCCGGCGCAACCGGAGATCGCTCTGCGGGCATCGCTGGGATTCGTCGACGAAGGCGCGGACATGCTGCTTCTGGAACCGGCGCTGTTCTGCGCGGACGTGCTGACCGCGCTCAAGCGGGCGTGCATCCAACGAGGTGACTTGCGCGGTCAGTTTCAGCCCCTCCCCAGAGGGCACCGCATACGCGCCTACCGGCACAGAGCAGCCGCCGTGCAACTCAGCCAGCAGCGTCCTCTCGGCTAGTACGGCGGCGTCTGCGGCAGGGTCACCAAAGGAGTTCAGCATCTCCCACAGCTCGGTGTCAGTCGAACGCAGCTGAATACCCATGGCCCCCTGCCCCGGTGACGGGGGGAAATCATCAAGCGGGAGCAGCTCAGTGATGCTCTCGGCCAGTCCGAGGCGTCGGAGACCGGCTGCTGCCAAGACCACCGCGTCCATTCCCGTCTTCAGTTTCGCAAGCCTAGGTGGCACGTTTCCCCATGGATATTTTCACGCGGCGGCGTCACCGCAAGCACCAAGCCCTCGGGCATTGCGGTTGGCAGATCCTTCAGGCTGTGCACCGCAACGTCGATCCGGCCCTCCAGCAGTTCCTGCCCCAGCTGGTTGGAGAACGCACCGCTCCCGGTTCCGCTTGCGCCGCTGACCTCGCGCAGCGAGCTCTTGCGATCCCGGTCTCCGTCCGTCATCACGACCCGGTTCTTGAACTGCACCACCGGACACGGACCACCCAACCGGGCCAGGAACTCAGCCACCATCGCCTGCGCGAGACGGCTGCCACGGGCCCCGACGACCACGGTTTCCATACCCGAAGGCTACTGGGGCGAAGCGGCGAGCCCTGATGGTGCTCGCCAGATGATGATGAACGCGCCCGAACTACGCCGCTGGTGTGGTACGCCGGGTCGAAGAGTCCGATCTAGCAGCTCACGACTCGGGTTTTCGCCCGACCCGTGGACCAGGCGTACATCCTGGACGAGGGCGTCCCTGGGCTCAGCGGGCAGTGCAGTAACCGCGTGGCGGCCCTGCTCGCGTCCCTCCATACAGGTGGCGGCCCTGTTCGCGTCCCTCCATACAGCAGGACGAGGACGTCTTGGCACGGATAGCTCGGGAACTGGTCTCGGTCATGCGCCGTGACGGCCGAACGGGCTGGACGGTGCGTGATGACGTGCGAGCCAAGCTGCGCTCGTCGATCAGGCGGCTGCTCGTCAAACACGGCTATCCTCCGGACAAGCAGCCCGACGTGATCGAACTCGTGCTGGAGCAGATGGAATCCATGGCCCCGCGATACGCGGCAGACCGCACCTTGAGATGTCGAGGACCTTGATGACGTTAGCCACGCGCTCGATCGCTTACTACGATCGGAAGACTGCGCTGACCGGTTTCTTTGCCACGGATGACAGCGACCGGGTCGGGCGGGAATCCTCCTGATCCACGGTGGTGCTGGGTTGGACGACCATGCCCGCGCTCAAGCTCAGCGTATGCGACGCTTGGATACGCGGTCTTCGCCTGTGACATGTTCGGTGACGGCGTGGCGGGCGATCGGGAGCGGGTGATCGCGTGCTTGACGAGCCTGCGAGATGACCCCGCGGAGTTGGTAGCTCGTGGACGCGCCGGGATGGCCGCTCTCGCAAGTTGCCCGGAGGTCAGTGGCCGCATGGCCGCCATCGGGTTCTGCTTCGGCGGCATGGCCGTACTCGCTCTGGCGCGCGCGGGCGCGGAGTTGGCCGGCGCCGTGAGCATGCACGGAAGTCTGCGCACGTCCGCGCCAGCCGATCTCGGGTCGGTTACTGCGAGGGTGCTGGTCTGCCATGGTGCTGCAGATCCCCATGTGCCTCTTGGGGATGTGGTGGCGTTCTCGGAAGAAATGGACCGGGCCGAAGCAGACTGGCAACTCAACATGTACGGCGGCGCAGTCCACGGATTCACGCATCAGCACGCGGTCGCGGGAATGATTCCCGGAGTGGCGTATGACGCGCAAACCGACCAACGCTCGTTTGAGCACGTGCGTGGTTTCTTGTCGGAAGTGCTCAGGTGAATCACCAGGTTTGCCCGCGCTCCGCGAAATGGCTGCGTCGATCATACAGCTGTGGTGGCCCAGCCGTATTCGTGGAAGTGACGTCCCTGCTGGGCGTTGGTGATGGCCTGGCCGACGAAGTCCAGGGCGTCGTCGGGAAGGTTGGCAGGGTCGGCCCAGGCGAGCTCCGTGCACTTGTGCGGCTCGCGGATCTCCGGCGTGCCGCGGCCAGGTGCTGGTGGTGAAGAAGATGTCCACCCGTGGCTCCTGGGAGCGGCGGAACATCACCCCAGCGGGATGTAACTCGCTGGGGTCGACCTCAATGCCGAGTTCCTCACCGACCTCCCGGATCGCGCAGCCGGTGGGGGTCTCCCCGAGGTCGACGTGACCGGCCGGAAGGCCGAGTGACCCATCGGCGTACCCGCTTCCCGCGCGCCGCATGAGCAACACCCGGCCATCGGTGTCGGTGAGGAACACGTGGACCGCCACCGGGTAGCGGTCGTGCTCGGTGTCAAACACGTACTCGGTCATTGACCACCTTTCGGAAAGATCACCAACCGATGCCGGTCACAGGGCCTTGGGCTGGGCCTGGCGGGAGCCATCGACGTAGACGGTAATGCCTTTGCAGGCCAGCTCCCAAGCCGACAGATACGTGTCGTAGACGTCGATCGCCCGCGCCGCTGCGGGCAAATTCACCGTCTTGGACACCGCCTCGTCCACACATGCCTGCACCGCGGCGGCCATCGCCAGATGCCCAGATGGCGCGATCTGGGTGGCAGTTGCCAGTACCGAGGCCAGTTGGGCACCTACGTCCACGTTGTCGGGTAGGCGGCCGTGGTTCATGACATACCCGAGTAGGTCGGTCCGGGCCGCCCGCTGCAGCACGGAGCGTGCCGCTGGGTGAAGGTTTCCGGATAGGTGTGGGTCGGTCAGCCGGAATAGCGGCTCAATCCCTGTCGACGCGCCGATGACCGGTGCGCTGCGCCCGGTCGGCGGGATGGCGATCGTGGAGGAGTTACGAAGCTGCCCGGTCTGGGCGATCTTCTCGGCCAGCGCCGCCCAGTCTTCGGCGGTGACGCTGCGCACCTCCAGTTCAGCGAACCGTGCAAGGAAGCGGGGTCGGCGTAGCGGGACCGTCCGGTGCGCACGGCGCCGATCAAGCATTCTCCGGGCTTCGCCGTCGTACTGATCGCCCGCCCCCCAATAACCGTGCCCCGAGGAAACGAGCACCCCGACATGGAGACCTATCGGGGTTTTTGGACGCCGAATTTCCCGATATGTCTCCATGCCGGGGGAATCGACCCGCCAGCTGGCGGGATCAACGGGCGCCGGTAATTGGGTTTCTACTCGGCGCGGTGATCGGGCACAGTTGCCTGGTGGGCGACATCTACCAGTGCCGGCTTGATGCTCTCGAGCAGACCTGGGGGATCTGGGGCCGGATCGGCAAGGAGCTGACCGAGGAACAGTGGTCACGACCGAGCCGGTGTTCCGGTTGGGACGTTGCCGCCCTGTACGGGCATTACTCACGTTTCCCGCTGGGTATGAGCACGCCGCCGTCGGCAGCGGATGACCCGGACCGGGAGCTGCTGACCGCTGTCGAGCTCATGAAGCGGTTCCAATCCCCGGATGGCGTGGCGCAGGCGGCGGCGGGGTTGGTCGCGGACGGGGCGGTTGCGGAAGCCGCCGCACACACCTGGCAGGAACTGGTGGACCGGTTCGTGGTGCACGGCCCCCGCGCGCTCAAGGTACTGCGCTTGACTGAGCCGACTCTCGTGGTGCGCTGGCCCATGTCCGATTACCTGATCACCGTGGTCGAAGGACTGCGCGTGGCGCTTCTGGAAGCGACCGTGCACCTGCTCGACGTGCAACGCGCCCTGGATCACCCACCGGAGGTGCCACTGGAGGCACTGCGCGACACCGTGCGTCTGCTGGCGGGAATCGCCCCTCCCGTCGAGTTCATCGAGGCGGCCACCGGGCGCTCGACGCAGTCCCCGTTTCCGGTGCTGCGCTAGCCAGTCCTGGGATACCAGTGGAACCTATTGCAGGTCGTAGAGCGCCGGGTGGTCGTCTCGTGGAACCTCATGCAGCCCCGAGTTCCGGGATCGGTCAATGCTGATCAGCTGCCGATCGCTGGCCGAGTACCGGGCGATGTTCGGCCTCACAGCCGCCGACCTGCGGGCTCGGATCTTGGACTGCCCAGGAGGTGCCGCTAGTTTCACCGCGGAGATCGTGGCGGCCGGCGGTGACGCCACCGCCTGTGATCCGATCTACGCCACCGCCACGCCGGACGAGCTGGCCCGGCTGGCGCTGGCGGAGATGGACCGCGGCGACAGTTATGTGCAGGCCCACCCAGGCGGATTCGTGTGGACCTTCTTCGCCGACCGCGATGCCTACCGCAGCACCCGCCGGGCAGCCGCCCGGAAATTCGCTACCCACCTCGCCGCCGACGGTGATCACTATGCTGCCGCAGCTCTCCCGGCATTGCCGTTCGACGACCGCGCCTTCGACCTGGTGCTGAGCTCACACCTGCTGTTCAGTTATGCCGATCGGCTCGATCTGGACTTCCATCACCGGGCCATCGCCGAGCTGGTCCGGGTCGCCCGCCGCGAGGTGCGCCTCTATCCACTCGTCCCCGTCGGAGCGGACGCCACCCATCCGCGGCTCGACGAGCTGCTGCAACTGCTGGACCGGGACGGGATACGCGCCCACACCACGGAGGTCAGCTACCGGTTCCAGCGTGGCGCCCAGCACATGCTGGTCTGCGCCCGCCGCTGACCTGTGATCGCCTGCCTATACGTACACCACCTCCCCGCGTTGAGCGGTGGGCTGTGGCTCAGCGGCCGGCGCCGTCGCGCGGATCCGAAGCCGGCGCAGCTCGGTCAGGTAATTCTGCAGCTGGGTCAGCTGTGCGTCGCGTTGACCACCGTTCACCGCGGCGTCGTCGACGGTGGCGCGGACCGCGTCTGCGGCGGTTCGCAGTCGCTGGTCGTTGATCTCGGTGAAGTGGTCGCGCAACGTCCGGTGCATCGCGCGCAGTTGCGACCGCAACTCGTCGCCTACCCGGAAGTTCACGTTGTCCATCAGCTTCGACACCGCCATCTTGGCCTCGGCCTGACCGCGCTCGTGGCCGTGCTTGCGGTCCTCCCAGAAGGTGAACAACCCCAACAACACGCCGGCCGCTACGGAATAGAAGCTGATCAGCGCTAGGCCGGCGAGGCTGGTCAGCACACCGACCATGAGGATGCCGCCGTAGGACCCGCGCACGCTGTTGACCACCCGCGCGAATACGCCGCCGCTGTTGGGCGGTTCCATCGGCTTGACTCGGCGTAGCGCCTCGTCGGCGCCGGTCACCCGCACCTGAGGCAGCGCCACGCCGGTGTGCGAACCATCCTGGTTGCCGGCCAGTTTCGCGGCCACCTGCTCGGCCAGTTGCTGGGAGCGCTGCGCGGCCAGTTCGAAGTTGGCCAGCACGCGGTCCTGCACCTCGCCGCGCATCGACTGGTCGAACTGCTGCCAGTTCGGCAACGGGTTGGTCGTGGTGATGTGCTCGTCAGCGCGTTCCATCACCTCCCGCAGCCGGTCGCGCAGGTCGAAATCCACCTGCGCCATCAGCTCGGTCGCGCCGTCGCTGAGTGCGAGCTGCCATTGCGCCGACAGTCGCTGGCGCCGCTCCAACTCGGCCACCGCCCGCTGCTGCCGCTGCTGTGGTGAGTCGCCGGAGCCGTGCAGCGCATCCAGCTCCCGGTTCCAGATCTTGCCCAGCTCGTCGGTGACGGCCCGGACCTCGCCGAGTACCCAGTCGCGTAGTGCCGGATCCACCCTGGTCCCGATCCGATCGCGCAGGAAATCGAGCAGCTGCGGCACCCCGGAAGCGACCGACAGCGAGTCGTCGCCGCGCTGCCGGCCGTCCTCGCACAGCGCCGCGGACACCGGCAGCAGCGGGATGGTCGGCGAGTCCAGGTTGGCTGCCTGCAGCAGCGACCGGTTGGCCCGCTGGACCTCCGCCCACCGAGGGTGGACGTCGATCTTGGTGAGTACGCCGGCCAGCGCGGTGCCCTGCGCCCGGATCCGGGCCAGCGCATCCAGCTCCGCCGCGCCGTACTCATGACCCGCGTCGGAGACGAACAGCACCACATCCGCCGCCCCCGGTTCCGGTCGGCTCGACCCCGCAGCGCCGGCCGCGTCCGCGAAGCTCGCGCCCGGCAGCCGATCGGCCGGTGCCCGTTGCAGGACCTGGACCAAGGAGGTGGCGCCCTGGCCGGGCGCCCCGACCACCACGACGCGCATCCGTCGAGCCGCTAGCTGCGCCTGAGCCCTGGCCAGCCGCTCGACCAGGTCGGGTCGGTCGACCGCTTCGGCCAGCCGATTGGCCTGGTCCAGCAGGCTGATCAGTTCGACGCTGGTCATCAACTCGGCAGAGAGCATCGTCACGCCACCTCCTTTTGGTCCTCGTTACGCCTGGATCAGTGCCCTACCGCGTGGTCGGTACCGGGATGCGCGGTGTCGTGCGTCGCTGGGGTGGCGGCCGGACCGCTGTCATGCGTGGTCAGGCCGCTGTGTAGACCCTGCGACGAGGGTGAGCCGGCCCCAGCGCTCGGGTCGGCGTGGTTCACCCCAGCCGGCGCCGTGCTCTGGGTAGTCGGCGTGGTCTGCGGGCTCGATGTCGAACCGCTCGCCGTCCCCGGTGCCGTGCTCTGGGTGGTCGGCGTGGGGTGCGCGTTCGGCGTCGCACCGCTGGCTGTGGGGTGCGGTGCCGGTGTGGGGTGCGGTGCCGGTGTGGGGTGCGGTGCCGGCGTGGGGTGCGCGTTCGGCGTCGGATCGCTGGCAGTTCCGGTTGGTGTGGGGTGCGGTGCCGGTGTGGGGTGCGCGTTGTTCGACACCGCACCGCTGGCAGTTCCCGGCGCCGAGGTCGGCGACGACGGGGACGCGGTGCTGCTCGAATCAGCGCCCTGGCCCGAGGCGGCGCCCGACGGGGATGGACCCAGATCGGCCTGAGGCGCGCCCGGGTGAGACGGCTGGTGGTGCGCGTTGCGCCCGGTGTCACCCTGGGTGCCGGTGTCAGCCTGCGGAGCACCGCCGATTCCCCCAGTACCACTGGTGAAGCCGCCAGGTTGCCCGCTGTCCAGTCCGCTGCCACCAGTGGTGCCACCCTGCTGCCCGTCGGTGGTAGCGCCGTGCGCGTTCTGCTGGCCGTTCTGGTGGGCGCTCCCGCCGACGACGGATCCGCCGGAGTGGTGGCCTGAGCCCGGGCTGGAGTCCTGGTTGACGCTCGAACTGCGGCTTGACTCCTCGCCACGTGGTGAGCCGGACTGCGAGTCGTTGACGGATTGGTGTGCCGGGGTGTTCACCGTGGCCGCCTGCTGCACAGTGCGGCCAAGCGACTCGGAAGCGACGTGCGTCGAGGACTTCGGGTCTACCGGGGTCGCGTTCACCGGCGCCACCGACGCCGCGGCAGTGGTGGTCGCGACGGTCGGCGCGGTCGCGGCAGGAGTCACGTTCGGGCCCACCGAGGCACCGTTGGTCAACGACGGGCCGCTGGACAACGACGGGCCGCTGGAGAACGACGGTGCGGGCGCGGAGAAGGTTGATGCAACGGGTGCGACGGCGTTTGTCGGACCGCTCTGCAACCCGCCTAGAGACAGACCGTGCTGCTGGTAACCCGGGTCGCTGCGCGGCACGCCGTGACCGGTACGGCCGCTGTCGCTCCCGCGCTCAACCTCGTGCTGCCCCTGAACTCGTGAGCCCTGATCGGCCAGAGCGTGGGTGGTCCGAAGGCCGTCGTCGTTACGGCCCAGTTCGCTGTGCTGGTGTTCCGAGCCGTGGTGCTCAAGCTGCGACTGGCGACCGTCCTGCCGCTGGTTGCGGTCGTCTTGGTCGTGGTCGTTGCGGGGGTGGTCGTCGCGGTCGTGGTCGTTCCAGCTGTGGTGGTTGCGGTCGTCTTGGTCGTGGTCGTGGTCGTTGCGGGGGTGGTCGTCGCGGTCGTGGTCGTTCCAGCTGTGGTGGTTGCGGTCGTCTTGGTCGTGGTCGTTCCAGCCGTGCCACTGGTTGTGCTCACCCCAGTGGTAGCTGGTCTCCCAGCCGCGCCAGTCGTGGTCGCTGGTGTAGTGGTTGTTGCACCACTCGCTGTAGTCGTCGTGCGCCCAGTAGGCGGGCTGGTGCCAGCCAGGGGGTGGGGCCCAGCCGTGCGGCGGTTCCCAGCCCTGCGGTGCCACCCACCCGACCCCGTCGATCCTGATCGGGCCGAAGTAGTCCGCATCCGGGACCCAGCCGTGCCAGTTGTCGTGGTGCTGGTACTGGTCGCAATTCTCCCAGCCGCGCCAGTCGTGGTCGCTGCTGTAGTGGTTGTTGCACCACTCGCGGTAGTCGTCGTGCTCCCAGTAGGCGGGCTGGTGCCAGCCAGGGGGCGGGGCCCAGCCGTGCGGAGCTTCCCAGCCCTGCGGTGCCACCCACCCGACCCCGTCGACCCAGACCGGACCGAAGTAGTCGGCTCCGGGCACCCACAGGTGCAGGCCATGCAGGACGCCAGTGAGGTCGTGCCGGACGTCATCGCGAACATCGAGAGCCAGCCCGTGCTGGCTGATCAAACCTTCAGACATTGCGTACTCCTCAGGACTAGGTGAACTCGTGCTGTCAGTTATGCCCCGCTCACCTGTAAGCGACCTGTACGCAACCTCACAGTTCGCTGTGAGACGACCACGATCCGTGACGATGTGTGGTGTCAGGCCACTTCGCACCCGCCGGTTCGGTCGACCCAACCAAGAGACCCACCTGCGCGTTCACCAACACCACAGGGGTCGGACTCGGCAGGTTCACTCACTGACCGTCACCGGGATGATCCGGCGAGGGCGCGGCGGGACCGGCCGTGGCTACGTCATCTCGTGGATGTGTGGTGGCCGTCCCTTGTTCTTATCCGGGCGACGCACCTGCCATGTCGGCGAATTACCCCTTGAGGTGACGACGACGTCCGGTCGGTCATCTCTCGGGGCTGTCACCCAGTGGGTGAGGTGAGCGACTGCGGAGGGTGATGCTGTTCGCGATTCCTGCGCTTGCGCGCGTCACCAGCTGAACCCCGACGCACGGCCGTGATGGTGCCCCAAGTCACGGAGACCCAGCCGCTGGAGGATCGTGGAACGCTTCGCTGAGGTGGTGCTCCGGCACCGCGTTGCGGTGAGCCTGATCTGGCTCGTGCTGCTGGTGAGTGGGCTGGTAACCGCAGGCCAGCTCAACGACCGGCTTTCGTTCGACTTCTCCCTGCCCGGCCAGCCCGGCTACGAGGCCGAGCAACAGCTGGTCGCCAAATACGGCGTCAGCTCGGCCGACACCCTCATCCCCGTGCTGACCGTGCCCGAGGGTCAGACGGTGCAGAGCCACCGCGCCGACGTAGCGGCGGTATTCGAGACCGTCCGCAAGCAGCTGCCGCAGCTTCGGGTCGTCGATCTGGCCAGCACCGGTAACGACACGTTCATTTTCGACGGCGGCCGCCGGACGTTCGCGCTGGTGCAGGGCGCGTTGCCGACCAGCTTCGGGTCCGGCGCCGAGAAGGCACTGCGCCCCGTACTGGACAAGGCCGCGGCGGCGCGGGGCCTTGGCACCGGGCTGACGTCCTACGTGCTGCTGTCCGCAGGCGGCGACAGCTCCGGACCCAGCTTGCTGGTGGAGACTCTGCTCGGTGCGTTGGGCGCGCTGCTGGTGCTCACCTTCGTCTTCGCGTCGTTACTGGCGCTGGTGCCGCTGGTCATCGCAGCGGTTTCCATTATGACCACGTTCCTGCTGGTGCTGGTCATGACCACGCTGACCGATGTGAGCTTCGTCGTGCAGTTCCTCATCTCGCTCGTCGGGCTCGGCGTGGCCATCGACTACTCGCTGCTGCTGGTCACCCGCTGGCGTGAGGAGCGGGCCCACGGCCACGACAACCACACCGCGATCGTGATCGCGATGCGCACGGCTGGGCACGCGGTGCTGGCGTCTGGGGTCACGGTCGCGATCAGCCTGCTGGCTCTGCTTGTGGTGCCGGTGCCGTTCCTGCGCAGCATGGGGCTCGGCGGCCTGCTCATCCCGCTGGTCAGCGTTGCGGCGGTGCTCACTCTGCTGCCCGCGCTGCTGTTGAGCATCGGCCCGCGGCTGGATTGGCCGCGGATCCGGCAGGAGGGGACCGCGTCCCGCGGCTGGACGGCGTGGTCGAGCGCCATCGTGCGCAGACCCTGGCTCGCCGCCGGCACCGCGGTGGTGGTGCTGGCCCTGCTCATCGCCCCGGTGTTCCAGTTGCGCATCGGTGAGGCCGGGGTCGACTCGCTGACCACCAGCGGGCCCGCCTTCGACACCATCACCCAGCTGCGCCAGGGCGGCGTGGGCTCCGGCGTGCTCACCCCCATCGAGGTGCTGGTACCCGCCAACCGGGGTGACGCGGCGGTGGCCGCGGCCAAGGGCGTGGCCGGGGTGCACAGCGCCGTCGTCGGCGGCACCAAAGACGGCACCACGCTGGTGGACGTGCTGCCGACCGTGGAGACCGTGGACAGCGACGGCACCGCGGTGGTCGACGCCGTGCGCACCGCGGTGTCGGCGGCCACCGGTGGGGACGTCGGCATCACCGGGGCGGGCGCGGCCGTGCAGGACTACTCCAGCGCGGTCTACGACAACTTCCCCTACGTGCTGCTGATCATCGCCATCATCACGTTTGTGCTGCTGGCCCGCACGTTCCGCTCGTTGCTGCTGCCGTTGAAGGCCGTGGTGCTGAATCTGGTGTCGCTGTCCGCGGTGTTCGGCGCGGTGGTGTTCTTCTGGCAGCTGGGCCACGGCTCGACGGCGGTGTTCGGCATTGCGCCCACCGGCGCTATCACGTTCTGGCTGCCGGTGATCATCTTCGCGTTTCTGTTCGGGCTGTCCATGGACTACGAGGTGTTCATCCTGGCCAGGATGCGCGAGGAGTACGACGCCACCGGCTCGACCTCGGCGGCGGTGGTGAACGGCCTGGGCCGGACCGGTCGGCTGGTCACCTCGGCCGCGCTGATCCTGTTCTTCGCCTTCGCCGCGCTGGCCTCGGCGCCCGGTACCGACATCAAGGTGTTCGGCACCGCGCTGGGGGCCGGCATCGTCATCGACGCGACCGTGGTGCGGGCGCTGCTGGTGCCCGCGCTGGTGAGCCTGTTCGGTAAGTGGAACTGGTGGCTGCCCGACCGGCTCGCGGCGCTGCTGCGGGTCGAGCCGTCACCGGTGGACCCATATGAGGTCACCGACGATTGGATTGTCCCCGAACCGGACTCCGAACCTCTTATCTGGGAGCCGGTGACCAGGGTGCCGGTGGTCAGCAGCCCGATCGACGACCCCGAGCCCGTGCCGGTGGCGGAGACCCCGGTGACCTGGACCGATCCTGTGCCAGATCCAGAGCCGGCGATCAACGGCGCAATCGACGACCTCGAACCCGTCTCGGTGCTGGAGACTCCAGTGCCGGTGGCTGACACCAGGCAAGATTCGGAGCCGGTGCTCAGCGGCTCGGTTGAGGGTCCCCAGCCCAGCGTGTGGGTAGTGCCTCCGGTGGCCGGCCACTCGCACGATTCCGAGCTGGTGATCAGCGGTTCTGTCCGCGGTGATGACCGAGGCCCGCTGGCGGGCGCCCCGGTGACGTTGATCGACACCGGGGGTCGGCAGATCGCCGTAGTGCGCGCCGGCCCCGATGGCTCTTACCGGGTGCCGGTACCTACCGCCGGCGCCTACCTGCTGGCTGCCTCCGCCAGCGGCCAGCACCCGGCCGTGTCCCGCGTCACGGTCCTGGACCGCCCGGTCCGCCACGAGATTGTGCTCTCGAACCTCAAGCCGCCCGCCTCCCCGATCCCCCGAGAAGCGGTGTACGAACTCGGCGGCGCCCGCGGCGACTACTGGTAGCCGGGTCACAACCTCACCTCACCGATGTCGCGACATGGATGCTTGTCGCGGTTTCCGGGCGCTCGACATCACGACATGGATGCTTGTCGCTGTTGAGATCCGACTCGCGGCGCGGGATCGCGGAATTGTCGGGGTGACACCGCATACTGCGGGCTGACCAATGGGGCCTGGAGACAGGAGGGGTGCGGTGGCACAACGGAATCGGGAGCGGCGGGCTGCTGCGGCGGCGCGCCGCCGGACGCGACGCCGCGCCTACCTGGGATCCGTCCGCTCCGGACCCCAGACCTCCGGACCCCAGACCGGTGCCGGAACTCCCACTGCGGGGACAGCACGGGCCAAGCCCTCGGCGGAGACGATTTCGACGGTGCTGCTCAGCGCCGCGCGCGAGCATTGTGCGGGTGATCCGGAGGCCGCGTCCCGGATCGGGATCATCGTGGCCGATCGGTGCGCCGACCAGCCGGCAATCGTCGCGGCGGCGGTCCGGTCCGCGGTCCTGCCGCTGGTCACGGCGGCGTGGCAGCATGGCTGGTCGCCCGAGGACTTACACCAGATGGCCCGGCGCCGGCTGGACGCCGCCGGTGTCAGCTATCTCGTCGATGCGATCGCCGAGCAGACCCAGCGTTACGCCAAGGCCACCATCCCACCGCGCTGGCTGGAGGATCTGCGGCAGATCGATGCGCGGGTGTGGTGGCAGCCTGACCAGACCGGAGGCCATCTCCTGCAGTGGGCCCGGCGCCAGGGCACCAGGCTGGTGGACGCGCTCGCCACGGTGATCGAGGTGCTGGCGCTGCTGCTGACCCTGCCCGTGTTGCCCAGAATCGGGCCACCGCCGGGCTTCGCCGCCACCGGCACCGCGACGCCGCACCGGGGAGTCGACCAGAAGATGCTGGCCCGGGTGCGGGCGTTGCTGGCCAAAGCCGAGTCGACCACCTTCCCCGAGGAGGCCGAGGCGCTGTCGGCCAAGGCACAGGAATTGATGAGCCGGTACTCGCTGGAGCGGATTGTCGTAGAGAGCACCGGCAGTTCTCCGGACCCGCATCCCGCCGCCGCCCGCCGGTTGTGGCTGGACAATCCCTACGTGGCAGCCAAAGCGATGCTGGTCGGTGCGGTGGCGGAGGCCAACCGGTGCCGGACTGTGCTGTCGGAGAAGCTGGGTTTCACCACGGTGCTCGGCGACGAGGTCGACCTGGAGATCGTCGAGCTGCTCAGCACGTCGCTGCTGGTGCAGGCGACCCGGGCGATGGTGTCGGCGGGCAGTCAGACTTCCCGCACCGGGCGGTCCCGTACCCGGTCGTACCGGCAGTCGTTCCTGCTCGCCTACGCGACCCGTATCGGTGAGCGGCTGAACACCGCGCGGGACGCGGGTGCTGCCGCAGTGGCCGATCCGGCCCGGTTGCTGCCGGTACTGGCCGCGCGGGAACGGGTGGTGGACGAGCTGTTCGAGTCGATGTTCCCGCAGTCGGTGTCCCGCTCGTTCAGCGTCGGCAATGCCGCTGGGTGGCACGCCGGCCGGGCCGCCGCGGATCTCGCAGTCCTCGATACCCGCCGCGCGGTGGCATCGGGAGGCACCTGAGAACAGCCGGTAAGCTCACCGTCTGTGCTGGTGCTGCTACCGCCGTCGGAGACAAAGGCGCCTGGTGGTGACGGTCCGCCGCTGCGGCTTGACGCACTGTCACATCCCGATCTCACCCCGGTTCGCCGGAAACTGATCGACGAGCTGGTCGCGCTGGCCGGGGATGTGCCCGCCGGGCTGGCCGCGCTGAACCTGTCCGAGCGTCAGCGCGCCGAGCTGGACCGCAACAGCGCGTTGTGGACCGCGCCGACGCTGCCCGCGCTGTGCCGCTACACCGGCGTCTTCTATGCGGCGCTGGACCCGGGCACGCTGCGGCCGGCTCAACGGGGCCGGCTCGCGGTGGCCTCCGCCCTGTTCGGGCTGCTCAGCGCGGTGGACCCGATACCGGCCTACCGGCTGTCCGCCGCTTCGGTGCTTCCTGGATTGGGCTCGGTGCGCTCGATCTGGCGTCCGGTGCTCGGCCCGGCTCTGGCCGGGATCGCCGGCCTGGTGGTCGATCTGCGTTCGGGCAGCTACGTTGCGCTGGGGCCGGTGCCGGGCGCGGTCACCGTGCGGGTGATCAGTGCGGATGGCCGCGGCTGGCGGCGCACGGTCAGCCACCACAACAAGTCGCACAAGGGCCGGCTGGCGCGGTTGCTCGCCACGGCGCCGCGTGCGGTGTCCGATACCGACGGGGTGGCCCGGATCGCCCGGCGCGGCGGGCTGCAGATGCACCGCACCGGCGAGCACACCCTGGAGCTGGTCGTCCCCGCCTAGGCATCTCTACTGGTACGGCTGCTTGCTTACGGTGAGTCTAACCAGCCACTGTGGATGGTGCGGAAGGATCGCACCAGCTACCGGGCGGCTCGGTGAACTCATCGAGTGCTCGGCGGGCGAGTGTGAGTGGGAATCCGGCCCGGCCCCTGCTCGACGACGGTGGCGAGCCCGTCGAGCAGGAACCGCACTCCGGACTCGAACAGGGTGTCCAGGTCCGCGTCGACATCGGCGGCGATGACTCGCTCCAGTAACGGGAACTGCCCGCTCGCTATGACCGAACGCAGCGAGGCGTGCTGGGTGTCCAGCCACTCGTCGCTGGTCAGGCCGGAGTCGGCTGCCGCGTCGGCCTCGAGCGCGAGGTTGATGGCCGTGCCCCGCACGTAGTTGAACAGGGTCAGGTACGCGTCGAACACCACCGGCAGGTCAAGGCCGAGACCGTCGAGGGAAGCGAGCATCCACTCGGTGTAGGCCATGCCGTGCGCGATCGGCTGGGGCCGGGTGAGCGACACTGCGGGCGCGAGCCAGGGGTGGCGCCGGAACGTCGCCCACAGCGCCCGGCAGCCGAGCTCGAGCCGGGCCCGCCAGCCCTCCCCACTGCTATCGGGCGGGGCGCCGGCCGGGATGACCCCGTCCCCCAGCGCGGTGTCGATCATCTCCAGCAGCAGGGCGTCCTTGTCCGCGACGTGGCGGTAGAGCGACATGGTCGCCACGCCGATGTCGGCGGCTACCCGGCGCATCGACACCGACGCCAGCCCCTCGGTATCGGCGATCGCGATGGCGGCGGCCACGATCTGCTCCCGCATCGTCCCCGGTGCCTCCCGCCGCCGCTGGGTGGCGCCGGGCGCGGGGTCCCGCGGGGCGGCGTCCGCGACGACGGTGCCGACCCCGCGCACCGGGCGGACGAGCCCCTCGTGGCGCAGGGTGGTGAGCGCCTTCGTCGCGGTGGCCATGGCCACGCCCCACTCGCGGGTGAGCTCGCGGGTGGACGGCACCCGCTGGCCCGGCGACAGCTCACCCGCCACGATCCGCCGCCGCAGGTCGGCCACGATCCTGGCGTAGGGCGCCTGCCCCGATCCGGACACCTGAATCCTCCGTGTACTAGTGCACCAGAGCCTTGGACGACACTAGCCGACCGGTACCCGGTCATCGCGCCTGCGCTGCCGCCGGGATTACCATTAGTACGGCTCTTCGTTCACAAGTCGACTGTTAACTGCGGTAACAGGCCTTGCATCGAGGTGTTCGTACACTGTACATTCACTCGCGTGACGAACAAGGGCATCCTCATCTCGGGCGCGAGCATTGCTGGGCCCGCGCTGGCGTACTGGCTACGCGCACGGGGCATCCGCACGGTCATCATCGAGCGCGCCCCCGCCCCGCGACCAGGCGGGCAAGCCGTCGACCTGCGCGGCGCGGGCCGCACCGTCGTCGAGCGCATGGGCCTGATGGACCGGGTGCGCGCGCTGACCCTCGACCAGCGCGGCATCGCCTGGGTCGACGCTGGCGGCCGGGTCACCGCGCGCATGCCGGCCGACTCCTTCGGCGGGGAAGGGATCATCTCGGAGATCGAGATCCTCCGCGGCGACCTCGCCCAAGTGCTGTACGAGGCCACCGCCCCCGACACCGAGTACCTCTTCGACGACACCGTCACCGGCCTCGACCAGGACGACGGCGGCGTCACGGTCACCTTCGCCAACGCCGCCCCGCGCCGCTTCAGCCTGGTCATCGGCGCCGACGGGCTGCACTCGGCGGTCCGCACGCTGGCCTTCGGCCCCGAGACCGGCAGCGTCCGCCCGCTGGGCTGCTACACCGCCTGGTTTACCGCGCCCGCGGCCGACGACCTCGACCGCTGGTACCTGATGCACAACGCCACGGGTGGGCGTGTCGCGTCGCTGCGGCCGGGCCGGCTGCCGAACGAGACCAAGGCGGGCCTGAGCTTCCGCTCGGCGCCGCTGCGGTACGACCGGCGCGACCTGGACCAGCAGCGCGACATCCTGGTCAGCCGGTTCGCCGGTGTCGGCTGGAAGGTCCCGTGGCTGCTCGACGCCATGCGCGAGGCACCCGACTTCACCTTCGACGAGCTGGGTCAGGTGCACCTCGACCACTGGTCGACCGGCCGGGTCGCGCTGCTCGGCGATGCGGGATATTGCCCCACACCGCTCACCGGGCTGGGCACCAGCCTCGCGCTCGTCGGCGCTTATGTGCTCGCCGGCGAATTGGGTGCCGCTGACGGCGACCACCGCGCGGCGCTCGCCCGCTACGAGCAGGTCATGCGGCCCTACGTCACCCGCGGGCAGCAGCTGCCACCCGGCGGTGTCCGCGCCTACGCGCCCCACCGGGCGCTGTCCATCCGGCTGCAGGCGGCCTCGATGCGCTCGATGACCCGCTGGCCGATGCGCTCGCTGCTGGCCGGGCAGTTCGCGAAGGCGGGCGGGATCACCCTGCCCGACTACTGCTGCATGCGGTGATGGCCGGAATTCGAGCGCTCTTCAGCGACATCGGCTTCCCCGACGTACGATCGGAGTGCGGAACGGCTCGGGTAGACGGCTCCCGTGGTCGTTGCGGCGGGGGCGAGGAGGCTCGGGATGCCTGGTGGGCCTTTTGGTTCTGGCGGTTCCGGATTCGATCCGCTGGAAGATTTCGTGAGCCGGTTGGTCGGCGGCCTTGAGGAGTCTCTCGGCGGGCTGAGCAGGCCAGGCAGGACGACGCAGCGGCTGGACCACCACGGCCGGGATCTCACGGCAGCGGCCCGCGCGGGACGCCTCGACCCCGTCATCGGGCGGGAGAACGAGGTGGAGCAGGTACTGGAGGTGCTGTCGAGGCGGACCAAGAACAACGCGGTGCTGATCGGAGACCCCGGCGTCGGCAAGACCGCGATCGTCGAGGGCATCGCCCAGCGGATCGCCGCAGGATCGGTCCCGGAGCCGCTGCGCAACCGGCGGCTGATCGCGCTCGACCTCGCGGGGATGGTGGCCGGCACCAAGTACCGGGGCGAGTTCGAGGAACGGCTGACCGCGGTGATCGACGAGGTGACCGCCGCGAACCGGATGGTGGTGCTGTTCCTCGACGAGCTGCACACGGTGATCGGTGCCGGCGCAGGCGAAGGCGGCCCGATGGACGCCGGCAGCATGCTCAAACCCGCGCTGGCCCGAGGGGACCTGCAGGTGATCGGGGCCACCACCGTCGAGGACTACCGCCGGTACATCGAGCGGGATCCGGCGCTGGAACGGCGCTTTGCGCCCATTCTGGTCGCCGAGCCGAGCGTGGCGGACACCGTCGCCATCCTGCGCGGCATCCGCCAGCGTTACGAGAGCCACCACCGGGTCCGCATCACCGACGAGGCCGCTGAGGCCGCCGCCCGTCTGTCCGATCGCTACCTCACCGACCGCTTCCTGCCCGACAAGGCGATCGATCTGATCGACCGGGCCAGCTCGCGGGGTGCGGCTGCGAGCCGGCGCCCCGAGCGAGCACACCCAGGCGCTGCACCAGCGCGTCGAGCAGCTCACCCGAGCCAAGGACATCGCCGTTGACGCCGAGGATTACGAGCGCGCCGAGGCCCTGACCCGCGAGCTCGACCAGGCGATCGTGGCGCTGGACACCGCGCGCGCCGGCCCGGCGCGCCCGCCGGAGGTGACTGCCGGCGACATCGCGGACATCGTCGCGCGCAGTACCGGCATCCCGGTCGCGGCGCTCACCGACGTGCAGCGCCACCAGTTGCTCAACCTCGAAGACCAGCTCCGGCAGCGGGTGGTCGGGCAGGATGAGGCGATCGAGGCCGTCGCCGACGCGGTCCGGGCCAGCCGCGCCGGTCTCACTCACCCGGACCGGCCAGTCGGGTCGTTCCTGTTCCTCGGGCCCACCGGGGTGGGCAAGACCGAGCTGGCCCGGGCGCTGGCGCAGACCCTGTTCGGGTCGGAGCAATCGCTGGTCCGCATCGACATGAGCGAGTTCCAGGACCGGCACACCGTGTCCCGGCTGATCGGCGCGCCACCCGGCTACCTCGGCCACGACGAGCCGGGCCAGCTCACCGACGCGGTCCGCCGCACCCCCTACACCGTGGTACTGCTGGATGAGATCGAGAAGGCGCATGCCGACGTCACGAACATCCTGCTGCAGGTCTTCGATGACGGCCGGCTCACCGACGCCCGGGGCAAGACCGCGAACTTCGCCAACACAGTGATCATCATGACCAGCAATCTCGGCGCCGAGGCGCTACTGGCCGCGGCCAGCGCGGGCCGATCGGTCGAGGAAATGCGGGAGCCGCTGATGGCCAGCGTGCGCCAGCACTTCCGGCCGGAGCTGCTCAACCGGATCGACGAGATCGTCCTGTTCCGCGGCCTCGATCGGCCGCGGCTGCGCACGATCACCGAGATGCTCCTGGACCAGACCCGGCAGCGGCTGCAGGCCCGGCGGGTCACCCTGCGCCTCGACGAGAGTGCCATCGACTGGATCGTCGACCGCGGCTACCAGCCCGAGTTCGGGGCCCGGCCGCTGCGTCGGGTCATCGGACGCGAGGTGGAGCGGAAACTGTCCCGGATGCTGCTCGCCGGCGAAGTCAGCGACGGGCAGGACGTCGTGGGCAGCGTTATTGACGACCGCTTGGAGCTCACCATCGTCTGAGCACTCGCCAAAGCGCGATGGTACGGCCGTTCAGCGCCCGCCGTTCAATGATCAGGTCAGAACGGTCGGATGTCAGCGTTCGGGTTGGGTTGGGGTGGTGGTTCGGGGTCTGGTGGGTGTGGCGGTTCGTTCCAGATGTCGGTGTCTTCCCAGTCGTCGTCCGGCGGGATGGTGAGGGGATAGTGGGGTTGATCGCAGGGGATGGGGTCGGGGAGCGGTTCGATGATCGCTGGTAGTCGACGCTGGTAGGTGTGGCCTAATCGGCTGATTCAGATGACCACGGCAAATGACACACATTTGGCGTAATCAGGATGTCCGATTTTCACGGAGATCATCTGGTGATTCTCCTGCGTCGAGCGGTCATCCCTCGTCTGTGGGGCCGGGTTTCGAGGTGGCTACCGTGGAAAACGGTGACGCTGTGATCCACCCGCGCCAGGCAACTCAGGTCTCCCGAACAACGAACGGCCCGTGCACCGTCTACTTCCGGCGACGTGACCTCGTGGCGGTGCCGACGCAGGCAGATTCAGCTGCGAATACTCTGAGTTACATCGGTGTAATCCTTAGTGGTAGTTCATACTCCGAGCGGGCGAAGGCGTAGCTCAGCGGTTGTTCCATCGTCAAAATTCCGTAGCATTGATGGTGCGGACGATCGTCTGCTGGTGGAAACATCAGCACCCGCTGAGCGGCATAGCCGGTCGCCGCGTCTACAGGGCCGCCACCCATGGGTAGGCGGCCCTGGCGTTTGTAGGGTGGATCTTCAAGCCGTAGGACGTCAGTGGCGCTGCGCCGCGTCGGTACAAGCACCTCGCCAACTCTTGGAGGTAGCGGGTTTCGGTGTTCCCGTAGTCGTCAGGTTCGAAGGCTCGGAAGATGGCGGATGCGCAGGTGTCCGCCAGTTGAAGCTGCTCTATCCGTGACGGCTGGTCAAGTCGGCCGCCGCGTGGGTCTAGCGCGGACCAGACGATCTGACACCCCGGGACGTGTCGCAGCGCGGTCTCGTACTGCCTGAGCTTCGCTAGCTTGAAGCGCACGATGTGGGCCAAGGTGTAGTGCAGTTCCCGGCCTTGATCGCGCGCGAGCCAGGAGAGCCGCTCAAGGAGGTACCTAAACGTGTATAGGTACGACTGATCGTCATTGAGCAGGCTGCCGCTTAGATGGGTCTTGCATACGACAACGCTGGAAACAGTGATCCACTGCTGGCTACCAATGGTCTTCGCAGCATGCAGGCGAGGTGAGTGGCCCTTGAGATTTTGCCAGTGCAGCGTGTCGCCGGGTCGTCGACCAAGGTCTTCCCGAAGCTGCGCCCGCACCTGTACCGAGCTAGCCAGATGCTCGTCTGCGATGACCACAGCCGCCATCACAAAGTGGCTGCTGGACGCTGGCGTACGGGCGCGTTGCCCGGCCTCGTCGATGAACGCGTGAAGTGCCCGCACTGGCATGGGAAGCTAGGCTACTGCCGCTGGTCGTGGCTCACGTTGACAGTTGCCTAACCGTGGAAGATCCGCTACGAGGGGCCTAGAGGATCAGGCAGGTTCGGACAGAGCAGGCGGCAGAACGCGCACCAGCTGACGAGTACGGCGATCCCACCGGTATCGCGGTACGCCAGCGGCCAGAGGAGGGGGAACACGGAGTCCGGTCTGATCCAGGCGTGCCCCGGTCCACTGGACATCACCGACTAAGAGCCCAACCAGCTTGAGCCGCTCCAGCGGCACCCCTGACCGGGGCTCGCTCGTCGGGCCTAGGACGATGCGCCACTCTCGCTCTTCGAGCCAGTCGGAGCCCTTGCCTAGTCGAACAACCCAAGAACGAAAAAGTTGGTCGTCGAGGTCCCGCAAAGCCTTGGACTCCGCGTCCCGCGCGTGCCACACGGGGCCACCACCAGCGCGGTGGACAGTCCCTCGGTCGAACATCAGGCCCCACGGCTTGTAGCGCCTCAACCTCATCATGAAGTCGAGTCCGGCGTGCCTCGCTTCGGTAAAGCAGACTGCCGGGTATCCGCCCCCAGGGTGCACGGTAAAGGCTCTGAGGGAGCCCTCCCAGAGGATCGACGTCAGCCGGTCTGGTGGCGTCATAGCGCGGATTCCGTTGGGTACGTCGGGACCGGGAGATCGTCCGCGGTCGCAGAAGTGGGTGAGTACGTTTGACAGTTCCGGATGCCTCGCCGGCCATAACTCACCGGGTGCGACGGGCGCGAGCGGTGGAGGTGCCATCGGGTGGACGTTGCGCCCCGAAGATGACCGGTAGGAGTCCTGGAGTCGATCAGGGGACGACGGAAAACCCCACAAAGGACAAAGGTAGCTACAACGCCGTGGCTTCGGGATTGTCCACGCTGCTGGACTCCAGCCCCGCAGCAGACCGTTGCCCGGGACACGAAAATGACGGTCAGCCCGGGCACGCTGCAAGCTCAATGTTCGTATCGCGGTGGTGGTGTCCGCACCCGGGCAGTTCGCCCCGGGCCCATTGCTGCACGACCGCCAGCAGCCTGATCATGCCGTCGCGATCCATTAACTGCGTAGTGTTCACCCAGCGGGAACGGCCCCACTCACCACGCGGGCGGGTGGGGCCGTTCGTTTCGCTGGAATCGATCAGTCGAAGTTGCCGGATCGCACCCCGGCGGTGAACGCTGTCCATTCGGTCGTGGTGAACGTCAGGGCTGGTCCGTCCTGATCTTTTGAGTCCCGCACGGCGGTACCGCCGGGAAGCTCGGCGACTTCGATGCACTGACCCTGGTTGCTGCTGCGGCTAGACTTGCGCCATTGGGCGCGAGCTAGGTCATCCCTCATTGATGCCGCCCTTCGCCTGCTAACTCAGTTGGTGTTGGCAAGCTCCGCGATCATGGTCAGGGACTCGTTGGGAGCGAGTGCCTGGTTGCGGAGCTTGTCGAAAAGCTTACTGAGCTGGGACACCACCGAGGTGTCGTCGATGACGTGCCCGCCCACCACGTATTCTTGGTGCGCGGCGTCAGGGAGCAGCCGGTCGGGAAAGTTCAGCAAGCTGAACGAGGCGGCCATGGCGACATGCAGGCCCGCGCTTTGGGGTAGCACTCGTAGCTCGATGTTGGGCCAGCTTGCCCGTTCGGCCAGCTGACGAAGCTGACTAGCAGCAATTCCCGGGTGCTGGGAGCACCGGGCTAGGGCACCTTCGGAGATGACTGCGGTCAGTTGCAGCGGGTCCGGCCCGGATAGTCGTTGTTGGCGTTGGAGACGTACTCCAATGCGGCGGTTGACCTCTTTGGTTGACCAGTGGTCGTCGAGTGCGAAGCATGCGCGCGCGTACTCCTCGGTCTGCAACAGACCAGGGATCAGCTCCAGCTCGAACGTGCGCACGGAGGTCGCGTCGTGTTCCAGGCCGACATAGCCAGCGAGCCACTCGGGCAGGCCGTAGGTGGACCACCAGCCGCGCTTGATGGCTTCTTGGCGCAGTTCTTCCAGCGTGGTGAGGGTCGCCTCATCAGCTCCGTAGTGGTCGCGCAGGAGTACTACCAGCTCGGCGTAGCCCAGTGCGTTCTTGCCTACCTCGATGTGCCCGATCCTGGCTGGTGAGCACTTGAGGGCCGCCGCAGCTTCGGGCCGGGTGACCCCGGCGGCTTCGCGCAGCCTGCGCAGCTCGATGCCGAGTTGCTTGCGCTTGATCGTTGGTCCTGGCATGCGCAGATCGTAGCCGAGTTCGTTATCTTAGAAATAACACGCTATGCTCCGATTTATTGCTCAGATATCCACTAGCATCGGGAGCGCTATGGCCAGGCACCGCGCTGTCTCGGACCGTCATCGCTGGCGCCGGTCATCGGCCCAGGCCATGATCCCGGTGCCGCGTCGACCGGGTATCGAGTTAGTGGACGGGATCACCCAGGTCCGGCACCGGGTCAGCTCCGACGCTCTGCATGCTGGTCGCCAGCGTGGCGACTACGTGGCGCTCTGCGGTGTCCGGCTGCTGGCGGCGAGCCTGACTGATCCGGGTCGTGGTCAGTGCCCGGGGTGCGCGTCGTGAGTGATCCCCAGGTCGAGATCCCGGCCGTCTGCGAGGTGCACAGGGGCTCGGGCCACCTGGTCATCAGGCGGGTTGGCGAGCGGATTGTGTTGGACGGGCGGGCTGATCACTGTTGCGTGATCACGGTGGAAGGCGCAGCGGTGACGTTGTTGTTCGATGTGCTCGGGGAGTGGCTCGGGTGAGTGTTCCCGCGACCAGCCCCGCCGATCTTGAGTCTTGCCCGTACTGCGGTGGCACCAGCGGTGTGCAGGTGATCACCGACACCCCGCCGAAGGTGCAAGGGTGGTCGTGCTCGGCGTGCGGCACGGAATGGTGGATTTCGGTAGTGAACCCGCACTTGCGGGGCGCCTGCCTGGTCGACCTGTTGTCCGCGCGGGGCAGCTCATGAGCGGCGCTGCGGCGCGGTGGGTGCTGGCCCGGTGGCCGGGCGCATCTACTGGCGGGGGTGACCGTCCCGGGGGTGTTCCGGTGGCGCGCTGCGTGCATCCGTTGCCCGTGGGGGTGCTCCAGCATGAGCGTCTGCCGAGCCGTCGTCTCTGCCGGGAGTGCTTTACGGCTTACTTGCTTCCCGAACCTCCCCGGTTTGCCGCAAGGCCCCGGCTGGCCGCTGGTTGAGCGATGCCCCCGAATCTGTTCCTGGCGGCCAGCCGGTTCCAGATCCAGATCCCGCTGGTTCGCCGGATAACGGCCACCATGCCGCTGGTGAACCGCCCAGGGCGCCGCTGGTGCCGAGGTAGGCGCGGTGCCCGAAAGATCGGCAGTTGCACTGCTGGCCCCACCGCCGTCCCCGAGGCGGTAACCGTGGACTGCTGGCCGCCGCGACGAACGACGGGTTCACCTTCCAGCGGATCGCGCCCGGTGAGGACGGCCACGGCGAGGTGTCCGCGAAACCGTTGAGTTTGTCGATGAGGTCTACGTCGCGGGATTGTGGGAGCGGACTCGTGCACCGCTGTCCTGCGGCGCCGCTCATCGCTGGTGGGACCCGGCGGCCTGCCGGTCACCGAGCGCGTCACCGGGGCCGCACTGAGCGTGCTGCACACGGCGGTGTCCGATTGACCTATCTGACCCCGCCCGGCAGCCGCTCCCCGCTCCCCGCTCCGGGCGGCCCAATCCCGCAGCTGGAATCGGTGATCATTTGCTCGATTTCAAGGGCCCGCTGATCCTGTGTGCGTGGCGGTGATGTCGACACGAACGGGTAATGAGACTGACCCGATCGGCTCTACCTTACGCAGGATTCACATCCTTAACCTAAGCAACATGAAGCGTAATACTAAGAAAATTATCGCCCGGTCTTGGGGATATCTTATTATTGCCTTCTTGATCGTGGGCTCCTTATACACTGCAATCGGGGCCACAACCATCGCAATCGGTTCCGGGTTGTCCTTTTTCTACTGTCTTTTTCAGGCGCCCATGTGGTGCTGCGCTGAAAATCGAGACGGTACTCTCTGTCGAGAAAATTCAAACGGCCTACTCCTTGGCTGCTGGCGGAGGCAGCACAAATGGCAGAAACTGCGCATGGCTGCATCTCGGCAATCTTGGGCTAAACTTGCACGGCGAACATTTTCTGGAATTGGAGGTCAAGCTGCCGCCCTGTCCGCAATAGGAACGCTAGTATCAGCTATTGTTGCCACTATTACTCTAGTGGTTTCATGAGCGGCCGATGGGACACTGGGCGTTCATAGCGACTTGTCATAAATGACCCGGCCGGGCAAATCCACGCCGACTGCGTCCACTACGCTAACGGTTCGACTGGGAGAACAACGACGTGACAATAGTAAACAGGCCCGAACTTTCATCATCTCGGCCAGATGGAGCGGCGATCGATGAGGAAGGCCCCTACATCGGCGCCCACTACAGAAACAAACCGGGCTGCCAAGACGCCGCAATGACCGAAAGTTTCGTCAACGTATTGACAGGTGACTATCACCTCACCTGCAACAACTGCGGAGATGTGGTTTACGAATAATGTTAGGGTGACGGACGCCCAGTAGGGTGGTGTTGCTGCATCGCCCGAACGTAACCGGAGCACGGTCAGGGCGCCCCCAGACAGCGATGCTGCTGCTGGTGGTGATCCCCAGAACGCCGTTCCATCCACGAGCCGGGAGTATCCCGGTGCTGGTGCCGGTCCACTGTGGCGCGATGACCGGTAGCTACGCCCGTTCGACAACGGGTTGCGGCATGGGCAGGTTGCCCTGCGCATCGGATGACTTCTCGTCGGACCACCCGGCACCACCGGCCCGGGCGTCCATCAATTGTCGGTTGTCGTGGGTGGGGACTACCGACAGCTCCGCCACCGCCAGCCGCGGGGGGGCGGGATGGTCGTCTGGGGTGAGGATCGCTCGAACGAGCCCGCCCGTTAAGTTTCCCCATGTGAGTAACCCCAACGAGGCGACACCTAAGTCAGAGATCGCAGACGCTATCCGCGAGGCGTTCATTTCCTACCCGGTCGGAGTGGGGTGCCGAACGTTGCTACCGCGCTCTACGAGATCTCCCGTTCTCTCGATCGCTTAGCTGAAGCCGTTGAGTCCGCCGGGTCGACGAGGTTATAGAGATGGATGATTACTGACGGGCGCTGCCTTGTGCCAGGCGCTCCCGGAGGTGCAACGCCCGGCTAGCGGTGCCTTCCCGGCGGATGCGTGCTTAGCGTGCAGACATGACCCCTCGGCCGCTCCGCCGGGCCATGGGACGCATGGTGTAGCGGACGCATGGTGCGGCGGAAACTGTCGGCGCGTAGCGGTCAGATCACAGGATCGCCGGGCAACGGGGCCGGTGCCGCACGCTCGTCCTACACTTGGATCTCGATGCGAGCTTGAAGAGCGGCCGGATGCCACATCTCATCGAATGGACCCATGAGCGAGTACCCCGCCGCCCCCGCCGCGGCGACGAACCCAGGACGCAACCCACGCCAAGCCGCCCAGGCCACGCCGAAGAGAGCCACGACCATGAGGAGCGCCAGGATGTCACCCATGCGGGTCGACTCTATGCGGTCTGCTCAGGCCGCCGCGGCACCCCGCGCAGTCGCCTCGTCCAGCGCGTCGAGGTAGCCCTGGCGGTATCCCGTCTGGTTGGGGTGATAGGGCCCCACGGACGGGGGCACGCTCGGACCGTTGATCCAGGGATCTGCCGAGCACACCCCGTGGCTGGCGAAGCGGCCCCGGACGTCGGTGAAGCTGAATCCGGGCTGCTGGCTGACGGTCTTCTGAATGACAGTATTGAGCACGTCGGCGCCCTCGTTGAGCTTCTGGCGCCGGGTCAGGTTCGGAACCAGTGGGTCGGCGCAGGTCGGCGCGAGGTCGAACAGCCGGGGGTAGCCCAGCACGATCACCTGGGCGGACGGCGCAGCGCGGTGGATCGCGGTGTACGTGCGGGCCAACCGGCCCGGCAGCACGGAGCGCTCGAAGGCCTCCGCTGCATCGACCGCGCCGGCGCAGGTCCGATCGCTCCGCGCGGCCGTGCAGGTGGCCACCACGGGTCCGAAACCCGCGTCGTTACCACCGATGGTGATGGTCACCAGGTTAGTGCTGAATTGCAGGGCGGAGATCTGGCTAGCGAGTACATCGTTGGTGCTGGCCCCAGAACAGGCCGCGAATCCAAAACTGGTCGGGTGATGCTCTGCGGTCCACAGCGGCGGGTAGGACAGCGGGCTGCGGGCGCAGGATCCGCTGGCCGGGTCGTAGACGCCGGTGCCGACTCCGGACGAGTAGGAATCTCCCAGGGCGACGTAGTTCACCGTGTGGGTGATCGGCGCTTGGTACACCCGCCCGTCACCGGCGTGGAGTACGAGGGCGCCGCCGCTGGCCTGGCTGGCGGGCGCCGTCGAAACGGTCGCTGTCGCTACACCGGCCAGTAACACCATTGTCCGACCTACCCACGTCAGCGGCCTCGTGTGTGACCCGAGCACGTTCTGACCGGCGACCACCTTCGGTAGAGCTCTGGTCCTTCTCATCACGCGTTCCCCTGGTTGCACTGATTAGTTGATCTTGCAGTGTCAGAAGGGTACTCATCGCAGGTGGTGGCTGTCAGTGACCACCGCGGCGAGTCGCGGCCGTCGTCCACTTCCTTAGATAACCTTGCCGGGATTGAGGATCCCGGCAGGATCCAGGGCGCGCTTGATCGCGGCCATCACGTCCATCGCCTCACCGTGCTCTTCGCGCAGGTACCGCGCCTTGCCATAGCCGACGCCGTGCTCGCCGGTGCACGTGCCACCCATCGCGAGCGCTCGGCGCACGAGTCGGTCGTTGAATGCCTCTACTCGTGCCAGTTCGCCGGCATCGTCGGACAGGCAGAAGGCCAAGTGAAAGTTGCCGTCGCCGACGTGCCCGACAATCGGCGCGACAAGCCCCGAAGCCCGGAGATCCTGCTGCGTCGCCACGATGCACTCTGCCAATCGGGAGATCGGCACGCACACGTCGGTCACGAAGCCGCGGCTCCCGGGACGCACCGCGAGCGCGGCGTAGTAGGCGTCGTGGCGGGCGTCCCACAGCTTGGTGCGCTCCTCCGGACTGGTTGCCCACTCGAACGACGAACCGCCGTTGTCCGCCGCGATCTCACTGGTTGACTCGGCGTGCTCGGCGACGCCGTGTTCGCTTCCCTGGAACTCGTAGAACAGCGTCGGCGCGACCGGATAATCGCGGCTTGAATACCGGTTCACCGCATCGATCTGTGCCTCGTCGAGAAGTTCGATGCGCGTGACCGGGATGCCAAGCTGAACCGTCTCTATGACGCTACGGACGGCGGCCTCGACACTGGGGAATATGCAGCGCGCAGCGACGATCGCCTCCGGCACCCCCACCACGCGAACGGTCAACTCGCCGATGATCCCGAGTGTCCCCTCCGAGCCGATGAAAAGATGAGTGAGGTCGTATCCGGCCGCACTCTTGCGGGCGCGCGAAGACGTGCGGATGATTCGCCCGTCCGCCAGTACCACGCGCATCGATAGGACGTTCTCGCGGATCGTGCCGTAACGCACCGTCATAGTGCCGGATGCACGCGTGGCCGCCATGCCGCCGATGGTCGCGTCCGAACCTGGATCGACGGCGAAGAAAAGCCCGTGATCCCGCAGCGCCGCGTTCAGCTGGTTCTTGGTGACGCCGGGCTGAATGTCGGCGTCCAGGTCGTCGGGCCGAACCTCCAATACGCGGTTCATCCGCGACAGGTCGAGGCACACGCCGCCCCGAGCGGCCGCGACGTGTCCCTCCAGCGACGTCCCGGCACCGAACGGGATTACCGGCGTTGCGGATCGAGCGCACGCCGAGACGATCACAGCGATCTCGTCGATCGTCTGCGGGTAGGCGACGGCATCGGGTGGCGCGGGCGCATGGTAGGACTCGTCGGTGCCGTGCTGGCGGAGCACGTCGGGGTGCGTGGTGAGACGGTCGCCCAGGAGCGACGCCAACCCTGCTACGTCTTTCACGGGATGAGCCTCCTCAGGCGTACTTCGTGGCGGCGACGTCGGCCAACCCGAGCAGCTGCACCGAGCGTTCGCGCATCGCCACCTTGCGGACCTTGCCGGTGACGGTCATCGGGAACTCCTCCACCACATGCACATATCGAGGGATCTTGTAGTGCGCGAGCTTGCCGGCGGCGTAGTCCTGCAGTGCCTCGGCGGTGAGCTCAGGCGCGCCCGGCCGCAGCCGTACCCAGGCGCACAGCTCCTCGCCGTAGCGCGCGTCGGGCACGCCGACCACATGGGCATCCAGGATGTCCGGGTGGGTGTGCATGAACTCCTCGACCTCCCGCGGGTAAACGTTCTCGCCGCCACGGATGACCATGTCCTTGATCCGCCCGGTGACGTTGAGGTAGCCCTCAGGGTCCATCACCGCGATGTCCCCGGTATGCATCCAGCGAGCTTGGTCGATCACCTCGGCGGTCTTGTCCGGCTGCCCCCAGTAGCCGAGCATGACCGAGTACCCCCGGGTGCACAGCTCACCCAGGGTCCGACGCGGCACCGTCAACCCGGTGCCCGGGTCGACGATCTTCACCTCGAGATGCGGATGCACCCGGCCGACCGTGGACACCCGGCGATCCAGCGTGTCGTCCGCCCTGGTCTGGGTCGACACCGGGGAGGTCTCGGTCATTCCGTAGCAGATGGTCACCTCGGTCATGCCCATCCGGTCGACGACCTGCTTCATCACCTCCACCGGGCACGGCGAGCCCGCCATGATCCCGGTACGCAACGACGACAGGTCGTGGGACTCGAAATCAGGATCGGTCAGCATGGCGATGAACATCGTGGGCACCCCGTACAACGAGGTGCACCGCTCCTGCGGGACGGCCGACAGAGTCGCCGCCGGCTCAAAGGACGGTGCCGGATAAACCAGGCACGCGCCGTGCGAGGTGGCGGCCAGGTTACCCATCACCATGCCGAAACAGTGATACAGCGGCACCGGCAGGCAGATCCGGTCCGACTCGGTGTAGCCGCACAGCTCACCGACAAAGTAGCCGTTGTTGAGAATGTTGTGGTGCGACAGCGTGGCGCCCTTGGGGAAACCGGTAGTGCCCGAGGTGTATTGGATGTTGATCGGATCGTCTGGGGACAGCAGCGCCTGCGCACCGACGAGCAGCGACGCATCGCCTTCACGCACAAATAACGCGTCCCACTCAGGGGAACCGATCAGCACCACCGTTTCCACCCCGGTGCATCGGGGTCGCACTTCGGAGATCATCGCGGCGTAGTCCGCGGCCTTGAACGACTCCACCGCGACCAGCAGCCGGATCCCGGCCGCCGTGAGCACGTATTCCAGCTCGCTGGTCCGGTAAGCGGGGTTGATGGTGACCAGAATCGCGCCGATCTTCGCGGTGGCGTACTGGGTGAACAGCCACTCCGGGCAGTTCGGTGCCCAGATGCCGACCCGATCGCCCTTGCCGATCCCGACGGCTAGCAGCCCGCGCGCCAGCGCGTCGACTTCAGCGCGCAACTCCGAGTAGGTCCACCGCCGGCCGCTCGGACGGTCGACCAGCGCCTCCCGGTCGCCGCACCGAGCGACCGTTCGATCGAAGTTGTCACCAATGGTTTCACCCAGCAACGGGACCTGCGAGACCCCCGAGGCATACGACGGAAGCGCAGGCACAATCACGGCCACCTCCTCGGGTAGTAGATCGTGTGCGCCCGGATCGCCACCGGTCAGAACAACTGCGGCGGCTGTGGAATGCCCAGCCGGTGCTTGGCGTACCGCGTCACGAGGTCCGCGCTGAGGAACGTGTGGGTGTCGAGAGCATGCAGGTCCCGGAAACAGCGCTGAATCGGCTGGTCGGCGTAGAGCGCACCCGCCCCAGCCAGGCGGAATACCCCGTCTACGGCCGCGATCGCCGCCCGCACCGCCTGATGGGCGGCCAGTTGCAGCTGGGCCCGCTGGTCGAGGGACAGCGGGTCACCAGTACACGCGGTGTCCCACGCGTCGCCGATCATGTCGAAGGCGAACGCCCGGGCGGACTGCAGGACACCCTCGGTGGTCGCGAGCTGCACCTGGACGTGCCGGTCATCAGCGACCCGGAGCCGCTCCGGCCCGCGGGTCTTGGTGCGGGCCAGTTCGGTGAACTCGTCGAGTGCCCGGCGGGCGACCGCGAGCGGGAAGCCGACCAGGGTCACGCTGAGATTGGCGAACAACGGGAACCGCCACAGCGGGCCGTCGTGGTGCGGTTGGCTCTCCACCGGGTTGACGAACAGCTCGGCGGGCACCGGCTGCCCGTCGAGGGCCAGGTCGTGGCTGCCGGTGCCGCGCAGGCCGGCGGCGTCCCAGGTGTCGAGGATCCAGTCCCGGTTGGTCGGCAGGTATGCCATCCGCCACTCGGGGCTGGCACCCTCTCCGCGGCGCGGCGCTCCGTGTCCGTCCAGCACGACGGCAGCGACCTGGGAGAACCGGGCGTGCGCAACGCCGGTGTTAAACGCCCACCGCCCGCTGATGGAGTAGCTGCCCGCACCGTCCGGCATGGCCGAGCCGCTCGGGGCGAGCATGTTCGTCGACGCACCGTAGGGCCGGCCGGCGATCAGCTCCCGGGCGACGTCGGGTTCCAGCCAGGCGAAAAACGCGGTGCTCGCGCCGATCAAGGTGGTCCAGCCCGCCGACCCGTCTGCGTAACTGATCTCCTCGACGATCCGGACGATGGTCGCCGGGTCCAGCTCAAGACCGCCCAATGAGCGGGGCAGCCACGTGGCGAACAGTCCGGCTGCCTCGACCCGATCGGCGAGGTCGGGTGGCATGGTGCGCAGCTGTTCTGCTTCGCGGGCGCGCTCCCGGATCTCTGGTGCCAACGCCCGCGCCGCCTGCAGCGCGGCGGTGGCCGGATCGGTCGTGGTCGGCACCGCAGCAGCACCGGGTCGGTTTGTGGTCATGCCACACCCTCCCACCTCTCGCCCTGGTCGCGAGCCTTACGCCGGAGTTGCCGGGCGCCCGCGGTGACTGCGCCGGCGCCGGGGGGTGGGAGCCGCACCGTGGGCGGCCAGGAGATCGTCTACTGTCCGTTGGCCGTGCGTCAGCGGCCAGGGGCCGTTGCTGTGTGCGCTGGCGCTCTGCGCCGCCCCGCCTGGTACACCGTGCCTGGCGGGACCGAAGCGACGTTCGGGACCGGTGAGTTCACGCGTGGCCGCCAGAGCCGCTGCGGCACAGTGGTCATCAACGTTGCGAGGTGGGGCCGGCAGCGGGAGCAAGCGGGTTGACTCGGCCGCCAGTGTGACCCGCTCCAGTACCGAACCGCCGGTGAGACGCTCGAGATTGGCCCGCATGGCGGTCAGCTCGGCGCGCAACTCGACGATCTCGCTGCGCTGCGTGAGCTCGGCCCGCTCGTGCAGCTCGCGTTCGACGGTCAGCGCGTGCGCCCGCCGAGCGGTCACCTCGCGTTCCAGCTCAAGCTGGTAGGTCGACCGCAAGTGATCGGCGTGTTCGGCGGATGAGCGGGCCTCGCGGCGCATCCGCGCCGCGGCAAAGGCTCCGAGCAACGCCGCCCACAGCGCGGCGAGCAGGCCCAGTCTCAGCAGGCGAGCGTCCTGGGTGCCCACGGCGAGCACGCCAGCGGCTGCGGCGGCCATGACAACAGTGCTCATCATCAGGATCCGGCAACTCCCGGGCCGTGACGGATGCACGGGAGCCGCAGACATGGCGGATACCGTACCGTCTCGCGACCGCAGAGTGGACCTTGGAGCGGTGACAGGCAGCTATCGGGCGATAACGGGGTGAGGTCGGCCGATCACCTGGGCCGAGCGGTGCAGAGGTGCTGGCCCGACTGAGGGTGCCCTCTGACGGGTTATGCCATACTCGCGACAGTGCGAAGTAGATCTCCGCAAGTTGGCATAACGCCAGCAGCCAGCCGTGCCCTCGCCTGTTCTCCGATTGTGGCGGTCCTACCGGCAGCACCAGCCGGATCATGATCGCTGAAAGTGAGCGGTGGCCGTGCAGGATTGCACTGTCAGCGCACAGATTCGGCGATCAAGAAAGAACTACGCCTTGCTGCGCTGACGCGGCAACCTTGGGTGAGAAGTTGCCGGTGGCGGCACCTCCGCACACTGCGATAGTCCTTCCCCGGAGTTACTGGACCTCACTCAGGACTCTTCGTCGTCGTCTGGGGTCCGGCAGCAGTGCTCCAGCCACAGCGCGGCGGCAACCAGAGCCGCTGCGCAGACGGCGCCGATCGAGGCGGTGACGGTATCCGAGGCCGCGGAGGCCAGCTCGGACCGTAGCGGGAGCACATAGCCGATCACGCCCAGCCAGCCTCCGCCGGTGATGGCGCCGGCCAGCGAGGACGCCTTGGCCAGCACGACCGCCTTGGCGGCGGTGAGCGCCTGTACCGGTCGGCTTCCCGGACGTTGCTGGATCCGCGCCCGCAGCGCGTTGCCCAGCAGCACCTCGGCGATCGCGAAGATGAGCAGCGTGGTGCCGGCCGGTTGCGGCAACGTAGGCAACTCACCGTAGGACAGTTGTAGCAGCAGGTTCACCAGCACCGCCGCGACAGCCGCGGCAGCGATCAGGTCCCGCGCCCGGGTGAAGGTCACGGCGAGCCCAGCGTCAGGTCCCGCAAGCTCAGGTCACCGCACCGCCGCACACTCGCCGTCTCGGCGGCCGGCAGCGCGGTAATCAACTCGGCCACCGCGCCGTGGCCGATGAGCACCGCGTCCGGTGCCACGTCCAGCCAGGGCACCAGCACGAAGGCCCGCTGGTGGGCCCGGGGGTGCGGCAGGGTCAGCCCCGGATCGTCCCAGCAGGTCTGCGCCACGTCGATCACGTCGACGTCGAGGGTGCGGGGCCCCCATCGGATGGTGCGGCTGCGCTGCGCGGCAGCCTCACAGCGCTGCCCGCGGCGCAGCCATTCCGGCGCGTCGGCGGCCGGGTCGTCGACCAGCAGCACGGCGTTGAGGAACTCCGCCTGCGCCACGCCGCCCCACGGCTCCGTCGCGTACACCCCAGACACCCCTCGCACCGCACCCCCCAAGGCCGCCACACACCCCCGCAAGTATCCCAGCCGATCCCCCACGTTCGACCCGATCGACAACACCGCCGCACTCACCTCGACGCCCCGATTACTGCAATCTGTCCCCAGAACGCGGCCACTGGGGGCCGCATTACTGCAGTCTGTCCCCAGAACGCTGTCATGGGGCGGCGTCCCGGGAACGGTGGGTGGTGACAGCGACGTCGGTGAAGGGCAGCGCCAGGGGGGCGCTGGGTTTGTGAACGGTGATCTCGACGGCCTGCACGCGCTGGTCGGTGAGCACGTCGGCGGCGATCCGGGCGGCCACTGTCTCGATCAGGTTGCACGGGTCCCCGCCGACGATCTGGGCGGCCCGTTGCGCGAGCGCGCCGTAGTCCAGGGTTGCCGACAGCACATCGGCGTCCGCGGCGGGCGCAAGGTCCAGCCAGACGGTGGCATCGACGACGAACTCCTGCCCGTTGACCCGCTCGTACTCGTGCACCCCGTGCCGGCCATGCACCCGCAACCCGGTGAGGGTGATCCGGTCTCCGCCGATGGTCACGGCGGTCCCCCAGCGGGACGGACGGCTGCGCCGGCCCGCCAGGCGGCCGCGACCGCGACGGCATCACGGGAGGCCGCCGCGTCGTGCACCCGGACTCCCCACGCGCCCGCCGCGGCGGCCAGCGCGGACACCGCGGCGGTGGCGGTGTCCCGGCCGTCACAGCGGCGGGGCACCCCATCACTGCCGGCCGAGCCGGCGATCCGGCCCCGGCCGGCCAGCAGGGTGCCCAGGAACCGCTTGCGGGACGCCCCGACGAGCACCGGGAATCCCAGCTCGGTCAGCACGTCGAGGCGGCGCAGCAGGGCCCAGTTGTGCGCCGCGTTCTTGGCGAAGCCGAGCCCGGGATCCAGCAGCAGCGCACCGGGGTCCACCCCGGCGCGCACCGCGGCGTCCACCCGGGCCACCAGCTCGGCGCGCACCTCGGCGACCACGTCCTGATAGCGGGCCAGCTCGTCCATCGTGGAGCTGTGCCCGCGCCAGTGCATGAGAATCCACGGGACCCGGCACCGTGCAACCGTCGAGGCCATCGCGGGATCGGCCAGCCCGCCCGAGACGTCGTTGACGATCACCGCGCCGGCCTCCAGCGCCGCCTCGGCGACGGCCGCGCGGGTGGTGTCCACGCTGCACGGCACGCCGCTGGCGGCCAGGTCCCGCAGCACCGGCACCACCCGGGCGATCTCGGTGGCCGCATCCACCCGGCGGGCCCCCGGGCGGGTGGACTCGCCCCCGACGTCGACCAGGTCGGCCCCCTGCGCGAGCAACGCCAGGCCGTGCGCGACTGCATCGTCGCGGTCCAGGTACCGGCCGCCGTCGCTGAAGGAGTCCGGGGTGACGTTGATGATGCCGATTACCACGCACCGGCCGGGGTCGGGCAGCGCCGGGTGCACGATCACCTCCGCATCATCAGGTCCAGCACCTCACCGCGCGAGGAGGCACTGGTCTTGAACAGCCCCCGCACGGCCGAGGTGGTGGTGGTCGATCCGGGCTTGCGTACCCCGCGCATCGCCATGCACAGGTGCTCAGCCTCGATCACCACGATCGCCGCGCGCGGCTCCAGCCGGCGCATCAGCGCGTCGGCGACCTGCGAGGTGAGCCGTTCCTGCAGCTGCGGGCGCCTGGCATACAGATCGACCAGCCGGGCCAGCTTCGACAGCCCGGTCACCCGGCCTGCCGCATTCGGGATATAGCCGACATGCGCCATGCCGTGGAAGGGCACCAGGTGGTGCTCGCACTGGCTGTACATCGGGATGTCCCTGACCAGCACGAGCTCGTCGTGCCCTTCGTCGAAGGTCCGCTCCAGCACCGTGTCGGGATCGACGAACAACCCGGCGAACATCTCCTGGTAGGCCCGGGCGACTCGGGCCGGGGTCTCGCGCAATCCCTCCCGGTCCGGGTCCTCGCCGCAGGCAATCAGCAGCTCCCGCACTGCCGCCTCGGCCCGGGCGTGATCGAAGAACCGGTGCGGATCCACGGGGCCACTAGTCGGGGGGCTAGTCGTCCGTCGGACCTTCCTGCGGTGGGCGAGCGGCCGGTGGCCACGATGGGTTGGGCGCTTCGGTAGCGGGGCGCCACCCCGGCGGCGCGCCATAGTTGGGTGGGCCGTTGCTGCTGCCCGGTGCCTGCGGTCCACCCGACCCGCGGGGCGGCAGCGGGTAGGACTGGTTATTGACCGCACCCGCTGAGTAGCCCGGATGAGGTCCTGCACCGTTGGGACCGGGATGTCCCGGCGCAGGGTGTCCAGGGGCGGGGTATCCCGGGGCAGGGTGCCCAGGGGCAGGGTGTCCCGGGGCAGGGTGCGGCGGGCCGCCAGGCAGGTCGTCGGCACCCTGCACCACACCCACTGGGGTGGGTTCGCGTCTGTGCTGCGCCGGCGGCCATGGCTCACCACGTTCCTTGGCCAGCTCGCCGGCGGTCTTGATCGGCGGCTTGTCCGACGGGGTACGCCCGCCGAAGTCGTTGAATGCCGTGATCCGCGGGCGCTTCTCCACCCGGCTGAAGACCCGTTGGAGGTCCTTGCGGTGCAGCGTCTCCCGCTCCAGCAACTCGACGACCAGCTCGTCCAGCACGTCCCGGTAGGTGTTGAGGATATCCCACGCCTCGGTGTGGGCGGCCTCGATGAGCGCCCGCACCTCCTCGTCGATCTCGTGCGCGACCTCGAGGGAGTAATCGGACTGCCGGCCCGCGGAGCGGCCCAGGAACGGGTCACCCTGCTCCTGGCCGTACTTGACCGCACCCAGCCGGGCGCTCATGCCGTACTCGGTGACCATCGCGCGGGCGATCTTGGTGGCCTGCTCGATGTCCGAGGACGCGCCGGTGGTGGGCTCGTGGAACACCAGCTCTTCGGCCGAGCGCCCACCCAGCGCGAACACCAGCCGGGCGATCATCTCCGACCGGGTCATCATCTGCTTGTCGTCCTCGGGCACCACCAGCGCGTGCCCACCCGTGCGCCCGCGGGGCAGGATCGTCAGCTTGTAGACCGGATCGAGGTCCGGCATCGCCCAGGCCGCCAGCGCGTGGCCACCCTCGTGGTAAGCGGTGATCTTCTTCTCGCGCTCGGAGATGATCCGGTTCTTGCGCCGCGGACCGCCGATGACCCGGTCGACCGCCTCCTCCAGCGCGGCGCCGTTGATCAGCTTGCCGCCTTCCCTGGCGGTGAGCAGCGCGGACTCATTGATGACGTTGGCCAGATCGGCTCCGGAGAAGCCGACGGTGCGCTTGGCCAGCCCCTGCATGTCGACGTCGGTGTCGAACGGCTTGCCCTTGGAGTGGACCTCCAGGATGGCCCGGCGGCCTTGGATGTCCGGCGCGGAAACCGGGATCTGGCGATCGAAGCGGCCCGGCCGCAGCAACGCCGGGTCCAGGATGTCCGGGCGGTTGGTCGCGGCGATCAGGATGATGCCGCCGCGGGCGTCGAAGCCGTCCATCTCGACCAGCAGCTGGTTGAGGGTCTGCTCGCGCTCGTCGTGCCCGCCACCCAGGCCGGCGCCACGCTGCCGGCCCACCGCGTCGATCTCGTCGACGAAGATGATGCACGGGGAGTTCTGTTTGGCCTGCTCGAACAGATCCCGCACCCGGCTGGCACCCACGCCGACGAACATCTCCACGAAATCGGAACCGGAGATGGAGTAGAACGGCACGCCCGCCTCGCCGGCGACCGCGCGGGCCAGCAGCGTCTTGCCGGTGCCGGGCGGCCCGTAGAGCAGCACACCCTTGGGGATCTTGGCGCCGAGTGCCTGGTAGCGGCCCGGGTTGGCGAGGAAGTCCTTGATCTCCTCGAGTTCCTCGACGGCCTCGTCGGCGCCCGCGACGTCGGAGAACGTCGTCTTGGGCATGTCCTTGCTCAACTGTTTGGCCTTGGACTTGCCGAAGTTGAGCACCCGGTTGCCGCCGCCCTGGACGTTGTTCATCATCCACAGCAACAGCAGCAACAGCAGACCCAACGGGATCAGGTAGATCAGCACCTGGAACAGCAGGGACTGCTGGGTGACCTTGGTATCCCAGCCGCTGGAGATCTGCGCGTCACGCAGCGCCTGGGTGACCTGGTCGGTGCTTTGTGACGGGTACTGGGTGAGCACCTTGGTGCCCTGAATGCCCTGGACCGGGTGATCCAGCGTGAGGCGCAGCCGCTGCTCCTTGTCCTCCAAGGTCGCTTGCTTGACGTTGTGGTCGGACAGTTGCGTCAGCGCCTGCGACGTGGTGACCTGGCTGTACCCTCGGGTGTCGTCGAGCAGGAAGCCGAAGGCGTAGTACAACAGCAACCCGGCTACCACCCACAACAGCGGGTTGCGGAGTATTTTCTTGCGGTCCATTCGGCTACGGCCCCTCGGTGGCCTCGACCCTCCTGAGCTGGACTGTGGTACGGATGCTGCTGTGGTACGGATGCTGCTGTGCTACGGATGCTGCGTCGGCTCGGTGTCCATCCTGCTGGCATAACACCAACGGACAGCAGAGCGCTCCAGTTTCCCCCACCCTACCCGGCGGTCCAGCCTGCCGGTTGGTGGATGAAGCGGAGTTGACCGGGGCCCTGCCGTCCAGGGCAGCTAATCGGCGTAGACCTTTGGTGCCAGCGTACCGATGTAAGGCAGGTCACGGTACCGCTCGGCGTAGTCCAAGCCGTAACCGACGACAAATTCCTGGGGGATGTCGAACCCGATGTAGCGCACCGGCACGTCGATCTGGATCGCGTCAGGCTTTCGTAACAATGTGCACACCTCCAGGGTGGCCGGGCGGTGGGTCGCCAGGTTGCGCAGCAGCCAGGACAACGTCAGTCCCGAGTCGATGATGTCCTCCACGACCAGCACGTTGCGGTCGGCGATGTCGAGGTCCAGCCCCTTGAGGATGCGCACGATCCCCGACGATGAGGTCGCCGAACCGTAGGAGGACACCGCCATGAACTCCAGCTGCACCGGAATGGGCAGCGCGCGGGCGAAGTCGGTCATGAACATCACCGCGCCCTTGAGCACCCCCACGAGCAGCAGATCCCCGGTGCCGTGTTCGGCCCGGAAGTCAGCGCCGACCTGCTGGGCGAGCTCAACGGTGCGACACCGGATCTGCTCTTCGGTGACCAGGACCGAGGCGATGTCATCGGCGTACAGCGCCACATCGGGATACCGGCCACTGCCGCGGCAGGCGGCGTCATCCGAAACGTGCGCATCACCGTGATACATGCAGTCTCCCTTGCGCCCGTACCAGCTCCACCGCGCCTGGTAGGCGCAGCGCTCCCTGCCCCGACCAGCGGCCGATGAGATCGTCGGCCGCGCGCAGGTGGGCGTCGGTCAGCTCGGCCACCCCGGCGTCGAGCAGCCAGCGCCGCAACACCCGGCGGCGCAGTGCGCCCGGCGCCCGGGCCAGCACCGCGACATCCAAGCCCGCTCCCGGATCTTGCCCAGCGGCCGCCAGTAGGGCGGCTGCCTGCTCATCGAGGACCTCGAGATCCTCGCGCAGCTGCTCGGCGGTGCGGGCCAGCGCCTGGGCCACGCCACCGGCCAGCACGTCCTCCAGCAGGGGCAGCACCTCGGTGCGTAACCGGACCCGCCGGAACCGGGGGTCGGCGTTGTGCGGGTCGGCCCAGGGGGCCAGATCCAGCGCCGCGCACGCCGCGGCGGTGATCGCCCGGGGGACGCCGAGCAGCGGCCGGCCCCAGGGCGGGTCAAGCTCCCGCATCCCCGCCACCGATCGGGGTCCCGAGCCGCGGCCCAGCCCGAGTAGCACCGTCTCCGCCTGATCGTCGAGGGTGTGGCCGAGCAGTACCAGCGCCCCGGACGGCGCAGCTGCCCGGAGTGCGGCGTACCGGGCCCGGCGGGCCGCCGCCTCCAGGCCACCCGGACCATCCACCACGATCGGCAGCACCCGCACTTCCGGGCAGCCTAGTCGCTGGAGTGCCTGCGCGGCGTTGTGCGCCACCCCCGCCGAGCCCGGCTGCAGTTGGTGGTCGACGACCAGACCAAGCACCGTCAGGCCAAGCCGCCCGGCACAGTGCACGGTCGCGGCGGCCAGGGCGAGCGAGTCGGCACCGCCGGAACACGCCACCGCCACGCTGCCAGCGACCTTATGGGCGACCAGGAACCGGCGAACCGCGGCGCGAATCTGGGTGAGGGCCGGATGTGGCGCGGCACGGTGTTCCGCAGCACGGTGTTCCGCAGCACCGTGTACCGCAGCACCGTGTACCGCAGCACTGGTCAGGGGTTCATGCGATACAGCCACGCCGCCGGATCGCCGATCTCGGACCGGGTCGGCAGCGTTTCCGGTGATGTCCACACTGCATTGAACCCGTCCATGCCGACAGCATCCACCACGTGCCGGGTGAACGCGGCTCCCTCGGCGTACTGGCGCAGCTTGGCATCGATGCCCAGCACCGCCCGCAGCACCCGCTCAGCCAGCCCACCACCCTGCCGGCGGGCGGTGAACCGCTGGCGGATCAGCCGCACCGACGGCACCACCGACGGCCCGACCGCGTCCATGACGTGGTCGGCGTGCCCCTCCAGCAGGGTGGCCAGGGCGATGAGCCGGTCCAGCGTGGCCCGCTGCTCGGGGTTCTGTAGCAGGGTCAGCATGCCCAGCGCGTCCGACGCCTCACCGCGCCGGGCGCCGCGCAGCGCCGTGGGCAGCCGGCCGATCATCGTGGCGACGGTGTCCGGGTCCTCGGTGGCGGCCACGAAGGACCGCACCTGGCTGGCGAAATGGTCGCGGATCCACGGCACGGCGTTGAACTGGAGCCGGTGGGTCGCCTCATGCAGGCAGACCCACATCTGGAACTCCTGCGCCGGGACCTCCAGGCTCTGGCCCACGGTCACCACGTTGGGGGCGACCAGCAGCAACCGCCCAGGGTCTTCCGATGGCCCGCCGAACGGGTCGTACTGCCCGAGCACCCGGGACGCCAGGAACGCCATCGCCACCCCCACCTGCACGCCTGCGGTGGTGGCGAGCACCCGGCGGGCCCGGCCCTCCGGGATCCGGTAGTCGGCGAGCAGGCGGCACAGGCCCTCAGTGGCCGCGTCAACCCACCCGGGCCGGTCCACCACCTCGGCGGCCAACGGCGGCTTGCCGTCGTCGAGCCCGGTCAGTTCCCGTACGTGGGTCTCGGCGGTAACCGACATGTCACGTAGCTGGCGCACTGCCGCTGCGGCCTGCTCCGGGGGTACCACAGGCCCGGCCGGCAGCAGCCGTTGCGCGGTGACGGCGGCGACTGCCCAGTCGATCGTGGCGCCAGCCTGGCCCGTCCTGGCTGCCGGTTGCCCAACCTCCGGCTCAGCCGGAGGTGGTGTGTCGAGTGCGGGTTGTCCCATACCGTTGACGGTAACGTGCGCTAATGACAGCCGCATGACCTCAGTCCCGCCGCCAGCGCGTCCAACCGCGGACGGACCGCTAGCGGATTGGGACCATTGGACAGCAATGCGAAAACCAGCACCCGCCCTTCGGCGTCGAGCACCGTGCCGGCGAGGCTGTTGACGCCGGTCAAGGTGCCGGTCTTGGCCCGAACCCAGCCCCGGCCCGCGGCGCTTGCGCCGTGGTAGCGATCGGCCAGCGTCCCGCTGCCACCCGCCACTGGCAGGCCCACCAGCAGCGGGCGCAGCGCGGTGGTCGGCCGTTGCGGGGATACCGCGACTCGGGGCGCGACCGCGCCGGCCTCGATGGGCTCCAGGGGAGCGGCGGCCGCGCCCAGCAGCGTGGTGAGCAGCGTCGCGGGGACAGCGTCGCTGGTCGACAGCCCGCTGCCATCGACCAGAGTGGCCCCGCCGGGGTCGAAACCGTGCCGCCGTAACACGTCAAGCACTGCCTGAGCCGCCCCGGAGAACGACGGTTCCCCGCCGGTTTGGCGCGCCACTTCCCTGGCCAGTGCCTCGGCGAGCACGTTGTCCGACCGCTGCAGCGCGGTGGCGACCAGGTCCTGCACCATCGGGGAGGACACCTCGCCGAGTACCGCGGCGCCGGGCGGGGCGCTGCCCACGGTGACGGTGTCCGGGTCGGCGCCCAGCCGCCGGGCCAGCACCGCCGCGGCCGCGGTGGCGGGTTTGGCGGCTCGCGGGGAGTCTTCCTGGGTGGGATCTTCCCGGCCGCCATCGAGCATCACCGGCTCGATCGGTGCGATATACCCAGCGGCGACGTCGGCGGTGAGCCAGCCCGGCGCCAGCGCGTCACCTGTGAAACGGCTCACATCGACCAGCACCCGGCTGATCGGGCCACGGGCCGCCGCCCGGACCTGGCTGACCAGGTCGTCCAGCCGGGCCGCACCCGGGTAGCCGGTCGCGGTGCCCTGGCCGGCCGCGGACAGCGTCGGATCGCCGCCACCGCGTAACACCACCGTGCCGGGTTCCGCCCCGGCCAGCACGGTGGTGTGCAGCCGTGCCTGGTGGTCCAGCACCAGCAGCGCCGCGGAAGCGGTGAGCAGCTTGGCCGTCGATCCCGGCACCAGCGCCCGGCTCGGAGTGCGCTGCCAGAGCACCGCGCCGGACACCGGATCGAGCACCTGGCCGGACAGCGAGCCGAGCCCGCCGGCTGCTACCAGCGGGTCGAGGACAGCGCTCACGCCTGCCTGTGTCGGGACTGGGCCATCGACCGCGGCCGGGCGCAACCGGGGGTGCAGCGCCACCGGCGCAGGTGGCGGCACAATCGCCGCAGCGGCCCGGGCGGCCGCGAGCCGGCTGGTCAGCACCGTGACGCCCAACCCGGCACCGATCCCCGCGACCGCCGCGAGCAGCAGGACGGCGACGATCACCGCCACCCGCTTGCCCCGCCGGGCAGGCAGGCGCAGCCCGGCACCCCTGGGCCCGCCGAATCCCCACACTGAGCGTCTCTCCTCACCATCGCGCGCCCCGGGAAGGAAACTAGAGGACCCGGAACTAGGCCTCGTAGCCGGCAGTGAAGCGATCGATCAGGTCGGCGAACTGGGCGCGCTCGGCGGGTAACCAGGATCCGATGATCGCCTCGATCCGCTCATCGCGGCGGTGCCGGGCGCGCTCTAACAGATCTGCCCCCGCATCGGTGATGACCAGCAGCGTCGCCCGGCCGTCACCGGGATCAGCGCGCCGCTCCACCAGCCCGAGATCGACGAGGTGGGCGGCCTGCCTGCTCACTGTGGAGGGGTCGGAATACACCGCCGCTGCCAATGCGGTGACCCGCGACGGTCCGACGCAGTCCAGGGCGTGGAGCAGGGTGAACGACGGCCGATCGAGATCTTCCCCGGGGACGACAGCGGTGCGTTTGATGAGCCGGATCAGCCGACCCAGCCCCGTGCCGATGCGGTTGGCGACCCTGAGGTCATCGGCCACCGGCGGGGAACCAGGCATCGAGGCCACCTTCACTGCATGACGCACACAAATATCTGTATGGAGTCAATCCTTCACTCCAGGACGTAGTACCGGCAAGGAAGTTCACCCGGTCCGGCTGAGCGGTCCAGTCGAGCCGCTCAGCCGGACCGCGCAGCCGGTCGATCCGAGGTGTCAGCTGGGTAACCGCAGCACCTGCCCGACGACGATGAGGTCGGGATTGCTGATGACGTCACGGTTGAGCGCGAAGATCACGCCCCATTGGTTACTGTCGCCGAGCTGCTCCCGGGCGATCGAGGTGAGGGTGTCACCGGCCCGGACCACGTAGAACCTCGGCGGGGGCTGCATCGGCGGGCCGCTGGGCAGGATCAGGACCTGCCCGGGAAAGATCAGGTCCGGATTACGGATGACGTTGCGGTTGAGCGCGAAGATCTCCGGCCAGCGGTTACCGTCGCCGAGCTGATCGCGGGCGATCGAGGTGAGCGTGTCGCCGGGCTGCACGACATAGGTGGGTGTGGGTGCGCCGGCCGGCAGCACTCCGGCGAAGCGCAGCAGGTCGGCAAGCTCGAATCGGCCGGGAGTGGCGGCCGGCAGCGAGGGCACCCAGCCCGGAGTGCGCAGGATCGAGTCGTCGCTGCGCCGCACCAGGCCGATCAGGACCTCGGCGATGATCGTGCTGCCGACCGGGCCCAGGTGGGTGCCGCCACCGTTCTTGGCCTCGGCCAGCACGTAGTACCACAGTGGCGTGCGGTCGAGGAACCCACCGTCGACCAGCGCCTGCTCCTGGTCGGGGTTCCCGGCCGCGGCCCGCAACTGATCGGGCGTCAGGACCGG
>JBOHFK010000024.1:0-51854 GCA_050699635.1 Pseudonocardiaceae bacterium | reverse complement strand
CCCCCCGGCCACCGAGAATGCCTGGCATGTGCTAGCTGACCGGGTCGCAGCGCCTGCTGTAACCCGTCGCCGTATCCCTGGATGACACCCGGGATGCGCCCAGCCGGTGGTTCCGGTGTCGACGCCAGAACCCTTCACGACGGTGCACCAATCGACATACTCGAGGCGATGAGATGACGCTCGACCCCCAAGCTGACGCCGGCCGCCGCGCCTGGCTGCCCTGCCCCCATTGCGGCGACAACGACGGCCTGTATCTCCTTGATTCCGATGTCTGCCTGATCTGGGTGCAGTGAGGCTCATGCCTGCACCGCTGGTGGCACGACACCGGCGTCGGCCGCGGACGACACTCCGCGCACCTTTTCGACGTCGCCTGATCACTGACCTGTCCCAGTCAGCTCTGCTCAATCAGCTCTGTCCCAGTCAGCCCGAAGAAGGTTCCCGATGACTACTGCAATCAACGAGCCCCGCCGCATCACCCCCGGGCGCGCACCCGGTGCCCTGCCTGGTCTCGTGATAACCCGAGCGACCGTGGCTGGTCGCAGACCCGCGGTTGGTGTCTTGCTGCCCGAGATCGTGCTGGCCGCTGCGATGGTCTATCTCGCCACCGTGCTCACCCTGTTCCACACCGGACAGATCGCAGCGCTGGCCAGGCTGGTGGCGACCGAGTCGTTGCTGGTCGGCGGGCTGTTCATCATGTTCTACGGCAGTATCGCGAACCTGACGTTGGGAAAGAACGGTTACACCACGGGCTTTACCGGCAACAACGCCGGGATGGTGCTGCTGGTAGGCGCCGCGGTGTTTCTCTTCGCCATCCGCGGAATGCTCAAAGCGTCCACCGCCCGCCGATCACCGATTCCCAGTGCTTTGGTCACCAACCTGGCCTTCGCCGCGGGAGCGATTGTCTTTTTCTACGGTGAACGGTCTGTGATCATCGGACACGCACCGTCACCTTCCGTCGGCGCGGCCTTCCCGGCGGCCTTGGTGATCGCGGTAGCCGGTCTGCTCATCCTGGTCCCTGGGCGGATGCTGGCCCGCCAGGAGAAGGCGTCGACAGCGTGAACCTCACCGTTGCCGGGACCGTCTTCGGGGTCATTTTCGTCGCCGAACTACCGGATAAGACCGCGCTGGCCAGCCTGGTACTGGGTGCCCGGTATCGGCCCAGCCAGGTGTTCGCCGGTGTCGCCGCCGCCTTCGCGGTCCATGTGGTGCTCGCGATCGCGGCCGGCGGCCTGCTGGGCATGTTGCCGCGCCGCGCTCTCGAGCCAGCGGTTGCCGTCCTGTTCGCCCTGGGCGCGGTGCTGTTGCTGCGCCGGCGCGAAGAGGGCACCGAACCCGGCGTGGCGACCCAGATCCTGCCAACCGCCACCAACATCGGGTTCTGGCGGGTCGCCACCCGGAGCTTCCTGGTGCTGTTCGTCGCCGAATTCGGTGACCTGACCCAGATCGCCACAGCCAACCTGGCCGCTCGGTACCACGATCCGCTCGCCGTCGGCGGCGGAGCGGTGCTCGGACTATGGGCAGTGGGAGCCCTGGCCATCACCGGCGGCCGTCGATTGCTGCGGCTGATCCCCTTCCGTTGGATCAGCCGTACTGCCGCCGCCGTCATGGGAGTATTGGCGGTAATCAGCCTGGTCGACATCATCACTGGCTGATCAAGTGAACCGGTTCGACCCGACCAGCGAAATCCACAATGAGCCGAACCGCACTGCTAGCGGCCAAGGTCGGAGGGACGTTGCGATGCGACTGATCAATGCGTTGCGCAGGCTCGAACGCCGGACCCGGCCGGTCGATCCGGAGTACGCGGGAATACTCCGCCGCCGCTGGGCCGATCTTCCCGAGCATGTGAAGACGCCCGGGCAGTTCCTTGGCAGGCACGCGGTCGGGTGTGAGGGCACCCACGGGGTGTTCCCGAAGTGCAACCTCGCGTGCACACCCTGCTATCACTCGCGCGACGCCAACCGGGTCCGGGTGGACGGATCACACACCGTCTCCGAGGTCGACAAGCAGATGGCGTTGCTGCGCCGGCTGCGCGGTCCCCGGGCCCATGCCCAGCTGATCGGTGGCGAGGTGACGCTGCTGGACCCGGATGACCACGCGGAAACGCTGCTCACGATGCGCCGCTATGGGCGGGAGCCGATGAGCATGTCCCACGGCGACTTCGACCCCGACTACCTGGAACGGCTCGTACTGGACAAGCAGGGACAGCCACGGCTCAAGCGGATCTCGTTCGCCGGGCACTTCGACATGATGATGTTCGGCCGGCGCGGCATCCCGCGACCGGGCAGCGAACGCGAGCTCAACCCCTACCGGCAGCGTTTCGTCGACATGTTCACCCGCTTGCGCGCCAAGCACGGGGTGCGCTCCTTCCTGGCCCACAACATGACGGTCACCCCGGCGAATCTCGACCAGGTCGCCGAGCTGGTGCGGGACTGCCACGCGATGGGGTTCGGCATGTTCTCCTTCCAGCCTGCGGCGTTCGTCGGGGATGACCGGCGCTGGCATGAGAACTACGAGCAGGTCGGCATGGACGAGGTATGGCGGGAGATCGAGAAGGGCGCGGGCACCGCCCTGGACTACACCGTCATCCAGCACGGCGACCTTCGGTGCAACCGGGCCGCCTACGGGTTCTACGTCGGCCCGCGGTGGTATCCGTTCCTGTCCGGTGACGCCGGGGACCGGGCTGCCCGGGAGGCGTTCTTCCGCTACTTCGGTGAAGTGAACTTCGCCGGAGAGGAGTTGCCCGACCTGATCGGCAAGGTGGCCCGCACGATCGTGCGAAACCCGGTCGTCGCGGTGATCGCGGTTCAGTGGTTTGCCCATCTGGTCCGGCGGGCCGGCGGGCTGCGGGCTCTGTTGCGGCACGGCGTGCGCCCGGTGTCGTTCGTGGTGCACCAGTTCATGGATGCCGCGGACGTCGCTCCGGCCTGGGAGCTGATGCAACGCGGCGAGAAAGCCACCGAACCGCGGGTTCTCGCCGCTCAGGAACGGCTGGCAGCCTGCCACTACGCGATGGCGCATCCAGAGACCGGGGAGCTCGTACCGGCCTGCGTACAACACGGCGTGCTGGACCCGGTCGAGAACATCGAGCTACGCCGGTTGCTGCCGATTGTCGACGTCCGTGCCTCGTGAGATCGATCATCCGGTCCCGCTGACCGGGCTCGTGCTGCCGGACGCGCGAACCGGCCGAGCTGTGGATCTGGGCGCATTGCCCGGCAGTTACCTGCTCACCGCGATCCGGCACCGGTATTGACTGCCCTGCCAGCAGCACCTCGTGCAGGTGCGTGACCTCGCGGCCGACCTCCCGATCGGGCTGATCGCCTGCGGGTTCAGCCCGCCGGACGCGCTGGCCGCGCTCGCCGACCATCTCAGCTGGCCCGGCCCGTTCCTGGCCGACGAGCAACGCCGGCTCTACGGGTTACTCGGTATGCGCCGCGCCCGGCTCTGGCAGGTGTATTCACCGGGAACGCTGGCCCGATACGCCCTCGCCGCGACCCACGGGCACCCGCTGCCACGCCCGGTAGAAGACATCCGCCAAATGGGCGGCGACGCCTTGCTCTGCGACGGCACTGTGATCCGCCGCTGGCTCCCCCGAACGCCCGACGACCGCGCCCACCCCGCGCACCTGCTGGCTGACCACTCGCGTTCTGGGGACAGATCGCCGTAATCCGGGGCTCGTTTAGGGCAGTCTGGCCCCAGAACATCCTGGCTGACAGGGGATAAGGGAATGGCTTCGTTTGACTATGACCTGGCGATCATCGGGGCTGGGTCGGCGGGACTGACTGCCGCTCGGGTGGGGCGGTTCTTCGCGAAGCGGGTCGCGTTGATCGACAAGGACCGGCTGGGCGGAGACTGCCTGAACTACGGCTGCGTCCCGAGCAAAGCGCTGATCAAGGCGTCCCGGGTCGCCCACGAGGCGGCCACGGCGCAACGCTGGGGCCTGTCCGCGCAGCAGGTGCCGACGGATCTGGCAGCAGTCAATGCCCGCGTGCAGCAGGCCATCACGGAGATCGCCAAGCTCGACGATGCCGATGTGCTTGCTGAGCTGGGTATCGATGTGCTGCTCGGCGGTGCCACCTTCCGCGACCCACACACACTGCGGGTGGGGGAACGGGACATCACCGCCAAGTTCGTGCTGATCGCCTCGGGTAGCCGACCGGCGGTGCCGGCCATCGACGGGCTGGCTGAAGTCGGCTACCTGACCAACGAGGACGTCTTCGACCTCAGCGCCCTGCCGGCCCGGCTCGCGGTGATCGGGGGCGGTCCGATCGGCGTGGAACTCGCGCAGGCGTTGCACCGGCTCGGCTCCGCGGTGACCGTGCTGCAACGCGGGCCACATCTGATCCCCCGCGACGACGCCGACATGATCGACATACTGGAGCGCCAATTCACCGACGACGGCATCGACATGCGGCGCAACACTGTCCCCCAGGCCGTCCGCCGCGAGGATGGCCACACCGTACTTTCTCTCGGGCACGATGAACTGCACGTGGACGCGATCCTGTGCGCGGTCGGCCGGGTGCCCAACGTCGAAGCCCTCGGGCTCGACGCCGCGGGCGTGACCACCAACGAGCGCGGCATCAGCATCAACGACCTGCTCCAGACCAGCCAGTCGCACATCTACGCCGTCGGCGACGTGACCGGCGGGCCGGCGTTCACCCACTACGCCGCTCACCAGGCCGCGCACGCGGTCCGCAACATCTTCGTCCCGATCAAGGCAGCCTTCTCCCCCGGCCACCTGCCGTGGGTGACGTTCACTGATCCGGAGATCGCGCACGTCGGGCGGACCGAGGCGCAGATCCGGGCGGCCGGGGACACCTGCGAGGTGATCCGCTTCCCCTACAGCCACAACGAGCGCGCCGTCACCGAGGCGGAGACCGTCGGCCTGATGAAGTTCCTCATCGACGGCAAACGACGGCTGATCGGCGCCCACATCGCCGGGCACTGCTCCGGCGAGATGATCAACGAGTTGACCTTGGCGATGAACAACGACCTCACCGTCGACGCGATCATCGGCTCGATCCATGCCTACCCGACCTACTCCTTCGCCATCCCGGTCGCGCTCTACGACTACGTCATGACCCACAATCCCAGCGCGGCAGCCAAAGTCGGCCGCTTCCTCAGCCGCCTCACCTAGCTCGTGGGTCGTGAACCGCGTGCAGAGCCGAGCAGTCGACGGTCTACCCTGCCCGCGTGTCCAAGCGAACGCGCCGCGACAAACGTCGGCCCGCGCAACGACGGCCGGGCCGCAGCAGAGCCACCCGACCTGATGAGCCCGACCTGATCGATGATGTCGCGACCGCCCTCGCCGACGATCACCCGCTCATGCTGATGTCCCTGGTCAGCTCGCTGCTCTCGGCGCTTGAGCCGCGGCGGGCCAGCCCGTTTGAACGGACGCCGGAGCCCGCCGTGCCGACCCGCGACGAGCTGGTGCGGACCTTCCTCGACGTCGACATGCTCGAGACCTCGGCACTGCTCGCCATGATCGCCGAGCTGACCGGCGAGGACATCATGCGGCGGCGGGTCCACCGCGAAATCAACGAACGGGCGCATGCTCTGCCAGGATGGCTCACCGATCTGGGCCGGACCACCGTCGAGGGCGTCGTCGAGATGGTTCACGTGCTCGGCGACGGTGACAACATCATGATCGGGTTGAGCCTGCCGGACGATGCAGCTTTATCGATCGTGGTCTACATCGATCACAACATGGGCACGCTGGTCAAAGATGCCTTCACCGTCCCCGAATCGCTGGATGAGCTGATCGAGCAGATGCGGAGCGCCTCCGGTAACGACCCGGACACGACCTGGGTGGACCTTGCCCCGGCCGACGCCCGCGTCCGGGTACAGGACGCGATCGAACGAGGCGCCATCACCTTCCCGCCCTGCGAAACCGACTGCTGGCCCGCCTGCCGCCCGCTGGTGGAGTGGGCCATCGGCATGCTGCCGGCCGGTGGCAGCGGCTACCAGCGTCCGCGCTGGGATAACAAAAAACTCAGCAAGCTCACCGAGCGTTTCTTCTCCTCCCCCTTCGGTACCGGTCTCGACGACGCTGACCACCGCGGCCTGCTCGAGTCGGTGCTGTGGTTCGGCACCGACTACGGACCGGGCGACCCGCTGCGCTGGAGCCCGGTAGCCGTGGAGATCCTGCTCGTCGACTGGATCCCCCGCAAGATCGTCGCGGACACCGCCTACCTGGCCAAGGCACCTGAGCTGCTGCGAGCCTTCATCCGCTTCTGCCACCACGAGCGCGGCATCCGGGCTGCGCTCACCGACGACACCGTCGCCGCGGTCGATACCTACGAGCCGGAATACCAGCAGATGATCGCCTCACCGCGGCAACAGGGCCCAGCCGCGCTCCTGGCCGCGATGGGTGCGTTGGCTGCCGAGGGCCCGTGGCCGGCGCTCGAGGCGGAGCTGCCCGCCTTCCCCCAGATCATGCTCGATTCGCTGCGCCGCGCCGTCGGCGGCGAGGACGCCCTGGCCCAACTCCATGAGACTCCACTGCCCGACGAACCCTTCGACTGGGAGCCGATCCCGGCCGACATTCACCAGCGAGTGGCGGAGGTGCTCGTTCTGCTCGACCGGTGCTGCGACGAGCGGCTCGACGTGCAGTACCGCACAGCCTGCCGCAGGTTCCTCGCCCGCGCCGCCGCGGCGGACCCCGAGATCTTCCGGCGCCGGGGCCGGGCCGAGACTGCCGCCGCCACCATCTGCTGGATCATCGGGAAGGCTAACGACCTGTTCACCGCGCACATGCGGGTCAAGGACCTGATGGCCTACTTCGGGATCAGCCAGGGCAGCGTCTCCCAGCGCAGCGAGGCCCTGCTGCGCGCCATCGGCGTGGACCCCCACGACCGGTACGGGACAATGGACCTCGGCTCACCCGACTACCTCACTTCGGCACACCGCACGCAGATCATCGCTCAGCGCGACCACTACCGCGCGATGGTCGATGTCATGGCGGCGCCGTAGTAGCGTAGGCGCACGTGCCTGTCCAGCCGGAAATCGCCAGCAGCAGTGAGGTCCGTTCGGAGAACCTGGAGCAGCATCGCCGGGAGCTCACCGGCTACTGCTACCGGATGCTCGGCTCGTTCTTCGAGGCCGATGACGCGGTGCAGGAGACGATGGTGCGGGCCTGGCGGGGCATCGACGGCTTCGAGGGCCGGTCGGCTCTGCGATCATGGCTGTACCGCATCGCCACCAACGTCTGCCTCGATTTCTTGCGAGGCCGCGAACGCCGGGCGCTACCCCTGGACTTCGGACCGTCCTCGACGGCTGATGCGACGCTCGGCCCGAAGCTTCCCGAGCACACCTGGGTGCAACCCATCCCGGACGGCCGGGCGTTGCCCGAGGACGACCCAGCCGAAGTCGCGGTGGCAAAGGAGACCATCCGGCTGGCGTTCATTACCGCGTTGCAGTGCCTTCCAGCCCGGCAGCGAGCGGTGCTGATCCTGCGCGAGGTGCTGCGCTGGCAGGCGACGGAAGTGGCCGAGCTGCTCGAGACCAGCGTCGCGTCGGTGAACAGCGCACTCCAGCGCGCCCGGACCACCCTCGCGGCCCGCGAGCTCGACGCCGCTCCCCCACCTGCGGTGAACCCGGATCAGCAGGCGTTGCTCGCGCGGTACGTGGACGCCTTCGAGCGCTACGACATCAATCAGTTGGTCACGCTGCTGCACGACGACGCGGTGATGTCGATGCCACCCTACGACCTGTGGCTGCGCGGGCCGGTGGAGATGGGCCGGTGGTTCCTCGGCAAGGGCTGCGGGTGCCGTGGCTCGCGCCTGGTGCCAACGGCGGCCAACGGCTGCGCCGCGTTCGGCTCGTACCGCCCGGACGGGCAAGGCGGCTTCCGGCCGTTCGCCCTCCAGGTCATCGAGATCTCAGGCGACCGGATCGTCGGGCATCACAACTTCCTGGACACCACCCTGTTCGCCGCCTTCGGCCTCCCCGCCCGCCTCTAGATCCGCGGATCTCACGACGTCACCCAGGCCGACCAGGTCGAGCAGCTCCGACAGTTCAGCGCTGGCATCGCGCAGCCGGATCGAGCAGCCCAGCCGGCGGGCCGCGAGTTGCCACCGGGCCAGTTCGTCCACCACAGCCAGGTCGGGACCGCGCCACGCCGCCAGCGGCCAGCTCGCCACCTCGGCTCCGCCGCAGACGAGCACCACCCTCATCTGGTCGCCGGCTGGGCACACACTGCTACGACGGCTGCCGACGTCAGAAGTCATCGGCGGGACAGACACTCGACTGGTTCCGATGAGTTTTTGGGAGCCGATGAGTCCTGGGGCCGATGAGCACTGGGAGCCGATGAGTTCTTGGGCGCTGGGCGGTCATACCGGTGGGGAGTTCACCCCGGACCTGTTCCGAGAGGAGATCGAGATGGCGCTTCCGCAGGTTGTGTCCCGCGACGAGTGGCTGGTTGCCCGCAAGGAACTGCTGGCCGAGGAGAAGGCGATGACCAGGGCACGTGACGCGCTGAGCACCAAGCGGCGCGAGTTGCCGATGGTCCGGATCGACAAGGACTACGTGTTCGACGGGCCGGACGGCAAGGCCAGCCTGCTGGACCTGTTCGAGGGCCGGCGCCAGCTCATCGTCACCCATTTCATGTTCTCTCCCGACTGGGACGAGGGTTGCTCGAGCTGCTCAGCAGGCGCCGATGAGACGTCTGACGGCCTGCTGGCACACCTGCACACCCGGGACACGAGCTTGGTCTACGTGTCCCGCGCACCTCTGACCAAGATCGAGAAATACAAGGCCGGCAAGGGCTGGGCCTTCCCTTGGTACTCGTCCTACGGAAGCGACTTCAATTACGACTTCCATGTCACCTTGGACGCCACCGTCGCACCGGTCGAGTACAACTACCGGACGGCGGCCGAGCACGAGCGGGCCGGAACGTTCTACTACGTCGAGGGTGATCAACCCATCGAGGAGCCCGGCACAAGTTGCTTCCTGCGCGACGGTGACCAGGTCTTCCACACCTATTCCATGTACGCTCGCGGCGCCGAGTCGCTCGGCGGCTCGTACTACTTCCTCGACCTCACCGCGCTCGGCCGGCAGGAGGACTGGGAGGAGCCCAAGGGCCGCGCGACCGACGCACGCGCCGCGATCCCCGACTTCTCGGCATGATCCCTGCCGTCCGGGCACCTCGGCCGAGTTACCTGCGTGCTTGATCGGGCGCAGCTGCAGGAGTTTGCCGAACTCGGCTTCATGGTAGTTCCTCAGGTCCTTTCTCGGGATTTGGTCGCAAACGCGTCGCGCGCCATCGATGACCTGATCAAGTGTGAGCCGCCAGCCTCCGACGTCCGCGGGCACCATTTCTATTGGCCCAAGGCGGTGAGCGTCCCTTCGCTGATCGCGTTGCTCACCACGAGCCCCGCCTGGTCCCTCGCCGAGTCGCTCACCGGACCAGGGACGTTGGAGGTGCCCTGGCAGGTTCAGGTGGCGTTGAACATCCCACCGTTCCCGCACAGGCCTGGCATGCACCACCTCGACGGGTTCCCACCCGATGCGGATAGCCACCCTGGGACGTTCACCTTGCTGGCCGGCGTGCTGCTATCCGATCTACTCGATCAGGACGCCGGTAATCTGTGGGTGTGGCCGGGGACCCATCTGACCCATGCGGAGTATTTCCGCGAGCATGGACCGGACGCGTTTTTCACGGCAGCAGGCTATCCACCGATCCGGCTGCCTGAGCCCCTGCAGATCCGAGGGCGGGCCGGTGACCTGCTGCTAGCGCACTACCTGCTGGGCCCGCGCAGCTTAGACCAGGCAGAATTCATTGCCCTCGGGATCGGCCATGACCACGTAGACGTGGTCGGCCTGTTCGTCCTCGGTCCAACGAATCAACGCACCACCGCCAGCCTGGACCTGAGCCACCACGGGTTCGATTGCGGCTCGGCGTGCTGCGCGGCTCACCTCGCGCCCACCAGACACCCGGAGGTCGAGGTGAAGACGGTTCTTGATCGACTTTCCCTCAGGAACGGGCTGGAACCAGATTGCCACACCCTCGCCGTCGCGCGGCACAAGCCGATCTGCGCCGTCCCCTTCGATCTCCTCTGCCGGCACCCCAACCGACAGGTACCAGTCGCGCCACGTCGCGAAGGGCTGCGGAGGCACGGGCACGTCGTAACCCAGCAGCGGCTGCCAGAAGGCCACCAGTCTCGAAGGACGATGGCAGTCGATCACCAGCTGGAAGAACGTGGCCACCCCGCCGACCCTCCTCACACCCGAGCGATGGCCCCGCACCAGGGTCATCGCACCCTTACAATCTGGGCATGTGCCGGAACATCCGCCCGCTGTACAACTTCGACCCACCGGCGACACAAGACGAGGTATGCAGCGCGGCGCTGCAGTACGTGCGGAAAATCAGTGGATCCACCAACCCGTCGCGAACCAACGCGGAGGCCTTTCACCGAGCGGTCGATGCGGTCGCCGAGGCCTCCATGCGGCTATTGACCGAGCTGGTGACCACCGCGCCGGCGAAAGATCGGGATGTCGAAGCCGCCAAGGCGCGCGAGCGCTCCGCCGCCCGGTTCAGCAGGTGAGCCCCCTCTACTGCACCAGCTGTCACGGACTCTTCAGTCCCAAGGCTCCCGAGGATCAGAGCTACTGGAGCGGCCAGCCGAATAGCACGGGCAGGGGGGGCCATCCGAGCACGGAATCGACGGCGATCGCCACGAACAGCAGCGCCAGGTAGGTGTTGGACAGGTGGAACAGGCGCATGGGATTGACCGTCAGACCGCGCCGTACCGCGGCGTGCAGGCGGTGGGCCGTCAGCACGAACCAGCCTCCGGCGAGCGCGGCCACAGCGGCGTAGACCCAGCTGGTGGCACCGATCAGGAGCAGGCTCCAGGCGACCATCAGCCAGCTGAACACCACGATCCGGCGGGCCACCACCAGCGGTGACGCCACCGCGGGCAACATCGGCACACCCACTCGCCGGTAGTCCTCGCGGAACTTCATCGCCAGTGCCCAGGTGTGCGGCGGAGTCCAGAAGAAGATCACTCCGAACATCACCAGTGCCGGCCAGCCCACCGTGCCGGTGACGGCCGACCAGCCGATCACCACCGGCATGCAGCCAGCGGCACCGCCCCAGATGATGTTCTGCGCGGTGCGGCGCTTGAGCAGCAGCGTGTAGATGAAGACGTAGAACAGGATCGTCGCCACGGCCAGCAGTGCCGAGAGCAGATTGGTGGTGGCCCACAACCAGCCGAACGAGGCCACCCCCAACGCGACCCCGAAGATCAGCGCATGGTGAACGGGTATCTCCTGGGTGACCAGCGGCCGGGCTCGGGTTCGCTTCATCTGGGCGTCGATGTCGGCGTCGGCGACACAGTTCAGCGCGTTCGCGCTGCCCGCGGCCATGGTGCCGCCCAGCAGGGTGGCCAGAATCAACCACAGCGACGGCACTCCACGCGCGGCGAGCAACATCGCCGGGATGGTGGTGACCAGGAGCAGCTCGATCACTCGCGGCTTGGTCAGGGCGAGGTAGCTGCGCAGCACACCGGCGCGGCGACGTAGCGATGCGACTGGAGCCACAACGGTACTGGTCACAGCGTTCCCGTGGGCTGGGACGCTGCGCTCACCGTGGCTCCTCCCGACCGCCGGATCCGGACGGCGCACGCATGGACGGCCCTCCGGCGGGTACTCCCTCACTCAAGATGGTAGCTGCGGGGTAGGCACGTTCCCCCGCGGGGCCGCTCTGTCGGGGGAGATCACAGCCCGCCCCGTCTCGCTAGGGTAGGTAGGGACCAGGGATCAGCCGGAGCACCCCCGGCCTCGCGGCGCCGACCCAGCACAGTAACGACCCAGCACAGTAACGACCCAGCACAGTAACGACCGAGCACAGTCAGGAGCACGACCGTGTCCGTCACCGACGATCTGACCCAGCTCACCACCCCGCGCGTGCCCGATGACTGGACAGCGGTGGACACCCATGCGGTGGACACCATCCGGGTACTCGCCGCTGACGCTGTGCAACGGGTCGGCAGCGGCCACCCGGGCACCGCGATGAGCCTTGCCCCGCTGGCCTACACGCTGTTCCAGCGGGTCCTGCGGCACGATCCCAGCGACCCGGCCTGGACCGGGCGGGATCGGTTCGTGCTGTCCTGCGGCCATTCCAGCCTGACGCTGTACCTGCAGCTGTTCCTGTCCGGATACGGGCTGGAGCTGGAAGACATCGAGCAACTGCGCACCTGGGGCTCCAAGACCCCGGGCCACCCTGAGTACGGGCACACCGCCGGAGTGGAGATCACTACCGGACCACTCGGCCAGGGTCTGGCCTCTGCGGTGGGGATGGCCATGGCGGCCCGGCGCGAGCGCGGCCTGTTCGATCCCGGCGCCGCCGAGGGTGAGAGCCCCTTCGACCACCACATCTACGTGATCGCCTCCGACGGCGACATCGAGGAAGGCGTCACGTCAGAGGCCAGCTCCCTGGCCGGCACCCAGGAGCTCGGCAACCTCGTGGTGATCTACGACTCCAATGAGATCTCCATCGAGGACGACACCAAGATCGCGCTGTCGGAGCACACCGCTGCCCGCTACGAGGCCTACGGCTGGCATGTGCAGACCGTCCAGGGTGGCGAGGACGTCGTGGGCATCCTGGACGCGCTGAACGCGGCCAAGGCCGAGACCGGCCGGCCCTCCCTCATCGTGCTGCGCACCGTGATCGGTTACCCGGCGCCGAAAAAGATGAACACCGGTGCCGCGCACGGCTCGGCCCTGGGCGCCGACGAAGTGGCCGCGGTGAAAAAGGCGCTGGACTTCGACCCGGAACGCTTCTTCGTCGTGGAACCGGGTGTGCTCGAGCACACCCGGCAAGTAGTCGCCCGCGGCCAGGCCGCCCACGCCCAGTGGCAGCAAGCCTTTGATTCCTGGCGAGAGGACAACCCGTCCTGCGCGGCGCTGTTCGACCGGCTGATCAATCGCGAGCTACCCGCCGGCTGGGCGGAGAAGCTGCCCACCTGGGAACCGGACAAGAAGGGCGTGGCGACCCGCAAGGCGTCCGGGGAGGTGCTCTCGGCCATCGGGGAGGAGCTCCCGGAACTGTGGGGTGGTTCCGCCGACCTCGGGGAGAGCAACCTCACCACGATCAAGGGTGCCGACTCGTTCGGCCCCGAGAAGATCTCCACCAAGATGTGGACCGCGCACCCCTACGGGCGCACCCTGCACTTCGGGGTGCGCGAGCACGCCATGGGCGCGATTCTCAACGGGATCGCCCTGCACGGGCCGACCCGCCCCTACGGCGGCACATTCCTGATCTTCAGTGACTACATGCGGCCCGCGGTGCGGTTGGCCGCGCTGATGAAGACCCCGGTCATCTATGTCTGGACCCACGACTCCATCGGTCTCGGTGAGGACGGCCCCACCCACCAGCCGGTCGAGCAGCTCGCCGCGTTGCGGGCCATCCCCGGGCTGGACGTGGTCCGCCCCGCGGATGCCAACGAGACCGCGGCGGCGTGGAAGGCACTGCTGGAAAAGGGCACCCGGCCCACCGGGCTGGCCCTGACCCGGCAGAACGTGCCGGTCCTGGAGGGCACCGACGCCACCGGCGTCGCCCGCGGCGGCTACGTGCTCTCCGACACCTCCACCGACCTCGACAGCGGGCTGCCCGATGTCGTGCTGATCGCCACCGGGTCCGAAGTGCAGCTCGCCGTCGCCGCGCAGCAACTGCTGGCCGCCGAGGGCATCGGGACCCGGGTGGTATCCATGCCGTGCGTGGAATGGTTCGATGACCAGGACCAGGCCTACCGCGACCAGGTGATACCGCCTACGGTGAAGGCCCGGGTCGCCGTCGAGGCCAGCATCGCGATGCCCTGGCACCGCTTCGTCGGCGAGAACGGCGAAGTGGTCTCGCTGGAGCACTTCGGTGCCTCAGCCGACTGGCAGACTCTATTCCGGGAGTTCGGCTTCACCGGTGAAGCAGTCGCTGACGCGGCCCGTCGCAGCCTCGGGCGCATCCCACAGTAGCCCACGGAGGTACCCCTTGTGAGCAGCACCGATACCCTACGAGCCCTCTCCGAGGCAGGTGTGTCGATCTGGCTGGACGATCTGTCCCGGAACCGGATCGCCTCCGGAAACCTAGCCGATCTGATCACTGATCGGCACGTGGTCGGAGTGACCAGCAATCCGACGATCTTCGCCCATGCGCTGGAGCACGCCGAAGACTACGACGAGCAGGTGCGGGCCCTGGCCGCCCGCGGCGCCTCGGTCGACGATGCCGTCCGGGAGATCACCGTCACGGATGTCCAGCTGGCTTGCGACGTGTTCAGCGAGACCTGGGAAACCACCGGAGGGCTGGACGGCCGGGTGTCGCTGGAGGTCGATCCCCGGCTGGCGCACGACACCGATGGCACCCTCGCGCAGGCCGCTGCGCTGTGGAAGATCGTCGACCGCCCTAACCTCATGATCAAAATTCCGGCGACCACGGAGGGCCTGGCAGCCATTACCGGCGCACTGGCCGATGGGATCAGCGTCAACGTGACCCTGGTCTTCTCGGTGCAGCGCTACCGCGAGGTGATCGGCGCATTCTTCACGGGGCTGGAACAGGCCCGCGCCAACGGTCACGACCTGGCCACGATCTCATCGGTCGCCTCGTTCTTCGTCTCCCGGGTGGACACCGAGGTGGACAAGCGGCTGGAGGCGATCGGTACCGAGCAGGCCCTGGCGCTGCGCGGGCAGGCCGCGGTGGCCAACGCCCGGCTGGCGTACGCGGCGTACCAGCAGCAGTTCTCGACACCCCGGTGGGCTCAGCTGCGCCAGGCCGGGGCGCGGCCGCAACGGCCACTGTGGGCGTCCACCGGGGTGAAGAATCCGGCCTACCCGGACACCATGTACGTCACCGAGCTGATCGCGCCAGGAGTGGTGAACACCATGCCGGAGAACACCCTGCTGGCGCTCGCCGACCACGGCGAGGTGGCCGGCGATCAGGTGTCCGGCGCCGCCGAGGCCGCCGCACGGACCTTTGCTGAGCTGGCGGGTGCCGGGGTCGATCTCGACGACACCTTCGTCGTGCTCGAGCGCGAGGGTGCAGAGAAGTTCGAAGCATCCTGGGCCGAGCTGAGCGACACGGTCGGAGCGCAGCTGGCCAAGGCCGCACCGCCGGCAGCGGGCTGAGGCGCCGATGTCGCAGCTCACCGTCGACATTCTCGCCCCAGGCCTGGCCGATGCGGCCGAGTCGTGGATCGAGGTGATCTGCGCCACGGACCAGGTGGCGCTGACCGTGCTGGATACCACCGACCCCGGCCAGGCCGGTCTGCTGCCGGTCGTGGTGGAGACTCCGGCCGCCTCGGGCTTCGCCGACGCCGAGCCGGACGCGATCCCGGTCGCTATCGGCCCGGGTGAGGCAGCCGCAGCCGCAGTAGCGGTCGACGGCACCCTGGGTGAGCAGATCCTGCTCTGGGAACACGCCGTCGCGCTGGCGGGTCGGCTACTGGAGATCAACCCCTTCGATTGGCTTCCGGCGGGCGTCGCCACCCTCGGCGACGCGCTGCGCGCGCTGGTCGCTGCCACCCCGCAGCACGGCTATCTGGCGGTGCAGGCCTACCTGGATCGCCTCGCCGACGCGTCGGCCGCGGTGCTTCGCGGCGAACTGGCCCGCCGCACCCAGCGGCAAACCACGTTCGGGTGGGGTCCCCGCTTCCTGCACTCCACCGGCCAGTACCACAAGGGCGGCCACCAGAACGGGGCGTTCCTGCAGCTGACCGGGGCGATCGGCACCGACATCCCGGTGCCGGGTACCGGGTTCACCCTCGGGGACCTGCAGCGGGCCCAGGCCCTCGGGGACGCCGACGTACTCGCCGCGCACGGCCGCCCCGTACTGCGGCTGCACCTGCTGGACCGGCCAGCAGGCCTGATGGCGCTCGTGCATGCAATCCAGGAGCTCCGGTGAGTGTGGCGAGCAGGGCCCACGGCGGGTGGGTGAATCCACTGCTGGACAGCCGGGACAAGCGGCTGCCCAGGATCGCCGGACCGTGCGGTGTGGTGATCTTCGGGGTCACCGGGGACCTGTCCCGGAAGAAGCTGATGCCGGCGATCTACGACCTGGCCAACCGGGGGTTGCTGCCCCCTGGCTTTTCGCTGGTCGGGTTCGCCCGCCGGGATTGGGCCGACGAGAACTTCGCCGAGCTGGTGCACGACGCGGTGCGCGAGCATGCCCGCACCCCGTTCCGGGAGGAGATCTGGACGCGGCTGGCCGAAGGCATCCGATTCGTCTCCGGCAGCTTCGATGACGACGCGGCCTTCGACAACCTCGCCTCGGTGGTCGCGGACCTCGATGAGGAACGTGGCACCGGCGGCAACCACGCCTTCTACCTGTCCATCCCGCCGGTGATGTTCCCGGTGGTCCTCAAGCAGCTCGCCCGTACCGGGCTGGCGGCGCAGGACGGTGAGCAGTGGCGCCGGGTGGTCATCGAGAAGCCCTTCGGGCATGACCTGCGCAGCGCCCGGGAACTCAACGAGATCGTCAACGACGTCTTTCCCGAGGAATCGGTCTACCGCATCGATCACTACCTCGGTAAAGAGACCGTGCAGAACATCCTGGCGCTGCGCTTCGCCAACCAGCTCTACGAGCCGATCTGGAACAGCCACTACGTGGACCACGTGCAGATCACCATGGCTGAGGACATCGGGCTGGCCGGCCGGGCCGGTTACTACGACGGCATCGGCGCGGCCCGCGATGTGATCCAGAACCATCTGCTCCAGCTGCTGGCGCTGACCGCGATGGAGGAGCCGCTGTCGTTCTCCCCCGAGGCGCTGCGCGGTGAGAAGATCAAGGTGCTCTCAGCCACCAAGCCGATGGAACCGTTGGAACAGACCACCGCGCGGGGTCAGTACGTGGCCGGCTGGCAGGGTGGCACCAAGGTCGTCGGGGTGCTCGAGGAAGGCGGTTTCCGCCCGGACTCCACCACCGAGACCTTCGCCGCGATCACGCTGGGCGTGGACACCCGGCGGTGGGCCGGAGTGCCCTTCTTCCTGCGCACCGGCAAGCGGCTGGGCCGCCGGGTCACCGAGATCGCCGTGGTCTTCAAGCGGGCTCCCCATCTGCCTTTCGAGGCGACCATGACCGAGGAGCTGGGACAGAACGCTCTGGTCATCCGGATTCAGCCGGACGAGGGCGTCACCATCCGGTTCGGCTCCAAGGTGCCGGGAACCGCGATGGAGGTACGCGGCGTCAACATGGACTTCCGCTACGGCGCGGCCTTCACCGAGTCCTCGCCCGAGGCCTACGAGCGGCTGCTGCTGGACATGCTGCGCGGTGAGCCGTCGTTGTTCCCGGTCAACGCGGAGGTGGAGCTGTCCTGGGGGATCCTGGACCCGGTGCTCGAGCACTGGGCCAAGCAGGACACGCCCGAGCCCTACCCGGCAGGCACCTGGGGCCCGCCCTCCGCGGACCTGATGATCGCCCGAACCGGCCGGACCTGGCGCCGGCCGTAATTTCGATGTGTCCCGGGCGGGAGCTCCGGGGACTGCAGGTCGCCTGGTGGTTCGGCGTACACACTTTTCACACTCGGTCCTACCAAGCGGGGTTGCGGCGCTACCGTGGGTCGACTTGATCAGGAGGGGGGGTGGGGAGTGGACGCGGCGACGGGAAGCGGTGCCGACCCAACTGGCGACGAATGTACGAACCTTGCCTTGGCCGGTCTTCTCGCGCGGGCTGGGTGGACTCCGGAGAACCTCGGTGACCGGCTGAATCAGCTCGCGGCGGCGCAGGGTCTCAGGGTGCGCGGGCACCGGCGGTCGGTGCGCCGATGGGTTTACGCCGAGCCCGGACGGGCCGCGCCGCGGGTGCCGCGCGAGCCGTGGCCCTCGCTGGTGTGCCACGTGCTACACGAGCGGCTCGGCGTACCGGTGACGCCCGAGATGCTCGGCTGGCACAACCACGGTTTGCTCTACGTACCCGCCGATCACGGGTTGAGCCAGCCCTGGTCGCCTCCCGGCGCTGTGGAAGCGCTGGCCGAAGTCGTGGAAGCTGACGCCGTGGACAGGCGACAGTACCTCGCGCTGACGGGCATGACGTTGACGTCGGCCGCGCACGAGTGGCTGTTCGACCCGGCCAGAGTCGCGGCCTCGCTGCGCGGCAAGCGCGTCGGTCACGCGTTGGTCGACGATCTTGAACGAGTGGTCGAGACAAAGCGGCACATAGACGACGCGATCGGCGGGGGCACGTTGTTGCCGTCGGTCCGGGAGGACCTGCGGTTAGTCATTTCGATGCTGCGCAACGCTGCCTACGCCGAGGACGTCGGACGGCGCATGTACGGCGTGGCTGCTGAGATGGGCCGCCTCGCCGGGTGGCTAGCCTACGACTCCGACCAGCACGCACTGGCACAACGATTCTGGCTGGCGGCGCTGCGTGCAGCTCACGCGAGTGGGGACCGTGCGACCGGTGTCAACGTCCTGGGGTTCATGAGCGTGCAGGCGGCGCTGTCCGATCGGCCGCGCGATGCGGTGCTGCTGGCAGAGTCTGCCCTGAGCCAGGAACGGCATCTCACCCCGGCTGTCGCGGCGTTGATCCACAGCAGGCTAGCCTTCGCGTCCGCTCGCGTGGGTGATGAGAGGGCGTGGCGACGGTCCCAGGAGCGCGCGGAGTCGCTGCTCGCCCGTTCGGTGGTCAGCGACGAACCCGCGTGGGTGTACTGGTTCACCGAGGCGGAGCTGGAAGGTGTAGCCGGTACAGCGCTCCTTGAGTTCGGGAAACCCGCAGAGGCCGAGCCGCATCTTCGTCGAGCAGTCGGTCTGATCGATCCCACTTTCGCCCGGGACCGTGCGATGTGGATGTCGGACCTCGCTGCCGCACGAGTGGGCGCGGGCTCGGTGGAACACGCCTGCGCCACGGCATCAGAAGCCGCAGCGCTCATGCGGCGACTCGAATCACCGCGGGATCAGCGCAGACTCGCTCGATTTCGGGTCGCGGCGACACCGTACGAGAGATGTTCGGCAGTGCGAGAGTTCGACGCCAAGTACCACGATTTGGTTGCTTCTGTCATGACGTTCGTCATCCCATGAAAGGTTGGTAAACTTGCCCGGACTGCGTTACCTTGATGATCCGCTTGTGTCGGTTTCGGGGCAGTTCCCGCTCAATCGGTGTGACTTCGTTCCGCCGACTGTGAGCGAATCACCTTCCGAGCCTTCGGTCCGCCCATTCTCGTTGCGGTGGCTCATCGACCTCGGCGTACCGGCACCGCCCACGTCGTTCCGGTACTGCCCCGAACGGCAGATCGCGGTCGATGTCGTCACCGGCGCGCCGCGTCCCCCGTTGTGCAAGCTCGACTGGACGACCAGGGAGAACAAGGACGGCGACGAAGGGCCATCCAAGGACTACCACTGGGAAACCGTCCCGGACGACGACGAGTGAGCCGATGACCGTTCTCGTGCTCGCGGCCGAGACGGACCGGACCGCGGACAGCGTGATCACTGGCCTGACCGAGCGGAGCATCCCGGTCATGCGCGTCGACACGTCATGGTTCCCCCAGCACATGAGCCTGGACGCCGAGTTCCAGGACGGCCGCTGCGGCGGGATCCTGCGCACGGCTCACCACGAGGTTGACCTCGCCGACATCCGTTCCGTGTGGGTCCGTACGCCGTCGGCGTACTCGTTCCCGGACACGATGTCGGCCGCCGAACGGGACTACGCCCGACGCGAAGCCAAGATCGGCGTGGGCGGCACGCTGCTCGCACTGCCCGACGTGTTGTGGGTGAACCGGCCCGACCTCGCCGCGACTGCCGTGTACCGGCCGCTGCAGTGGGCCGTCGCCGCGCGATGTGGGATGACGGTTCCGCGATCGCTCGTTACCAACGATCCCGCGGCCGTGCAACGATTCGCAGCCACGTCCAGCCACGGCGTCGTGGTCAAACCCTTGACCGCGAATCTCCTCTACGAGGACAACACGTACAAGATGGGCTGGACCCGGAGACTGTCCATTAGCGATCTCTCCGATCTGCGCGGAATCGACGTCACCGCTCACCTCGTCCAGGACTGGGTAGACAAGACGTGGGAATGTCGCGCAGTCTTAGTCGGTGACGAGGTATTTGCCATCGCTATTCACGCCGGATCTGAAGCTGCGCGAATCGACTGGCGATCCGACTATTCCGCGCTTTCCTATCAAATTATCGATCTGCCGGCCGCTGTAGCTAAATCACTGCGCGCCATCATGAATGAACTCGGCCTCGTATACGGCGCTTTCGATCTGTCGGTGAGTTCCGATGGGAACTCTGAGATATTCTCGTTCTTGGAGATCAACCCTGGTGGGCAGTACGGATTCTTGGAAGGTGCGACAAGAGTCCCGATCACCGACAGCCTTGTCCGGTTCCTGGCCAAGGGAGTTGCCGAGTGACCGTTACTGTTCCTGAGCCGATGTGGCGAGAATTGGCACGACAACTAGCCGACGACATCAATGCAGTGGGGAAGCTGCATACCCCGGAGTGGCGGGCGGCTGTGGAGGATGTGCCACGGCACGTGTTCGTGCCGCGCTACTACACCGATGATCAGGACGGTCGGTCGCGGCGCTGGACCCTGCACGAACCCGCCGATCCGGGCAGTGTCGCGCGCTGGTTGGAGCTGGTGTACTCACCAACGACGCTGGTGACGCAGGTGGCGGACCTCGCGGACCGGGGCACGCAGGCGGCGGTGTCCAGCTCGACCAAGCCCGACCTCATGATCCGCATGCTCGAGGCACTCGACATCACCGACGGCATGCGCGTGCTGGAGATCGGCACCGGCACCGGCTACAACGCCGCCCTCCTGACCCACCGGCTCGGTGCCGAGCAGGTGTACTCCGTCGACGTCGACCCGCACCTCGTCGACGACGCCCGCGACCGGCTCGCGCTGCTCGGCTACACCCCGACTCTCGCCGTGGTGGACGGCATCGAGGGGTTGCCAGAGCACGCCCCGTACGACCGCATCATCGCCACCTGCGCCCTGTTCGCCGTGCCCACTGCCTGGATCACTCAGCTGCGCCCGGACGGGCTCGCGCTCGTACACATCGAGGGTCCGCTCGGCGCCGGGAACCTCCTGGCCTTGCGCCACGTCGGTCCCGACACCGTGCAGGGCCGGTTCCTGCCCTGGTGGGGTTGCTTCATGCGGCGCCGCGCCACCGCGGGCCCGACCGTCGGTGCTCCGCGCCCCGCGCGTACTGGCGCCGCACCGACCACCCGGACGACATCGGTCGATCCCACGCAGCTCGACGGCGGCGCCCGGTTCCCGTTCCTAGCCCAGCTCCACCTACCGCCCGGCGTCTTCCGCAGCATGTGGCGCGGCGACGACGGCGAGACCATCACCGAACTCCGCGCCCCCGACGGATCGTGGTCCGAGGTCATCCGCGAGCCGGACCCGGACGGCCAGTACCAAGTAAGGGAGGCCGGGTCTACTCCATTGTGGGCCCAAATCGAGGCTGCCTGGGAGCAATGGACCGACCTCGACGCACCGGACTGGCACGAGTTCGGTCTCACCGCGACACCGACCACGCACCGGGTCTGGTTCGGCAAACCCGACGGCCCCGCATGGCCGCTCCCCACGCCCGCCGATCCGTAATGCCGGCGCAATCTTGCCTCCGCACCATCGCGCGTTGCCGGCCTGGCACCACCAGGAGGATCTGAGTGAACAGCATCATTAGGCCCGTGACATGAGCGTGTCGATCGCCTTGTTCACCCGGGATCTGCGGGTGCACGACAATCCTGTCCTGCACGCCGCCTGCCACGCGGCGCCCAACGTGGTGCCGCTGTTCGTGCTCGACCCGGCGATCCTGCGCGGCGGCTCGATGTCGGCGAATCGGGCGGCATTTCTCGCCGACGCGCTGGCCGATCTGGACGCCCAATTGCGGGCGCGGGGAGGGCATCTCGTGGTGCGCTCCGGCGACGTCGCCAAGGAGGTCGAGCGCGTCGTCACGGACTTGGGAGCCAGCGAGGTGCATCTCGCTGCCGACGTCAGCGGCTACAGCCACCGCCGCGAACAGGCCTTGCGTGAACGCCTCGCCGGTCACGGCTGCCAGCTGCGAGTGCACGCGACCTCGATCACCGTGGTGGAACCCGGCGCGATCACCCCGTCGGGAGGAGGAGCCCAGTTCTCGGTGTTCACCCCGTATTACCGGCGTTGGCTCCCAGCACCCCGCCGGGGCCTGATCGAGGCACCCCGCCGGATCACCGTCCCGCCCGTCCCCACCGACCCGCTGCCCAGCCCTGACGAGCTGTGCTCAGGCGAGCGCTCGCCGCACCTGCCACAGGGTGGTGAAGCGGCGGCGCGGCGCATCCTGAGCGACTGGCTCACGGGGCCGATTGGTGATTACGAGCAGGCACACGACGATCTCGCCGCCGACGGCACCTCCCGGCTGTCCCCCTACCTGCACTTCGGCTGCCTGTCCCCCACCGAGGCGGTACACGTTGCAGACGGATCGACGGCTGGCGGGCAAGCCTTCATCCGGCAATTGGCGTGGCGCGACTTCCACCACCAGGTCCTCGCCGCGCGTCCCGAGACCGCGACCACGGACTACCGCACCCGCCACGACCAGTGGCGCCGTGACGAGCCGGCCGCGCAGGCCTGGCGGGATGGCCGCACCGGCTACCCGATCGTCGATGCGGGCATGCGGCAGCTCCGCGCGGAGGGCTGGATGCACAATCGCGCCCGCCTGATCACCGCAAGCTTCCTCGCCAAGACGCTGTATCTGGACTGGCGCATCGGCGCCCGGCACTTCTTCGACCTGCTCGTCGACGCCGACGTGGCCAACAACCAGCTCAACTGGCAGTGGGTCGCCGGTACCGGCACCGATACCCGGCCCAATCGGATTCTCAACCCCCTGCGGCAGGCGCAGCGTTACGACCCCACCGGCAACTACGTCCGCCGCTACCTGCCCGAACTCCGAGACATCCCGGGTCCAGCGGTGCATGAGCCCTGGAAGCTGGAACCCGCACGACGGGCGCACCTGGACTATCCCGATCCGATCATCGACCTTCGCGAGGGCGCGGACTACTTCCGCACCGCTCGCGGAAAGAACCGCTGAGATGAGCAGTGCTGGCTCAGAACAGCTAGCATGGCGGCGGTCGTGCTCGGCGGCGAAGGAGACGATTTCCCGTGCCGGAGGCGCACAGTGATCATTGATCTGCCTTCGACGACGACGGCGGCAGTGAACCACGCGCTGATCGACGTCGGGGAGCGCGGCGGTGCGGTCGCGGTGGGCCGGGTGCTCAATCTGGTGATCGTCACCGACGACTCCGCGCAGGTGGAGGAGTCGATCCAGGCCGCCAACGAGGCAAGCCTGGAGCATCCCTGCCGGGTGCTCGTGGTGGCCCGGGGGCTCAAGCGGGCCGGGACCCGGCTGGACGCCCAGATCCGTGTTGGTGGTGACGCCGGCGCCTCCGAGGTGATCGTGCTGCGCCTGTACGGCCCGCTGGCCGACCACGGGGACAGCGTGGTGGTACCGCTGCTGCTCGCGGACTGCCCCGTCGTCGCGTGGTGGCCCGGCGTGGCCCCGGTTGTTCCCGCGACAGACGCCATCGGGAAGCTGGCGCAGCGCCGGATCACCGACGCCGCCGCGGCCCCCCAGCCGATCAAGGCACTCGACCGCCGGCGCACGTCCTACACCGTCGGCGACACCGATCTGGCGTGGTCCCGGATCACCCCGTGGCGCGCGCTGCTGGCCGCAGCCCTGGATCTGCCACCGTATGAGGACGTTGAGGCGGTCACCGTGACCGGGGCGGTGGACAACCCGTCCGCTGACCTGCTCGCCGGCTGGTTGCGGTCCCGCCTGCACGTCCCGGTGCGCCGGCGCGCCAGCCCGTCTGGCGGCGGGGTCAGCGCAGCGGTGCTGGAACGTCGATCCGGCCCGGTGGAGTTGGTCCGGCCGGACGGGAAGGTGGGCACGCTGCGCCAGCCGGGTCAACCGGACCGTCGGGTGCCGTTGCGACGGCGTCCGGTCCGTGACTGCCTCGCTGAAGAGCTCCGCAGGCTGGATCCGGATGAGATCTACTGGGCCGCGCTGCAGGCGATGACCGAGGTGGAAGGCCGTCGCGCCGGCGCACAGAAAGACGCCAAATCCAGTGGGGCGAGGCGCGATCAGTGAGCCGCCCCGATGTGGTGGTGCACGCCACCGCGGAGGTGCTCACCACTGCCGCGGCTGCCCGGCTGATCACCCGGATCGTCGACATCCAGCAGGCTTCAGGGTCCGCATCGCTGGTCCTGACCGGGGGACGGATCGGGATTGGGGTACTTCGGGAACTGGCGGGCACCCAGGCAGCCACAGCGGTGGACTGGCAAGGGTTGGATCTCTACTGGGGCGATGAGCGGTTCCTGCCCGGTGGCCACCCGGAGCGCAACGAGAGCCAGGCTCGGGAGGCACTCCTGGACCACGTCGGGGTGAATCCCGCTCGGGTGCACCCCATGGGGGCATCGGATGGCCCCTGGGGGGACAATCCGGACGCCGCCGCGCACGCTTACGAGGAACTGTTGCTGAGCCAGCGGCGGTCCGAAGACCGCGGTCCGGCGCCGTCGTTCGACATCTGCCTGCTCGGCATTGGCGAGGAGGGCCACGTCGCGTCGGTGTTCCCCGGCTCTCCCGCGGTGTACGAGACCGGGCGCGCGGTGATCGGCGTGCGGGGCAGTCCTAAACCACCTCCCACCAGGATCAGCCTGACCCTTCCCGCCATCCGATGCGCCACCGAGGTGTGGTTGATCGCCTCGGGGTCGGAGAAAGCCGTGGCCGTGACGATGGCGCTGCGCGGCGCCGGGGAGGTGCGGGTTCCTGCCGCAGGCGCCACCGGCCGCCGCCGCACGCTGTGGCTGCTGGATCGAACCGCAGCCGGAAAACTCCCCCAGGAACTCCTCGGCCGTTAAGCCGTTATGGGTGGCGGCACGTGCTGGCCGCTCACATCCAACTTCCAGGTCACCCACAGCAGACGTTCACGTTCGTGTGGCTGACTCGCGTTCGTCGATGCCGGGCCACCATCGCCTGGCAGGGTCCGCGGAAGGTGTCGTGGTGAAGCCAGCGATCGCGATACGCCGGATGCTCACCAAGCGTTGGCTGATCGTGATCGCGGTGGTAGTGCTGGCCGGTGTCGCGATCACCGGATGGGCCTGGGCGGGATCGTCGTCGGGCGCTGCTCCCCGGCTGGGTACCGCCAGCCTGGGCACGATACGCCAGACGGTCACGGCGAGCGGCACGATCGCAGCTGCTCAGCAGGCAAGCCTGAACTTCGGGGTCAGCGGCCAGGTCACTTCGGTACCGGCGACCGTCGGCCAGCAGGTGCACGCCGGCCAGGCCCTGGCGACGGTGGACGCCGCGTCGCTGCCGAGTCAGGTGGCCCAGGCCCGCGCGGCGGTGGCGGCCAGCCAGGCCAGAGTTGCCGCGGACCAGGCATCGGGCGCCGCGGCGGCCCAGGTCAACGCCGACAATGCCGCATTGACCTCATCGAACGCGCAGTTGGCCGTCGCGCAGCAAAACCTGTCCCGGGCTACCTTGACGGCGCCGTTCGACGGCACAGTTGCCGCAGTCACTCTGACGGTGGGGCAGCAGGTGTCGGGCACCTCCTCGGCGGGCTCCGGGGCAACATCCGGCGGAAGTGGACCGACCGGGACCGGTGGCTCCAACGCGGCCGCAGCGTCGAGCGTCGCGTCCGCCACTACCACCGCGTCGAACGCTCAGATCGTGGTGATCAGCACGGGAACCTACGTCGTCAACGCCAGCGTCGACGACACTCAGGTCAGTCAGCTGCGGGCCGGAAGTCAGGCCGTCATCGTGCCGAACGGGTCGACCAGCCAGATCTTCGGCACGGTGGCATCGGTGGGGATGGTCGGCAGCCAGAGTTCGGGCATCGCCACCTACCCAGTCATCATCAACCTCACCGGTAATTCCGGCAACCTGCCCATCGGCGCCACCGCCCAGATCTTGATCATCGTCAAACAGCTCACCGACGTCGTCGTGGTGCCGCGTGGCGCCGTGCACTCCGACGGCGGGAGATCGGTGGTCTACGAGATGTCCGGCGATCAGCAGGTGCCGCACCCAGTCACGGTGGGGCTCAGCTCGGGCGGCCAGACTCAAATCACCGACGGCCTGGTGGCCGGCACCCGCATCGTGTTGCCTGCCGCGCCCACCGGAACTGGCGCGGGTGGCGCCGGACGAGGTGGGGGCCTCGGTGGTGGTGGCGGCTTCGGTGGTGGCGGCTTCGGTGGCGGTGGCGGTGGCGGTGGCGGTGGCGGCGGCGGCGGTGGCGGTGGCCGCACGCCGGGTGGCGGGACGGGTTGAGCGATGACTACCACCGTGATACCCGCCGTGGAGCTGACGTTTCCGCTCCTGGAGCTCCGCGATGTCAGCAAGACCTACCGCAGCGGGTCGCTGGAGGTGGAGGCGCTGCGCGGAGCGTGCATCTCGATCCAGGAAGGGGAGTACGTCGCGATCACGGGGCCCTCTGGGTCTGGGAAGTCGACGCTGATGCACGTCCTGGGTTGCCTCGACAGCCCAACGTCGGGGACCTACCGGCTGGCCGGCCAGGACGTCAGCACGATGTCGGAGGAGGAACTGGCGGACGTCCGTAACCACCGGATCGGCTTTGTGTTCCAGCAGTTCAACCTGTTGCCCTCGTTAACGGCGGGGCGCAATGTGGAGCTGCCGCTGTGCTACGCGGGTGTCCGGCGCGCCGAGCGCAGCGCCATGGCGAACGACGCCCTGGCTCGGGTGGGTCTGGCTCACCGGGTGGAGCACCGTCCCGGGGAGCTTTCCGGAGGCCAGCAGCAGCGGGTGGCCATCGCGCGAGCGTTGGTCGGGGATCCGGCGCTGATTCTGGCCGATGAGCCGACCGGCAATCTGGACTCCGCCTCGACCAAGGATGTGCTCGGCCTACTCGCCGACCTGCACGGCGCGGGCCGGACCATCGTGCTCATCACGCACGAGGCCGATGTGGCTGCCGCGGCCCAGCGGACCGTGCGCATCCTGGACGGGGCGATCTGCTCGGACAGCGATCGCGTGCACGAGGCGGCGACACACCGTGCGTGAGACAACGACACGCCGGGGGGTGGGGGGATGAACTGGCTGGAGACCATTCGCACCGGCCTGGAGGCAGTGCGGTCACATCGGCTGCGCTCGGGGCTGACCGTGCTCGGCATCCTGATCGGCATCGCCGCGGTCATCCTGACCGTCGGTCTCGGGCTGGGCGCCCAGCAACAGATCACCCAGCAGATCAACTCATTGGGCAGCAACCTGCTGATCGTCGCTCCCGGGAGCACCACCAGCAGCAGCGGTGTCCGGGGTGGTTTCGGCTCGGCATCCACCCTGACCGTGGCCGACGCCACGGCGCTGGCCTCGAAGATCGTGGCACCGGACATCGCCGCGGTCGCTCCCGCGGTGCAACGCTCGGAATCGCTGACCGCCGGGACATCGAACTGGACCTCCACCGTCGTCGGCACGATGCCTGACTGGGTCACGGTCCGGGCCCGCACGGTCGCCAGCGGCCGTTTCCTCACCGGCCAAGATGTGACCGACCATGCGGCGGTCGTCGTGCTGGCTGCCACGACTGCCCAAGAGCTGTTCGGCCCTCGGGACGCGGTGGGGCAGACCGTGACGGTCAACGGTGTGCCGCTGACCGTGGTCGGAGTGCTGGACACGGCCGGGTCGACGGCAGCGGCGAACGAGGACGATCAGGCACTCGTCCCGCTGTCCACCGCGTCCGAACGGCTCTTCGGTGGTGCGACCCGCGCCTCGGTGCAAACCATCTACCTGCAGGCGCAGTCGGCAGACACCCTGTCCGCCGCCTACCAGGAAGCCCAGTCCGAGCTGTCCAACCTGCATCACGTACTGAATCCGGCCAGCGCGGACTTCACCATCACCAGCCAGCAATCGATCTTGAATACCGCGACGTCGGTCACCCAGACGCTCACCGTGCTGCTCGGCGGTATCGCTGCGATCTCCCTACTGGTCGGCGGCGTAGGCGTGATGAACATCATGCTGGTGTCAGTGACCGAGCGGATCCGCGAGATCGGTCTGCGCAAAGCGCTGGGCGCCACGCCCCGGGTGATCCGGCGGCAATTCCTGGTCGAGGCATCGGTCCTGGGACTGGGCGGCGGAGTGCTCGGGGTGTTGCTCGGCTGGGTCGCCGGGATCGGCTTGTCCAAGTTGCTCTCTCAACCCATTGTGATCTCTCCGGTGGCGGCGCTGGGCGCGCTGGCGGTGGCCGTCGCGATCGGCCTCGTCTTCGGTGTCTACCCAGCAAGCCGGGCCGCCCGGCTCGCACCGATAGAAGCGCTACGTAGCGAATGAGGAACCAATGAACAGACGGGTGTTGGGTCCGGGTGTCGGGCTCATCGCGATGGTTACCGTGGCGCTCAGCTCCTGCGGTGGTGCCGGCACCACAACGGCGGCGCCGGCGGCCGAATCCAGTCCCCCCGCTGCCCCAACCGGTCCGGCCGGGGCCACGGGCACCGTCGCTGCAGTCACCACATCCGATATCCAGGTGCAGAACCCCAGGATCGGGCAGGTGCGGGTCACCTTCTCCCCGTCAACCAGCTTCACCACGACGGTCTCCGCAACGCCCGGTGACCTCATCGTCGGGGACTGCGCCTTGGCTACCGGCGCCCCGCAGCCGACCGGTGACCCCACCAGCCCGCTCACCGCCACGTCAGTGCAGATCAGCCAGGCGGCCGCGGACGGTAGCTGCGGAGCCGGCGGCCCGGGCCGGAATGCTCGCGCCGGTGGTGCAGGCGGTGGTGGTCCAGGCGGTGGTGGTCCAGGCGGCACGGCGCCGCCTAGGAGCCCGAATGGGCCAGCCCCCGCGGGTCGGGCCCGTGGTGCGGCTGCCTTGGGCAAGGTCACCTCCGTCAGTCAGGACGGCTTCGTCATCCAGCTCGGCACCTCGAACACCGGCCGTTCAGTCACTACCACCCAGACCACGACATTCAGCAAGACTGTCCCGACTGATAAGTCCGGTTTAGCCGTCGGTAAGTGCGTGACCGCGATCGGGCCATCCGACGACACCGGAACGGTCGCTGCCGCATCGATCAGCATCCGGCCGCCTGGCCCCAACGGCTGCCAGGGCGGCTTCGGTGGTCGCGGACGGGCCGGCGGAAGCCCAGCCACCGGCGGCGGCGGGACCTGAGGCAATGCACGCAATCGACCAGGTCAAACGGCCTCGCAGGTCGGCCGCGCCGCGCGGCCGCCGGCGCTGGGCGGTGGGCAGCGTCGTCGTGGCCGTCGCCCTCGGCCTCGGCCTCGCCGGGATCGTCGCGACCAGTGGCAACGGTGAACCTTCCTACCGCACCGCCAGCGTCGAGCGAGCCGATGTCGACGCAACCCTCGACTCCCTCGGCACGATCCAACCACTCAACCAGGCGAACCTCAGCTTTCCGGTCAGCGGCAACGTTGAGAGCGTGTCCGCCACCGTCGGCCAGCATGTCACCGTCGGCCAGACCGTGGCGCAACTCAACACGGTCTCCCTGGACGCCCAGGTCGCAGCTGCCAATTCCGCCGTGGCCGCTGCCCAGGCCAGGCTGACCGCCGACGAGTCGAGCCAGACCGGCAGCACAGTCACCGCCACGGTGGCGGCAACCGCGTTCAGCGCAGTGATCACCTCGGGGGACGACGCCCGTTCGGCCAGGGCCGCCACGTCGGATCCCGCCTCAGCGGCCAGGGATCTCGTCACCACTGAGCAGGCCACCCTGCTCGCCGACCAGCATCGGGCCGACCAGGACCTCGCCCACGAGAAGGGCGACCTCACCACAGAGACCAATCTCTGCCAGACGTTCCTTACCTCGGCCGATACCAGCACACCGCGGAAAGTCTCGATTCCTCCCGGGCAACGCAGCGGGTCGTCACGTGAGTTCGGGCCAGCGGCAACCACGTCCCCGCCGCGCGCATCGAAATCGACGTTCGCGGCCACGCAGGAGGGGACAACCACCCCGGCGATTCCGGACGCGAGCGCGTGTAGGTCCGCGATCGCGACGGTGCTCGCGGATCAGGTTGCCGTCGACCACGACCAGCAAGCCGTGACCGCAGATCTGCCCACGCTCAGTGCGGCCGTCGACAAGCTCATGGCGGCCGCACCGGCCGGTGGTCAGCCACAACACCTGCAGATCCAACAGTCCGTGCAGAGCCCGCAGCCCCAGCGCAGCCCGCAGCCGCAACCCGTCGCCAAGGCCGCATCGGCAGCGGGCCGCGCCGACCGATCCGCCCAGGTGAACGCGCCATCCGCCGGCGGTGCGAACCGGACCGCAGCAGTTCCCCGGCCGCCGTCGGCCGAACAGCTCGCTTCCGATCAGGCCGCTATCGACGCGGCCCAGGCGCAGCTCACCGAAGTGCAGCAGGAACACGACCAGGCCGAGCTGCGCAGCCCGATCGACGGCACTGTCGGTTCGGTGACCATCAGCGCCGGGCAATCCGTGCAGGGCAGCTCGAGCACCCCGCAGATCGTCATCGTGGGCCGGGCGCCCACCAGGTCATGACGTCAGCCAGCGATGTCACCGTGGGTTCGGTACGGCTGGGGGACGCCGTCACCGTGGTGCCGAGCGGAGGCTCAGCACCAGTGCATGGCCAGGTCGTCTCGATCGGCCTGCTCGCCTCAACAAGCTCCAGCTCATCGGCCGGATCGATCAACTATCCGATCACGATCGGTCTCACCAACACCGACGAGCAGCTCTTCACCGGCCAGAGCGCGTCGGTATCCATCATGTTGGCCCACGCATCGGGCACCCTCACGGTGCCCAGCTCCGCCGTCCATCACGTGGGTGCCGGCAACGTCGTTTCGGTATTGCGTAACGGCACTCCGAGCAACGTCATCGTCACCCTCGGTGCCACGGGCCCCACCCGTACCGAGGTGCTCGCCGGGCTCAACGCCGGTGATCAGGTCATCCTTGCCAATCTCTCGCAGCCCCTGCCCACCGGCAACATCCAGAACCTCCGTCGGGTCACAGGCGGGAACGGGGGCGGAGGCGGGGGCGGCGGGGGCGGGCGCGCCGGCGGATGAGTTCCCGGTGCTCTCGTCGACCGGATCGACGCCCATCGTTCATTTGACGTACCGGAACTCGTCGATTCGCGCGACGACGGGACGTGTCAGAGCAGGTAGGTCTGGGGGTGTATGTGCCGACCGACGTGCGATGCCGTCGCATGATTACGGAGAGTGACGAACATGGTCAACATAGTCGATATTCGAGCTGCCGGGCCACCGAGTCATCCGACCACCAGGAGGGTAGGGCGTCACCGGGCCACGCCTGATGCCGTGAGCAAGCAGGCCGTTACGGCGGACGGTTCCGGCACCGTCACCCGGACGCTGTCGCTCCACACTCCCTACCGGAAAACCCACCGGGATCTGTCCTGCGTTCGGGTCATCGCCGCATCGGCGATCGTCGCTGGACTGCTGCTGGGTACCGCACCCCTGGCGCTCGCTCAGGTCGGGCAGCTGCTCGCCGCTGTACCCGCGGCGTTTGCTCAGGCAGAGCAGACCCCAGGGGACCTCGGTGCGGCTACGGTCGATTCACCACTCGATCGCGCCCAAGCCGACAGCGTCGCGCAGCACCGATTAGATACCCACGCCGCCGCGACACCGATGATCAGCTGGGATGGCACAAGTAAGGCACTCAGGTGCTCCTACGGCCTGCTCTTCGAAGGGAGCACCCGGAGCTGCGAGGCTGCGTGATGTGAACCGTTGGGACCCCGCCACCAGCCAGGTGACTCACGCCAGACGAATCAGGCGCCGATGAATCAGGCCCGATGAGTCATAGCTGTGTGGCATGGCGGCGGGGTACGCGGGCGCCAACCCAAGGTCAGGGCTCGCGGGATTCCTTCAGCCTCGCCAGTGCCTCCGCAAGGATGGCCTCGCCGTCGGCGTCCGAGCGGCGCTCCTTCACATAGGCCAGGTGCGTCTTGTACGGCTCATTGCGCGGCGCGTCGGGTGGCCGCTGCTCATTACGCCCCGCCGGGAAACCACACCGCGGGCAATCCCACACCTCGGGTTCCTCGGCCTCGACCGCGAATGAGGGGCGAGACTCGTGTCCGTTCGCACACCAGTAGGAGACCCGATGCCGGGGAGCAGTCTCGCCGCGCTCGGATTCACCCATGGGACCTGCGCCGACCCGCGTACCGCGGATGGCGTTACCACTTGCCATTGATTGCCTCACCTCGCGGAACCGCCCGGACGTGACCCCGGGGCTGCTCAGCCGATTTTGATCAGTAGTCCGATACCCACGATGGAGATGACCCATACCGAGCTGACGAACAGCGTCAGCCGGTCCAGGTTCTTCTCCACGACGCTGGACCCGGACAAGCTTGATTGCACGCCGCCGCCGAACAAACTAGACAGCCCGCCCCCACGGCTTCGATGCAACAAGATCAGCAGGATCAGCGCGATGCTGGTGACCAGGAGCAGGATCTGCAGGAAGAGCTTCATCACACCCTCGTCAGACGACGACTGATTCGCAAGATTACCCCGCCTGGAAAGCTGACGGGACCCGCCCCACATCACATACCAAGCCTCACATTACGGTAGCGGGCCACCCGCAGCTATGGCACAGAGCTTCGCGAACTCGTCGGCATCCAGGCTGGCCCCACCCACCAACGCGCCGTCGATGTCGGCCTCGGCGACCAGATCGGCGACATTGCCCGATTTGACCGACCCACCGTAGATCACCCGGACGTCGTCGGCGACATCGGCCCCGTACTTGTCGGCCAGCGCCTCCCGGAGCGCGCCGCAAACCTCCTGCGCGTTGCCTGGTGTGGCGACCCGCCCGGTGCCGATCGCCCAGATCGGCTCGTACGCGACCACCACCGTCCGGACCTGATCGGCGCTCAAGCCTTTGAGTGCGGCCCGCAGCTGCCCGGTGCTGTGCGCCAGGTGCTCGCCGGCCTCGCGGATCTCCAGACCCTCACCCACGCACAGAATCGGAACCAGCCCGTTGCGCAGCGCGGCCCGCACCTTGCTGCCCACCAGTGCATCGTCCTCGCCGTGGTATTCGCGCCGCTCGGAATGCCCGACGATGACGTAGCTGCAATCCAGCTTGGCCAGCATCGGCCCGGCCACGTCGCCGGTGAAGGCACCAGAATCCTTCGGCGACAGGTCCTGCGCGCCGTAGCGGATCGGCAGCTTGTCCCCCTCGATGAGGGACTGCACGCTGCGCAACGCGGTGAACGGCACCAGCACCGCCACCTCGACCTTCGCGAAGTACTTCTCCGGCAGTGCGAAGGCGAGCTTTTGCACCAGTGCGATGGCCTCCAGGTGGTTGAGGTTCATCTTCCAGTTGCCGGCGATCAACGGTTGGCGAGCCATCGGCTAAGTCTCCAGCACCGCGATGCCGGGCAACGCTTTGCCCTCCAGAAACTCCAGCGATGCGCCGCCACCGGTGGAGATGTGCGAGAACCCGTCCTCGGGCAGGTTGAGCAGCCGCACCGCCGCCGCCGAGTCCCCCCCGCCGACGACGCTGAATGCGGCTGAGGAGGCGATGGCCTCCGCGACACCCCTGGTACCGGCTGCGAAGGGGGCGAACTCGAACACCCCCATGGGCCCGTTCCAGAACACGGTGGCTGCTCCGGCGAGCGCCGCAGCGAATTCGCGCACCGCTTCCGGTCCGATGTCCAGGCCCATCCAGCCGTCTGGGATCTCCCTGGCCGATACGGTGCTGGTGTTCGCCTCCGCGGCAAACCTGTCGGCCACGATGACGTCACGGGGCAGCCGGATCGCATCCCCGGCCGTTTCCAGCAGCCGGGCACACACCTCGACCATGTCGGGTTCCAGCAACGAGGAACCGACCGGGCAACCAAGGGCAGCGAGGAAGGTGAAACACATTCCGCCACCGACGAGCAGGGTATCCACCTTGGGCAGCAGAGCCTCGATCACGGCGAGCTTGTCTGACACCTTCGATCCGCCCAGAACCACAGCGTAGGGGTGCTGGCCTGCGTAAACCAGGGTATGCAGCACCTCCACCTCACGACGGACCAGGTAACCGGCATAGGCCGGCAGCCGCCACGCCACATCGACCACCGACGCCTGCACGCGGTGCACCACACCGAACCCGTCGGAGACGAACGCGCCGTCTGATCCCACCAGGGTGGCCAGCTCGCCGGCCAGCGCGCCCCGCTCGGCGGCGTCCTTGGCGGTCTCCCGCGGGTCGAAGCGCACGTTCTCCAGCAGCGCCACCGCGCCATTGGGCAAGCCGGCCACCGTGGCGTGCGCCGACTCACCGACCACATCGGCTGCCGCGGCGACCGGGGCACCGAGCAGCTCACCGAGCCGGACGGCGACCGGGGCAAGCGAGTACGCCGGATCGGGCACGCCCTGTACCCGACTCTTTGGGGGCCGGCCCAGGTGGGCTGTCACCACCACCCGGGCGCCGGCACCGGTCAGGGCTTGCAGGGTAGGCAGCGAGGCCCGGATCCGGCCGTCATCGGTGATCCGGGTGCCGTCCAGGGGAACGTTGAGGTCGGCCCGGACCAGCACGGTCCGACCCTCGACGCCCTCGGCGAGCAGGTCGTCGAGGGTCCTCACAGCTGCGAGCCGACCATCACGATCAGGTCGGCCAGCCGGTTGGAATAGCCCCATTCGTTGTCGTACCAGCCGACGATCTTGACCTGCTTGCCGATCACCTTGGTCAGCGGCGAGTCGAAGATGCAGGACGCGGGGTCGGTGATGATGTCCGAGGAGACGATCGGCTCTGCGCTGAAGCGCAGGATACCCTTGAGCGGGCCGTCCGCCGCGGTCCGGAAGGCCTCGTTGACCTCCTCGACGCTGGTGTCCCGGGAGACCGAGGCCGTCAGATCGGTGAGCGATCCAGTGGGCACGGGCACCCGCAGTGCGTAGCCGTCCAGCTTCCCGTTGAGCTCGGGCAGCACCAGCCCGATGGCCTTGGCGGCCCCGGTGGAGGTCGGCACGATGTTGATCGCGGCGGCGCGGGCCCGGCGCAGATCCTTGTGCGGCGCGTCCTGCAGGTTCTGGTCCTGGGTGTAGGCGTGGATGGTCGTCATCAGGCCCTGCTCGATGCCCAGCGCATCATGCAGCACCTTGGCCATCGGGCCCAGGCAGTTGGTGGTGCACGAGGCGTTGGAGATCACCGTCTGGGAACCGTCCAGCCTGGAGTCGTTGACCCCGAGCACGACGGTGAGGTCCTCGCCCTTGGCCGGGGCGGAGATGACCACCTTCTTGGCGCCGCCCTGGTCGACGTGCTTGCGGGCGTCGGCTGCGGTGGTGAAGAAGCCGGTCGACTCCAGTACCACATCGACACCCAGGGCACCCCAGGGCAACGCTCCGGGATCCCGCTCGGCGAGCGCCTTGATGGTCTTGCCGGCCACCGCGATGCCGTCGTCGGTGACGTGCACGTCCTCCTTCAACCGGCCCAGCACGCTGTCGTACTTGAGCAGGTGCGCCATGGTGGCGACGTCGCCGAGGTCGTTGAACGCCACCACCTCGATGTCGTGGCCGCCAGCCTGCACGGCGCGCCAGAAGTTCCGCCCGATACGCCCGAATCCGTTGACCCCTACCCGAACCGTCACGATTCCCTCTCCCTCTTCCATAACCAACACCAGCTAGGCGGACCTGTGATCCTCTGCGCCGCCACCCTATCGGCCGCTACCCACCCCACAGTCCCCCCGGGCGGGGGATGCCGTAGGGGTGTTCACCGGATTGTGACGCGCATTCAGCGGGCGCGGCGGGGTTACCGGCACCCCGTTTACCCCATTGAGCCCGCTGAACGCGCGTCAGGCGTCGAGCATGTCGGGGGTGACCGCGGACTCGGTGTCCGGGACCCCGAGTTCTTCGGCTTTGCGGTCGGCCATAGCGAGCAGTCGGCGGATGCGGCCGGCTACCGCATCTTTGGTCAGCGGCGGGTCGGCGAGCTGGCCCAGCTCTTCCAGCGAAGCCTGCCGGTGCTCCAGCCGGAGCCGGCCGGCCGTGAGCAGGTGTCCCGGGATGCTGGTGCCGAGCAGGTCCAGGGCCCGGCTGACCCGAGCCGCCGAGGCCACCGCGGCTCGCGCGGACCGGCGCAGGTTGGCGTCATCGAAGTTGGCCAGCCGGTTGGCGGTGGCGCGTACTTCGCGGCGCACCCGGCGTTCCTCCCAGGCCAGCACCGAGTCGTGGGCGCCAAGCCGGGTGAGCAGCGCGCCGATGGCGTCCCCGTCGCGGATCACCACCCGATCAGCGCCGCGGACCTCACGTGCCTTGGCCGAGATGCCCAGCCGGCGGGCCGCTCCCACCAGAGCCAGCGCCGCTTCCGGACCTGGGCAGGTCACTTCCAGCGCCGCCGAGCGACCCGGCTCGGTGAGCGACCCGTGCGCGAGGAACGCGCCACGCCAGGACGCCTCGGCATCGCAGAGCCCACCGGAGACGACCTGCGGGGGCAATCCCCGCACCGGGCGACCGCGCACGTCGAGCAGCCCGGTCTGGCGGGCCAGCCCTTCACCGTCGCGGACCACCCGCACGACATAACAGGTGCCTTTGCGCAGTCCACCCGCGGTGATCAGGTGCACGTCGGAGGTGTGCCCGTAGAGCTCGTGCACCTCCCGGCGCAGCCGGCGGGCGGTGGAACCGGTGTCCAGCTCGGCCTCGACCACGACCCGCCCGGCGATGATGTGCAGCCCCCCGGCGAAACGCAACAACGAAGAGACCTCGGCCCGCCGGCAGCACGTCTTGGTCACCCGCAGGCGACTCAACTCGTCCTTGACGGCGGAGGTCATGGCCACCGGCGGTTCTCCTCCCATGTCAGACCCGATTCGCCAGGCGTATCCAGCAGTATCCGATGCAGCGCCGCGGCCAGTGCGACCGGATCGTGACGATCGGTGGATCCGTCCTCGGCGACCCGGTCAAGGTACGCGTGCCCACCCAGCGCCGCCGCACAGCGGTGCAATCGAGCGGGCACGGCGACCGCATCGGTGTCCGCGAGCACCGCGTGCACGGTGAATCCCGGGGGTGCGTGATCGCGCAGCACGGTCAGGTGCTGCTCCGGGGAGAACCCGGCGGTCTCACCCGGCTGCGGGGCCAGGTTGAGGATCAGCACCCGGCGGGCCGTCGTGGTTGCCAGGGCAGTGGCCAGATCGGGGACCAGCAGGTGTGGGAGCACGCTGGTGAACCACGAACCCGGTCCGAGCACGACGAGATCGGCTTCGCCCACCGCCCGGACCGCCTCAACGCAGGCCTTCGGCTCGGCGGGCCGCAGCCGCACCCGGTGCACCCGGCCCGGCGTGGTCGCCACAGCCACCTGACCCCGGATCCGCCGCACGGTGTCCGGGTCACCCTCCAGACCGGCCACATCGGCCTCGATATCAAGGGGTTGGGTGGTCATCGGCAGGACCCGCCCGGTCACCCCGAGCAGCGCGCACGCCTCGTCCAGCATCGCCACTGGATCACCGAGTACCTCCAGCAGCCCCGCCATCACCAGATTGCCCACTGCGTGCCCGGCCAGCGCACCGGTGCCACCGAAGCGATGCTGGAAGACCCGGCGCCAGCGTCCGGCGTCGCCGTCCTGGGCCGCCAGCGCGGTCAGTGCCATCCGCAGATCCCCCGGCGGGAGCACCCCCAGCTCCCGGCGCAGCCGCCCGGACGATCCGCCGTCGTCGGCCACGGTGACCACGGCGGTGATGGCCTCGGTGATGGCCCGCAACGCCAGCAGCGTCGCGTACAGGCCATGGCCGCCACCCAACGCGACGGCCTTGAGAGCGCCACTCACTCGCGGCCCACATCCCGGTGTACCACCTTGACGGAGATCTCCCCGACCTCGTCTTTCCGAGCAAGCCGGGAGGCCAGCGCCTCGGAAACGACCACGCTGCGGTGTTTACCACCGGTGCACCCCACCGCAATCGTGAGGTAGCGCTTACCCTCCCGCCGGTACCCTCCGCTGATCAGCTGCAGCAGCTCGAGGTAGCGCTCCAGGAACTCCTCGGCGCTTTCCTGGGACAGCACATAATTGCGGACGTCGGTGTGCAGACCGGTGAACTCGCGCAGCTCCGGGATCCAGAACGGGTTGGGCAAGAACCGCACGTCGATCACGAGGTCGGAGTCCATCGGCAGCCCGTATTTGTAGCCGAAGGACACCACGGTGATCCGGGTGCGGGTGCTGGACTCCCCGCCGAACGCGTGCTCGATCTTGGCCCGGAGCTGGTGCACGGACAGCCCGGTGGTGTCCAGCACCAGGTCCGCCTCGTCGCGCAGCGGGGCGAGCAACGCCCGCTCCGCTGCGACCCCGTCGGCCAGCCGGCCATCGCCCTGCAGCGGGTGGCTGCGCCGGACCTGCTCGAAGCGTCGGATCAGCACCGCGTCGGTGGCTTCGAGGTACAGCACCTTGGGCCGGTAGCCGCTGGCATCCAGATCTTTGATCACCGCGGCCAGGTCGTCGGTGAACGCCCGGCTGCGCACGTCCATGACCACCGCGACCCTGGTCACCGCACCCTGTGAGCGGGCGCCGAGCTCCACCATGGTGGCGATCAGCTCGGGCGGCAGATTGTCGACCACGAACCAGCCCAGGTCCTCCAGCACCTTGGCAGCAGTGCTCCGGCCGGCACCGGACAGCCCGGACACCACTGCGACCTCGATACCGCCTTGCCCCCCCTGCGTCTCCGTCATGGTCCCACCCCGTTGGTCTGTTCGGCACCCAGGCTCTCGTCGGCACCCAGGTTCCCGTCGGCATCCAGATTCTCGGCACCCAGGGCGGCGAGCACCGCACGCGCAGTGTTCGGACCGACCCCGGGCACCTCCGTGAGCTCGACCACACTGGCCTGCCGGATGCGGCGCAGCGAGCCGAAGTGCTTGAGCAACGCGGTGCGCCGGGCCCGCCCGAGTCCGGCCACGTCGTCGAGCGCGGAGCTGGTCATCCGGGCCGACCTCTTCTGCCGGTGATAGCTGATCGCGAACCGGTGCGCCTCATCACGCACCCGCTGCAGCAGGTACAGCCCCTCGCTGGTGCGGGGCAGGATCACCGGATCGGCCTCACCGGGCAGCCAGACCTCCTCCAGGCGCTTGGCCAATCCCGCGATGGCCACGTCGGTCACGCCGAGCTCGAACAGTGCCGCGGCAGCCGCGGCCACCTGCGCTGGGCCGCCATCGACGACGAGCAGGTTCGGCGGGTAGGCGAATTTGCGGGGGCGCCCGGTCTCGGGATCCAGGCCGGGTCTTTCCGCCGGCTCGGTTTCCCGCAGGTAGCGGGTGAAGCGGCGGCGGACCACCTCAGCGATGCTGGCCACGTCGTCGGAGTGACCTTCGCCGGCGGCCTCGCGGATCGCGAAGCGCCGGTAGTCCGATTTCCGGGGTAACCCGTCCTCGAAGACGACCAGGGAGGCCACCACATCGTTTCCCTGCACGTGGCTGACGTCGATGCATTCGATCCGCAGCGGGGCGGAGTCCAGCCCCAGGTATTCGTGGATTTCTTGCAGCGCTGCCGCCCGGGAGGTCAGATCACCCGCGCGGCGCAGCTTGTGCTGCGTGAAGGCCTCCGCGGCATTGCGCGCCACGGTCTCGGCCAGCGCCCGTTTGTCCCCCCGTTGCGGTACCCGCACCGTGACCCGCGCGCCACGCAGCCCGGAAAGCCATTCGGTCAGCGTCTCGATGTCCTCGGGTAGTTCGGGGACCAGCACCTCCCGGGGCACCGGCTGGATGGCGTCATCAGCTGAGCCCGCCAGCGAAGCCTGCTCGCCGTAGAACTGGGTCAGGAACTGGGCAACCAGGTCGGCCTGCTCGACCCGCTCGATCACCCAGCCGCGCTGGCCGCGCACCCGCCCGCCACGGACATGGAACACCTGCACGGCAGCCTCGAGCTCGTCACAAGCGAAGGCGATCACGTCCGCGTCGGTGCCGTCGCCGAGGACCACCGCCTGCTTCTCCATCACCCGGCGCAGGGCCCCGAGGTGGTCACGCAGCCGCGCGGCTCGTTCAAATTCCAGCTCGGTAGCGGCCGCCTCCATCTCCTTCTCCAGCCGGCGGATCATTTTGTCGGTCCGGCCGGACAGGAAATCGCAGAAGTCCTCCACAATGGCGCGATGCTCATCAGCGGTGACATTACCGACGCACGGCGCCGAGCATTTGTCAATGTAGCCCAGCAGGCATGGCCGGCCGATCTGACCGTGCCGCTTGAAGACTCCTGCCGAGCACACTCGGGCCGGAAAAACCCTGGTGAGCAGGTCGAGTGTCTCCCGGATCGCCCAGGCGTGCGCGTACGGCCCGAAATAGCGGACCCCGCGCCGACGGGGCCCGCGGTAAACATGTAACCGCGGATATTCCTCGTTCAGCGTGACGGCCAGCACCGGATAGGTCTTGTCGTCGCGGTACCGGACATTGAACCGGGGATCGAACTCCTTAATCCAGTTGTATTCCAGTTGCAGCGCCTCGACCTCGGTGCCGACCACCGTCCACTCCACCGACGCCGCCGTGGTGACCATCTGCCGGGTGCGCGGGTGCAGACCGGACAGGTCGGCGAAGTACGAGTTGAGCCGGCTGCGCAGGCTCTTCGCCTTGCCGACGTAGATCACCCGGCCGTGCTCGTCCCGGAACCGGTACACCCCAGGTGCGTCGGGGATCGTCCCCGGCGCCGGGCGGTAGGTGCATGGGTCCATTAGGACCTAGCCTAGTGGACCTCTCGGACGTGCCACTGGGGTGCTATAACACCGTTTCCCGCGCACAAGCCACTGGCAAACTTGACCTTAAGTCTGGTTGAGATCTTAGTCTTCGCCGTAACGCCGGTCGGGTATCGCGGCGATCTCCTCGGCAGGAAGGCGGTGGTGTGCGATGGACATGGAAGTCACCGCGTGGATGTCGATGTACAACGCGATGCATGCCGAGCAGGACCAGCGCCCGTTCTCCCGGGCAACGCTGCGGCGGATCGGCGGATTCGCGCGGCCGCACCGCGCAGCACTGGGATTCTTCCTGCTGCTCAGCATCGCCACGGCGGCGCTCGCGGTCGCGACACCGGTGCTCGCCGGCCGGGTGGTCGATGCGATCGTGCACGGGTCAACGCCCGACGTCGTGGTCGGGCTGGCGTCGCTCATCGCCGTCATCGCGGTAGCCGAAGCCGGACTCGGGCTGGCCAGCCGGTGGTTGTCCGCGAGCCTGGGCGAAGGCCTGATCCTCGATCTGCGTACCACCGTGTTCGACCACGTGCAGCGGATGCCGATCGCGTTTTTCACCCGCACCCGAACCGGCGCCCTGGTCAGCAGGTTGAACAACGACGTGATCGGCGCGCAACGGGCCTTCAGCGGCACACTGTCCGGGGTGGTCAGCAACCTGGTGACGCTGGTGCTGACGCTCGTCGTGATGATCGGGATCTCCTGGCAGATCACCCTGCTCGCACTGCTGTTGCTGCCGATATTCGTGTTGCCAGCCCGGCGGATGGGCACCCGCCTGGCGCGGCTGCAGCGCGAGTCGGCCAATCACAACGCGGTGATGAGCACGCAGATGACCGAGCGGTTCTCCGCACCCGGCGCGACACTGGTCAAGCTGTTCGGCCGACCCGCGCAGGAGTCGGCGGAGTTCGCCGCGCGAGCCCGCGCAGTGCGCGACATCGGCGTGCGCACCGCGATGGTGCAGTGGGTGTTCGTCACTGCGTTGACCTTGGTGTCGGCGCTGGCGCTGGCCGTCGTCTACGGGCTCGGTGGGTTCTATGCGCTGCGCGGGCAACTGGAGCCGGGCGCCGTCGTGGCGCTGGCGCTGCTGCTCACCCGGCTCTACGCCCCGCTGACCGCGCTGGCCAGCGCGCGGGTGGACGTGATGAGCGCACTGGTCAGCTTTGAACGGGTGTTCGAGGTGCTCGACCTGCCACCGCTCATCCAGGACAAACCCGACGCGCAGCGGATGCCCGGCGGGCCGGTATCGGTGGAGTTCGACGACGTGCGCTTCGGCTACCCCGCGGCGGACAAGGTGTCGCTCGCGTCGCTGGAGGAGGTCGCGCAGCTCGATGAGCGCGGCGGGGTCGAGGTCCTGCACGGGGTGTCCTTCCGGGCCGAACCGGGCCAGATGGTGGCGTTGGTGGGATCGTCGGGCGCCGGCAAGTCGACGATCGCGCAGCTGGTGCCGCGGCTCTATGACGTCGAGGGCGGCGCCGTGCGGCTGTCCGAGGTGGACGTCCGCGACCTGGCCGCGGAGTCAATCCGCGAAACGATCGGCATGGTGACCCAGGACGGGCACCTGTTCCACGAGTCAGTGCGGGCCAACCTGCTGCTGGCCCAGCCCGGCGCGTCGGAGGACGAGTTGTGGGAGGTGCTGCGACGGGCTCGGCTCGCTGATCTCGTGGCGGCCCTGCCCGATGGGCTGGACACCGTCGTCGGCGAACGCGGGTACCGCCTGTCCGGCGGTGAACGCCAGCGGCTGACGATCGCCCGGCTGCTGCTGGCGCGGCCCCGGGTGGTGATCCTCGACGAAGCCACCGCGCACCTGGACTCGACGTCAGAGGCGGCGGTGCAGGCCGCGCTCAGTGAGGCGCTGGCCGGGCGAACCGCGGTGGTGATCGCCCACCGCCTGTCCACCATCCGGGCCGCCGATCTCATCCTGGTGATCGAGGACGGCCAGGTCGTCGAGCGTGGCACGCACACCGAACTGGTCAACGCCGGCGGCCGATACGAAGAGCTCTACCGCACCCAATTCGACGAGCCAGCAGCGGTAGCCACCGCCTTCTGATCCCGACATGGAGACATATCGGGATCAGAAGGACCCCTACGACCCCGATATGTCTCCATGTCGGCGGGGCTCCTGACCCTGTCGGGAGTCCGGTGTCCGGGTGGATTTCCGGGTATGGCCGGGAGACTGCCCGGGGGATCCGGGCGCTGTTCCCTTCTCCTCGGGATCTGCGGAACCGCACGCTGGGGCACGTCATCCCCGACCTGATGGAGGCCACCATGACGTCGTCCACGATTGCCGGGTCCGCGTCGACAGGCCGGACCGCCGGCCTTCGGTTCAGCGCGGCGGTCGTCATCGCCGCCGCTGGGCCACTCGCCATCGCCGTGTTGCGCCTGATCCTGCCCTACGACACCACCGACGACGCGGCCGCGACCGTCGAGAAGGTCGCCGCTTCCCCCGCGGCGGAGGGCGCGGTGCTCTGGCTCACCTACCTCGCGCTACTCACCCTGCCCCTCGGTGTGCTGATCACGGGCCGCCAGGCGATGCGCGCGCGCCCGGCGCTGGGCGCCGTGGCGGCCCTGATCGCCTGGGTGGGGTTCACCAGCCTGTTCGCCTCGGTGGCGATCGGCGACTACCTGGCCCAGGCCGCGCCCACCACCGCTGCCCCGACCTCGACCACGGCGGCATTGCTGGACGCCATCAACGCCCTACCCGCGACCACGACGGCGTCTACCGTGTTCGTCGCCGGCCACATTCTCGGCGGAATCCTGCTCGGCATCGCGCTGTGGCGGGTTGTGCCCGCCTGGGCGGCGGTCGCGCTGACCATCTCGCAGCCGCTGCACCTCGTGTTCGCGGTGTTCGTCCCGAACCACGTCCTGGACGGCGTCGCCTGGGCACTGACCGCGGTGGGCTTCGCGGCGGCCGCCCTCGCCTGGGCGAAGTCCGAACACACTGTCAGGTGAACTACTCGCCCGCTAGGAAATCTACATCACTATAAGTTAAGGAGACGGGTCATGCGCATGTTACTCAAGTGGGAAATCGGCCTGGAGGCCGCGAACGACGCCATCCGCAGCGGAAAGATGGGAGAGCTGAACCAGTCGCTCATGGCACTGATTCGACCTGAGGCCGCTTATTTCGGAACTGAGGGTGGAACACGCACCGGCTACCTCTTCTTCAATATGGACGACACGGCGCAGATCCCGGTGATCGCCGAACCACTATTCCAAGAACTCCAGTCGAAGGTCGAGTTCATCCCGGTGATGAACCAGGACGATCTCCGGCGCGGCCTGGCCACCTTGACCGGGGAGGGATGATGGCTGAGCAGCCGCACGAGATCGTCTGGAGGCTGTCCACCGCCGGCTTCGCGGCGAGGTGCATCCAGCTTGTCGCCGGCCTCGGCGTTGCCGACCGCATCGAAGACAGCCCGGTACCGGTTACCGATCTCGCTGCTTTCTGTGCGGTCGACGCCGATGCGCTGGACCGGGTGCTGCGCCTGCTCGCCGCGCACGGGGTCTTCACGAACCAGGACGGCGGCTACCAGCACACGCTCTCGTCGCGGCTGCTCTGCACCGACCATCCGATGTCCATGCGGCCATCTCCGGAGATGATGGGGGTGCCGTTGATCTGGGGCAGCTTGACCGAACTCGGGCACTCGGTCCGGAACGGCAGCCCTGGCCTCGAAACCCTGGAACCCAAAGGCATCTGGGCCTACCTCCAGGCGCGCCCCGGTGACGCCGACATATTCGGCCGCGCCATGGCCGCGAAGGCAGGCGCCGAAGTTGCCGCGGTCCTGGACGGATACGACTTCACCGTGCTAAGAACGATCGCCGACAGCGGGGGCGGCCGAGGACACCTGCTGCTCGCTGTACTCGACACCGTACCGGAATCCCACGGCGTACTCTTCGAGCTCCCAGAGGTGATCGATCGCTTGGATACCGGCCACGAGCGAATGACGACCACAGCTGGCGACTTCTTCGTCGATCCGCTGCCCGTCGCCGATGCCTATGTTCTGATGGCGGTATTGCATGACTGGAAAGACGAAAAATGCGTTGCAATCCTGCGTGCGATACGCCGAGCTGCTCACGACGGCTCTAGGCTGCTCGTCATCGAAGGGGTGATCTCCGAGGAACAGGCCGACCCGCGGGCCCGCGCCCTGGACATCGTCATGCTGACCGTCACCGGAGGACGTGAACGGACGACGAATGAGTTCAGTGCACTGTTCGAGGCTGCCGGCTTCTGTCTCGATAAGGTCATCTCGACCGCAAGCCCCATGCGCATCGTCGAAGCGCGGCCGGTCTGACCAGGGCGAAGCAAGATTGGTTAGCGGCTGAACGAACGCTGCGAGCACTTGGTTGGCGAACACCCTCTGGACCCGTCGCGTCGGGCCAGTAGCCTTCGGGGTCATGGAGACCGTGGTCGTGGGAGCCCGTGGCAGCCGTCTCGCGCAGGCGATGGTGGCTGAGTTCCTGGCCCGGTTGGGCGGTCCGTGTCCGGTGGTGAACTTCAGGAACCGGGTCGTGATGACGGACGGGGACCGGGACCGTAGGAGCTCGCTGCGCGAGGTCAGCGGCGCGAGCGGGACCGGGAGCGGCGCGTTCTCCAACCAACTGGGCCAAGAGCTGCTGGAAGGCCGGATCGACGTCGCCGTGCACAGCCTGAAGGATCTGCCGACCGCGATGCCGGAGGGCTTGGTGCTGGCGGTGACGCCGCCGCGGGAAGACGTCCATGACGCGCTGTGCGGTTCGACTCTTGCCGGGCTGCGGCGCGGTGCTCGGGTGGGCACCGGGTCGCCGCGACGGGCCGCTCAGTTGAAGGCGCTGCGTCCAGACCTCACGATCATCCCGATCCGAGGAAACGTGCCGCCGAGGCTAGCGAAATTGAAGACCGGAATGGACGCAGTCGTCTTGGCCGCGGCCGGTCTGCGGCGCCTCGGACTGGCGGACAGCATCACCGAGTTGCTCCCGCTTGATGATTTTCCTCCGTCTCCGGGGCAGGGCGCCATGGGTATTCAGCTGCGTGCGGCTGACAGCGAGCTATGGGAAATGCTGAACTCCTACGGTGACCCCGCAGCAGACGCCGCGGTACTCGCCGAGAGGGCACTGCTGGCTGAGTTGCACGGTGGCTGCTCTGTGCCGGTAGGCGCGTATGCGATGCACTCCGGGGACGGGTTGAAGCTAACCGCGCAGGTCACCTCGCTGGACGGGTCACAGCGCGTATTCTCCTTCGCGACCGGCACGGACGCCAAACGGCTGGGAGAGACACTTGCCCGCACGATGCTCGAGCAGGGCGCCGAGGCGATCCTGCGGCAGATCCGGGTAACGGTCTAACGGATGCTGCGGGCGATGTCGGCGGCGGCGTAGGTAATGATTTGGTCCGCCCCAGACCGCTTGAGCATGGTGAACAGCTCGACGAGTAGCGGAGAGTCGCCCTCTGAGCGGAGCTTCAGGTATTCGCCGGACACCGAGAACGGGGCGATCGGTACCTGGCACGCCTGCTTGAGCGCGGTCAGCACGTCCGCGCAGAACAGTGCCGGTTCTAGAAGCAGCATGTCCGCGCCTTCGTCGACGAATCCCAGCGATGCCCGCAGCGCGGTCTCCGGTTGCGCCGGATCAATCTGGAAGACACGACGCTCGCCGGAGGTGGGTATTGCGTCCATGGTCTGCCGGTAGGCGTCGTACAGGCGCGAGTCGAAAATCAGGTGCGGCATGATCTGGACCTCGGAGTGGCCGGTGTCTTCGAGTGCCTGCCGGACGCAGCTCACGCTGCCGTTGATCATCGCCGCAGGACCAACCACGTCCGCCCCTGCCGTGGCCTGGGCCACGGCTTGTTCAGCAATGGCCTCAATCGTGGCTAACTGATCTGGGTGTCCAGTCCGGTCAATCAAATGACACTCGCCGGAATCAGTGTATGAACATAGGCACGTCTCGGTCATCACAATCATCGAAGAATGCGCTTCTTTGACCTCGCCGATCGCGCGCGCCATCAGGCTACCTGGAGCCTTCCCTCGTGATCCGGTACAGTTACGCGCGTCACCGCTTGCGAACACTTTTACTGCGGGAATGCCCAAATCGACGAGTTCCTCCACCACGGCGCTGATCTTGCTGAGCTCCACGGTGGGCATCGCACGGCCAGAACCATCCGCACGGATTAGCAAGACCATGGCCAGGTCGGAGACAGAAAGGATGGAGAAAATCTCAGTATCGACCATGTAGATCTCCTGTAGATATCGGGACGTCACGCCGCAAGAGGCTGCCACGCTGCCATCAGCGGAGCGCAGCGCGCCAAGGTGCCTGTTGTGATCCCCATGGACCGCAGATTGCCGTCGTCTCTTTGGCCCATTACATCACCGCACTGCATTGATAACTTGCCGCGGCTGATCGGGGAAGTTTTCTTCGTCAAAGAGCACCCACTCGGCGATTGTCACCTCATAGAGGCGAGTGGCTATCTCGCCGCGAGCCAGCCGACTTGGATTCAAAGCCGGTTCTGCGCGTGGCCAACGCGCCACAAAGGCTCCTATTTCTCTTTCAATCCCGTAAGTCGACAGCTCACGTGCGAATCCGGTAAACGTGACTCCGCGTACGACCTGCCCTAGTCCTTCCAATGACATAGCGATAATTCCGCCAGCGACACGGCCGTCGATACGGAGGTTCTGACTATGCTGGCGATCGTATCGAGAGATGAAACGAAGAACATCCGGACCGAAATGAACGTCGTACCAGACATTGCAGACCACAGGAGAGCCATCGCTGGTCAGGCTAGAAAGCTGCATCAACTTCCCCGCCTGCACGTATCGTTCTAGGAGTACTCTCTTATCGGACATCAGACGGACTCCTCAGCGGCGGCATCGAGGGTCAGCCGTGGTGACCGAATTGACGCAAGCAGTCCGCGCCAGTCCTGAACAGCACCACGGTTCGACGGACCAAGCAGCAGATCAAATTCCTGGGCGCGCGTAACCACGGTAACACCGTGGTAGGTACGCCGGTCGAGCACCGCAGCGGTCGCCACGCGGCATGCTTCGTGGATCTCTCCTGCTTGAGCTAACGCGCTCGCCTGTTCAAACCGGACCAACGCTGGTTCTGTTGTCTCATCGAAATCGTAGAGAGTAATCGCGCGTTCCGCGGCCACCAAAGCTTGCTCCGTACGCCCTAGCTCGACTAATCCGCGAGATTCGTAGAACGCCAACTTTTCGGGCAAGAACGAGAATATCCCGGGCTGCACCAGGTCGGGAGGGGAAGAGTCTAGGGCCTTCCGGGCTCTGTCTACAGCCAGCTCAAACGGGGCACGATCGCCAAGCATGGCATGAGCTTTGGCCTTAAAGCCCCACAACCACGCAATGGCGGGAGATGCGGCGTGCTTACTTTCAAGCCGTGAATCGACAGTCGCGAGCACGGCGCGCGGATCCGGACTATAGGTGGCCAAGTACGTGTCTCCGGCCATGGAGATGTCCGCCAGGTATTGATCCCCTGCCTCCAGCGCGGCTCGACCTGCGACCATATACCAGCTGTGAGCAAGCGAAGACTGGCCCTCGTTGAACAGAATTTCTCCCATGACGGTCGCATACATTGCTGCGCAGCGCACGATTTCCCGCTGCGCAGCAAGTGTCTGTTTCTTCAGTGCGAGCTTACGCGTCTCGCGGAAACGCATCAACGTCTCGTCGACCAGCGTTGCGGGCGGTACCCGCACGACCCGTACACCCAGCCTCGCCGCTGTTCTTTGCAGATCAGTCAGCCGCGTCTCGCTGACGCTGGTCGTGTCCAATGCCTCATGCATTCGAGCTGGTTCAGTCCACAATCGGTCCAATAGCACACCAGCCATCGCTGCGCCACCGAACTCGAATAAACGTCGCCTCTTCGTAGCGCTCTCCTTACCTACTGGTGTCTCGTCCTGCTCGGGTGGGCTGTGTGGGCTGAACAGCTCTATCACCGTCCGGCCCGGAAACATGCGCTCCAAGACCCGGCAGTGGCTCGGATGCGGCTTGGTCTTGACCCGACCGGACAGCCACCTCTGGTACTGCTCACGACCGGGAGCCGTCGCGACCAGAGCCGGATCAATACGTCGAGCGGCCTTCTCATACTCACGGCAGAAGACGGGGTGAGGCTGCAGGTGGCGCTCGGTCAGAAGCACCTTAAGCAGCGTCGGCACCTCGGCCATCAACACCTCCAGTCACTGACTCCTCCGCTGACAGACCAGGGTAACGGGTCGTGACGGCCATACAGCGTCGTAGAGGAGCTAGTTGGCTGATCCGACGACATTCGCCGCTAAGAAGCCGCCAAGAAGACCGCGCATGCCGTCCCGGTGACATCCCGACATCCTGCACAGGGCGTGCACGCTCACCGGCGACGGCCGCTGCGCTGCACTCACCGCGGCTCTCAGCGGACCGTCTCTGGTGGCTGTCGTGGTGAGCGGTATTCGAGTTTCGTGGCAGGAGTCCGGGAGCGAGGGCTGATGGAGACAGTTGACAGCGCGGATGTGGCGATCGCGAAACGTCTTCTCGATTATGCCAAGCAGGAGGGCTTTTTCTTCCAGCGCACGGCACCCGGTCCGGATGCTCCGCTGGTGGCATATCGGGTCAGTGATGGCTGGCTCGACCTGATTCACATCGAGGGATTCGGCCGGGATTGCTTCGCCTGGCGCAAGCGGATGTCGTCGCTGATTGTTCCTGACGATGCACTCGTGCTGCACCAGGTGGAAGGCAGCGCACTTGAGGTACTCAACGACGTCCTTACCTGGGAACCCGGGTAATCCTGACGATCGCCTTACCCAGCCCGGCCAGACCATCCCTGGCTGCCGGGTCGGCGGCTAGGCGCGGATTGAGACCCAGCAGAGAGCGGTCCTCGACGCTCAATTCCTGACGGTCAGCCAATCACCAACCAAACACACAGTGGAGATACCGATGCCCAATCGGTCACTTCCTGCGAAGGTGCTTCGTGCCGATTGGAGGTCGGGCATGGCCGGTATGACCGGCGTCGGGGATGAGCGCCGGTCGTGGCGGACGATCACGGTGTCGGTGACCAGCGCTCGGGACGGTTTTGAGCATCTGGTGGCCGAGGAGATGATGACGCCCAGAAACCCGGACCATTGCGTCGCGCTGTGCGGGCGCACGGTGTGGGCGGCGGCGCTGGTCTGCCCCCCGGGTCGGCGGTGTCCGGTCTGTATCGCGGTACGCGACGCCGACTCGGCGGACAGACCGCGTCGCCGCCGACCGAACCGCCGCGGTGCCTGGACGCGATTGAATGGCCCGCTGCGCGGCCCACTCCGACCCAATCCGAGTCGCCCCAGTTCCCCGATGTAAATCACGAAGGGAGCAGCCCGTGGTGAGTTACCCCACCGATCTCACTCCAGAGGAGCAGAAGATAGCGCAGCGTCGGCTGCGGGATCTGGCCGAACAATTCACCGCGGATGGGACGTTGCGCACCCCGCAATGGCGGGAAGTATTCCAACGCACCTGGCGACACCCGTATGTGCCCAGCTACTACCCCGAACTCAACGCACCGTGCCTGCTCTCGATCGACCCGCAGCGGCGCGGCGAGTGGTTGGCAGCCGTCTACAGCGACCAGACTCTGATCACCAAGGTGGTCCAGGTACCGATGTCCCCGGCGCTGCGGCCCGGCACCTATCCGATGTATACCAGTTCGTCCACCCTGCCTTCCTTGATGCTGCGTATGCTGGAGGAACTCGACGTCACCGACGGCTGCTGGGTGCTGGAGATCGGCACGGGCAGCGGCTACAACGCCGCGCTGCTGTGCGAACGCCTCGGCAGCGAGTATGTGACCAGCGTGGACCTCGACCCGGAACTGATCGGGCTGGCCAATGAGCGGCTGGGTGCCAACGCCTCCACCCCGACCCTGGCCGCTGTGGACGGTGCAGGCGGCTACCCGCCCGGCGCTCCGTACGACCGGATCATCGCCACCTGTTCGGTACCGGCCATCCCTGCCCCATGGCTGGAGCAAGCCGCACCAGACGCGGTGCTCCTGGTCGACGTGCGAGGCAAGATCGGCGGCACTGTGGCCCGCCTCACCGTCGACGGCGATGGGACGGCAACCGGACGATTCCTGCCGTTCGGTACCTCGTTTATGTGGCTGCGGCACACCGTGGACTTCTCAGCCCCTGACCTGATCTGGGAATCCGACGATGTACCGGTGCGCTCGGTCACCCAGCCGGCTTTGCTGTACTCCGACTGCTTGTTCGGTTTCGTCGCCCAATGGCACCTGCCGGGCGTGACCTGGGGACAGCTGACCGCGGACGGCGCACCAGGGATCCATCTGTCAGCTCCCGACGGCTCCCGAGCCTCGGTCCACAGCACCGACAGTGCCGGCGGCTTTCCGGTCTGCCAGACCGGCCCGCAGCGGCTGTGGGACCGCGTCGAGCAGGCCCACGAGTTCTGGCAGCAGGCCGGGCGACCCAGCTACGACCAGTTCGGCATCACCGCCACCGCCACCGACCAGTACGTCTGGTATTCCCACCCGGACAGTGATCACCGCTGGGCGCTACCCGATCCGGGCTAGCCGGCGATGCGCTGCAACTGGGCCGACAGGTGGGGCTTGGTGGGAAGGCCGCGCAGCGCCCGTTCCTCGGCGTAGACCAGATCACCGTTCTCGACGATGCCATACATGCGGGCAGCCGCCGCGGTCTCCCGGGCCGTGTCGGTCCGCGTGATGGAATCGGCGAGCAGCTCCCACGACGTCTCGCTGACCCGCCCACCGTAATAGATTTCGCAGATCCCGAACATGTGCGCGAGGACCAGTTCGATGGTCTCGTCCTCATCCATCCGCCACCACCCGACCTCACGGGCCGCCGGACGCAGCACCTTGCCGGTAGGGCTCAGCAGCCACGCCCGCGCCTCGTACACCAGGAACGGCCTGCCGTCGTGGGAGAAGCTGATCTGCTGACCGTAGGGGAACTCGCCGAGCAACGAAGGGTACTGGGCGAGGCCCTTGCCGCGCCACACACCCACCAGTGACGCCAGGGGCTCGCACAGCGGGTGCAACTCCACACCCTGCCCGAGCGTGACGGCGTCAAGATCGATCGGCAGGTCGTCAAACCAGGGGAAGTTGCTGGCGGCGTCACCCTGCGGCGCGGCAACGTCGGGACTCGGTTGAGACATGTCGCTGTTCACCCCTGAATCGGATCACGAACTACCCCCCTTGCGCTAGGCAACCAGGGGTGCCGCTGCAGCGTCTCCCAGGTGTTCATCCTGACGATTCACCCGGGAGAGCCGCCAAGACATCCACCGGCGGTGCGCCGGGCCCGGCCGTCCCTGGACAGTCCTCCCCCGTCCAGGGGCAGCCGGGTACCCGTGAGACCGGCACCAGCCCCCCGTGAGAGCCACACCATGTGACAGCGAAACCTGTTTGACGAGCCCCGCAAGTTGTACGCTA